>JAJYDW010000033.1 GCA_021790385.1 Planctomycetota bacterium
GGATTCCAGATGCTTCAGCCGCATCCGCTGGTTGCGATCACATATAAGCGCCGATGATGCATAATTTGCCATGAACAAAGCATACCATGCCAGCATCTATATGTCAAGTCATTTACGGGACACTACATTAGGATTTGGGCTTGCCGGGGTGCCAGCGGTGGTACACGGTGGCGGCACCGAAGGCTGAGGTGGCGGCGGCCTGGGGTGTAGGCGCTGTATCCAGAGTGGTGATGCCGGGCTTGTTGGCATAAGTGTTGCCGGTGGGGCCGGAGGCAGCCGGAAACATCTGATTGCCGGACGTGTTGATTGTTGTGGCATTGCCCGACACGGCCGGAAACTGGTTGTTATTGTCCTGGGCATACATAATCATGGATTGAATAAGGCTGCGTATGTTGACCGAGCAGACGGCCCGGTTTGCAAGACCGCCCGGTCCCATGGAAGGTAATAATATTAAGAAAATCAGCGCGGTGGCGAACACACTGGCAGTCAGCGCCACCAAATCAAAACGCGTAAAGCCGGCAAAAGATCGGCGGCCCACCAGTTGTCGGCGTGCCGCAAGTGCCGTCTTCTGCAGGCTTTGTACGTCTCGAATAATTATCAAGCCATTACGCATGCGGACCATGGCTGGCATCGATTATGACTTTTCCAACAACGGCATTGTAACACAGCAGCACCTTGGCCCAAAGCTAAAATAACCAGTCGGCAGCTTTCCACGGCGGGCACCAATGGCCATGCGGGCATATTTTGACTTAGAGGGCGCACGCAGAAATAACTTCACACTTTCCGGCGGGTTCTTTTGGCCGCGGGTGTCGTTGTTCGCTCCTTACAGACCCATTGGCAGGGTATGCGCGTCGCTGGTGCCTCGACGGCCGCCAAAATGCCAGCGCCGTATTCATACAATTTATTTCCTGACAGCCCCTAACTCCCGGGCCATATACAGTGATGGCCATAAACTTAGCCGACATTCCAACTTGCCGTCCCGTCAGTTGCGGGGTTGGCAAACGGGCGTTGGGCCGGTATAAGTCAAGGTTTGCGGCGGCCTGATGTTTCAACCACCGGGGCGGCCTGAGAAAGTGGTCCTTTTATTCAGGAGATATCTTTGTCCGGGTCGAATCCTTCGACACATGTTGGTTCCGGCGCAAGCTCTGGAGCCAGGGATTATTTAGCCATAGCCCTGGGCTGGCTGCTTCCCGGAGCGGGGCACTGGCTCATTGGCCAGCGGGGCCGGGCTGTGGTTTTTGCTCTCGCCATTCATCTACTTTTTTTGGGAGGCGTGTTGCTCGGCGGCGTGCGGGTGCTGAATCGCCCGCGGCAACCGGTGTGGGATTACTCGCAATTTCTGGCCGGCTGGCCGATGCTGGTCGGCAATGCCGTCAAAAATGATACTTTCGCGCCCCAGGCTAAACACCCCCCGGGCTTTGCGCCGTTGATTCAGGATGTGGCCACGGCCTATTGCGGTCTGGCGGGCATGTTGAACTTGCTGGTGCTGGTTGATTTATTTTTACATGTCAGCGAAGACCACAGCCCCAAGAGAGGCCACATTGAAACTCCAGGTACCACCGGCGGGGAGAAGTGATGTCCATGAACCTTGGATGGCTGCATACCCGCCTGCCGATGCCGGCCTGGACACCCCTGGTGGATCCGCTTTACCAGCGGATCGCCCACATAAGCGACTACTGGATGTGGCTGCTGATTCCTTTGGTTTTGGTTATTTCGGTGGTCTATCAGACAGCGCGCAAGGCAGAATTGCGCCAAATGCCCATCGCCGCTCTATGGATGAGCGTGAAAATTCTAGCGGTTTTTGCGGCACTCGGTATCGGCCTTGAATTGCTGTATCATTATCTGACAGTTTGGAGTGTAACCGGGCACCCTTAGGGGCGGTCAGGAAAGTGTGCGGGGCAATATTCTCGGCAGATGAGGCGCGATGTCAAACCATAAAAACATGCGTGGCCGCGAACGTCCGGAAATCCGGGAAATCGGGGGCCTTGACTCCCCTTCAACCGAATTAGATAATAGTTTCTCGTGGCCGGGTTAAGGTGAATTTCTGCAGGTAAATGCAGGCGAATGCCATGCCCGGATATTCGGCCAAACGTGCCGATTGAAACTAAAAAGTACCGGGTAGAAGAGACTGATATCTTCATCTGTTTGATGCCCCGCAGCAGTAATCCGGGGGAAAAGGGTGCTTATGGCGACCGTGACAAAAAAAGATCTTGTTGATCGAATTGCAGACAAACTCCATCTCAAACAAAACACCGTCCGAGAGGTGGTACAGGAATTTCTGGCGGAAATTGTGCATGATCTTGACCAGGGCCACCGACTGGAGTTTCGCGACTTTGGCATTTTTGAAGTCCGATCGCGAGCAGCCCGTCTGGCCTGGAACCCGCGCACACTTACGCGCGTGCCCGTGCCGGACAAGCGCAAAGTTCGCTTTCGCGCGGGCCGCCTGCTGAAAGTCCGGTTGGCCAAGCCTGCGCCAACGGTGGACGGACGCAGTGTGCCGGCCCAGCCGGTTCCGGCAACCAAGAGTGCGACGACCAATTCCGCCCCATCGCAGACCTAGCCATAGCAGCGCCGCCGGCTGGTACTGCAATCAGCGGCAGGGTCTTCCTTTCCAGTCCAGACGGAATGCGCTGATATGGGTATTTTGGAATCACCAGCATCGGAAACCATCCGCGTGTGGCTGGCCGATTTAGAGCGTGCCGCGGAACTGCGCCGACAGCACCACATGCAGCGGGTCCTGCGGCCGGTGCAATCGGCACAGGGACCAACGGTGGAAATTCAGGGCCACCAGTACGTGCAATTCTGCACCAACAACTACCTGGGGCTGGCCAATGATCCAGAAGTCATTGATGCCGCCCGTACCGCCATCAGCCGGTATGGCACTGGGGCCGGAGCCTCGCGGCTGGTGGCCGGTTCCATGGATCTGCACCACCAGTTGGAGCAAGCCCTGGCTGAATTCAAGCGGACGGAAGCGGCACTGCTTTTTCCCACGGGCTTTATGGCCAACCTGGCCGTGTTGACCACGTTCGCCGGGCCGGCAGACCGTATCGTTTCCGACAAGCTCAACCACGCGAGCTTGCTGGATGCGGCCCGATGGTCGGGAGCGCATCATCGCACGTTTCCCCATAAAAATATCGATCGCGCGAAAGAATTGCTGGCCCGGAAAATCTCTCCCGCCGTTCGCCATGGCCGGCAACCTCCGGCCCCACCTGATTCACCGCCCTCCGCCCGTGCGGCCCGAACCCTGCTCGTTTCTGACAGCGTCTTTTCCATGGATGGAGATGTAGCGGATCTGGCGGCGTTGTCCGCCGTCGCTGAATCCGCCGGGGCACTGCTGGTAGCCGATGAAGCCCATGCGACTGGAGTGCTCGGAGAACATGGCCGCGGTGTGGGCGAACTTGCCGGCGTAGAAGGCCATATTGCCGTGAGTGTGGGCACGCTTTCCAAGGCATTCGGATCTGTTGGCGGGTTTGTGGTCGGATCGCAGGCGGTGATTGACACACTGGTCAATGAGGCCCGTAGCTTCATTTATACCACGGCGTTGCCGCCGGGGTGCAGTGCCGCGGCATTGGCTGCGCTAAAAATCATGCTGCGCCGACCGCAGTTGCGGCATCGGGTGATGACCCTGGCCACCGACGTTCGTAACCATCTGCAAACCATGGGCTATGATTGCGGCCATTCGCGTTCACCGATTATTCCGGTGATATGCGGCTCCACGGAATCGGCCCTGGAAGCATCCGAATTTTTAAGGCAAAGCGGTATTTTTGTGCCCGCCATTCGTCCGCCCACGGTTGCGCCCGGCACAGCCCGGCTGCGTTTAAGCCTCATGGCCACGCACAGTGATGGACACATTGAATTTCTGCTGGAACACATGACGCAGTTGCGCGATCGTCTTTTAGTCCGGCGATAAGCCATCGCCCCTGCCCAGCAGGCGGCTTAGCCGCCCAGCCATTCGGCTATCTGTCCGGCATAGTAGGTCAGTACAAATGCCGCTCCGGCCCGCCGAAACGCATACATGGTTTCCAGAACCAGGGCCTGTTCGTTAATAAAGCCTGCGGCGGCGGCGGCCTTGAACATGGCATACTCCCCGCTAACCTGATACGTAGCGCACGGTACGCTTACCGCGGCTGCAACCTGCTGCAAAATGTCCAGATAGGCCATTCCAGGTTTGACCATGACCATGTCCGCCCCTTCCTGAACATCCAAAAGAGCTTCGCGGATGGCTTCCGCCGCACCACGACGAAAATCCATCTGATACCCGCGACGATCTCCGAACTGCGGCGGCGATTCGGCGGCGTCGCGGAACGGGCCGTAATAGCCGCTGGCATATTTCACGGCATAACTCAAGATGCCGCGATCACTGAAACCCGCTTCATCCAGGGCTTTGCGCACCGCAAGAACGCCATGATCCATCATGCCCGACGGAGCAATAACATCCGCACCGGCCTGGGCATGCAGCACCGCCTGCTGACCCAACTGGGCAACGGTGGCGTCGTTGTCGACTGTGGCCGTGGCATCGTGTGCGGCAAGGCGTGTCAGATCCGGATCTGGCCGGAGCTTATCCAGGGCTGCTTTTTTGCCAGAGTTCTTTTTCGCTTTGAGTCCACCGTCTGCAGTTGCTATTCCCCCTGCCGGCATTGACCCCGGAACCGGCCCAGTCAGCGGGCCGCAATGGCCATGGTCGGTATATTCGCAGTAGCACAGGTCGGTCATGGCTACTACATCAATACCGGCATCCCGAATACGCCGCAACGTGGTGCACACGGCGTTGGCCGGATCATGGGCATGGCTTCCACAGGCGTTCTTTTGTGCCGAATCGGTAACTCCGAAAAGAATAACGGCCTTTACCCCGCGGGAAGACAGCTCCTTCACTTCTTCCACCGCCACATCCGGCGAGAACTGAAACTGTCCGGGCATGCTTAAAATGGGCCGGCGCAGATCCTGTCCACTGCGTACAAACAACGGAGCAACAAAATGTTCGGGAGAAAGACGATTTTGCGCCACCAGATCGCGCAGCGCCCCGGTCCGCCGCAGTCGGCGCATACGCACATGGGTTATAGCTGAGGAATGGTTCATGTCTTTATCATAAAACAATTTTACCGCCCAGGCCAACCATTCGGCGGCGGCTACTTTACGATACTCAGGATCGTTCCCTCGGTCACGCGGCTATGCAGGATCTGGCCGCTATGCACCTGCTCTGCCCGGCGCACAATGGTGCCATCCGCATCGGTGGTGATGGAAAAGCCACGTTCCAGCACCGCCTGGGGACTGATGGCCAAAAGCCTCTGTCGCAGCGTCTCAAGCTGGCCGGCGGCCAGATGCAACTGATTGGCCGTACCCGCCGCCAGAGACTTTTCCAGATGGGATAGTTGCAGACTGCCGCCGGCAACCAGCGTCTGCAGCCCAATACCCACCAATGTTTGGCGCAGCGTGGTCAGACGACCAACGGCATGAGTACGAACAGCCAAAGCATAATCCGCCAGGCGATGCTGGGCGGTTTCCAAACGCCGCCAGTTCTGGGCGATGGCATGGCGCGGTTCAATGGCGGCTACGCGGCGTGCGGCAAATTCCAGGCGTCGGTTGCGTATTTGCAGCAGTTGGCCGACCTGAACTGTCAAATCCATGACTATGGCCCGCAGTGCATTTTTATGGTCCGATAGTCGGGCCGCCACGTAGCCATTAAGGTGGTCCTGCCGAGTTTGAACTTCTCGCAGCAGCGCGCGCACATCGGGTACGGTTAATTCGGTTACACCTGTGGGCGTAGGGCCGCGCAAATCCGCCACCAGGTCGGCGATGGTGGTATCCGGTTCATGACCGATGCCGGTGGCAATGGGAATGTGGCCGGCGACTATGGCCCGGGCAACGATTTCTTCGTTGAAGGCCCAGAGGTCTTCCAGCGATCCGCCGCCGCGAACCAGCAAAATCAGATCCACCCCTCCGATGGCCAGGCTGTGGCGGTTGATCTGGCTGATGGCATTGGCTATTTGGCCGGCGGCAGAAGGCCCCTGCACAGCCACCGGATAAACCATGATCTGCAAACCTGGAAAGCGCCGATGGGCCGTGGTCAGCACATCATGCAAGGCATCCCCGGTGGGACTGGTGATCACCACCACCCGCAGCGGCAGGCGGGGCAGCGGACGTTTGCGTTTTTGATCAAAAAGACCTTCGCCTTTAAGTTTTTCGCAGAGTTGCCGATACGCAAGCTCCAGCGTCCCGGCCCCCTGCGGAGATATTTCATCCACATAAAGCTGGATTCGGCCATGCGGTTCGTAAAACCGCACGCTGCCCCGTACCACCACGGCCATGCCGTCTCGGATGGCGGTGCCAACCCGTGCCAACGCATCCCGCCAGATAACGCACGGCAACTGCGCAGTGGCATCTTTGAGCGTAAAATATGCGTGGCCACGCTGGCTGACGGAAAAATTAGAAATTTCTCCCGCTACACGTAACGGTTCGGAAAATCGATCGGCCAACGCCTGGGTAATAAACGCATTCACCTGGCTCACGCTATGCACCGGATCGGGATCAGCGGATGCCGGAGCAGAGCGCGCCAAGGGATTCCTGGCGGCGGATTTGGCGGCAGGCACCGGCCCGCCGGCAAGATCAAACAAGCTACCTGGTCCGGAAAATTGTTTTTTCTTTGGCACGGTATGCTTCCCTTGCGCGGTGAAACGCTCTTGATCAACGGCCATGGCTGGGCCGGGTGTTCACGCCGCCGGGCACGGTAACAGACGGGATGGTTTGCAGCCTAGGTGATGGCACCAGCACTGCTGGTTGGGTGCTGGCCTGAGATGTTAGCCCATGGGTGGCGTTGACCGGACCTGGCTGGAAAATAATTTTGGTGGCTACCGTGGTTGGACCGTCCAGAAGCGAAATTCCCGACGGCAGGGAATAGCGAATGGTGGTGGGCTGCCAGTGGGCATGCGGCTGTACGGGGGGCGTAATATCCAGAAAGGCGATAACGCGTTTATCCGGCGGTGCCAGATTGCCGCGGATGACATTGTTGCGAAGTTTCCGGATAAGCCGCTGCGGACCGGCTACCGTGATGTGCAGCGTGGCATTGCGCACCGTCACTCGATATTGATTCAGCAGCCAGGGTGGTCCGTTGAGCCATACCGGCACCACGCCGATAAACAACTTTACACGGGGCTGATGGGGTACCGTAAAAGTAACCATGGCATTGGTGGGGGTAACTGTAACCCGCGGGTCTGGTGAGCCAGGGAATACCAGGCTAAGCTGGGACTGAATGGTTTGGCGTGATCCCACCGGCAGGGCGGAAATGCTGGTGAGGGGCTTGGCCACCACTTCAATTTGATCCGCCCCGCCTATGTTTTCCAGCAGGCTCTGCGGCAGCATAACCTGCACATTGGCCGGGGCAATGCTTGCGGCCACACCGGCAACGGCGCGAAACTCCACCGGACGGTTGATCGTAACTATAGGATCCACCTTCAGCAGAATATGGCGCGGGCTTACGGCCGTAACCACCACCCGGTGCCTGGTAAAATAGACCAGAGAGTTAAAGATGCGCTGGGTGTTAAGCGATTTTCCGGCGTTAATTCGTTGTATATCCGACCGCGTGAGCACATAGGTAAGGTTATTGACATCCTGTGGGGTAAAAAGGCCGCGACCATCGCACTGCTGGCGGATGCGATCCACGGCTTCACCGGAGCCCTGGATGTTCACGACAAAGGCGCTGTCCGCAGGTTTTTTCAGCAGCACGGTTTGCGGATTACCATTGGCCCCGGCCCCGGCAAGAATGGTAATGTGAATGGGCAGATCGCGCTGGGTGGCGGTGAGGTGGGCATCGGCGTACAGCCATAACAATACTGTTAAGAGTATCGTGAGCGGCAAGACCTTCAGGCGATCGGTAAATTTTGTCGGTTTGCTGGCCATACCTGCACTTCCGGCGGACACTGAAAACGATTTTTTCCGCAAACGGCGGCTAAGCCCCAGGGTATGCCGCACCTGCTGCCTATTTTATGCCGCGGCAGACCGGTGTGCGACTACCGTGGTCGGACGACGCAGCAGTGTTACCAGCGTGTTCCGCAGTTCTTCGCCGGTCAGGCCACGGGTTAATTGCCCACGCTCCGCAATGCTGATGGTGCCCGTTTCTTCACTTACGATAATCACCACCGCATCCGTTTCCTGGGCCAGGCCCAACCCGGCCCGATGGCGGGCACCCATTTCCTGGCTGAGTTCGCCGCCTTCCGCCAATGGAAACTGTACCCCAGCGGCAACAATTTTTCCTTCCCGGATCACCACCCCCATATCATGCAGCAACGATCCCGGCCAGAAAATAGTGTCCAGCAGTTCGGCGCTTAAATCGGCATTGAGCGTGGTACCATTTTCCGTAAGCCCCGCCAGGCCGACATCCCGTTCCACCGCGATTAAAGCACCGATGCGGTTGCGCGCACAATATTCCACCGATTCGCAGAGCATATCCACCGTTTTGCGGGCCGAGCCGGCATTGGGCCGAAACAACCGCGTTTCGCCCAGGCGGATCAGGGCTCGACGCAATTCCGGTTGAAACACCACGACAATGGCAAAGCTGGTAAATACCAGCAGCCGACTGAACAAAAATTCCACCCGCAATAGCTTATCGCCACCCAGCCGGATAATGGTATAGGCGATCAACAAAAATAAACCCACGCCCTTGATTAACCTGGCTCCGCGGGTGCCACGCAGGAATTCCAGCACCGAATACACCACCACCCCGATCAGCAGCATTTCCAACAATACCACCCACCACTGATGAGCGGTAAGTCGGCGGAGGTAATTGTGTAAAAATCCGGGCATCGTCGTTCCCATGAGTATAACCGACCCGCAGGATATTTCCGTCATTTTAGCTGCCTGCTCCACAGCCCAGGCCAACACCGGTCTTTTGTTGGCAAGCTCTTCCCTGATTTTATCGGCTTAAATTGTATCTTGCCCGGTCATAAAATTTCAGCGCAATGCGGCATCATCACCGGCCGACACACAACGTCCGAAACCATACTCCATCCGCCGAACTTCATCACCCGTCAGGCAAGGCCATGGCAACCCGTTCCGGCAGCCTGCCAGTTACTACGGATTTACCTCTCCGCGGGCACTTTTGTGCCACAAGCACCTGCGGCACACCGGCGGTGCCGCGCTACCCAGCGGTAAACCTTACCCAATAACAAGTGAGCTGCGGACAGATGGCCAACAAAGGCCAGTGGCCGGCTCCACCAGAAATACCGGGCAATTTCCAACAAGGCATCGGCACCACCAAACACTTGTCCGTTGGGCTGCAGCAGTCGCATTTCTGTAAGCAACTGCTCTTCAGACAAACCGAGCTGCGTCCGCACCCAGGGAGTTTGCAGCGGCAACAAGACGAATTGTCTGCTGGCCAGCAGCTTTTGACTGCGTTTGGCCCAGGTTATGCAGAACGTGCAGTCCCCATCGTAAAGCACCCATCCCGCCACTTTTTCGCTATTTGCAGGTTCAGTATGCACAGAAATATCCGTTAACTATCGTTATCTGCAGCCCGTAATTTTAACCGCCTGTCAGCCGGCTTCCAAACTTCATGACGGCGCTGGCGAATCGTAGCCAGGTCTGTGCGTCAAACGCGCACAGAGTCTCCAAGAACCTCCGCAGTTCCCACCAGCCGCGAAGGCAATCACCGCGGCATGGCCGCCCACAAATTATTCATTCCATAAGCCAACGTCGCCAACGGCTTGCACCCCTGTCTTGAGCCTGGGGATGCGGAAATATCCTCTCCCCCTGGCTTATGTTCATCTATAACATTTGACAGCACCTGGGGGATGGATAAGCTTCAGGTCTGGTCAGCGTCGCCGTGAGTGTGGCTGGCCGTAAATTCACGAACGGTTACAAAATTCGTACCATGGTGCAGTTGCTCTTATTAATTGCCGGCTCCTTCGTGGTGGCCTGGGTGTGGGCGCTGGCGGCGAACCACTGGGCCATGCGTGCCTGGCGGAAAACCGCCGACGAGCATTGGACGCAGCGAGCGCGGGCTTTATTTCCAGCCCGCGCGGGCGCGGGACTGCAATTGGTGCTTATTCCGACGATTTTGGCGCTTGCCGAGAGCAGATTCATTCTGCACAGATACGGTTGGCCCACGGCAGCCATGGCTGCCACCACGTGCACAGGCGTTTTGCTGGCCAACCGCCGCATGGGCCAGCAGATCTACGGCCGGGCACGGCCGTTTTCTCGCGCACCGCTTTTCTCGTTTGTGAGGATTCTGGCCTTAAGTCCGTGGATACTTCTGATTGCCGGCATTTTTGTGATGCCCTCAGATTTAGGCCCCGACACATTTCTGGCGGCGGCAGGAATACTGCTGTGGTTTCTGTTGCTGACATTGGGAACCTGGTGGCAGATACTATACCGGCTGGGCCTGCTGCGTGATGCGGACCAGCAACTGCGAGCCCGTATAAACACCCTGGCGGCGCAGATGAACGTACGGGTTCGCCGGGTGTGGATATTCGAAAGCTGGATGGCCAATGGCTACGCGAGTCCGATCACCCGTGAGGTGCTGCTGACCTCTGCGCTTTGCGAAAAGCTGCCACCGACCGAACTTATGGCGGTCTGCGCTCACGAGCTCGCCCATCTGGGGGAATCGCGCTGGGTTAAATTCCGGCGACATACTGCCTTTCTGGCCTTTTACCCGCTGGTGTTTGCTAACCCCATCGCCGCAAACTTTCCCATTGGAGAGTTGCTGGCAATAGTCTGGGCCACCCTTGCCCTGCTGGCGCTGGTGCTTAGCCAGCGCGTGGCCAGGCGGATGGAAGTGCGTGCTGACTTCTGTGCCGCGGAAAACGCGGCGGATCAGGCAACCTATGCGCGGGCCTTGGAGCGCATCTATCAGATCAATTTGATACCGGCCGTCATGTCCGGCCGTCGCCGGATACACCCACACCTGTATGACCGCATGCTGGCCGCCGGCGTCACGCCCGATTATCCCAGGCCGTTGCCGCCGCGCCACTTCACGGCCGCGACGTGGATACAGTTGGCACTGCTATTTTTGCTGGCTATGCACGTCCATTCCTCTGTCACCATAAGTGCATCGTCGAAGCCGCAGTGGATCACCCCCAGCGGTGGCCACCAAGGTGCGCAGCAGCAGCAACCTGAACGTCATGGAACGCAACAGGGACCCAAGGAGTTTCATATATGATTCGTGTACATTCTGCCCGTAAAAATAAGCATGTTTCGTCGCGACGCTCATGGCCTTGCATGTTGGGCAACATGCCAAATTCTCAAGAGATGATGGATGCGGTATCTTCCGCTGCGTGTCCGAAGCGGAATTGCAGACCCAGCGAAGCATGCGCAACGGTGCCAACGGCAGTGTTGCACCAAAGTTTGTCGATAGTTGCGCCTTGGCCCACAGGGTATGTCTTCCAGTTCTGATTTTGGTGAAACAATGACTCCTTCCTTCAAGGTCCGATTCACGGCGGCGATGGTCCATCTGCTGGGACCGGTGATGCTTTTTGTGCCGGGTCTGGCGGTGTGGTTTTATGCCCAGGATCGCTGCGATTGGCTGGCGGCACACGCGCGTCGGGCGGCCGGCTTTCAAGCGTTCATTTTTGCCGGGTATATGGTGGTGGCACCCACAATTCCGCTGGCAGGTCCGGCGTTTTTCCGATTCCGGCCGGGGTCGATCGTGCCGAGTGTACCGCATATTGTGTGGCAACATCCGATGGCGGCGCTCTTGGTTTACGGCGGAACTGTGGTTTTTAACGGCCTGCAATGGGCCTCCGTGGTACTGAGTCTGGCAAGCTCGCTGGCGGCCATACTGGGAACTCATTGCACGTATCCTACCTGGCCGCGGCTGACACGGAGGACTCTCGCATGACAACTTCCCGGCGGCAAGGATGGTTAGCGCTGGCCATTTATGGCCTGGCCGCCGCAGTTCTGCTGGTGCTGCCGACGCGACTGCACCTGCATAATACCATCATCGGTTCGCCGGGGTTTCTTTTCCTCTGGATGTATTCCTGGTGGCCATGGGCGATAATTCACGGCTTTAACCCCCTTTACACCCAGCAAATTTGGGTTCCAGGCGGCCAGAATCTGCTGTGGGTTACATCCATTCCCAGCGTATCTATCGTCATGGCACCGGTTACACTGCTGTGGGGTCCGCTGGCCAGCTACAACCTGGTGGTGGTGTTGGCTCCGGCGCTAGGTGCCTGGAGCGCGTACCTGTTGGGGCGGGAAATGACCGGCAAATTCATGCCAGCTCTTTTTGGCGGGTGGGTGTTTGGGTTTTCCGGCTATGAATTCGGCCATCTGCTTGGTGAAGTCAACATGTTTGTTACCTTCGCTATCCCGTTGCTGGTCTGGATTTATATGCTTCACTGGAAGGGCAAAATTGGCCGCAGGTGGTATATCCTGCTGGCTACGGTGCTGCTGGTTTTTCAGTTCGGGGTCTCCACAGAGGTATTTGCGACATTGCTGCTGTTTGGCCTGCTGGCGATTGTGGCGGCCATGGCGTTTGCACCGACTGGCGACCAACGCCGCCGGCATCTGGCCGCTCTGGGAACCACCGTGGCCGCGATTCTACTGGCCACAGTGCTTTTAGCCCCCTGCTGGTACTACGTATTTTTGGTCCATTATGTGCATGGGTTTATTCTGTCACCCAGGGTCATCGTGGCGGATCCTTTCAACTATGTGATTCCAACCAACATCAACTGGCTGGGCCACCTGGCACAATCATGGATCGGACCGGCTCATTGGCTGGCCCGCTGGCAGGGGCGCAGTTACGAACAGGATGCTTACCTTGGCCTGCCTTTGTTGGGAATCGTGCTGTTATTCCTGCGGGAATTTATCCATCAGAAAAGCATACATGTTCTGATTTTCATGCTGGCCGTGGTTTTTGTGGCCAGCCTCGGGCCGCGGCTGCACGTGCCGGTTCACATTCCGGCTATTCCTTTGCCCTGGCAAGCCTTGGTGCATCTGCCGCTGCTGGACAAGGCCTTGCCGGCCCGATTCAGCTTATACGTATCTCTGGCGGTGGCCATGATTGGAGCCTGGTGGATGGCCTGTTCACAACAAGGCCGGTGGGCCAAAGTGGCATGGGCGGCAGCCACGATTGTATTTATGATGCCCTGCACGTGGACCCACAGTTGGCGATATCGTGTGCCCAACCCGGGCTTTTTTACTTCGCCGGCGCTGGATCGTTATATTCCGCAGGGCACCACGGTGTTGATTTTTCCGGATGGCTTCAAGGGAAGAGCCATGTACTGGCAGGCGGAAAGCAATTTCCGCTTTGCCATGGCCGGCGGATACATTGGTACGCAAGTGCCCCGCGGCTATGCCACATCCGCGGCCCAGGGAGCTTTGGCCAACGGCCCGGATTATGCGAATCAGCGAGCTATTGAGGAATTTCTCATCCATCACCATGTTGGTGCCGTGATTGTTCCAGCAGCGGACTGGCCCGCAGCAACTGCACCATACGCTTTCCTGCACACCCAGCCGATAATCAGCGGCAGAGTTCGGCTGTATCTGCTGCGGCGAGCAAAGCCGGATGCGGTGCCATAACCATCAGCAAGTGAAATAACGGGCCACCATTGACCGACAAATAAAGCCCAACCTACCCGCAGCACATGTTGTAGAAGAATTCTTCTTTAACAATTTTGCCGTCTTTGACGGTGTAGAGGGCGGCTTCCTCAAGATCAAACCGTTTACCGACCATTGGGCCATTTTTCGCGGTTAAGTTGAGTTTGAAGCCGACGATGAAGCGGTCGCCATGCGGCCAGGGACCCGTCACCAGGCACTGATGAATGTCATGTTCCTGGAGGAACCGTACAGTTTTTTCCCGCGCTGCGGCAATGCCATCCGGGCACTCTCGGCCCGGAGGCATGGAAACCGCTTCCACGCTTACAATATTCGGACTGTAAAGCGTATCCACCGCCTCCAGCCAGCGACCTTGCTTGGTCAAGTCCACAAGTTTCTTACCAACTTCCAAAGTGCTATCCATGATGAACTCCTGAAAAAACACCAATATTCTTACACAAAACAATGTCATTTATAACGGCTCTTAGCTGCGGGGCAATCTTAAGTCTACGCGCCTGCGTGGGACAGGCCCATAGCTTTCCGCCAGATTGCCAATTGCCCGCAATGGTAAGATCGGTGGTTGACGACCCCAACCAGGGCAGAACCGAGAGTCGGAATGAACTTTGACAAGACCGGGTCTGGGTTCTTTGCCGCGAAATCTGAATCGGACTTTTCCTTTAAATACGTGACAATCCGGGCTGTGGTTTTCGCCAAACTATCCATGTAAAAGGCTTTCGATTTATAGACCTGGCGATCGGGACAGGGGGTCGAACCTATTCCATAAATGCTCCACCAGTTAGCATCCAGGGCAGTTGGCAATGGCAGGCCAAGCACACCACCAACGACTTTCTGCTCAATAGCCAAGAGATGTCCGAGTATCCAGGCCGGATGGTTCATTCCCTTGAGGGGCTGGACGGCCAACTGGTCATCGTGAATGGCAACCAATCTCGCAGGCAAAATATCCTGCTGATTGCGTTCAAGGCTTGACCATAACGCATCCTTCAACATGGAAGTATACTTTTAAGTACATGACAATAGATTTTAACCACGTTTCGCCGCCGATTCCAAAGCACGCCCCTTAACACGTGACGAGATGTATTCCCAACCCCCGTTAGCACCTTTGCGGTGTTCGGGTGCAATATCGCCGATGGCCCGATGCAACAGCGCGAGCCGCGTTTGGCCTGATAATTCCGTCAGCCGATACTGCACATGGGAAATTACCGGGTAGGACATGAACATGGGACCGGTGATTTCCAAAAGCGTCGGCGGTTTAATCACCTGCACCTGCCCCCAAAAATGACCGGCATTGTTGCCCAGATCACGATACCAACGCCCTCCGGGCCAAGGCTCAAGTATCATCGGCATCGGAGTACCATCGGGGCGGTCTGCGGCCGGGCCTAATTGTTCCAGCAAAGCCGCGAAAACGATCGCCATCGCTGCATTGATATCAATTTTCTTTTCAATATGGAGCAGGTACTGCTCTGGCCAGGGGATGTCTAACATGGTTACTCCTTTATAAAAACTTACTTCTTGACTGGTCCCATCCGATATACACCGTCCCGCTCCTGAATAAGAACGGCCTTGGCTTCGGCACGCTGCTTAACACGGTCCAGTTGATGTTGCCAGAGATGTTCAAACGTGGAGGCCCAATCGTGAATGGGTTTGAGCGGCGCAGCGTTTACACTGTAGAGCCGTTGCCGCCCGGCTCGCCGCACCCTGACCAACCCAACCTGTAACAGCACCCTTAGATGCTTGGAAACCTGAGGTTGATGCCAACCCAGTGAATTTACCAGGTCATTGACTGGAAGTTCCCCAGTAGCCAACAGTCCCAGAACCTGCCGCCGACACGGTTCTGCAACCGCGTTAAAAGAATCGAAAGTAGTCGGTGCGCGTGCCATATCCATATTATATACCCATAATGGAATATGTCAAGTGGCACGCCAAGCATTGCAGACCAGCGGCATCAGACGGGCATTGAGGCTGCACCAACTGGCGGTGTACTTTTCAGGAACTTTTAACGACAGGACCAACAGGTAATGCGGTTACGATTGGCTGCGCGCTGCAAATCTTCGCCACGGAACCAGCGCTCGCACCCGGGCATCGCGCAAATACAGTCCCAGCCACACCAGAACCCCCACCGCTACCGGCAAAAGAAATATCGGCTGGCCAACACGTACATGGCTGGCAGTGGCCCCGCCCAGGTAACCTGTCAAAAGAATTGCCCCCAACACCGCAGTTGGCGGCATGGCATACAGGATGGCACAAAAAACTTCCAAGGTGGCGATGACCGGCACCAGATGCGCGGAATATCCCAAAGCTTTGAATGTTGGCAGCATCGGGGCCGGATTTACCAGCGTCATCACGCCGCCGCCGCACATCAGCAAGATGATCAGGGCGCTGATAACCCATCCGGCCCAAAGAGCCTTGTTCGATCCGGTTATTACGGGTGTATCCTGTGGCATAAGTGGTCTCCAATAAATAAGCCGCAACCGCCGATATTTACGCCTTCATCGCGCTTGTGCTCAGGGGCGCACACTTTGGGCCTCGTCATATTCTATTCCTGCCGGCGAAATCGTGTAGTGTGGGTGTATTTGGTCATTTTATGTTGTCCCGCCCACTTCCGCCCGGCCAAAGAGCAAATCAATTAGCCCGCGATCCTGCCGGTTAAAGAAAATGTAAACGTGATCGCCGGGCTGGAGGCGGGTATCACCGCGGGCGGCAATAAATTCCTCGCCACGCACAATCAGCATGACCGCGGCGGCGGGTGGAAACTCGATTTCCCGCAGTGTGGCCCCGCATACCGCCACCGATGGCTCTATTAAAAAACTGGCCAGATCGCCGGCCAGGGGCCGGGGTGAATTGATTTCCAGCACCGCATCCGGGGCTGGTTTTTCCTCCGAGCCAAGTTTGAACCACCGGGTTACCCGGCGAATGGTGGCCCCCGGCACCAGGGTATTAATAACCACCAGAAAAAATACGATGTTGAAGATGTGCCGCGCGCCCGGCAGATGAGCCATCACGGGAAAGGTAGCCAGAATGATGGGCACCGCGCCGCGCAAACCCACCCATCCTATAAATGCCGTCTCTTTGGCCGAATAGCGCAAAGGCAACAGGCACAAGGCCACGGCCACAGGGCGGGCTATTAACGCCAGTACCAGGGCAATGGCCAAACCTGTCCACGCCACATACCAAAGCTGAGACGGAACTACCAACAGGCCCAGCATTAAGAACATGCCGATCTGGCCGAGCCAGGCTAAAGCTGCATGCACGCGAATGAGGGCGCTGCGATAAGGCAGGGAGGAAGCATCCAAAAAAACGCCGGTTAAATAAACGGCTAAAAATCCGCTGCCCTGGGCCAGCGTGGCTGTGCCGAAGGAAACCAGGGCCAGAGCCACGGTAAAAGCCGGCATCAGGGCCGAGGTGGACAGCGGCATGCGGCGAAGAATAAATCGGCCGGAGAGGCCGATGAGTATTCCGATTGCAGATCCGACCACCAATTGCACCGGAATCTGTAAAAGCATGATCCAGGCGGGTGGGCGATGCAGTGAAAAGGCCTGAATTAAAATAGTCGTCAAAATAACGGCCGTGGGATCGTTGAAGCAGGATTCCACTTCTATCGTGCGGCTGATTCTGGTATTGAGCCGCAGGCTGCCGGCACGTAATACTGAAAACACCGCCGCGGTATCGGTGGAAGACACCACCGCACCGATAAGCAGGGATTTGGTCCAGGTTAACCCAAACAGATGCGCTGCAACCGCCACCAGGGCTGCGGTAATGGCCACGCCAAAAGTGGCGAGGATTGAAGCGGGCAGCAGCACACTGCGCACCTGGGCCATGGAAGTGCTGAAGCCGCCTTCAAAAAGAATTAAGATAAGTGCCAGCGTTCCTACGCGAAAGGCGAAGTGGTAATCGGTGAAAGAAATGCCACCCAAACCTTGTGGACCGGCGACCATGCCGAGAACCAGCAACAACAGCACCGCAGGCACGCCGAGTCGATCGGCGGTACGGCTGGAAAGCACTGCGATAGCCCCGAGGAGTCCGAAGACTGCCAGAAGCAAGGCCGTTGCCATAGGTTCGCCCAAGGGCGGCATTGCGGTGGACGCAAGCCACCAGGGGTTACAATGTTCCAAATTGCTCAACCAATTCAACATCATGGATGTTATATTAAACCGGATTTGAGAAAAATGGATGTTCCCCCCGCGGAGTTCAGCCGCAACATTGTTGCTGATGCAGGGCATTCGCCTGCGGTGGTAGCTGGGCCATCACCAGCGTGTGCACGGGTTTAATACCCATTCGGGTGGGCTTGAAACCAGCGCCACGCGGACCCAACGATTTCTTCCAAATCGGTAATTTTGGCTTTCCAGCCGAAATCGCGGGCCATTTTGCCAGGATCAGCAAAGAGTTCCGGCGGATCGCCGGCGCGGCGCGGGACTTCGCGTGTGGGAATGTTGGCGTTGGTCACCCGCCTGCATACGCTGATAATTTCCCGCACCGAATACCCCCGTCCCACGCCCAAATTGTAAAACAGGCCCTGGCCGGGCTTAAGATGCTCCAGCAGCACCAGATGGGCCTCCACCAGGTCCCATACGTGAATATAATCACGAATGCAGGTGCCATCGGCGGTGGGGTAATCGTTACCAAAAATATCCACCTGCTTCCGCTGGCCCAGGGCTACCTGCAACACAATCGGAATCAGATGCGTTTCCGGACGATGGTCTTCGCCGATGGTGCCATCCAATGCCGAACCAGCCACGTTAAAATAGCGCGGTGCGGCAAAGGCCAGCCCTTCAGCCTGTGCGGTGTCGCGTAAAATACGTTCCACCATCCATTTGCTCTGGCCATACGGGCTGATCGGCCACTGCGGCATATCTTCAGTAATGGGCACATGGTCTGGCTCGCCGTAGGTGGCACAGGTGCTGGAAAAGACCAGTTTTTTTATCCCGCATAAATGCATGGCATCCAGCATGCTGATGGTATAGGCCACATTGTTGCGATAATACTTGCGCGGGTCTTCCACACTTTCACCAACGTAGGCATTGGCGGCAAAATGCATGACCGCTTCAATTTTCCGTGATTGCAACACCGCAGCTAACGCGGCAGTCTGGCCGCAATCCAGGGCATAAAACGCCGCCTTATCATGCACCGCCGCCCGATGGCCATTGGCTAAATTGTCAATAGCCGTTACCTGATGGCCACGTTCCACCAGCAGCTTCACTGCATGAGAACCGATAAAACCGGCTCCGCCGATTACCGCAATATTCATACAAACCTCAAAGGCCCTGCAAACCATTACACCAGCATATACGTTAATCTGGACAGGCGATGGTGTAAAATGGCAGCAGAGCGTCTGCTCGTCTGCTGCAGTTGCGCCGGCACGCCTGCCACGCCAGCTTTAGCAAGGAGATACACTATGTTTGAAATGGATCATGTGGCAATTCAAACGGCGGATATAACCGCAGCCGTACGGTTTTACTGCGACAATTTTGGAGCCAGAGTTTTGTATGAAGACGCAAGCTGGGCATTTTTGAAAATCGGCCAGGGAAAACTGGCCCTGGTTCTGCCGCAGCAGCACCCCCCCCATGTGGCTTTGCGCGTAAGTCCGCAAGATTTGCAAACCATGGCCGCTCGGTTTCAGCAGAAAATTGCCACCCACCGTGATGGTACGCAGGGCATTTACATCACCGACCCCGCGGGAAACGTTACCGAGCTAATCTGCTATCCGCAGGAAAATGGGGCGGCCAAGCCTGAATAATTTCACCTTTTCCGGCTGGCCCATAACCAGGTAGATTTTGGCCTTATTCCTCCAGCGACCCATCGCTGGATAGATAATTTGGACTTTCGCGTGTGATCATAATATCGTGCGGATGGGCTTCAATCAGACTCGCGTAGGATACCTTCACGAAGCGGGCCTTGGCATGCAATTCGGCGATGGTGTGGGCACCACAATAACCCATGCCCGCGCGCAAGCCACCCACCATCTGGTAAACAAAATCTCCCAGTGGGCCACGGTAATGCACCAGGCCTTCCACCCCTTCCGGCACCAGCTTGCCGTTTTGGCGAACGTTGGCCTGGCCATATCGATCGGCCGAGCCTTGAATCATCGCTCCCATGGACCCCATGCCGCGGTAGCTTTTGAAACGGCGGCCGCGACGCAGCACCAATTCTCCTGGGCTTTCATCCAGGCCCGCAAACAGCGAACCCATCATCACCGCGCTGGCCCCCACCGCCAGGGCCTTGGTAATGTCGCCGCTGTGCCGGATGCCGCCATCGGCTATCACCGGCACCCCGGCCGGGCCGGCGGCGGACATGACATTCAGAATGGCCGTGATTTGCGGCACCCCCACGCCCGTTACCACACGGGTGGTACAAATGCTGCCCGGACCAATGCCCACTTTTACGCCGTCGGCCCCGGCGGCAATTAAATCCCGGGCGGCATCCGCGGTGGCGATGTTGCCGGCGATCACATCGATGGTAAAACGCTTTTTTATTTCGCGGACGGTTTCCAGCACATTGCCCGAATGACCGTGGGCGGTATCCACAATCACCACATCCACACCGGTTTCAATGAGCGCAGCGACGCGGTCATACTGTTTTACGCCAACCGCCGCCCCCACGCGCAGCCGTCCGCGGGAATCTTTGCAGGCAAACGGGAACTGATGAATCTTTTCAATATCGCGCATGGTAATCAAACCCTTCAGCCGCCGCCGGTCATCCACCAATAGCAGCTTTTCCACGCGTGCCGTGTTCAAAAGGCCCTCCGCCTGTTCCAATGACGTTGATGGCGGAGCGGTTACTAAATTATTTTTGGTCATCACCTCGCGCACCGGACGATGGTCGTCTCCTTCGTGAAACTTCATGTCGCGCCGCGTGAGAATACCCACCAGCTCCCCCGCATCAGCCAACACAATCGGTATACCGCTGATGTTCTGTTCTTTCATGATCTGCCTGGCGCGGCCTACGGTGGCATCCGGGGGCAAACTCACAGGATCCGTGATAATGCCGTTGGCCGAACGCTTGACCTTTTCCACCTCACGGCATTGCATTTCTACCGGCATATTTTTGTGAATGCAGCCCAACCCCCCTTCCTGGGCCAGAGCTATAGCCAGCGACGATTCCGTAACGGTATCCATCGGCGCGGAAAGCAGCGGCAGGTTTAACTCGATATTGCGGGTGATGCGGGTACGTACATCCGCCTCCGCCGGCACCAGGTCGCTGCGCATGGGTAAGAGCAGCACGTCGTCAAAGGTAATGCCTTCTCCGATAATCTTTTCGGTTGACAGCAAGCTTTGCGTAGCTCCGGATGATTGACTCATGGCGACATCTCCTCCGAACAGGTGCCGCAGCAGCGGCACGACGCAATCACGCTGGACAGACCGCGCGAACCAACCTTCCACCGTCGACTGCGGGCCAAGGAACAATAAATCTCTACAGTGTGGTATTCCATGTGGCAATAATGCCCGAAAAGCACCGTGGAGTCAATCGCCATCGCGACTGGGCTGGTTTCCGGCAGGTCACGCGCGGATCCAGTGGCTCCTGGCGGCCAGCGGAGATCGCGTGGCGTCTCCGCCGCGGTATTTTATCAGGCGGGAAACACAATACGGGCTGCGGGATTGCAGAATCTGGATCAACCGTCGCCGTTTGGAACAAGGTAAAAAGAATTGAGCTTAACCCGTCAGTCCGGCAATAGTCGATCCCACTTGGCTAACTGCAGGTGCAATTGCCGCACGCCGCCGGCACCGTGGGTTTGATAGGCGTGAATCGCCTTGGCCGCCCCCAGCACCTCAAAAACATCCGCTCCAATGACCGAGTTTTGCTGCTGCATCAGATCCAGCGGCAACTCGCGCAAAGCCTTCAAATTTCTGGTTTCACAAAGCGACACCAGCCTGCCTACCACATGATGGGCGGTGCGAAACGGCACTCCCTTTCTTACCAGATATTCCGCCATAACGGTGGCATCCAGAAAACCTTCATCCAGTCGCCCGCTGATAACCTCGGCGTTAAACCGCGTATGGGCAACAATTCTGGCCGCCATCGCCAGGCACGCTTCCGCCGTGTCATAGGCCGAAAACAGCCAGCGCTTATCTTCCTGCATATCGCGATTGTAGGCCAGCGGCTGACCTTTGAGCATGGTCAGCAGCGAAACCAGGTTGCCCAAAATACCGGCCGCCTTGCCCCGCGTAAGCTCCAGCATATCCGGGTTTCTTTTCTGCGGCATCATACTGCTGCCCGTGGTGTACTCATCGGCGATGCGGATGAAGTTGAATTCGGTGGAAGAATACAAAATCCATTGTTCGGCCCAGCGGGACAAATGCACGCCGACAAGAGAGATGCAGAAGACCAATTCCGCGACAAAATCGCGATCACTGACGGAATCCAGCGAATTATCGGTAATAGCGGGAAGGTTCAGCAAAGACGCGGCATATTGGCGATCCAGCGGAAGCGTGGAACCGGCCGCGGCTCCACCGCCGAGGGGTGATACCGCGGTGCGGCGACGGCAATCCGCAAGACGATCTTTATCGCGCTGCAGCATTTCCACATAAGCCAGCAATTCATGCCCGATGGTAATCGGCTGGGCACGCTGCAGATGGGTATACGCGGGCATCGGGGAGGATCCCTGCTTTCGAGCCAGCAACACCAGTGATCGTTGCATCTCCGCGATCTTGGCAGTCAGTACATTTATCGCCTCGAGACACCACAAACGCACATCCAGGGCTACCTGATCATTGCGCGATCGCCCGGTGTGCAGCTTTTTGCCGGCCTCGCCTATTTGGGCAATAAGGGCTGCCTCGATGGCCATGTGAATATCTTCCTGGCGGATATCAAAACGAAACGTTCCCGCCTCAATATCGGTGAGAATTTTGTTCAGGCCGGTCTTAATCTGCTCCAGTTCATCTTTGGAAATCAGCTTCATCTTCGCCAGCATGCCGGCATGGGCAATCGAGCCGGCGACATCATGCCGGGCTAACCGTTGATCGAAGGAAAGGGATTCCACAAATTGCTCGGCCAGCGCATCGCTGCCCCCGCCGATGCGGGCCTGCCAGGATTTGCCAGAAGCATGATCGAGCCGCGAGGAGCCGGCTGCAGGTTTTGCCGCGCCGGCGGTAGATCGGAAAGCTTTGCGTTTGGCCATCATCACACCCGCACTTCGTCAGTTACACCGCCGGTCCAAGGGTTTTTTCGGAATCGCCATGTTGGCCCAAAGCCATGGGCAGCGTGATCCGAAAAGTAGTGCCGCCGCCAAGGGTGGATGTAGCCTGAATGGTGCCGCGGTGTTCATCAATAATTTTCTTGGTTACCGCCAGGCCCAGGCCGGTACCCTTCTGGCCTTTGGTGGAATAAAACGGCTGAAAAATGCGTCCCAGGGCATCGGGGGCGATGCCGGTGCCGTTGTCCTGTACTTCAATCACCGCCTGCTGATTCAGCGCATCAAAATCACTGGTAATGGTGACCACGCCGCGCCCGGGTTCCACCGCATCCATCGCATTGGTAATCAGGTTCAGCACAGCCTGATGCAAACCATCCGCATCGGCGGGCACCGGTGGTTGATCTTTGTTGATTTCCGTGAGCAGGGTGATTTTGCGGTCTTCCGCCTGGGCTGCCACCAGATCCAGACATTCATGCAGTACGTATGGAAGGTTGGTCAGTTCATAGTTGGGCGTTCTGGGTTTGCTGTAGGCCAGCATGTTCATGGTCAGGGCCTGCACCTTATCCAGATTGCGATGCAAAATGGACCAGCCGGTGCGGATATGATCCATATCCTGCTTTTTCAAGCCCAGCTCCACTACGTCCGCGGCCCCGCGCATCCCCTGGAGAATGTTTTTGATGGAATGGGAAAGCGAGGCCACGGTCTGGCCGGTGGCGGCCAGACGTTCCTGCCGCACGCTTTCCTGGTACAGTCGGGCAATTTCGATGGCCAGACCTGTTTGCAACCCAATGGCGGTAAGCAATCGCAATTGATCCGGGGTGTAGGAATAGTTGGCCACGCTGGAATCCAGGTGGATGACACCAAGATTTTTTTCCCGCCCCTTGATCGGTACACATATCGCGCTGCGAATCGTCAGGTTGTGTACCGATTTACCACGCAAAAAACGCTGGTCGGTCATGGCGTTGCTGGACAGCACGCCCTCATTTTTGGCCAGCACGTGACGGATAATGGTCTGGCTGACCGCAATTTTTCCCACCTGTTCTTCATTGCGATAACGCACCACCACCGGCGTAACCTGCCCGGAAGTACCGTCGATCAGCCCGATGAAGCCGCGGTCCGCACGCAGTTGTTCAAACACCAGATCCATCACTTTGTTGAGTAATTGCACCTGGTCAAAGACGCTGGAAATAGCGGCGGATATCTGCAGCAGCACCCGGAAATGGGCCATGGCCACCTGCGAAGGTTCCGGGGCCGCCAGAACTACTGAATCGTCGCTGCTGGGAATAGTTGAAATAATCGCTGAATCGCCGGGTTCGCCGGCCTCCGGACTGTCCACCTCTTCACTTTCCGAAAGGCTCACATTCTGGCTTGGCGCTCCGAACACCAGCAGCGTGCTGCCCAGGCGGATCTGATCGCCCACTTTCAGCTTGGAAGATTTCGTGATCTTGACCCCGTTGATAAATACGCCGTTGGCCCCCCCTTCGTCGGCCAGCAGCCAGAACGGCGCATTCCAGTCCAGTCGCGCATGGCGACGGGATACTGTCAAGTCTGACAGCGGCACCTGTTCGCTGGCCCGGCCCAGCAGCACCGCATCTGCGGTATCCAGATCAAACTGACGCCCTTTGTCCGGGCCTTGTAATACGTATAAAAAAAGCGGTGGCACAATACCTCGAACTTTACCAACCGGTCATACCAACCCGTGCCCCCGGATACGCTGACCACGCCTCAACCGCGGTTTTACCTTCCGGGCAGCATGGGTAGTACCCCGATTCCAATTCGCCGTCAACCTGTAGCCGGTCGGAGGTTTTCAGCTTTTGCCCATCTCGAATCCGCCGCAATCTCGGCCGCGCCAGCCACGGGCCGAAAACTCACGCCCCTGAATTAAACGACGATATTGTAAGGGAGTTACGGCAATTGCGATAGCAACCCCATCAGCCTCATTCCTCACCGCCAGCAGATGACCACCCGCGCATTTCCAGAAACTCGCCGCATCGTTTACACTTTCCGCCATGACAGCACCGACTTTTCAACCACCCAAAGGTACACGCGATTTTTACCCCGACTCCATGGCCGTACGCCGGTACATCGAGGATATCTGGCGACGGGTTTCCATCCGCCATGGTTTTGTGGAAGTTGATGGCCCGACCTTTGAATCGATGGATTTGTACCGCGTGAAAAGCGGTGAGGAAATTGTATCGCAACTGTTTTACTTTGTGGACCGGGCGGCGCGGGAACTGGCCCTGCGCCCGGAATTCACACCAACGCTGGCCCGAATGGTGGCCGAAAAGGCCGCCGGCCTGCCGCGACCGATTAAATGGTTTGCCATTCCGCGGTGTTACCGGGCCGAACAACCGCAAAAAGGGCGCTTGCGCGAATTTATGCAGTGGAATGTGGATTTCATCAGCGACGCCACCCCGCGCTCGGACCAGGAAGTGCTGATGCTGTGTGTGGATGCCCTGCGGGAATTCGGGTTAACCACCCAAGATTTCCGCATCGGCTGGAACCATCGGGAACTCATGACCCAGGCCCTGGTAAGCACCTTTGTAAAGCCGCACCGCATCGCCGATGCTTATTTCATTCTTGATCGCCTGGGCAAACTCAGTGCCGCCGCACGCAGCGAATTGTACACACAGCGAAACTGTGATGAAGTTGAACGCGGCCACTTTGAAATGCTGGCCGATGCCATTTCACAAACCGCGGTAGCCGGCCCCGCCCTGGAAACATTGATGGCCTCCTGGCCGGCGGAGGTGCGCAATTCCATAGCCGCCTTCGAACAAAAAATCAGCGATGCCGGCATGGCCGATTACTGCCGTTTTGATATCGGCGTGGTCCGTGGACTGGCCTATTACACCGGCTTTGTCTTTGAAGTCATGGATATCGGCGGTGAAAACCGGGCCATTGCCGGCGGCGGACGGTATGATCAGCTCATTGAAATGTTTGGCGGCCCCGCATTACCCGCAGTGGGCTTTGGCATGGGCGATGTCGTTCTGGAGATTGTGCTGCGCCAGCGGGGCAAACTGCCATCCAATTTACTGCCCCGGCCCGATGTTTTCGTCGTCAACGCTTTGGAAAATGGACAGCCCGCGGCACGGTTGATTGCGGACCTTCGCGCTTCCCAATGGAGTGCCGACGGCCAAAAAATTATTCGCCGCGGACTCCATGCCGTGGAAAGCTACCGCAGCACCAAAAACATCGGCAAACTGCTGCAGGAAGCCGCCGCCAGCGAGGCCCGACTGGCGATTATTCTGGCGAACCAGGAATACCAGCGCGGTGTTGTGAAAATTAAAAATCTCTCCGACCGCAGCGAGCGGGAAGTACCGGTCAGCCAGGCTGTGGAGCAAATTCACTCTACCCTTGAGCAAGCCGGGCAGGAGGTTACGGGCCTGCAGGACTGAGGCTGCGGGCCACGGCCTTTTTGCCGCCTTGAGTCTGGCGCAAGCGAAGGACACGAATTTCATGGGACCAAGATCTAAATCTTCCACGCATTATGAAGTGGCATTTGAAGATTATCTGCGGCGGCGTGGTCTACCATACATTGCCGTGGATGAAGCCAAAAAAGCACTATTCGGCAATGCCAAGCTGAAAAGTTTTGATTTTGTGGTGTATCGGCCTGGGGCCACCAAGCTGCTGGTGGATGTTAAGGGGCGGGCGTGCCGGGTAAAAAGCGGGGCGGTATCGCTGCCCACCTGGGCCACACGTGAAGACATCGACGATTTGCGGCAGTGGCAGGAAATTTTCGGCGATAGCTTTGTGGCTATGTTCGTGTTTGTTTATGCCTGGGCGCAGGAACCGAAAGATGCGCCATTCAAAGATCTATTTGTTTTCGGGGAAAAATGGTATTCCACCATGGCCATCAGCGTCGCGGATTACCGCCAACACATGAAGCGACGTTCCGAATCGTGGGGTACCGTTCATGTGGGAACAGCAGACTTTAAGCGGCTGGCCAAACCGTTTGATGATTGCCTGTGATCCAGAATCTGGTTCGCCGTGAAAACATCTGGGCCAGACAACAGTCTGGTTAACTTTGGGCGTCAGCAGTTCGCTGGAAATGGGCTTTGATTGGACCGTGGAGGGCATCGGCTTTTTTACATTGCGCCTCCATGTTGTGGCGATGCGGTGCGGCCTGCCCAGCATCCAGCAGCGGCAGGTTGATAAGCACATTGAGCCTGGCGGCATGTACGGTGGCATGGGCAAGCTCTGCGGCAATGCCTAAATCAGAAATCAGCAGCGGATTGATCTTGGCCGGCAATTGGCCGCACAATTCCAGCACGGCCAATGCAAACGTCCCCACAGATTCAGGTATGGCAATGGCGGCGGCCACGGCGGGCTGATATTCGCCACGGGCCTGCCGCTCGGCTGGACTTAGCTTAAGCAACTTGGATAACGCGTCATAGGCGGCGTTATCTTCTTCAACCAGCTCCTGCAAAGCCGCCTGGGCCTTGGTGAGCTGGCCCAAAGCTTCGGCAAGATCGCTTTCCACCGCTTTGAATCGAGGCTTGCCCAAAGTGTATTCAATGGTCATGCGGGCCAAAGCTGCCGCCAGTGCACCGGTAAGTGCCGTAGCAGCGCCCCCGCCTGGTGCCGGCGATTTAGCCGCCAGAGAGGCCAGAAAATTGTCCACGCTTTGAGAAAGCAGGGGCGCACTGGAACCTGCCGCTACCGTTTGGCTCGCCGCATCGGGTGGCAATTGGCTCATAAGCGATCTCACGGTTTAGTGGTAACAGTGGTTGATTTTGCCGGTATGGCAGTGGGTGCGGCTATACCGCCCGGTTTTACCGAACCGCCGCCCACAGGCGTAACCGTCAGTTTTTTAATCGGAGCATAGCCAATCAAGACCGGCCGAGCCCATCGGCTCAGTCTATGGAGGCGATACTCGATGAGCACGGCCAATGATTTTTCCGCCACCGAGGCATTGGGCGACAACATGGATTGATAAAGGGCTTTGGCCTTGGCCCATTGACCGCGGTCTTCATATACCTGGGCTAAGCCAAGCTCCGCCCGGGCATAGGTCAGCGGCTGGCTGGAAAACTTTTGCACCACTGCTCCAAAAGCCATGGCGGCACCATGCAAAGCCTGTTTTTTGGTGGCAGTAACACCCGCAATTTTAGGTGGATTACCCAAGTTCACCAGCGTAAGGTAAAAATCACCGATTTTTACATACGCCTGGGCCTGCACTGCGGGAATGGAAAATTTTGAAATGACGTGCTTTTGCAGATCCTGCGGCGTCTGATATTCAGCAAGCTGCGCCCACGCCTGGCGCTGTGTAGCGAGTACATTGGTCTGGTGTATTTTATACAGTTCAAACGCCAGAATAACCAAGGCGATGATCAATGCCAGAAACATCCAGTTCTGGCGGAGAAAAACATACAATCCGGCAAAGCTGTCGGCAAGATCATTCGTACGAAGTTCTTTACCTTCTTCGGGGACCATTGTTTAGCGCTCCAATATGGGCCAGGCACCAGGCTTTGGGGGCGAACGACCGGCCATCATACGCCAATTATGGCAGCAAGGCCACGCCACGTTTGCCGGTCACCGGCAGTATCAGACGCAGATCGGATACCGCCGGATCGGCTCATCAAACGCCATCACCGCTATGGTCAGAATAACTGCCAAAAGAAAATACGGGATTTTGCTGCCGCGATAATTCAGTGCCGACGTTTGATGGCCTTGGCAATGATGCGGGCCATGATCGCTTCACCTTTGATATTCGGGTGTACGCCATCAGAATCATAATATTTCATCTTGCCCGGCAAACCGCGAAAAACATTGATGATGGGGGTATGGGTTGCCCGGGCCGCCTTGCGGATAGCGGGAATTACGCCGGCGACCAGATTCTTTTCATTGATGCCGTACGCCGGTTTGACCACCTTGGGTGGCAGACAGATATACACCCGCGGATGCGTTGGCAACGCCTTAAACACCCGAATCATGGCTTCGGTATCACCCAGAAAATCTTTACCATGCTTATTCCAATTCCATGGCTTGGTATCGTTGGTGCCCAGCATAATCACCACAATATTGGGGTGAAAGGCGATAGCCTTTTTATATTCCGGCTGCTTCCAGTAAGGCAAATCGCCCTTTTTTAACATCGTAGCTCCGCTGTGCCCGCAGTTGATGGACCGATACCCGCGGCCAAGAATACGGCCCAGCACCACCGGCCAGGCATTTTTCTGCGGATTCGGCACTATTCCCTGGGTAATACTGTCACCAACGCAGGATACACGTATCGGGGCGGCAGAGGCATTGTTCGCAGCAGCCAGCCCCAACAGCAAGGCTGTAAGGCTACAAACCATTACCATTCGCTTTAAGCCGCTATTCATTTTCGTTTCTCCGGAAAAAGGTACCACAATTTTCGCTGATGCGGCTGCCCTGAACGGTGCTGCCGCACAGCACGCGCGTAACAACATACCACGCGTACGCGCACATCGCAACAGGTTCATAATGTGGTTCGTGGCCAGGTGGTGAATCTTCAGTTCACGGACCGCACCACCCCAATGGTCAGCAGCAGGTTAGCATAAATGCGCTGCTCGCCGGTGGCAATGGTTAAACAGACATCCGCGGACGAAGCCTCCTGGTAAAATTTAAATCGCTCCAGGCGTTGCAGCGGGAAGTGCGGTTTGCCAGCCGCTTTTTCCCCCAGAATGCGTGCAAAATCCTTAAAAATGTCCGGATCGCTTTTCAGGGCATACGGGCCGGTTTTCGCCGGCTGCATCACCGCCGCGGCTTCAATTTCCACCACTGTAACCAAAGCCGCAAGTACATCGGTTACCGCCACCAGCCCCGGCGACAGATTCAGGTAGACCAGCTCTGCGTTAGGCCCGCAGCGTGTGGAAAACGGATAGTTGCCGTCGGCAATCAAAATCCGGCTGCTATGACCGGCCCTGCCCAACGCTGCGATAATCTGCGGATGCAACAATTTTCCCTTGAGCATACGTGGCAATCCTTAAGTTAAATCAGCAACAGTTGTTCCGCGGTATTATGGGCAGTGTGGTCGATAGGTGCGTACCTCCGCCGTTTTGGCCACCAGCCGTCGCCCTTCATCCAGCGAGGCAATTTGCCCGGTGGCCATGGCCTGGGCCACTGCATTGCCCAGCGCGGTAGCCTCCACCGGCCCGGCCAGCACCGTTAAGCCGGTAGCATCCGCGGCCATCTGGCACAAAAGCTCATTTTGCGAGCCACCACCCACAATGTGCAAAGTCCGAAACTTGCGTCCGGTCAGTTCGGCGAGCATGGCTGCCACCTGGGCATATCGCTCGGCCAGGCTTTCCAGAATCACGCGAGCGAATTGCCCCGGCGTTTCCGGCACCTTCCGCCCCGCCTGCCGACACTGGGCGGCAATTTTTCCCGGCATGTTGCCGGGCACCAGAAACGCCGGATCATCCAGATCCAGCCGGGCCAGCTTGGCCGGCGCTTCGCGTGCCAACTGCACCAGCGTTTTGTAATCAAAATCTTTACCCTCGGCGGCCCAGGCCCGCCGACATTCCTGCAGCAGCCACAGGCCGGGGATATTTTTAAGCAGTCGAATACGTCCTCCCACACCACCTTCGTTGGTAACGTTGTACTTGATCGCCGCCGGGGTCAGCACCGGAGTGGCAACTTCCACACCCAGCAGGCTCCACGTGCCACTGGATAAAAACAACCAGTCTTCACCGCTGGCAGGCACCGCCGCAACGGCGCTGGCGGTATCGTGGCTGCCTGCGGCCAGCACCGGCACGCCGGTGGCTTTGATCGCCTGGCCCGCGGCATTTTGCACCGGTCCAAAATTAGAATCGGGGCAGCCCGGAAACAGCATCGGCGGAAACAAAGCCTTGGACACCCCCATTGCCGCAAGTATATCCGATGACCATTGCCGCGTTCTGGCATCTAGCATCTGCGACGTACTGGCAATGGTATACTCATTGGCCGCCCGCCCGGTCAGCCAATACGCAATGAGATCCGGAATAAACAACAGACATTTGGCATGATCCAGCATCGCCGGGTTGCGCTGCTTCAGAGCCACGAGTTGAAACAGCGTGTTCAGCTCCATGGTTTGAATGCCGCTGATGGCAAAAACTTTTTCCCGCGGCATCTGCGCAAAGAATTTCTCTACCATGCCCTGGGTGCGACTGTCGCGGTAATGCACCGGATTGGCCAACAATTGCCCCTGGCCATCCAGCAAACCAAAATCTACCCCCCAGGTATCGATGCCGATGCCTGCAATCACCGGATTTTCCGCGGTAATTTTGCCTATACCTGTCTGAATTTCCTGCCATAACCGCAGGATGTCCCAATACAGCGTACCTGTGGCCGCCACCGGGCCGTTGGCAAAACGCTGAATTTCCTCCAGGAAAATCCCATTTTCCCCAACGCGGGCCAGCATCACCCGCCCCGATTCCGCCCCCAGATCAATAGAAATATAACGTTGTTCATTCATGTTGACATCATCTTCACAAGAGCACCGCCGCGGTTATCGCGCGTCATGTTAGCAACAATCCATGGCTACACACCGTGCATCGACGAACGGCCCCTAACCAAACTCATCACCCTTGAAGGAATGCCCCAGATACGTTTGCCGGACCAGCGGATTGTTGATAAGTTCCCGCGGCGTTCCCTGGGCCATCACCTTACCATCAGAAATAATAATGGCCCGGTCACATACTTCCAACGTCCTTTCCACATTATGATCCGTGATTAAAATGGTTTTACCCAGACCCTCTTTAAGCTGGCGTATTTCCTGCTGCAGATCTTCCACCGCAATCGGGTCTACCCCGCTGAAGGGTTCATCCAGCAGGATTAAGGATGGATTAGTAATAAGCGCCCGGGCAATTTCCAGTTTGCGCCGTTCGCCGCCGGATACGGTATACACTTTTTGCCGCCGGATAATTTTCAGGCCAAACTGCGTCAGCAGCCGTTCGGCTTCGATACGGCGCTGTTCCCGGCTGCGGTGCGTGGTTTCCAGTATAGCCTGGAGATTTTGTTCCACCGTCAAACGGGTAAACACCGAAGGTTCCTGGGAAAGATAGCCCATGCCCCGGCGTGCCCGTTGGTACATCGGCAGACGCGTAATGTCTTCACCGTCAAAAAGCACCGTGCCCGAATCCGGCTTGATCATGCCAATTACCATGCGAAACGTGGTAGTTTTACCGGCACCATTGCGGCCCAATAGCCCCACCACTTCGCGGTGCTCTACGGCGAAGGCCACATTATTGACAACACTGCGACCACCGTAGCGTTTGACCAAATTGATTGTTTGAAGCAGAACCACCCGCGATTATTACTCCACACGTTCGAGGACCATTGCCGTCCGAGGCCTGCAGCAGCACCACCGCACTTATCCACCGGCGGTCAAATCAGGGCGCCGGAAGCGTGCTGTATTGTGCATGGGCGCGGCCTACTAGGCAAGCGGACTTCACCGGCAGCCTGGTGCCATGACCCAGCTTCAGATGCCTGATCGTCAACCATATAGCCCCGCAGCATTCACCACGTTTTGCCGCGGGCATAGTGCCTACGCGTTTTCCAAACATCGCCTCCACCAACATTTTCAGTAACCATTCATGGATCAGATGGAAGTAGCGAAGGCGTAGGCCGTCCGGCAACACCATAGGTCCTTCGCATATTTCTACCAAACTGCCACCGGCCACTTCGCGGAGGAGCCCATAACCTCACCTTTTCTACCAAACCCGTGACCGGCTGCCGGCGGGCTTTATTCCTAACAGATTTTTATCTCAATTGTACGCAAATCGTAAACATCAGAATTCTATAATCATACGTGCAGTTTCCTGTGTAGCGACGGCTTGCTTGCGATCGCGGGGGTAACGAGCCGGCTGAGTGGACCAGTGGTTTGCGAAGGAACCGTCGTGTTGATTGAAGCAATCTGTAAATCTATCACACCTTCACGGGCATTGATTTGTATCTCTTCCGGTGAAACAAACCTCGCATGCGACGAGGCTACTCGTGGGCATTTGTGGCTGAGAAACCGTAAACGATTACCAATCTACTACCGGACGCCCGTGCGGCATCTTGCCCGACGGGCGTCCCGTCTGGCTACTTTGTTGGCAACAGCCGCCACGATGTTCTTGGCGGTCCCGGATTTTGCCGCTTGGGGTGGCAACACCCAACCCGTAGGCAACCTACACCTCTCCGCCAAGGCCAAAAAGAAATCCAAGGTTCCCATGCCGCTGGAATCGCTGAACTGCCCGGCGAATTTCATTACCGCCATGGTTCCGGATGGTCAGGGCGGCGTGTGGGTAGGTTCGGAAGATTCCGGCGTTTATCATGGCCGCCTCGCCTTCCGCCCTGGCAAGCTGGGCGAGCCGGTGGGCTTGTCCCACCGGCCTGGCGTGCAACCATCCTTGCAGACAACTTGGAAGCATTTTGGCAAAACCAATTCCCGCGGCCTGGCCAGTAATTTTATCACCGCTTTGTGCATGGATGGCCGGGGCAGGTTGTGGGCCGGGACCAATCGCCACGGGGTTTGTGTATTCAATGGTAAAAAATGGCGACATTACGGCATTGTGCATGGGCCACTGGGCTCTCATGTTAATGCCATCGCTTTGGATAAACCCGCCAATCAAATCTGGATCGCCACGGAAGACGGCCTCTCCATTTATCAGTGCGTGGCAACCGTGAAAGGCTCCGCGGCTCGTCCGAGGAATCGCAGCGCGAGCTCCCGCCCGATTCCGCGTTACGCGGCCCATACTTGGCATTACCTCACCACTGCCGGTGGTTCGGCCCGGCAATTCAATCAATTGCCGCCCAATCCTGATGCCATCGCGTTTGATTCCCGTGGCCGGGTGTTTGTGGGCACCCAGTGCGGCGGCTTGGCCATCGGCATGCCGCGGGCCACCGCCTATGTCAACCTGAAATCCTTTCTTTCCTACAAATCGGACCGGGAAATCAAATACACTTGGCGGATCATCCAAGGGCCATGGCACTTGCCCATTCGCCCCTTCGGCTCCGGGTTGCCGGGCAATTTGATCAATGCGGTACGGATCATTGGGCGCAATCGGGTGCTGGTGGCCACGGATTGGGGCTTGGCGGTAAGCGAAAATGACGGCATAAGCTTTCGCTACCAGCGCGGCCAGGATTACGCCGCCAAGGTATTGGGACTGTGGCACCCACCACACTATTTTCAGATGCCATCGAAACAGTTCCTGGCCAAGTTGTTGCCGGGAGATCATATGACGGCATTGGCCCAGGATGCCGCGGGCAACATTTGGATTGGCACCTGGCGTAACGGCTTTGAAGTGCTCAACCCACGCACGCGACGGTCCTACCGTTTCGCGGGCAATCCGGCGAATCCGAAAAACGGCGGGTATGTGTGCGCCTTTTGTCCCATCACCACCGTAGCCGGCAGGGTCCCCCCAGCCGCGGCGAATACAAATGGCGTGCATCATCAACGGGCGGGCGACAATCCCGATAGCCATCGGGACCCGCACCACAATGCACTCCAGCAGATTATGCTCATCAGCTATTACGGCTCCGGCGTCTGGGCGTTTGACAGGCCTATTAAATCCCGCCAACTGGTACGTGCTTCCGCATCACCGATTAAGCCTTCTTCCAACCGGGCTTCGCGATTTCCCCGGCCCGCCGCAGCACCGACGGCAAAGCAGATCACTTCCCTGCTTCCAGAATTATCCACCGCCGCCGCATTCGCTCACGCCAGGCATTTTCCCTACGCAACATTCCTGCGGGATGATTGGACCACCGAAGGTGACTGGGCCGGCCGGAATGGACGACGGTTTGCCGTGCTCTGTAGCGCCGCGTATGGCGGTTTGGATTACGACCTCAACCACGGGCTTGGAACCGCTGCGGTTTCCGGAATAATCGGCCCGCACCATGCGAGCGGCGATACGCTCCGCGAATGGGAGCAGTGGAAAGATACGGATAATCCTCGTTCGCTTTACATTCCCCAGCTCGGCTACCGTCGGGAGACGACCTGGGATGACCATGGCGAAACTTACCCCGTTTCCTACCAGGGGCCGGATGTGTGGGTGCGGGTACACTTGAAAAAAGCCGGCCTGTGGCGGGTAAGCCTGTACTTCTTCAATAAAGATGGCCACGCCGGAGCTAATCGCCAGCGAGATTATCCGGTGGCGGTTTATTCCGCAGCCAGGGCATTTGCCCATGCGGCGAGCGTGCCGCTATTAACCGCGCGCACTTTCCCCACCAATCGCCAAGCCATGGCGTGGGCACGGTGGGCCATGAGAACCAGGCCGTTGGCTCAGGGCCGGGTGGTGAATTTCTGGGGTGGCGTGTATCTGCGTTTTCTCCTGGCCGGGCCGGGCCAGTACATGATCCGTTTAGATCGCAACGCCAGTTTGGACACCATTTTGCAGGCGGTTCTTGTTGATTCGGCGGATGCACCGCCGACCCCATTTGCCGGCAGGCCGATGGTCTACATGGGTGGCGTGCAGTACCGCCCGCCGGCAATGCCGACAGGTTCCGGCGGCGAGCTTCAGCCCGCAATTTCTGTTTGGCACGCCGCCCAACATGCCTTCGGCACCAGGGGCGGCGCCCGCCGCCGACTCGCCCGGATATTGTGCTACCGTTACGCCTTCACCCATCACGCCCCACCCGAACTGTTGTCCAATTGGCGTTGGCACCTGGATATCTGGGCGCCGCAAGACCGGCGCGTTTTTGATCGCACGATGAACCAGGCGTTTCGGTCTCTTCTCAAGGGATGGAAGGGGTTGAAATCCGTCATGCAACAGGACGGTGATTTACAGTCAAACTCAGGAGAAATGGGACATGAATGAAATCAAAGGGATTTATCGTTGGAAACCAAGCTGGTGGCACACGACCCTCCGGACTGCCATTGTTCTGGTCGCGCTGGCGCTGCTTGTGAGCTACTTGGCGGGCCGGCAGTTCGCCACGGCCGGATCGGTCGAGTTGACGGCGAATTTGGGAGCGTTTTCTTCAACATTTGTGAAAGTCAACACGGCGGTAACGGCAAGTTTGACGGCGGGCACTCCGTACAATTACAATCCACCAGTGCCGCCGGCCGATGAGGCGGCATTGGTTCCAAGCTACACGTGGTCGATTGGCCCGGTGCAGGTGGCCTCGGCCAGCGGTGGCCCGTACAGGATCGCCGTCCTTGGCACGGATTATAAAATCGCCCCGCTGCCGCCGACCGCTAACACCGTTTCCATCTTGACATTTACGCCGATAGTAACGGGATATTGGAAAGTTTCGGCGAGTTGCAGCGTGGTCGTGACGGATACCAAGACAGGATTCAGTTGGAACGGCGGGCCCGTTGCCACCGGGCCCAAGACCTTTATCAGTTACATTTTGCATATTGATTACGGTGGAGCCCCGGTGGACGGCTTGACGGAAAATGTCTGTGTTGGCGAGCAGATACCGCTGACGGTGGATGTCGAGCCAAGCGACTTGGGCTTTCAGTGGAACATAATGGGGACGACGGTTTCAAAGTACGCGCCGGACGATTCCGCCAGCAATCTGACTCCGGTGACCGCGGCAGATTTGAAAGCCTCTCCGCTAACCTTCTATTGGGTGCTGCCGCCGCAGAGCAATGATGACGACGTGATGTTGCAAATCAACGGTGGTCCGTCGGTGTTTTCGACCTTTGATGTCTATCAGCCCAACCAAAAGATGACGGCGACGTATGTCGGCGGCACATACGTCAATGGGCTTTATGATCCACCGGGAATATGGCTCTACTTTGGAACCGCGCAAGGCGGCGACGGTGTTTTCTTTGGAACCCCGGTCACGGCCTATCCCCAGCAGTTCGGCGGAAAGGTCGACTTCGTCCAGACAATCGCGGCCGACGCAGTTACTGTTTCGGAGGGCCAGTATTATGATGGCATATTTATGGGCGACCAGACCTACCAGTCGGCTATGCCTCCCGGCTCTCCACCGGTACTCGACACTGACTTCACTTACACCAAGACCGGGCCATTCAGTAAGGACGGCGTGCTGTGGACCGATGATGGCCCCGGGTCCCCCTGCTCAGTTTCGCCGGTCGGTGATGGAGGCAGCCCCTACTACGAGAGTTTCCTGATCATACCAACCATGTATCTGATTTATAAGCCCGCTCTGGCGAACGCGATTTGGGTGCCGCTGGATTCGTACCGGTGGGGCTGGTTCGGTGCGGCGCAGGAGGGCTTGCTGGGAGGTTGGAGCGTGCAAAACGGGGAAAACAATCCGAATCCGCCAGTGGAGGTGACGCCCACTGGTGAACCGACATGGAACACTAACATCACGGCATACAACAAGGTGTGGGTGCTACAATGAAAACCTATCGTTGCAAGGGACCTTTCTGCACTAGCCCGGGGGAGGGAACGTTCGTCCGCCGTCGACGCGGCCACTGGCGGACCTGCTTAATTTCGGCGGGCCGAAAACGCGTGCGAGGCCGCCATCTGCTGCCGCTCCACGCGCTTGGCCGGTTGGGCCTTGGGCCCGCTCTACTTTGGGCCGGGGCTTTGCTTGCAACGATAGCCCTGGCCTGCTTGCCGTGCTCACTTCGCGCAAATCCCGGAAATGCCGCGTCGAGCCGGCCGCGAAGGATCCAACCCCTTGGTGCGTTCGTCAAGGATTTCCACGGTGCCACGGCGAGGCTCTCTCCGCTGGCGAAGAAACTTGGCGTTGTGTGGACGGTGACCAACAACGGAAAGACCGTGGTTTACGCAAATGGTGCGTTCTCTGCTGGGCAGCTGCGCCTTTGGACGGCATCGGGTAAACCGGTTTTGCGCAAGCATAAGTATTTGACTGCCGGCCCGATGGAACGGCTGGTTCCGGGCGCGAGTTTCCGCCTGGTAATAGCGCTGCGGAAATACTTCCAGATTCCGGGCCTGGGATCCTTCAAGGTCACATTCTGGAACTCAGTTTGGGATCGGCTCGCGGCCCAAATACCGCGGCAGGCGTCGATCAGAACGAAACTAAACTTATTTACGAAGTTAGCTGCAGCGGGCGACATCGTTAACCTTGAATCGAACGCCCTGATCGTCAAGATCGGCCCCGGCGGTAAGCTCACTTGGAGCGTGCCGGGCGGCGGTGCTGCGCCCAAAGCCGTCAAGGTAACGCCTGCGCCCCGGCCCCCGGCCCAGCCAATTCTTCCAGCGACCGGGCCGGTTGCCACGCTTTCGGCCTTGGCGAATGCTGTACGCACGGCCAATTTGACGAAGGCCCGCGCTCTTGTGGACCGAACCCCCGCGGCCAAACTTATTCTGGCCGAGATTCCACTGGCTGGGCAGATCGACCTGTTCTGCCGGGCCGTGCGGCAACACTTGGCGTTCGACCCGACGCCGCATCTTGAAAAAGTATATCCGTCGGTCGGTTCGCTCGACAAGATTCTCACACGCCTTGACCTGAAAAGCCTGAGAATTAACGGCGACCAGGCCTCGGTAGCCGTTTGGGGCCTCAATCGGGCGCGGACCAAATGGGTTGCCGGTCTCACACTTCTCCTACGCCGGGTTCACGGCAAATGGCTGTACAGCGGGGCGGCTGGGTTTCGCCTCACCCGGCAACAACTCGCCAGGGAAGGCGAATTTGACCGGCGGCTGGCGAAAATATTTGGGGGGCTGACCGTGCAGATTAACAACGGAAAGATAAAAACCCTCACCCAACTGAACCGCGTTTCCACGGCCGAGTTGCGCCGCGCCGACGCGTGGTACGCGCGGCCGGCCGGGCCGGACAAACAGCCCCGCGCTCGCGGGCATGGCGGCGGACCAGCCGCGCAGTAGCCTTGGTCGCAGCGCTCATAAGCGGTGCCGCGGCACCGACGGCGACGCAACTCAAGGCCGGCCTGTGGCGGGTGCGCCTGTACTTTTTCAATAAAGATGGCCACGCCGGAGCCAATCGCCAGCGGGATTATTTGATTCAGATTTATTCATTCGCCCGGCGGTTGTGGCGTTACCTTACGCCACCGCCTCCGGGTTGGCCCCGGTTTCCGCGCAACAGCATGGCCTTGCAATGGATGACACTGGCCGATCGGGCCAAGCCATTGGTCCAGGCCCGCGTGGTGCATTTCTGGGGTGGGGTTTACGAGCGGTTCGTCCTCCGCAGTCCGGGCGATTACATGGTCTGCCTTCGCCGGAATGGCAGCCTTAACACCATGCTATCCGGTTTTTTTCTGGACCGGCTCAAGGGTAGGCCGCCGGCGCGGTTTGTCGAGTATCCGTCCGCTTTCCTCGCTGGCGTCCAGTATGGGCCGCCGAAGGCGGGGGTTCCGATTTCCGGCAGCGGAATGTTGGCGGAGGCCGACAGGCTTTGGCACGCTGGGCGTCTTGCGTTCTGGCACCCGGGGCAGGCGCGTGGGGCGGAATTGCTCGCCTACCGGGCCGCCCACGGCGCACACGCTTCGCCGCGCCTACTGCGGCGTTGGCGCTGGTTTTTGGACATTTGGAACCGCGCGGACGGTGGCCGGTTTGGTCTGGCCATGGCCCGTGCTTTCATGGCCGCGAGAGTCGCGCAAGCCCAGAGTGCTTCCGCGGTCCGCGCCGTTGATCGCGCCAAGCGGTTGGGCCGGAAGCACTTTGTGTGGAGTGGCTATTGGGCCGGGGCGGCGACGCGACCCGCAAAAACGCGATAAGGAGAACAGGATGCTCAGATTGTTACCATGCCGACGGTGGACGGTGCTTGTTGCCGTGGCTACACTTTTGTGGAGCGGTGCGCGGGCCACTTGGGCGGATGCTCCGCCGGTGAACTTCAATGTATGGACCGTTCCACCGCAGCCCCCTGGACGACATTTTAACTTTGGTTTGACACGCCGCTGTTGCAGCCTTGTCGCCGACACGCGGCATGTTATGCTGGCTGGCTTGGCGGAAAGGGGTGTGCATCATGCTGTCCACCATGCAGGCTATCGTGAAATCCAAACGGGAAAAAGGTTTGGAACTACAAACCGTTCCAGTTCCCACCATCGGCATCAATGACGTGCTGGTGCGGGTGCTTAAAACCGGCATTTGCGGCACCGACGTGCACATTTACAATTGGGACACCTGGGCACAGAAAACCATTCCCGTTCCCATGACCGTGGGACACGAATTTGTCGGACGGGTGGAAGCCATCGGGGCCAACGTTCACGATTTTTCCCCCGGCGAACTCGTCAGCGGCGAAGGCCACGTCGTCTGTGGACGGTGCCGCAACTGTTTGGCCGGTCGCCGGCACTTATGCAAAGACACTCGTGGGGTGGGAGTAAATCGGCCGGGCGCATTTGCCCAGTACATTGCCCTGCCGGTTGCCAACATCTGGACCCATCCGCCCACCATGCCGCTGGAAATTGCCTCTATTTTTGATCCCTTTGGCAATGCCGTCCATACCGCCTTGTCGTTTGATGTGCTGGGCGAAGATGTGCTGATTACCGGTGCCGGCCCCATTGGCCTGATGGCCGCGGCCGTGGCTCGTCATGCCGGTGCCCGCTACATTGTGGTAACAGATGTAAACCCTCATCGCCTGGACCTGGCCAAAAAAATGGGGGCCACTATCGCTCTGAATGTAGGCCAATCCAGCATCGCCGAGGCCCAAAAGCAACTCGGCATGAAAGAAGGTTTTGATGTGGGCATGGAGGTTTCCGGCAACCCCGCGGCACTGCGGGACATGCTGGCCAACATGTGCCACGGCGGCAAAATCGCCTTGCTGGGTATTCCCACAGAACCTATTGCCATCGACTGGACCACTGTTGTTTTTAACATGCTGACCATCAAGGGAATTTACGGGCGGGAAATGTACGAAACCTGGTACAAAATGACCGCTATGATTCAAAGCGGCCTGGATATTTCGCCGGTCATAACCCATCGCTTTGACTACCGCGAATTTCAAAAGGGCTTTGACGCCATTCTTTCCGGCCACAGCGGCAAAGTAATTCTCACCTGGGCCGATGAATAATGCCGCGCGGAGGATAACACCTATGTTTGACGCCATCGCCCAACACCTCCAGCAGCAACTGCAGGACATCCGCCGGCAGGGTCTGGAAAAACAGGAACGCATTCTCATCTCGCCGCAAGGACCGCACGTGCGCGTTGAAAACGCCGCCTCCATGCTTAATTTTTGTGCCAACAATTACCTGGGGCTGGCCAACCACCCGGATATCGTGGCCGCGGCCACCCGGGCTTTGCACCAGCGCGGCTACGGCATGGCCTCGGTGCGGTTTATCTGCGGCACCCAGGACATTCACCGCCAACTGGAAACAGCCTTAAGCGAATTTCTGGGCATGCAGGACACCATTTTGTATTCGTCCTGCTTTGATGCCAACGGCGGCTTGTTTGAAACCATTCTCGAAGCCCAGGATGCCGTGCTCAGCGACGAACTCAATCATGCTTCCATTATCGATGGCATTCGCCTGTGCAAGGCCCGCCGTTACCGCTACCGCAACAACGACATGGCGGACCTGGAAAAGCAACTGCGGCTAGCGGTAGATGACGGATCTCGCTTTCGGCTTATCGCTACCGATGGCGTGTTTTCCATGGATGGTCACGTGGCGAATTTACCGGCCATCTGCGATCTGGCCGATCGTTACCACGCCCTGGTCATGGTCGATGATTCACATGCAGTAGGTTTTATGGGTGCCAACGGGCGGGGAACGCATGAACATTTCGGCGTGATGAACCGGGTGGACATTATCACCGGCACGCTGGGCAAAGCCCTGGGCGGTGCAGGCGGCGGTTATACCAGCGGCAAAAAGCCACTGATTGATTTATTGCGACAGCGATCCCGGCCGTATCTGTTCAGCAATGCCAACATTCCATGTGTGGTGGAAGCCTCCTTGGCTGCGCTGCGGCTGATGAAAGAGGCCCAGCCCTTGCGCGAGAAACTACACGCCAATGCCGCGCACTTTCGAGACAGGATGACGGCGGAACATTTTTCGCTGATTCCTGGCCAGCACCCGATTGTGCCGGTGATGTTTGGCGAAGCGCAGCAGGCGGTGCGCATGGCGGAGCTGCTGCGGCAGCAGTGCGTGTACGTAGTGGCGTTCAGCTATCCGGTAGTGCCCATGGGTAAAGCGCGCATTCGGGTGCAGCTTTCCGCCGCCCATGAAACCGCAGATTTGGACCGGACGGTCGCGGCGTTTGTGGCCGCCCGCAGGGCCTTGGCTGCCGGCGACGATGGCAACCGGTGATGCGGCCGATCTACCGCACGTACAAAATAAAAAAAACTGGAGGCCAAGGAGCCGCCAGCAATTAACATGTGCCCCTACGGCGCAGTTTTTGTGCTCCACAATAAAAAGACCCGGGCGAATCTTTCGATTCACCCGGGTCATAAATCCGGCACTGACCTACTCTCGCACTGTTGAGCACTACCATCGGCCGTCAGGGCTTTACGGTGCTGTTCGGAATGGGAAGCTGTGTTACCCCTGACGCAAAGGCACCGGAAATCCGGAAGGATCGGTTTCCCGATCCTTCCAGGGAATTCGCCGTTCGTGGCGAATGAAGATTGCGTGATGGGCCAAGACTCACAATCAAGAGCACTGAAATTACTTAAAGGTGGCACTGACAACTATGATTTTGATCGATGACGATTGAAAATCAAAGTGGTCAAGCCGGTCGCCTGTTAGTACCGGTCAGCTCAATACGTTACCGCACTTACACTTCCGGCCTATCAACCAGCTAGTCTAGCTGGAGGCTAGTAGGGACGTCTCATCTTGAGGGAGGTTTCACGCTTAGATGCTTTCAGCGTTTATCCTGTCCGGACATAGCTACCCAACTGTGCCCCGAGCGGGGCAATTGGTATACCAGGGGTCCGTCCATCCTAATCCTCTCGTACTAGGGATGAGTCCTCTTCAAACGTCCTGCGCCCACGGCAGATAGGGACCGACCTGGCTCACGCCGGTCTGAACCCAGCTCGCGTACCGCTTTAATTGGCGAACAGCCAAACCCTTGGGACCGCCTTCAGCCCCAGGATGCGATGAGCCGACATCGAGGTGCCAAACCGCGCCGCCGCTATGGACGCTCGGGCGCGATCAGCCTGTTATCCCCGGAGTACCTTATATCTGTTGAGCGATGACCCTTCCACTTGGAATCACCGGATCACTTGGTCCTGCTTTCGCATCTGCTTGTCATATCCGACTCGCAGTTAAGCCAGCTTATGGCCATGCCCTTACAGCGCGGTTTCCATTCGCGCTAAGCTGACCTTAGAACTCCTCCGTTACTTTTTAGGAGGAGACCGCCCCAGTCAAACTGCCCACCTAACAGTGTCTCACAGCCGGATTCACGGCGTGTGGTTAGATCTCAAGTATAATAAGGGTGGTATTTCACCGTTGACTCCCCATCAGCCGAAACCGATGGATCTTCGCCTCCCACCTATCCTACGCATACGACACCTGGGATCACTATCAGGCTACAGTAAAGGTTCACGGGGTCTTTCCGTCTTGCCGCGGGACTGTGGTATCTTCACCACAACTCCAATTTCACCGAGTCTCCCTTTGAGACACTGGTCCAGTGATTACGCCATTCATGCGCGTCAGAAC
>JAJYDW010000084.1 GCA_021790385.1 Planctomycetota bacterium
ATCTTCCTCGTGTAACGTGATCTGGGGGGCAATTCGCATAACGTTCTCCTTTATAGGAGAACAACGCTCATTATGCCAATATATTGCATCAATTATGAGACACTACACTAGATATTGGGCCTCATGCATGGATTTATGAAATTCCTCAGGAATATCGCCCCGATTTTCCAGGGTATGATAACTGATACACCGGGTAGCATTGAGTTGGTATGGCGAAAGGGCGCTGGTCGGACAGGCATCTATACAGCGCGTACATGAACCACAGCGATCAGGTAACGCGGAATCAAATTCCAGCGGCAGCGAGGTCAGCAATTCCCCCAGCACAAACCAGCTTCCGTAACGCGGGTTAATCAGCAGCGTGTTTTTCCCAATCCATCCCAGCCCGGCCCGTGCCGCAAGTTCCCGCTCATGGACCGGCCCGGTATCTACATATGCCCTGCAAACCAAGTCGTCCCCGGCACGATCTCGAATTTCTCTTTGCAATTGCCGCAGATACCCCATCAACACGCGATGATAATCTCTTCCCCAGGCGTAGCGGGCGATGCGCCCTGTGAACCGCGCTTCATCCACCGGTGGTACGGCCGCAGAGGATTCCGGCAAACCAACGTTCGCTGCCGATGCGGTGGCAGGTTCACGCGTGTAATACGTCATCGCCACGCTGATAACGCTTTTGACCCAGGGAAAAGCGCAGGATAGATGGGTCCGGCTAGCCACCGAATCTTCCAGATATTTCATCCCCCCATGTTGCCCCTGGGCCAGCCATGCACGATATTCCTGGGCATAAACACTGGCGGAAGGCTCCGCAATACCCACCAGATCGAAGCCCATAGCAATGGCCAGTCGTTTAATTTCCTCTACAGAGATCACCCGGTTAATTTGCGGAAAAATGGCATCGGTGATTGGTGCAGCCATGGCTTCACTTCCCGCCGTCATTCGGATTTGGCGGGACAACGGGAAGCTTCGCCGGCGCTTTCTGCATAGGCGCATCTTTCGGCACAACAGCCAGCAGATCATCCGGAGCAGGCTCATCCGCCGACACCAGCGGAAGCTGATTCTGCTCCGTAATCTGGTTCAGGGCTTGCACGTTTAGCCGATCAATGGTCGGAGTGGATACCTCATCATGTTTCGATTTGCCTGACACTGTCAGCCAATAACGCAATGCCGCCCAACCCACAATTAACAGGGCCAGCCCGCCGCCAAAAAGATATGTTGAGATGCTGCTTCCCCCGGATGGTTTGATGGAGACATCGCCTAAATAGAAGTTGGTCATCAACATCATCATCATAAACATGGCCGTCCATCGAAACGTGAAACCATTCCGTTGATTTCTCCATTTTAACCGCAAGCGTTGCCCGTTGGAACAAGCAATTCTCCGGTATTCCGAGCACATGCGATCCCGGCCACAATTCCCATCTCTTTCGCCCCCCGGCCCGTTGGGGTGCAGTTGTCTTTTTCAGGCTCGGCCTTATCATACTTGCACAGCCGCCAGGCTCGGTACAATGCTTATGCGCAAACGTCCGTACCGCGGCTTTGCACGCTGATGCACTGGAGAAAAATTATGGCTCGCGCTGTCACTTTGTTTACCGGCCAATGGGCGGATCTGCCCTTTGACACGGCCTGCAAAAAAGCTAAATCTTTCGGCTATGACGGCATCGAAATACCCTGCTGGGGAGATCATTTCGATGTGGATCAGGCACTTTCCGACAAAGCCTATGTCAAAAATAAATGGGCAACGCTGGCCCGCTATGGCTTGAAATGCTTTGCCATCAGCACGCACCTGGTGGGGCAGGCCGTATGCGATCGTATTGATGCCCGCCACCAGAGTATTCTGCCGGCACACGTCTGGGGCGATGGCAAACCGGAAGGGGTCAACAAGCGGGCCGCGGATGAAATGAAACGCACCGCCCAGGCCGCCCGCAAGTTTTTCGACGCCGCACCGGCAGCCATTAAAAAAGAGCTGAAACGTGTGGTGGTCAATGGATTTACCGGCAGCAGCATCTGGCATCTCGTGTATAGTTTTCCGCCCGTGCTGGCCAATCAGATTGAAGACGGCTTTGCCCACTTTGCCCGCACCTGGAATCCCATTCTCGACGAATTTGACCAGCAGGGCGTGGTGTTCGCTCTGGAAGTGCATCCCACGGAAATCGCCTTCGATATTGCCAGTGCCCGCATGGCGCTGGATGCTATTAAAAATCGTCCCGCCTTCGGCTTCAACTTTGATCCGTCCCATTTTGTCTATCAGGGAGTAGACTACGTACAATTTATCCGGGAATTCCGCAATCGCATCTATCACGTACACATGAAAGATGCCTGGGTCAGCCCGGTGCCGCGCCGCAGTGGTGTGTTCGGCGGCCACCTGCCGTTCGGCCATCCGGAACGCTTCTGGGAGTTCCGGTCTCTGGGCCACGGCAGCGTAAATTTTGAGCAGATCATCCGGGCGCTCAATGAAATCGGTTACGCGGGTCCGTTATCGGTGGAATGGGAAGATCAAAACATGGACCGTGAACATGGAGCCGCTGAAGCGGCGGCCTTTGTGAAAAAAATTGACTTCGCTCCCAGCAGTATTGTTTTTGACGCCCAGTTTGATAAAAAAGGCTGACCGCCACGCCGGCGGCGAATCATGGAACAAAAACATCAGCGCCCGTAGCGCAATTGGATAGAGCGCGTGGCTTCGAACCACGAGGTTGCAGGTTCGAGTCCTGCCGGGCGCACTTGCGGCAAAATACGTATCTCCCGTCTCCCGACCCGCGGGGTGCTCTACTTTCTACTCTCTACTCTCTTTCCCCGTCGGGCGAAGAAAGTGGAGAGTAGAGCTGTTGGCTGCGGCCATCTCCCGGGCCGCCGCCCGCGCCCGGCTCAAGCCCAAACTGCCAATAACTCGATACAATATGGGGCAGCATAATGGGGCGGCATAATGGACGCTGCCGGCGACCGGCCTTAACGCCGGCACCACCGCTGCCGTTGCCCGCACCGGCCCGGCCGCAGACGCTTGGCGTGGCCGATAATGCGGCCCTTGGCCGCGGCCGATACTTTTGAGGTTCATTATGGCAAGTTCGCGGCCCGTGCCCGCCAATAAAATCCTGCTTATCTTCAGCCAAACCTTTGTGCCCGATCCTGCAGCCGTCGGCCAATATATGGCCGATGTCGCCATCGAAATGGCCCGCCGCGGCCACCGCGTCCGTGTCTACGCTTCCGCCCGCGGCTACGAAGATCCCACCCTGCGCTACCCACGCCGGGAAAACCTTGCCGGTGTAGATGTCCGCCGTCTGGCCTTTACCAGCTTTGGCAAAAAAAACCTGCTCACCCGCATCATCGGCACCGCCAGCTTCCTCATCCAATGCTTTTTTATCGGCCTGTTTACCCGTCCGCTCGGCGGCATATTCTTTAGCACTTCCCCGCCCATGATCGGCTTTACCGCCTGCTGGCTCGGCCTGCTGCGCCGCGTGCCGGTGGCCTATTGGGCCATGGACCTCAATCCCGACCAGCTTATCGTCATGGGCAAAATCAAGGCCCATAGCCTGCGCGCCCGTTTGCTCGAAGCGGTCAACCGTTTTATTCTCCGCCGGTCCGCGGTCATTTTCGCCCTGGACCGCTTCATGGCCGAACGGCTTAACGGTAGGGGCAACTTTGCCGCCAAAATAAGAATCGACCCTCCCTGGCCGCACGATTCAGTCATTGAACCCCTGGAACACCGGGACAATCCCTTCCGCATTCACCACCAACTGGAAGGCAAATTTGTTATCATGTACAGTGGTAACCATGGTATGGGCACGCCCGTGACCACAGTACTTGAGGCTGCCGCCCAATTTCGCGAGGACAAGCGGCTGGTCTTTATGTTCATCGGTGGCGGGGTTGGAAAATGCGAAGTCGAGGTCTGCATCAAGGACCGTCGCCTCACCAACGTCGTTTCGCTGCCGTACCAGCCGTTGGCGGATCTTAAATATTCCCTTTCCGCCGCAGACGTGCACCTGGTCACCTTGCGTGACAACCTTCAGGGCATCATCCACCCGTGCAAAATCTACGGGGCGATGGCCGTTGGCCGGCCCATCTTGTTCGTCGGTCCGCGCCCCAGCCATATCACCGATATCTTCGATTCCAGCCCCATTGGCTGGCAGGTGGCGCAGGGTGATGTTGCCGGCTGCATTGCAACCATCCGCCGCATTCTTTCCACCCCGCAGGCAGACCTGGCCCGGATGGGGCGGCTTGGGCAGCGGTTGCTCCGGGATACCCTTAGCCAAGGCCTTCTGGCTGGAAGGTTCTGTGACAGTCTTCAAGCTGCCCTGTGCCTGAGGCCGGCCGCGCGGCCCGGTCGGACCGATGCCGCCGCGCCCGCCAGCAGGGGGCCGCACGGGTTATAATGGCTTTGGGTTGCCGCACCGCATCGGCGCTGCGTTTCCTTTTTGGAGAACGTCAATCGTGATCAAGTATGTGTTTATTCAGAACGACCCATTTTTTCTGCCCAAAGTGCTTGACAAATATCTTCGCGAATTCGCCGATTCCACTGCCGGTATCAACATCCAATCGGTCGCTCAAGGCAAGCGAACCGTGCTCCAGACCGCCCGAGATCTCTACCGGCTCTACGGCTTGCGCTATTTCCTGTGGAAACTGCGACGCTATCTCTGGATCAAGCTTAAGGCAAAGATCGTCAACGATATTTTTGGCAGCACCCGGTCCTGCTTTTCCGTTCGCGCCGTCGCCCGCAAATACTGCATACCCGTCACCGAAGCGGTGGATGTAAATTCCGAAGAGTTTCGCCGCCATCTCCGCATGCTTGGCGTGCAGTTCATCGTTTCCATCTCCGGCACGCAGCTCTACAAAAAGCCCCTGCGAGAACAAACGCCCCGCGGCATCGTCAACTGCCACGGCGCATTGCTGCCGCGCTACCGCGGCCTCATGCCCAGCTTCTGGACACTTCTCAATCGCGAGCCTGTGGGCGGGGTCAGCGTCCATTATGTGGATGAAAAACTGGATAACGGCCCCATCATCGTGCAACGCTCCTACCGCATCCATCCTCACGACTCGCTTGAAGATATCATGGCCCGGTCCAAGGATCTCGCGGCGGAGGCTATCATTGAGGCCGTGCGCTTGGTCGAAAGCCAAACCGCTACTTTGATCCTCAACGATCCAGGCAAGGCCACATCCTTCAGCATGCCGCAGAGGGCCGATATCGACCGGTTCCGTGCCGCCGGCCTGCGGTTTTATTGAGGTGTCGCCATGCCCCAGGCCAGCCCGCTCCAACACGCCCTTTCCTTCGATATTGAAGATTGGTTCCACATGGTGGAAATCGACGCCGTGCGTGATCCCCGTACCTGGGACAGCCTGCCCAGTTTGGTCGAGCGGTATACGGACCTCATCCTCGATATGCTTGCGCCCCGGAACGTAAAGGCGACGTTCTTTATGTTGGGCTGGGTTGCGTCCAAAAAGCCTGGCCTGGTGGCCCGAATAGCCGCCGCCGGCCACGAATTGGCCAGTCACTCTTTTTGGCATCGGCGCGTGGACACCCTCACGCCGGAAGAATTCGCTCTGGACCTTCGCCAATCCGTGGACGCCATTGAGCAAGCCTCTGGCCGCAAGGTCATCGGTTTTCGAGCTCCGAGTTTTTCCATCGTTCCGGGAAGTGAATGGGCGTTTGACGTCATCGTTCAGGCGGGCTTGCGCTACGATGCCAGCCTTTTTCCCGCCAGGCGCGGCCACGGCGGCTACCCTTGCCCGCAAGTCGGCCACATCCTGAAAACGCCTTCCGGCCTGGCTCTGCCGGAATTGCCGATGAGCGTTATGCGTGTCGCCGGGGTTCCGCTGCCCTTCAGCGGCGGCGGCTATTTACGGTTGTTGCCGTGGCCGGTCATCCAGGCTGGATTTTCGCAATTCCAGCGTCGCGGCACACCGGTGGTGGTGTACCTTCACCCGCGCGATTTCGCCGCCAATTGCCCACGTGTGCCAATGCCCCTCCGCCGCCGGTTCAAATGTTATGTGGGCCTGCATACCACCGAGAAAAAGCTCCGCCAGATGCTGCAAATGTATCGCTTTACTAACTGCGCTTCGCTGCTGGGCCTGACACAACCAACCTGATTGCTGATTGCTGTCCGCCCAATCGCCTCGGCGGTGAATCCCCGTCGTCCTCTTCGTCTCTTCATGTTTTTTATCATTCTCTGCGGTTCTCTGCGTTCTCCGCGGCTCTGCGTGAGCTACGGTCTCTCGTGCCTCCCGCGCCTCCGTCGTTCTCCGCGGCTCTGCATGAACTACGGTCTCCCTCGCCATTTGCGGTGAATCCCCGCGCCTACCTATTTGACTTTTCCCACCTCCCAGGCTATAATAGTCCTTTATCGTCGGTGTGAAAAAAAGTGGCCCAATATTTATTGGGTTTTTGGGGTATCGGTGGGGTGTGAAAGGGCTTTAAAATGAGGGTATCACACGCGGTTTCACGTCGATTTTACCAAGCCCTGACCATGGCTGTGGGCTTGGCCTTGGCAGGCGTAATGTATGGCCAAACATATTACGTTAGCCCAATCGGCAGCGACAGCAACACCGGTACCTCCGCCAGCAGCCCCTGGCAAACCCTTACCAAGGTGGATAGCACCACCTTTGCCCCAGGCTCGCAGATATTATTCCAGGCCGGCAGCAACTGGTACGGCCAACAACTTGTGGCCAGCTCCAGCGGCACCACCACCGCCCCCATTACTTACGGCATGTATGGCACCGGTGCAGATCCCACATTTTGGGGCAGTGTACCGGTGGCACCATCGGTATTCACTCCCGTTGTCGGCACAACAGACACCTATTTTGAACCCACCACAACAACAATTAATTCTTTTTTCGTTAACCAGCAGTTTTTGCACAGCGCTCCCATGGTCAGCGGCACATCCACCGAGGCGGGCAACATCAGCTATGTGGAAAGCCATGCTAATAGTTGGTATTACGATTCCGCCGCCGTTAGCCCCGGCCTGTATATCAATACCGGCTCGGCTCTCATTAGCAGTAATTTGTATACGCAGGCAGTGCAGCAGAATGTCGTCTACAGCAACGCCAAGAGCAACGTCATATTTGAAAATCTCAATGTGACGGAATCAGCGGTGACTTCTGCCTCCCAATACAACGGTGGCTATGGTTTCTACGCAGACGGCGGCGCGAACGTCACCTTTCTGAATGATACGGATACCGCCGCTGCGCGGCATGCCTTTATAGCCGAAGATACCTACAATTTCGTCGGCAAGAACCTTTCTGCCGGTTATCTGATGCCGGACCAGGGATATGGTGCTGCTACAGCTTATGTAAGTTACGCCGGAGTTTCAGCCAATACGACCTACCAATGGATTAACGATACTTCCACCAACCCCAACGGGTCGTATCCCGCCTTCTACACCCACGAAACCCCCAGTACAAACAACCCCACACCCATTGCCGGCATCTTGGTTCAAAACATGAACACCTCCGGTGGCCCCGGTATTGCCATAAGCACCGCGGGCAACGAGGTGGTGACCATTGACGGCGGCCATGTGGACGGCGGCACTGTCAATCTTTACGGCAACAATATCACAGTGAGTGGGCTGCTTATGAGCGGTGCTCAATCGCAATTTGTGTTGGATGGCAGCGGTAATATAGTGCAGAACTCAATCATTTCAGGAGAGTCTTATTATAACGGTGCCATAGTAGACGCAGGCACCGGCAACATCATCAGATACAACACCATTTCACTGGGCATCATGAGCGGAGCACAGCCGGCAAATAACGCGGCCATTGCATTGGCTAATAACAACACCGGCACGCAAATATACGGCAATATTATTGTTACCACCTCACCTGGAATACTCCTCCAGAGCGTTTCCGGTACGCCAACAATCCAGGCCTTTGATAATCTTGTCTACTCGGGCGCTATTGTTCCAGAAGTGATCTTCGGCGACGGCAGCGCAAGCATCCCTTTTTCCAGTCTGCCCACGTCCGTTAGCTATGCCGAAGTCCTTGGCAACCCTCAATTTGTCAATGCATCGGCTGGAGATTTTTCCCTCTCGCCTGGTTCCATAGCCGCGTACGTGTTTGACCCTACCACCGGTGAATATGTCATGTACGACTATTACGGTAATCTTCGCCCCGGCCCCGGCTCGCTGGACAGCTTGGGTGCCATCGAGGTGCCCGAGCCGGCATCGCTGGAACTGCTGGCGGCATCATTGGCGCCTACGCTGATGTTGGCAATGCGGGCCAAGGCCTGTCGTTGACTTATGACAATCAGTTCCATAGGGCATGGCTTCGACCGTGGAGTTATTGCGAGGGCTGGTGTTCTGTCCCTGTTTCCACAGTTACCGCCGTGGGATGGGGTAGTGGCACTTTGCGAGGGCTAGCCAGGAAAGGCCGCTCCACTAAGAAATGGGCGATATAAGCAAAGCCGAAAGCAATTGCGACGGCCGGTAACACAAAAATTTCAGTTCGCGGTGGTGTATGGTCGTGAGTAAACCAGAGCAGCCAGCCGCCTAAAAAAAGCAAAATTGGAAAGTGCGTTACATAAAATGTATAGGACATCTCGCCCACCCATTTTAACTTAAGCAATATTGTTAATCGCCGACCTCGGCCTTGCCACCAAAAGCATGTTGCCATCAGCCCAATAAAACCTAAGGTCCAAAACACACCGCCAGTTACACCCGGCAAAAGCACCACCACGATATGCAGCTTTCGCAGAGCAGATAGGGCTGCCATCAGCGGTAGGAAGAAAACCAGCGGTGCTAGCCACGCCATGTTCAATGGAATACGCCCCACATAAATCTCAGCAAGCAGCGCCCCCAACCACCAGATGATCATCCCCTGGAAAATCTGAAAGGGCAATCTGGCCCAGAAGGGGTGGGGGAGAAATGACAGCCCGAAAAGGGCCAGCATTGCGAGAGAATCCAAGCCCATTTTCTTCCGACAAAGCCAGAAAAATAATGGATAAAACATATAAAACCACCACTCATAATGCAAGGACCACAATGGTCCATCGGAGCCCCAGCAGTGGGTGTAACAGCGCATGGTGAAGGTGAGATTGCCGATTAACGTGGTCAGGGTGTGCACTGGCTTGAAATGGGCGAGCGCCGCCTGTGCCGCAGCGCTGCCGTAATGACCGGGAATGCCCGGCGCGGTTCCCAATTTGTCCAATGCGTAGGTGACGGCGATGGCGAGCAGTAATGGCGGATAGAGCCGCCGGGCTCGCCGCCAAACGAACTGTCTCCAACCGAATTCCACCTTGGATTTGTGTGTACCCGGCTCCAGCAATTCCTCATGCAATTTTTTGGCATAACGCAAGTGAATGACGAAGCCCGAAAGGATGAAAAAAAACAATACCCATTGGTAGCCAAAGCGGAATGGTGTAAAAAGCCAGAATGCCAGCTTGCCCAACTCGCTGTAGTCGCCGGGGTGGGCAGAAAGTCCCTCATGGTAGTTTGCCGCAACCAAATATCGTGCATGGCTTAGGGCCACCATAACGGCGGCTATCCCCCGCCATCCGTCCAGAAAGTCCGTTCCACCCCAGCGGTGGCCCCTAAAATCACCAAAATACAGGCGGAATCATCATCACCTATCCGGATGTTAAAATACACCCCATCTGCCCAGATGTAAACGTACTGCT
>JAJYDW010000034.1 GCA_021790385.1 Planctomycetota bacterium
TATTCGCACTAAATTACAGTCAGTACTGGCTGTCTTCGGCCTACTTTCCTGTCATCTTTATAGTAGGCGTGCTATACCCGGAAGTCAAAAAAAATGCCTGCTTTTCTTAATGTTCCGCGGGTATTGCGGCCGCAAGCCTCCGCTAAAAAGTGATGTGGCTATTATTTAGCACCATCCATAGCCTCATGAAAATATGATGGAACAGATATCCAATATAGCGGTTCGTTTCGGTGGGCTTGTTTTAAGGCCTGATCGATAACTTGGCCGGATCATAACGCTGGGCAATCGGCATCCGCCGACCCATCCCGAAGGCGCGGGAGGTAACCTTTAACCCCGGGGGCATTTGTTTGCGCTTGTATTCGTTGAGGTCCACCATGCGGGCCACACGCAGCACGGTGGCCCGGTCGAAGCCGGCATCGATGATATTCCAAACCGATTGCTCTTCTTCTATGTATCGCTGCAGGATGGCATCCAGAACATCGTACGGCGGCAGGGTATCCTGGTCTTTCTGGTTCGGCCGAAGTTCGGCACTCGGAGGCTTAATAAGTGTGCTTTCCGGAATAGGAGCACCATGACCGGATTGCGACCAGGTGGAGTTGATATATTTGGCAAGAGGATAAACCATGGTTTTTGGGACGTCACTGATTACGGCCAGGCCACCGGACATATCTCCATAAAGAGTGCAATAACCAGTGGCAATTTCACTTTTGTTACCCGTGGTCAACAGCAGGTGGCCGAACTTATTAGACAGCGCCATCAATAGATTCCCGCGAATACGGGCTTGCAGGTTTTCTTCTGTCAGGCCGGGCTGGGTATGAGCGAAGCAATCTGCCAGTGTGTGTTCCATGGCCCTATGTACTTCCTCAATGGGCAAAACCTGGTATTGAATTCCCAGGGCAGCGGCCAGATCTGCAGCATCCTTCCGGCTGTGCTCGCTGGAAAACCGGGACGGCAGTGATACGCCCAGTACGTGCTGTGGTCCAAGGGCATCGGCGGCAATGGCGGCCACAACGGCGGAATCTATACCGCCGGAGAGGCCCAGCACCGCGGACTGAAATCCGCACTTCCGGGCATAATCCCGCAGGCCCAGTTTCAGGGCGGCATGGAGGGAAGCGATGCCTTCACGGGCGATGATCGGTGGGTGAGCAGCAACATTGGCGGCTGGCGCATTGAACTGAAGATCAAAGACGACCAGGTCTGTGGAAAAATCTGCAGCCTGGGCCAGAAGGTTGCCGTGGGCATCAAAGGCCATGGAGTTGCCGTCGAAGATAAGCTCGTCATTGGCCCCAATCTGATTGACGTAAACGATGGGGATGTTCCATCGGGACGCCTGATGGCTGATGAGTTTACGCCGAAACTCGTTTTTTCCCAAAACGAAAGGAGAGGCACTAAGGTTAAAAAGAATTTGTGCTCCGCCTCGGGCTAATTGCTCCACGGGATTAATATGATAAAGCTGTCGGCTGAAAATCTGTTCATCATTCCACAGGTCTTCGCAAATGGAAAGACCTAATTGATGGCCATCCAAAGGAGCGATTTGCACGTTGGGTCCGGGTTCAAAATAGCGGCTTTCGTCGAAAACATCGTAGGTGGGCAGAAGGTTTTTATAGGCCCTGGCCAGTATGGTGGAATCTCGCAGCAGCACGGCAGCATTATAAAGCGGGCGACCCGCAGTGGCGGTATTGGGGATGACGCACCCCAGCAGACACGCAATGTTCTGGCTGGCCGCGGCGATAACATCCACGGATTCCGCCATTTGAGCCAGCACACTGGGCTTAAGCAATAAATCTCGTGGCGGATAACCAATGATGGCCAGTTCGGAGAATACCACCAGATCAACCTGTTGGCGGCGGGCATCGTGTACGGCACTCAGGATGGCCTGCGTGTTGCCGGCAATATCTCCGACAGTCGGATTGGTTTGAGCTATGGCTATGCGCATGCGAAAACTCCGAAATAAGCATAACTGGTTATGGAGGTGTTTCAACCATTTGACTTTAAGTCGCACAAAGCTATGTGGCCGCCAAAGCCCTGACCGATAGTGATGCTGCGGGATTTTGGTTGCAGGAGATTTCCAGGCAGCGTTTGTTGACGTTGATGGCACAACGCCGAAAGCGTCAGGCTGATAAGCCCGGCCGCACCTAAGGCGTGTCCAAGCCATTCTTTAGAAGAGAAGACTTCGGGGGTTACACCAAACACCTGACGAATAGCGGATAATTCGAATAGATCGCCGTGCGTACCAGCGGCATGGGCATGGATAAAATTCGGCGGTGGCAAGGCGGAAAAGGATTTTAATCCACCAATGAGCGCGCCGGCTAAAGGGTCCGTGCGAACGAGATGGGTAGCGTCGGCACCAGTCCACGAATTTTCAATAATAAGATCACCGGGAGATTGGGTTCTTTCCAGACAAATTGCCGCTGCGCCTTCAGATATAAAAAATCCACCACCCTGCGGCGCAAAGGGATGGCAGCGACGGTGGCCATCCATTTCGCGCCGAGCCAGAACCCCGAGATTATCAAAACTGTTTTCAAATATAGGGTGCAGCGATGCATCGGCGGCTACCACCAGGGCCTGCCGGCAATAGCCAGAAACCAAAGCCATTCGAGCGTAATGAATCGCGATTAAGGCTCCGGCGCACGCCCCGACAAAGGTGCCATATACCGGCAAATCCAGGGCGGCGGAAATGGCCAGGGCGATAGCGGCGGGGCCATGGCCGACGTGCCACGCCAGCGAGGCGTTAACGCCGGCCGGGCCGGCCTCCCGGAGACGGCGACAGGCTTCGAGGCTGGAAAGAATAGGGCCTTTGCTGGTGGCAACAAACAGTGCCGTATCCGACTGTTGTTTGACTTGGAGCCGGTCAGCGTGCTCTAATGCCTGGCACGCCGCAATAAGGCCCAGGCGAATGACACGATCAGGCATGATGTTGCCAAGACGGTCGAGCCGGAGATACTGGCTATAGCGAGTTTCCTGCTGTTGCAGAATTTGGTCTGAAATAACGCCATGGTCGATGATCTTGTGGTCCGCGCGAATAGCCTGCCAATTGGCGTCGGCGGTCACGCCCAGTGGAGTAATTAATCCCAGGCCTTGAATGGAGACATTCTTCTTCACAGGTGCAAGAATACGCTAAAATTGATGGGCTCGCACGGATCTACCCGGTGACCGACCAGTGAAGTCGGATTTTTGCCGGCGGCCACGGAATATGATCCAATCTATTTGCACGGCTACTGTTTGCCAATGCCGCTGTCACGTTAAATAACCCGGTCGGCAGTGTGCCGGTATTGGAAGGAGTATCCGAAATGATTGATTGGTGCAATAATGCCATAGATGGTAGCTTTGATTAAGCACAGCGTTAGGTCTGCATTGGCGAACAGATTGGTCCGATTTGGAGAACAAGGGTGAAAATCTCTATTGCGTCCTTTTCCTTTCATGGTTTGCGTAGCTCTGGCATGATGGATTTTTTTTCGTACGTCGAGGCGGTAAAGTACCGCTATCGTCTGGATACCGCAGACATTTGGAACGGCATTGCAGGGCCGGATTCACTGCTGTTGGATTCGGCGTTTCAAAAAAAAATGTGTGAGGCTTTAGCGGAGCGTGAAATGAGCGTGGCCAATTACCACGTGGATGGTTGCCATTTATGGGAAGATGATCCCGCCAAACGGCACCAGCACCGCGCGACGGCAATTCACCACTTGCATCTAAGCAAGGTCATCGGAGCCAAAACCATACGCATTGACGCCGGTGGCACCGGCAAAATGTGGACTCCCGAACAGTTTGATTACATTGTGAAAGGCTTTCGCGAATATTGCGCTATCGCTGCAGACTTTGGTGCTAAGGTGGGGCCGGAATCCCATTGGGGGCCGGAACTTGTGCCGGACAATATGGAGCGTCTGGCGAAAGCCGTGGACAGCCCGGCCTTTGGTATTTTGCTGCATATCGGCCACTGGGAGGGCGTGGCGGCAGCGGAAGAGGGAGATCGGCGGCTGGCGAAATGGGCGATGCATACCCATGTGGACGCCAATATCACGAAAACGCGTCTGGAATCGGCGATGAAGATACTTTTGGAGGCCGGCTACAGCGGATATTGGGGCGTGGAACATTACTCAGGCAAAAACGAATATGCGGAAGTGGAATATCAAATAGCAGAAGTGAAACGGGTGCTGGCGAAAATAGCCGCTGCTTAGCATAAATAAGCAGCGGATGAGGCCAAGCTGCGCAGTTTCTGCAGGTTAAGACCTTGGGGCAGGACAAGCCTGAAGAATGTTATAACGGTTACATTATGGATGATGCAACGCATGAAAAATATGAATAAAACTATACGTATCGGTATTGTGGGTACAGGTATCATCGGCAAGGCTCACCTGGAAACATATTCTAAAATGCCCGGGGTGGAATTGGTGGCCGCGTGCGATATCAATACGCCGGAACTGAATCGCGTGGCTGATCGCTTCAAAATTCCCCATAAGTATGTCAACTTCCGCGAACTGCTCAAGCGGAAAGACATTGATGCAGTGGATGTATGTTTACACAACAATCTACATGCACCGGTGACTATCGCTGCGCTGGAGGCGGGCAAAGATGTGTACTGCGAAAAGCCCATGGCCGGAGCGTATATTGACGCCCAACGTATGCTGGATACCGCTCGGAAATGTCGACGAAAACTTTCCATACAACTCAACACCCTTTTTGCCAGGGAAACACAATTGGCCCGGCGTCTCATTGAAACCGGCAAGCTCGGACACATTTACCACGCCCGGTCGGCGGGTTTTCGTCGCAGAGGCCGGCCTTACGTGGATGGTTATGCCACCAAAAACTTTGTGCAAAAGAACATTGCTGGTGGTGGAGCGCTTTATGACATGGGCGTATACCACATTGCCCAGGTCCTGTTTCTCTTAGGTTTGCCCAAGTTAGAGCAGATCAGTGGTCGCACCTTTCAGGAAACGGCCATGGATCCTGCCCGTCGAGCGAGCAGTCGGTATTCCGTAGAAGAATTGGGCTTGGGTTTGGCCCGCTTTTCCGGAGGAATCGCCATGGAAATTATTGAATCATGGGCGATTCACCTCGATGGATTCGACAGCAGTTACATTGTGGGCAGCGCTGGCGGCCTGCGTCTGTCTCCACTGAGCTATCATGCGACGACTCCTGAGGACCTGGAAATTAACACCGCCTTTGAAACAGAGACTATTCTGGGCCGTTGGCATTCGCTTAATGCGCGACAGGTTTATTACGATTCTTCCCAGAGTCACTGGATCGGGGCGTTGCGCGGGGCGGTAGATCTGCTGCCGTCCGCTGAAACTGCACTGCTGACGATGTTGGTGAGCGAGGGTATTTATCTTTCAGAAAAACTCCGCCGTGAGGTCACCGCCGACGAAATTGCGTCCATGTCAAAATCAACGGCGGTCAAGCTGTAACCCGGTCCCGGGAAGCGTCTATGCGACGGCAACTAATCGGGACTCTCTGGCTATCGACGACAGCAGTCGCTGCGCCAGGGCGTGGCTTTGTCTGCGGATATCCGGTACCGCCACAATTTCATACCAACGGCCACGCGTGGTGGGGCCTATGGTACAGAGCGTGTCAGAGACGTTGCCAGTGGCGTTAATCAGTCCGCCGTCATCAGCAACATCCAAACCTAAGCGATGTGCATTAGGGCGGATCAGGCCCTGCCTTAGCATTGATTGAATCAGCGGGTCTTGGTTGCGGGCAATGTTGGTTTCCGGGCCGGTACAGTTTACCACCACATCGACACGAATCGTCAAAGTGTGATCGTTGGAGCCGCGTGGGCGTATAACAATGTTTACCGGGTTGGCAGGTTGTGCGTTGGGTGCAATGTCGATGATCTTGCCGGCCATGATTCGCAATTGCCCAGTCTGGATCATGGCTTGAATCTGCCCGGCAACTTCCGGCGCGATGCGATGCCGGTGCGATTCCCAGTAGGGGGCCAGATGTTGCAGAAATGCGTTTTGTTCGCGGTGATTCAGGCTTCGCCATAATTCCTGGGTTTTGCCGCGCAACGCATTGACCACCTCACGCCAATCGCCACCACTTTCGGCCCGGCTTCGCCCAGTGGTGCAAAATTTTCGCCGCCGCAGTCGTAACCGGTTAACTTGCCATTCAGCCGGATCATCCGATTTCAAACTGTGGTGCGATTGTGGTGCCAAACCTCGCCGTGACAGGGCAACAATCGGTCCGCGATGTTGTAATTTTGCCAGAGAAATAACGGTATCCACCATGGTCAAGCCTGTGCCCACAATAAGTACCGAGGCGTTATGATCAATCCATTCAATGATGGAATAATTCCATGGTTCTGCTATCAGATGCCCAGCCGGAACAGCCGCCAGAAGACCTTGCGCCGGTGCGGCATGCCCTGTGGCCAACACCAGTTTGTTCACTCGAGCTACTTGTCCACTGCGGGTATGAAGCAAAAAAACTGATCAATAGCCAGGACGTCCGTTACATCATCGGTAATTGTTTCGACTATCGCACCGTGAGAGGATGGAACATGGCTTTTTTCAAGCAGATCTGGAATATACCAGCCATATACCATGCGCGAAACAAACTGGTTGCGAATCTCCTTATCTGCACGGATATAAGGGGCTGCGCGCCGATCTCGCAGTAGAAATTTGACAAAATCATCGGGATCATCATCCAGTCCGCTCATACCGCCGGCGGGAACATTCAGCAGATGTTCTGGATTTGTGGTGGAGTATGCGGCACCAAGGCCGTGCCGGCGACGTCGTTCAAAAAGTAAAACATGTGTGGGTTCCTTGGCCTGGCGATAAATTAAATGCCAGCGCCGCACCCGAATAACCTGCACCGATAATTCCTATCATCATGATGTAGTCCTTATTTTTCCAAGATGGCGAATCAACGCCGCCACCAAAAACATCACCTTGGTGATAGCCCCTGGCAAATCATAATAAAAATATATTAAATTTATATCTATTATAATTACAGGTAATACAACTCTTAGAATCTTCCAGCGGGTCGGAGGGGCGGCACGTGGCCGGCCGCTGGTTATAGATGCTCCAGCCATGGATTACTGTGGCGTTCGGCACCGATGGTGGTGGGCGGACCGTGACCACAGCGCACATCCGTTTCATCCGGCAATTTCAATATATGAGCCAGGGAAGCGGCCATGTCACGCGCATTGGAATCGGGTAGATCGGTACGGCCAATGGAGCCGGCAAAGAGCAAATCTCCGGCGAACAGCACACTCTCGGCGGGACAATACAACGCTACATGGCCGGGGGAGTGCCCTGGGGTAAACAGCACCTGGAATTCTAACTTGCCTATTTGAAGCTTCTGCTCATCTTCCAGGTAACCCGTCGCTTTGCGCGATGGAATGACAAATGGCAGTGCCATGAGCAAACTGATGGGGCGAATTAGTTTCGGTTCATCTAGGCGATGAATCAACACTGCTGCTTGCGGATAGGAATCGGTGACCACCTGATGGTCTGCAATGTGATCCCAATGACCATGCGTTAGCAGTAGCTGCGTAATCTGGTAGTTTTGATGTGTGGCAATGTTCAGCAGTGGAGCAACCGTGGAATAGGGTGCATCGATCACGGCCGCCATGCCCGTCGTTTCGTCCACAACGAGGTATCCATTGGTAGCAACTGGGCCGCCGGTATTGACGTGAATTTTCATGAAACAATTGTACTCCAACGGAACTCTCGGAGCCAGAAACTAATTGTGGAATTCGGAGACGTACATCTGCTTGACTAATCTGCCTCCCGGGCAGTAGCCTTGCAAATGCTCTGCTATGTTGCAATCGCACCAAATGAGGTATCCATGTTATGCCCAGTCCGAACATTCGTGTCATAAAAAATTCCAGTGACCTTGCGGCAGCCGCAGCAGATGCTGTGATTCACGCGGCCAGGGAGGCTATTCAGGCCCGTGGTCGTTTCACCATCGCATTATCCGGCGGTTCCACTCCGGAAAAAGCTTACGAATTGCTGGCCAAGCCACCCAGAGTCGCACAATTGGATTGGTCGCGAGTTCATATTATTTTTGGTGATGAACGTTTTGTTCCGCTGGATGATCCGCGCAGCAACTATGGCATGGCGGCCCGAACGCTGCTGGCACATGTTCCCATTCCACGATCCCAGATTCTGGCTGTTCCAACACATCTGGCCAGTGCGAATGCCGCGGCCCAGGCGTATTGCCATCTGGTAGCGGGCCATCTTGCAATCGGCCCCGACGGTCCCCCTCCCAGGCTGGATCTTATTTTGCTTGGCCTCGGCGATGACGGCCACACCGCTTCGCTCTTTCCGGGCAAGGTAGCGCTGGATGAACGCAAGGCGTGGTTTATCCATTCGTCGCCGGGCGTGTTGCCTCCTCCCGTGGATCGCATCACTGCTACCTTTCCCCTGCTCAATGCCGGCCGATGGGTGATATTTCTGGTAGCCGGCGAAAAGAAGAAGAATATCGTTCACGCAGTACTTACCGATCAGTCGCTTAAATATCCCGCAGCCCGGATATCGCCGGATACCGGCAATGTCCTCTGGCTGCTGGATTCCGCTGCAAATGGTGCTGACAATTACCGCAGCGAACAGCCTTTAGCCAGCGGCGGCACGTGAAGAACATTCTGCGGTGCGAGCCATACCTTATCCACGCACTATGCTTACGCACACTCCATTTGGTGCCTATAATAACCTGTGTTGGTCTTAAAGGATGTGGTGCTATGTCCACAATTCTGCCCGTAAAGTCTAAATCAGTGCGGTTGTTAATTGCCGATGTGGATGGCACGCTGGTAACAAGAGGAAAACGTCTTACGCCTCGTGTCCGCAGTGTCGTGCGGAAATTGCACGCGGCTGGGATTAAATTCGCCATTACCAGTGGCCGACCGCCGCGCGGCATGTCCATGTTGATTCGGCCACTGCACATTACCACGCCGATTGCCGCCTTCAATGGTGGGCTTTTTGTCCGGCCGGATTTGAGTATCATTGACCAGAAGGTGCTGCCGGTCGAGGTTGCCCAAAAAGTCCTCCAGGCCGTTGCAGACCATCACCTGGACGTATGGGTGTATCGCGGGAACGACTGGCTGGTATTGAAAAAAGGCGGTCCGCATGTGCATAGCGAGAGCTGGACCGTGAAGTTTAAACCTCTAGTAGTAGCTGATGTGGGCACGGTACTGACGCATGTGGTAAAAATTGTTGGCGTCAGCGATGACTTGGCGGCGGTGGCCCGGGCCGAGGCGGATATTCGGCAGAATTTTGGCCAACACGTATCCGCCGCCCGTTCCCAGCCCTATTACCTGGATATAACCCATCCGGACGCCAACAAGGGCGGGGTGGTGCGCCGGCTGTCAAGGGAGCTTAAAATTCCAGCAGCGCAAATAGCCACCATCGGAGATATGCCCAATGATGTGCTTATGTTTGCACTTAGTGGTATCAGCATAGCCATGGGTAACGCCGATGCGCAGGTGCAACGGGCGGCACGGCACGTAACTGCATCCAATGAAGAGGAGGGGTTTGCCTTGGCTGTCGAGAAGTATATTCTTGAAGGGCGGTGAGGTGGGGGGATAGAGTCCAGCAGCGACTGAAAAAATGCGCTACTGCTAGCTGAAAACAGGAGTTCAACATGGACCTCGGTATGATCGGACTTGGACGCATGGGGGCAAACATGGTCGAGCGGTTGATGCGCGGCGGACATCGCTGCGTGGTTTTTGATGTCAATCAGGACAATATCAACGCATTGAGTGCCAAGGGTGCGGTGGGTGCTGCTACGCTCCAGGACCTGGTGAAAAAACTTCCTCAGCCCCGGGCCATCTGGATGATGGTTCCCGCCGGTGCTGTTGATGCCACGCTCCAAAAGCTTGCGCCGCTGCTGGCTCCGGGTGATACGGTCATTGACGGCGGAAATTCCTACTACCATGACGATATTCGCCGTGCCAAATTGCTGCAGGAACGCGATCTTCATTATGTTGATGTGGGCACATCCGGTGGTGTCTGGGGTGCCCAGCGTGGCTATTGCCTGATGGTAGGTGGCGAGGAAGCGATTGTGAAGAAGCTGGATGGCATATTTGCGGCGCTGGCCCCCGGCATCGGCTCCGCACCGCGCACGCCCGGCCGGGAGAAAAATCCACCCACCACCTCCGAATGCGGATACCTGCATTGTGGACCGCATGGAGCAGGCCATTTTGTTAAAATGGTTCACAATGGTATTGAGTACGGTCTGATGGCCGCGTATGCCGAGGGGTTTAATGTTCTTAAACATGCGGACATAGGGATGCGCAAACAGTCCAGCGACGATGCAGAAACCACGCCGCTGCGCACGCCGGAATATTATCAATACCAGTTAAATTTGGCGGATATTGCGGAAGTGTGGCGGCGCGGTTCGGTCGTCGGTTCGTGGTTGCTCGACCTGACATCCATTGCGCTGGCTAAAAATCCGGACATGAAAGATTTTCAAGGCCGGGTTTCCGATTCTGGTGAAGGCCGATGGACCATTACGGCCGCCATTGATGAGGCTGTTCCTGTGCCTGTATTAAGTGCGGCGCTATATGAACGCTTCAGTTCACGTGGTGAAGCGGATTTTACTGATCGTCTTCTGTCGGCAATGCGTCTTGAATTTGGCGGGCATTTAGAGAAAACTGCGGAATAATCTTGACCGTCACAGGGTATTGGAAAATTGCCGAGTTCGGGTGCCATCTGTCCGCCTGCGGCTTCGCCATGATACAATCAGCCCGCGGCCATGGACCGGGGCGTACGGGATGTTCAGGGCTGAATCTGGAACCTGAAAACAATAGAATGGATGCCGAATATTTTCCCGGAGACATCGCGTGACTGAATCTGCTGACGCACTGGTCTTTTTTGGAGCCACCGGGGATCTGGCTTACAAAAAGATATTTCCGTCCTTGCAATCCATGATCAGGCATGGCCATCTGAACATGCCTGTGATTGGCGTGGCCAAAGCCGGCTGGAATCTGGAGCAGTTTAAGGCTCGGGCTAAGGCCAGTCTGCAGGAGCATGGAGGAGGAGTTGTCCGCCCGGCATTTGAAAAGCTTTGCTCTCTGCTTAGATACGTGGACGGTGATTATCTGGATCCGACGACCTTTACTCGGCTGCGCACTGCCTTGGACGGCACGGCACATCCCCTGCATTATCTGGCCATCCCGCCGAGTCTGTTTGGCAAAGTGGCTGAAGGTTTGGCTCAATCACACTGCAACCAGGGTGCAAGAATTGTTGCGGAAAAGCCTTTTGGACGGGATCTTAAGTCCGCCCGGGAACTCAATGCGACGCTGGTGCATTATTTTCCGGAGGAGGCGGTTTTTCGCATTGATCATTATCTGGGCAAGGAGGCGGTTCAAAGCCTGCTGTATTCGCGCTTTGCCAATACCATCTGGGAACCGGTATGGAATCGCAACTATATTGCGTCCGTGCAAATTACCATGGCGGAAGATTTCGGCGTGCAGGGCCGTGGTAAATTTTATGAAGAGGCTGGTGCCATTCGTGATGTGCTGGAAAACCACATGCTGCAACTCGTGGCTTGTTTGGCTATGGAAGCTCCCGCTGGTGAAGGGGAACCTCTTCGGGACGAGCGAGCCAAGGTGCTTTCCATGGTGCGAACCTTGACTCCCGCTGATGTAGTCCGCGGACAATTTGCCGGCTATCGTAACGAACCAGGGGTGGCCCAACAGTCAACTGTGGAAACTTTTGCCGCGGTCCGCCTTTGGATTGACTCCTGGCGCTGGGCCGGTGTTCCTTTTTATCTGCGTGCCGGAAAATGCCTGCCCACTTCCTGCACGGAAATTGTTGTCGAATTCAAAAAACCGCCCCAGCAGGTGTTCGGTCATGGGACGGGCGGACGCCCTAATCATGTTCGTTTTCGGCTAAGCCCGCAGGTGGTGTTGGCTCTGGGAACCCGGGTGAAGAAAATCGGTGAAACCATGGTTGGAACCGATGTGGAGCTTGTCGTTCAGCGCCGGCCCAAGGACGAAATGGAACCGTACGAGCGCCTCCTGCTGGATGCGGCCCGTGGCACATCGGAATTTTTTGCCCGGGAAGATCAGGTGGAGCAAGCCTGGCGCATCGTGGACCCCATCTTGGGCAATGCCGTACCGGTACGCCCGTACTCTCCGGGGTCGTGGGGGCCTGCCGAAGCGAACAAACTTATTATTGGCGAAGGTGCCTGGTGGAATCCACGACTGGAGCCAGATGAACTGGAAAAGGAAGGTGTCGCATGAATTGGAAAAGGATAACTGGAATCATATTTATCCTGCTGGGCATCCTTGCTATGGCTTTCAAAGGATTTACCTGGTCCAGCCGCAAACCCATCATTCAGGTTGGAACGGTCCACATGGATGTTACTGTGCATCATCATCTTCTGGGTGCGCCTGTCGTTGCCGGTCTGGCTATTCTGCTGGGAGTAATTCTGCTCGTGCTTAGCTTTAAGTCTCCCAAGCCATAATCTGCTTCTATGGCTGCGGCCACCGGCGAGACAAATCGCTTTGCAACAGCCGGGTGTAGACCGGTTGACTGGGCGTTTGACCAGAGTGCCGCTTTGGGCGTAGCATCAAGCCTGATGTTGTTCTTCTTGGAGCGTGCATGGCGGAATTAAAAGTGTTCACCTGGTTAGCCGGAAAATTCATTGTGCTTGACGGCTTGGATGGCTCCGGCAAAAGTACGCAACTGGACATGCTGGAGCAGTCCATCAACAAAGCCGGCGGTCAAGCCATTCGGGTGCGTGAACCTGGTGGTACGACAATTGGCGAACATATCCGCGAAGTGCTGCTTTCGAGCAAGGGCGAGGGCATGGATATTCGCGCGGAAATGCTGCTCTATATGGCCAGTCGCGCCCAGCTTGTTCAGGATCGCATTAAGCCTGCTTTGGTGGCGGAGCAAACAGTTCTCTCGGACCGTTTTCTAAGCAGTACGCTGGCGTATCAGGGTGCTGCAGGTGGCTTGCCGGTGGAGGCTATTCTGGAAGTCGGCAAAGTGGCTTTGGATGGTGTATGGCCGGATCTCACTATTATTCTGGATTTACCTGCGGAAGATGCCATGGCTCGGTTACAGTCTCCCGGAAAGGGTAAAAAAACGGGTACGCTGCAGGCGGGGTTATTCCAAGATCGGATTGAACGGCGTATGGTGGATTATCACCGCCAGGTGCGAGAAGGTTTTCTCGCACAATCGCGGCGTTTTCCAGATTGCTACCGTGTTATATCTGCTCTGGATTCCAAGGCTAAAGTTCAGTCCAACATTGTTGCGATCCTGACTGATTTTTTTTCGTGCGTAAGAGGTCAGTGAATTCGCTTCGCCCATCTTCTTAAGTTAAAAAAATGGCTGGATGTTACCGCCCGGGCGGAGTAGTATATCCGGCCGTAAGACGCTGTTTACATGCGGTCAGGGCAAAATCAGCATGGCATCACCATAACTGTAAAACCGGTAGCCTTCCCGCAGAGCCAAAGCGTAAAGCTCTTGAAGTCTGGTGATGCCAATCAGGGCGGCCACCAAAGCCAGCAGTGTGCTTTTGGGCAGGTGAAAATTGGTAATCAGCGAATCCGTGAGCTGAAAATGAAACCCCGGCGTAATAAATAAATCAGTCGAACCGCTGATATCTGTCGCCGGGTCATTGCTTTCCATAATGGTGGATGCGGCGCTTTCCAAAGTCCGCACTACCGTGGTTCCCACCAGCACCAATCTTCCCGTCCGCTCTCGGTGCCGTCGAATGGCTTCTACGGTAGCTGCGGGTATATGAAATTTCTCCTGATGCATGGGATGGTCGCTTATATTTTCACTGCGTATCGGCAAAAACGTGCCAGGTCCCACATCGAGGGTTACAAAGGCCGACGTTACCCCGTGGGCGTTCAGCCGCTGCATCAGATCAGGTGTAAAATGCAGGCCGGCCGTAGGCGCGGCCAAGGCTCCTGGCGTTGCCGCATAAACGGTCTGATAGCTGCGGCGATCATCAAGGCCGGCTGGCCAGGAGAGCGGCTGTTTGTGGCGGGCCTTCTCAATGTACGGTGGCAGTGGAACTTCGCCTACGTGCTGGAGAACCGTTGCCGCACTTTGCGCCGGGGAAAGCTCTACCAGCCATTGGGCGGGTTCATGAACATCGCGACTTACCAATTTCACGGTCCAGTGCAACGGCGGATGGTTGCCAGTCAGGCTTAATTCTTCACCAACCACCAGTTGTCCGTTGGAACGCAGCATAACGCGCCAAGTACCTGCCGAAAGCTCTTCCAGAAACAGGCCTTGAAATTTGCGGCCGCTGGATCGGGTTAAGGTCAATTTTGCCGGCAGCACACGGGTATCGTTGGCCAGCAACATATCATCGGCCGTCAGGAACTCCGGAAGTTGATGAAAGCGGGCATGTTGTATGCGGCCGGTGCTGCGCCAAAACACCAGCAGTCGGCTGTGATCCCGCGGCTCCGCAGGAAACCGGGCGATAGCCGATTCCGGCAAATCATAATCCAAAATGCTGGTTTGCATGAATCTAAACTCATGGGATTGGTCAGGAATGTTCCGCCAGCGGTTGCTGCACAATTTGGCGGCGGACGGCACGGCGTTTGCGATGCATGGACTTCAAAGCGGTCGCGTCCAGGCTGGGAGCGGGTGGGCAAGCCAGTAATTGCTCGACAATACTCGCCGCCGCATCGGGGCGGGCCAGCATTTGAGCCTTGGCTCGCATTTCTATCAGGATGTCGGGGCTGTCAATGAGTTTTTGAATCTTAAAAGCCAGCGTAGGCAGATTATTGCAGCGAATGGCTACACCCCGCTCCAGCAGGTGGTCACTGTTGCGCTCTTCCTGACCGGGGATCGGATTGATGATACACATCGGCAGGTGCCGGGCCATGGCTTCGCTGGTGGTCAGGCCACCAGGCTTGCCCAGAAGAATATCGGCCGCGGCCATGTATTCATGCATCCGATCGGTGAAGCCCACCGATACCAGACGTACGGCACTTTCAGGAGATAATGCGGCGGCCATGGTGTCGACCTTGTTTTTCAGCACGGCACCCTTGCCCGCAATCACGACGATCTGCGCCGGGTGCCGCAAACGCAGCAGTTCATGGATGATGTCCTCCACTGGTCCAACGCCATATCCGCCCGCGGAAACAAGAATGGTAAAAAGATGTTCCTGCAAGTTCAACAGTCTGCGGGCTTCATGAATAGATCGCGGCCGGCGAAAACCCGCATCAATGGGAATTCCGGAGATGTTGATACGTGCCGGATCGATTCCCAGCCTGACCAGAAGTTCACGGGTTTCATCCAGCGCTACAAAATAGTACTGGTAAGATCGCACCAGCCACATGGCATGAACATCAAGATCGGTAATCACAATGGCCGGACGCACTGCAATCTTTTCGCTGTCATACAGCCAGGCGACGAGGCTGGCGGGAGTAAAATGCGTACACACGATGATGTCGGGCTGAAACTTGGTGGTCTGGCGGAGAAAACTGCGGGCGTTGAATTTTTCAAAGGCCAGGCGTTTTTTTTCATTGCGCCAGGGCGTATCGGTAGTGTCGTAAATCCAGCCCAGCATTTTGGGGGCCCGGTTGATCAGATCCAGATAGACCTGCGAATACAAGTGCCGGAAAATTCGTGTGGTATACTTGAGCATATCCCAGTGCTGCACCTCGCTGATCTGCGGATGGTTGCGGCAGACCTGATACAAGGCGTCCCCGGCACGAACGTGACCGGTACCGGCCGAAGCCGAAAGAATAAGCACCTTGCGCGGAGTTGGCTGAAACTGGTCCATAACCTGAAATTCTCTTCTGTCATCGTGGAGGCGATGCACCTTGCTGCACGTGGCTGATATTTTTCCCTTACAAATTCAGCATGGCATTAATTTTTCCGGCGCAGATAAAGTCATTTTGCGAAAGCCCCCCAATGGAATGTGTATAATAACAGACCTTGCAGCGGCTGTAACCCACTTCCATGTCCGGGTGGTGATTTTCCAGATTGGCCAGCCAGGCCACCGCGTTGACAAAGGCCATGGTCTGGTGAAAGTCCGTAAACTCAAAAACCCGCGACAGTTTTCCATCCTCCACGGTCCAGCCGGCGACCTTGGCCAGGGCCGACCGCACCTCATTGTTACGCATGGGTTGAATGCCGCCTTCGCAGGGAACGCAGTGCCGAGGCTGGCAAACGACGGTTTTTCTTGCTGATCTGGCCATGAATAGGCATCCTTATAAGTCCGGAAAAACTTATAGCCCGGATCATTATACTCCAACCATCGGCTCTCAGGGAGACTCGTAGCGAATGACGCTGTGCAGGTCGTAATCGGTAAATCTGGTGCCGGCCTTAATAAACATTAATTCGATGAGCACTGCAATGCCCAGAACATGGCCGCCCGCGCTCTCCACCAGGTCGCAACAGGCTTTCATGGTACCGCCTGTCGCCAGCAGGTCATCGACAATTAAAACCCGCTGGCCGGCGGCAATGGCGTCGCGGTGCATTTCCAGGGTATCGTGCCCATATTCAAGCTGGTACGTTAACGAAATTTTTTCCGCCGGCAGTTTACGCGGCTTGCGAATCGGAACAAAGCCACAGGAAAGTGCCTGGGCCACGGCAATACCGAAAATAAAGCCGCGGGATTCAGCTCCCGCGACTATGTCCACATGGCGTCCCCGAAACGGATTGGCCAGCAACTCCACCGCCAGAGCCAGGCCGGCGGGATCAGCCAGCAGAGGGGTAATATCCTTGAAAATTATTCCGGGCTTGGGAAAATTAGGAACATCCCGGATCAGCCGCTTCAGATCATCCATGACATGGGTCTCCTTTTGAACGCAGTGAGTTGCGGCCATGGCCCGCTCATTCCGAACCATCCTAACTGCCTGCCGCTGTGGAGCAAGTCTGCCGCATGGCTGGCAGTCGCGGTCGGTGCGTCACCGAATCAAACGGCCGTATAAAGCACAGGCACACATGCTTTGGGTGCCGTGTTGATCCATGGCCTATTTCCGTTATTATCGCGGACATGGGTTTTGTGCGGGCCGAGGTGGACTGTCCGCCGCCGGCGGATAATTTTGAGCACGCATCTTGGATCAATATAACATGGCACAGGCCGATATCAGCATCATCAATGAACAGCAGCTTCCCCTGATTGTGGAGTTGTACAATCAGGTTTTTCGTCCGCCGGAAAATGACGCCTATTTTCGGCGCCGGTTTCAGGGCCGCTACAATGTGTTGGTCATGCTGGCCGCACTGGATAATCGTCCGGTCGGTTTCTGCGTCGGATTTGAGCTTAAACCCCAGGTATTTTATACCTGGCTGCTTGGTGTGCATGCGGATTTCCGCCGCAAAAACATCGGCCGGCAATTGATGGAATCCCAAAATGAATGGGCGGGTTCTCATGGTTACGAGTATACGCGGCTGGAAACTCTTAACCGTCATCGTTCCATGGTTCATCTGGCGGTGACGCTGGAATACGATATGGTCGGTACTCGCTGGGATTCCATGCACAGCGATCTGCTGATTCAGTTTGAAAAGCCGCTTGCCGAAGCCGCCCGCTAGTCCCGAAAAATGTGAACCGATGAGTCAACCGAAGATTCAGATGCAGTTCTGCCTGACGGGCAGACGGGTAATCCAATCCACTTGGTGGAAAGCGGCTACGCGGCGCTTTGGTTTTATCGGCCTGGCGGTTGTAGTATTCGGGGCTTTTTCCGGAGGCTCGTTGCGTGCTGTTTTGCAAACAGCCGGCTCCGGATCTGCAATGAATCAAAATTATCAACTCGTGCTTTCCGCCATGCGCCGGCCAGCCACTACTGGGTTGCTGATTGTGTCCTTGTGGCCGCCCGGATCTGCGCCCCGGTCGGCATTACACCCCGGCGATATTATCACGTGGGTGGAACACCACCGGATTAAATCCCGGTCGCAACTGGCGGTTGTTCTCTACCACCTGCGTCATAGTCCGCTGCCATTGTTTTCGGTGGCGGTGGCCCGTGGTGATCGCGTCATTCATGTGCATGTGCCGCCCTCGGCGCTGGCAATTTCCGGCCTGGCGGTGATGGCCGGTGTACCGGCTCCGCTCAATCCGCCACCGACGCCATTTACGATGCAATGGAATCGTGTGCCACCCGATACCGTCCACACCCATCATAGCCTTGCGAAAAATTTCTGGTATCGGCTCTTTGATCATCATATTGCCATTGGCTTGGTCCATCTGCAGATTTTCCGTGCTGGAACTGTCGGTCATCTGCTTTGGAGTGTGCGCGCCGCGGCCGGTTGCGGCGTACAGACCCAAAGGATCCACATGATTTTTACCGTTGGTGACAACCGCCGTGCGCCGCCATTTTTAATAACATCTTTAACCTTTCATGATTTCCGTGGACATCGCAGGTTTATTCGCCGAGGGGCGTTGCTTATTCCTGTAAAACCCTATGCAGGCACAACGGTTAATAAAATCCCCATTCTCTTTAACGTGGTACCCACTCCGGCATTGACGGTGCTGGCCATGGCCATGCCCCGGCGTAAAGGGCTGGTTCTGGCGGTACCGGAACTCGGCATCCGTTATCTGCATACCCGTCCGGGCTGCGCCATGGAAGTTCTGGGTCGAAAGGCTGTAATTATCGCGGGCGAAAAACGCCGGCTCTGGTGTGTACGTATGATGCGTCTGGATGTGCCCCAGATTACGTTCTGGCTGGATCGTTTCGGGCATATTATGCGGATAGATTTGCCCCGGCATCGCCGGCTTTTTCTGGCGGCGGATTCCGCGGCAGCCCGCACCGGGCTATCTCTGCCCAAACTACCCCGGTAACATTTGGCTTGGAGATTCCAGTGTTCGTAGCGTAGCACAGACATTCTTGTCTGTGGCCGTGAATCGCCATCTTATCCGCCCCTGGGACCGCGGGCATCTTGCCCGCCATCGTATCCGGCGATGTCCCAATCGCCGCGGCGAATATCAACGGAGCGATCTCTCGCAAATTAAACCGCGGATTACTCAACGCCCCAATCAGCCCGGCCATTGCTGGGCCGGGCACTGAAAGCTGAAACTGGCCACGGTGGTGGCCATGGGCGGGTGGGGGGGGGGGAAGATTATCAACATTATCAAGGTTATCAAGATTTTCATACATTTTAAGGCTCCGATGGGACGGTGTTTGGGCGCAGTGCAGGCGCAGCGGTCGAATTCGTTTTTCAGGCAGAGTGCGGGCCGGTGCCTCGACGGGACCAATAACGGTGCACGTATTTACTTGTCAATGGGCGCCGGCATTTTTAGGGATGTCCGGATGCCCACGGTCAGGCGGAACAGACTGGGCTGCACAAGGCAGGCGAGCCTTCAGGGCCACGACAAGATAACTTCACACTTTTCGGCTGGTTGTTTTGGCGGCTGGGCATTGCTGGTTGCTCCTTATAAATCCGCGGGTGGGGTATGCGCGTCGCTTACGCCTCGCCGGCGGTTAAAACTCCTGGACCGCAAAATATGAATTTATTTTGCGAGACCCGTTATTCGGGAGTTCCGCTGGGAGATAGTAGGCGGGGCATGGAGGGGGATAAATGAGAGAGGAGAAAGTAGAGAGTTGAAAGTAGACGAGGCGCGGCTACGCCGCGAGACGGGAGTCGGGAGACGGGAGTTGGGAGATACGTATTTTGCCGCAAGTGCGCCCGGCAGGAGTCGAACCTGCAACCTTCGGATTCGTAGTCCGACGCTCTATCCAATTGAGCTACGAGCGCGAGTCCCGCTTCGCGGCGGCAAGCCAAGTATTATCCCGTATTTAATTGCAAACGCAACAAAGGCGGGCAAGCCGGTGGGATCCGTGGGCCTGTGACAGTTTATGCTGCCTTTTTTCTTGTCTTGGCCAAAATGTAAGCCAAGTGGTCGGCCCGCAGGCGTTCCCAGCGGGCTACGGGGGCATCGCCGGAATGTGCGGTCTGTGGCGTTTTGGTTGATCGCCGGTTCAATCCATGATCTAGGGCGGTGTCAATGTTCGCCGCGGCTGGAGGACCCCAGCCGGCTACGGAGTTTTACCACAAGGGACACAATGATACACAGACGTGGGCTGAGGCCCGCAGACGGGAGTAGGGAGTCGGGAGTTTTTAAACATGAAGAAACGACACGAAGGAGATCGATAGCGGACAGCAGGACAGCAGTAAGCGGTTGGTGTGATGGTAGCCGTCAACGGTTACAACATTTTAAGCCTGCTGCGGTATTGGCGGACCTAATCGGCCAGCCCTTGCCACGACAAAAGCTGTCACAGGCCCTGGGGTCGGAGCCGTGCCTCGCAGTTCGACTGCATCCAGGTTCAACAGGCATGTGACATTTAAGGTCTTTCCCCGGCCAGGGTGAAGCGGGCGAATAAATGTTGTCGGCAGGTCAGCCACGGGGCGCTGGCGCTGATGGCCCAGTTTGCGGCCTCGGATATGGTCCAGCCTTTTCGAATGGACAGGCGGGCATCGTATTTGATGGTGCGCGATGCAAATAACGTCATCATCTTTACCCATTGCAGGGCATGGTGATCGCGCAATAGATCATTGACGATAACCCCGCGGCGGCTGATTCGCACCAGTTGAGCCACCACCGCCGCAGCCTGGGCGTCCGGCAGGTGGTGCAAAAACATGCTGGAAAGAGCGTAATCCACGGAGCCATCGGCAAACGGCAATTGCAACGCGTCGGCTTGAATAAAGGCCAAGTTGGGCTGAGCAGGGCACCAAGAGCGGGCAATGGCCAACGTGCCGGCGTGGATATCCAGAGCTAAAATTTCAACTTTACGATTTTGGCGGGAGGACCAGGCCAAAATAGCCTGGGGAATATCGGCAGATCCGGTGGCCACATCGACGATGCGAATGGGTTGACTGGATTGCGGCCAGCGTACCGACCATGCGCGTAAATAATTCAGCACAGCACGGGTGCCGCCAAGCCGGCGATTTACCCAGCGGATAAAGCGCAAATTGGACTTAAGATCGCGGGAAGCAATATCCGGCTCGTCCATGAATTCGCCGAGATGTACAGGGCGTTGGGGCAGCATCTTGGCAGCGGGTTCCTCAAGGTGCGGGCTGTGTGGTTATGGCACCCATGGGAGCAATGACCACGTAAATATGGGTGTGAAACCAGCCGTGGGTGATGGTGATGGTGCAGCTTTCCCCGGCCTTGGAAAAATTCAGTACCATGCGCTGCGAACCCTGCAGCGAAATGGTTTTCCAGCCATTGCCCGGCATGTTGTCTTCATAAAACCGGGCTACGGAAAGCCGCGGATCAGATCCTTTGTATTCCTGGTTTACCATGCGCAAGTTGGTTTTCGGCACGTAAGTGCTTTGCGAATGGGACAGGTCGATGTGAAAACCGATGGGAATGGGTACATCGGCCACAGGTGGGTTGGGCGATGGTATGAGCTTGCTCATGCTGCTGCCGCTGCTGCATCCGGCGATAAGCATCGCCAGAACGCATAAAATGCCCAGGAAGCAAAAGCTACCGGCTGTGCGTATGGCATGAGCGGATAATTTCAACGATGTTGGCATAAAGGTACTCCTTGTCTGGCTGGCCGACGTTACCCGGAACGCCCTGCTGTAAAGATTGTTGGACGGCTGGGCGTAATTGTCAAACGCCGTTTCACTTTCAGCTTACTTATGCCATAATTGGCAGGAAGTTACAAGCCCGCGCGGTGATAGGAGTTTAATTTCATGTCCAGTTCACGACGGATCAAGCTGCCGCAAGCTCCATCCACAGGCCCCGCTTTGGAGGGTTCCAGTCGGCCTGACCCGTGGTATGACATGGGGCTGAGGTTTCGTTGTACGCAGTGCGGGAATTGCTGTTCCGGAGGGCCGGGGTATGTTTGGCTGACATACACGGATATGGTGAAAATCGCAGGTTTTCTCAATCTGGCGGTGGATCAATTTACCAGGCGGTATGTGCGGCAGGTAAGCGGCGGCTTTAGCCTGGTTGAAAAAGCTGGCTACGACTGTATTTTCCTGAATCGCGAAAACGGCAGGGCGATGTGCGGTATTTACCCCGTTCGGCCGACACAGTGTCGCACGTGGCCATTCTGGAATCAAAACCTGACCAGTCCGGAGGCCTGGACTCATGCCGCCGCCCGCTGCCCCGGCATGTGCGATGCCGACGCTCCAGTGCATGTGGCGGACCATATCGAACGATGCCGCAACCATCCGGAATCGCCGCAATAGTATTACGCTTTCTGGCTCATCGCTTTGTGCCGCAACTGGGCGTCGATAAATTCCTGAATATCGCCATCGAGAATTCGTTCCGGCTGGAAAACCTCGTATCCGTTGCGATGATCTTTGACGCGGCGGTCATCGAGCACGTAGCTGCGAATTTGCGAGCCAAAGGCGATTTCACCTTTTTCGCCATAGATTTTGGCCAGTTCCGCATCGCGTTTGGCTTCTTCCATGCGGCGCAATTTAGACTTGATTAAATCCAGAGCCAAGGCTCTATTTTGCACCTGTGATCGCTCGCTGGTGCAAACCACCTGTAATCCGGTGGGCTTATGGGTGATACGGATGGCGGAGGCTACTTTATTGACATTCTGGCCGCCGGGACCGCTGGCCCGGACAAAGGCGATAATTTCCAGTTCATTTTCGGGGATGGGTAAATCTGCACCGCTGTCATCAAAGGCCGGCGTAACGTCTACACTGGCAAAGCTGGTGTGGCGGCGAGCATTGGCGTCAAAGGGGCTGATGCGCACCAGGCGATGGACCCCCACCTCGGAATTCATGTTGCCGGTGGCGTATTGGCCGCGCACCAGGAGCGTGATGCTGCGAATGCCAGCCTGTTCGCCATCGGTACGGTCCACCTCGCTGACATCCCATCCGCGTCGTTCAAAATATCGCAGGTACATGCGCAGCAACATGGAAGCCCAGTCGCAGGCTTCGGTACCGCCGGCTCCGGCATGAATTTGTACGTAGCAGTCGCCGGCATCGTGGGGGCCGTTGAACAGGGCCTGGAGTTCAACGGCGGCAAAGGCCTTTTCCTGCTGGATGAGCATGGCATCGGCCTCGTCGAGAGCCGCCGGATCAGCGGCTTCCTGGGCAAGCTCGACCATGGTGCGTGCATCCTGTAGGCCCAGGACGACCTGTTGGAACGGTTCAATCACAGCACGAAGAGTCTTGAGTTCGCGGATGACTTTTTGAGCCAGTTCCTGGTGGTTCCAGAAATCCGGACTTTCCATCTGCACTTCAAGTTGTTTGAGACGATTTTGTTTGGCCCCAACGTCAAAGAGAGTCGCGGATGGTTGCGATCCGCGCCTCCAAGGATACCACCGCAGCCATTAAATTTTCCCGTGCCATTGTTGCGCTCCTTAAATTACCGGATGATGGTATCCGCAAATGCGAGGTTTGTTAAATGAGGGCATGGTCATGGCTGAGGCTTAGGGGTGGTATAGCCAGGGAATGCGCGTCGCTTGCGCCTTGCCGGCGGCCAAAAAGCCTGCGTCATATTCATACACTTTATTTCCTGACAGCCCCTTAGGGATTTTTATTATCCGCCGCACCGTCAGGAGTCAGGGCGGAGAGGATGTGAGACAGCAGTTGATCGACCTTAAATGGCTTGAACAGAACCGCCGTCAGGCCTTCCTGCGAAGCTCGGACGATGCTGTGGTTGGGATCATAGCCGAAGCCCGTCATCAAAATCACCGGCGACTTATGGCCCAGGCGCTGCGCCGCACGATAGATTTCGTAACCGTTTTTATAAGGCATCTGAATGTCCGAGATGACCAGATCGTACCGCGATTGACTGGAAAGCAAGGCCATCGCCTGCGCACCATCCGCCGCGGTATCCAGTACACAGCCACAGCGGCATAAGATGTCCTTGATCGTGTCGCGGATGGCCGGCTGATCATCGGCAATCAGAATGCGTTTGCCGGCCAATCGCGGATCGGCGGTGGTTAACCCCTGCTCCGCACGGCCAAGAATGGCGCACGGCCCTTGTTTAACGGTCCGTAGATTGTCGCGGATGCGGGTGATGTTGGTGGTGATGTCCGTCAACCGCTGGAGCATATCGTCGTTACTGATGTAATGATCCCGCAGCAGGGCTACATCGGTGCTGATGTCATTGAGCGGCTGGGCGATTTCGCCTGCCACATCCTGTACCAGCCGGCCGCTGGTGATACGGCGTTCCACCACCAGAAGATCGAGAATGTTCAGAGCCAGGGCCACATAACGACCGAATATCTCGGCAAACTGGCGATCATCTTCGGTAAAAAAGGCATACGCTTCCGATTCAATGTTGAAAATACCGATGACTTTGTCGCACAGCATCAGCGGCACGGTAAGACTGCTGCGGGCCATGTCCAATCCGGCAATATAGCGCGGATCACGCTGTACATCCGGGGCCAGGTATGATCTGCCCGTGGCCGCCACATGGCCGCTGATGCCGTTGCCCTCGGGCAGGGCGAAGAGTTCAATTTCAGCGGCTTCGGGCGGCATGCCCACAGTAATAACAGGTTCAAGCTTGTTGGTTGTACGGTCCAGCAGGCGGATGGAAAAATGGTCGAAGTGCATCAACTGGCGGCAAAATTTGATAATTTTTTCCTCCAGCAGATGCAGCCGCTCCATCACATTCAGGCGTGAAATAGCCTCCTCTTCCAGTCGGGAAAGCTCCTGTCCGGCCTGATCGATGGCGTCGATTTGCTGTTGCAGGCGGCGTGTGCTGCTGGCATCCCAGCATACCGCCACAACATGGAGCATCTGGCCCCGGGTATCGAGCACTGGGGAACAAACCAGTTCAAAAAAATGAGCGTCATCTATGGTAATGCCGAATTTACGCGATCGCACCGTGGCAGAGGGATGGGGGGTATCGGTGCCCGGAGCGGTGCAAAAACAACGATACGCTTCCTGGCAGGTATCCACGATGCGCTGCCGGATATTTTCATCCCACAGACGCATGCGCCGGTTGGTCCACAATACCCTGCCGTTTTCATTGACCAGGCATACTCCTTCGCCAATCGTATCCAGAATCAAAGTGGATTGCAGCGAGGCCAAGGCCCGGTCCAGCGGCAGAAAATCGGCCGTGTCGGAAAGCACCGCATCAAAGCTGCCGCCGCGCAAAGCCGCCAGCGCCGCGTCCATATTTTGTGCCACTACGACATCGTAACGCTGGCGGAGTTGGTCAATGGTTCCGCTGTTATGCAGCCCTGGTCCATCGAGAACCAGTATCCGTTGCAGGTTGGTGGAAGTATTCACGGCACTCCCTGGTGCAAGCCACAATTCCATGGCATGATTATACCTTGCCCAGGGATGTTATCCGATGGGCGATTCCATGGCAAAAACTTCCGGCACCAGTTTGCGGGTTTCATCGTGCAGGTAGCTGGTAACCTGCTGTGGCTGCTCGAAACTCATGACCTTTCGGGCGATCTTTTGTGCATCGCCAAGATTGATGCTGCGAATGACTTTTTTTATCATCGGAATATTGTGCGGCGCAATGGACAAATGGCGCAGCCCCATACCCAGCAGCAAAATGGTGAATTCCTTGTCGCCGGCCATTTCCCCGCACAGAGACATTCCGATTTTGCCCTTCTTGGCCTGCCGGATTACCGTGCGGATCAGGGACAGCACCGCCGGATGCGCGGCAGTGTAGAGCGAGGCCACCTTTTGATTGCCCCGATCCACGGCCAGTGTGTATTGAATCAGATCGTTGCTGCCAATGGAAAAAAAATTCACGTCATGCACATAGGAATGGCACATCAAGGCGGCCGATGGCACTTCAATCATCATTCCCACCTGCATCGACCTGTTATAGGCGATGTCTTCATAATCCAATTCTTCCATCACATCCTTGAGCGCCATTTTGGCCTGGCGCAATTCCATGACGTGTGAAATCATGGGAAACATGATGCGAATATCGCCGTGGGTGCTGGCTCGCAGCAGCGCTCGGAGCTGGGTTTTGAACATGCGCATACTGCCCAGACATAAGCGGATGGAACGGCACCCCAAGAATGGATTGTCCTCTTTGGGTTGATCGCCCTGCTGGAAATATTTGTCCGCGCCAAGGTCCAGGGTGCGGATGATGACGGGTTTGCCGGCCATCTTTTCGGCGACTTCCATATAAGCGTTGTAGTGATCTTCCTCGGTTGGTTCTTTTTCGCTGGCGAGGTAGAGGAATTCAGTGCGATACAGGCCTATACCCTGCGCCCCTTTGGTCAGAGTGTTGGCTATTTCATGTGGGAATTCAATATTGCCCCACAGGGTAATATCGGTGCCATCGATGGTGCGGGCGGGCAGATCGCGAATTTGGGCCAGGCTGTTTTCATACCGATGGGCTCTCTCTTCGTAGCGGCGGTGTTCAGCAATGGTGGCGTCATCGGGATTGATAATGACCAGGCCGCTGAAACCATTGACAATCATCATGTCGCCGGTGGTTACCTCGTGGGTTATGTTTTCCAGCCCCAAAACGGCGGGAATACCCATGGAATTGGCGATGATGGCGGAGTGACTGGTTTGGCCGCCGGCTTCTATCGCTATGGCGCGCACCAGTCCTTTATCCAGCGACGCCATCTGCGAAGGTGTCAAATCGCGAGCCACCAGCACCGATGGTTCGGTCATGTCGGTGATGCGACCGCGTTCCCGGCCGATGAGCTTATGAACCAGCCGTCGTTCAATATCATAAATATCTTTAACGCGATCTCGAAAAAGTGGATTGGGATGTTCCAGGAATATCCGGCCATAATCGCGCAAGGCTTTGTGGACCGCGTATTCTGCGGTCAGATGGAGTCCATCGATGCCCTGATTAAAAGCCTTAAGCAGTTCTGGGTCGTTGAGCAGTCCCAGGTGAAAATCGAAAATAGCTCCCGTTTCTTTGCCCAGATTCCTGGTGGTGGCATCACGCAAAGTCCGGATTTCGTCGCTGGATGCGGTGATAGCATCCAGCAGGCGGATTCTCTCCCGTGCAATTTCCGTAACGGGAATCGACCTTCGCCCGATGCGCAATTCATCCGGCGAATAGACGATCGCAGTGCATACCACCACGCCCGCGGAAACACCTATTCCCTTTCTTATTTCCATGACAAGTTTTCACTCGGCTGCGAAACCCGCCACCCACCCGCGCGAAACAGCGCGGGCTGAAGGCAGGGGGCGTCGGAGCTAGGTGTGCGCGGCCTCATTCAAGGTCCAACCCGGCACACTGCCAATTAGCATAACTCAAGGCCCGGTAAGAATCCACCGGCGTTTCATCCACCGGAACCAACGCTCCGGCCAACGCCCCAAGCCCACAGAACAAGTCCGGAGGAAAGAAGCCATCATTCCTGCGTAAAATCTTTTGCGCGCTCCGCCATCTGTCCCTTGAGGCGCATGATAATGCTTGAATGCATCTGGCTGACACGCGATTCCGAAAGGTCGAGAGCTGCGCCGATTTCCTTCATCGTCATTTCTTCGTAATAATAAAGAATAAGAATTAAGCGTTCCGCACGGGACAGCCCCCGGGTGATAAGCTCTTTGATATCCCGCCGATGAATTTCGTCCACCGGTGAGGCGGCATTGCGATCTTCCAGAATATCAATCTCGCGGACATCCTTATTGTTGTCGGCGTCAAACCATTTACGCGACAGGCTGACCTGTGAAACGGTGTTGGAATCCTTGATCATCTTCTCGAATTCTTCAGCGGGGACGCCGATGCGGTCGGCAATTTCTTCGTTTGTCGGAGTGCGTCCCAATTCCATTTCCAGTTGCCGCGATGCCTGATCCACCTTGCTGGAGCGACTGCGCACCAGGCGCGGTACCCAGTCCATATTACGCAACTCATCGAGAATGGCTCCGCGTATGCGCGGTGCGCAATAGGTTTCAAATTTAACGCCGCGATCAGGATCAAACGATTCGATGGCGTCCTTTAAACCGAAGCTACCGGCTTGAATTAAATCATCCAGTTCCACTTCATCGGGGAGCTTGGCGTAAATGCGCTCGGCGTTGTATTTCACCAGGGGAAGGTATTCCATCATGAGCAGGTTTCTCTGCACCTGGGTTTTATTGTGCACGAAACTTTGCCAGACATCGTTGATGTCCTGCTCGATAGCTGCCGTGGTCGTTCGAGTCTTAGCCATACTGGTCACTCCTTTGACCTAATTGAGCGCCTGCCTACCGGCACGAACCGGCCCGCGACGTCTCAAACTCTGTAACCTGGTGCCCATCCTGGACACTCATTGTTTCAAGTCGGCGGGCTTCGGGAGGCCCTATTTCCGACGACACCAGCCAAATCATACACGACACTGCAAAAAGTCGAAAGGAACAGGGCGCTAGCGCGACATTGGGCTTTGCCACCATTTCGACAAAATCCAAAAGCCGCAAAGCCGAGATTCGCTCGGCAAACACCCTATTCCTTACGACTCTTTGCCGCACCACACGACTCCATTCGCACCGGCTATCGGCCTATCTTGCACCAGGTTACCGCTTCTCCCATAGCCCGTCTCGCGGCAGCTTGGCGCACCATCTTGTCACTTGCCCGATTAGCAATCCCTCTGTTTTGGTTCCGGCATCCATCTGACAGGCATCGGAACTGCAGAACTTTACCATGTTCTGCCCTTCGATTTTTGTGACGGCCCGCTTGTTAGATCAGCACGTCTGAAAAATCGCCACCTACTGCGCACGAGATCGAATTCTCCGCCGAAACAGCACTGCGCAGTCGGCCAGTGAAAATAAGTTTAACCATGCGCTGGAATAATGCAAGTCAAAAACAGCAACAATTTTGGTCACGGCGACCGGCCAGTTTTCCGGGACGGCCGACCGTCACCACCTGCCCGATCCAAGACTGGTGCAAGATCGAGCCGTTATAATCGGTAAGCCGCATATGGATTGGGGGCAGCCAGGCGTTTTGCAAGCCCGCCGCGTCATGGCTTTAATACTAAATGCAGGCGCGACGCTGGCATAATGACCATTCAAAGGTGTGGTCGCGCCTCAGGCTGGCAAAATATCAGTTGTTGTTATAATACGCCCATGAGCATCATGGGGTATTCAAACCGAGTGGACAATGTCGCGATAAATGGTGGTGGCTCCACCCGCCGGTTGTCGGCCAAGGCACCTGATTTTTTTGATTCTCCTGCACAAGTCCGCATCACAAGTATTATTCTTCTGGGACTCTTCGGCACCATGCTTGGAATAGGGCTGTATGTCAATCCCAACCCGCATGGATTATCTACCCATACTCAGTTGGGATTGCCGCCTTGCGGCTTTTACACGTCTACCAGGGTGCCATGTCCGACATGCGGCTACACCACGGCCGTGTCGCATGTTGCTCATGGGCAATGGCTGGCCGCCATCCTGACTCAGCCGGCCGGCGCAACCGTGGGCTTTTTGGCTCTGGCTGCCACGATAATTGCAATAGCCGGTCTGACCACCGGACAATGGTATGGCCCGTCACTGTTTTTTTTAAGCTGGAATCTCCGGCGGCTGGTCATCGGTGCGCTTTTGCTTGTCCTGTTGGGTTGGGGGTATAAAGTGTTGGTCATGAGCCACTGGTTCAGACTCCACGGGTAAGGGTGATTGTCGACAGGCGGGCGCGTGATGGCCCGATGCAACACAAAAGGAAAAACCTCATGAATGATAAAATCCGGCACTGGTTCCGTGCTATTGTCCGATCGTACGCGGTATTCATATTGGCGGTCGGATGCGTGGCAGCGGGCGGATGTAGTTTTCTGGCCATGGCCGGGCAGCAAGCCGTGGGCGTACCGGTGCCCCCTCGCTATGTGGGGATGAAAAAACAATCGGTGGCCATAGTGGTGTACGCCAATCAGGCGATAACGTTTATGTATCCGCAGGTTGCACAGGAGGTCAGCTCATTTGTCAGTAGTGAAATGCAGTCCAAAATTCCTTCCATTCACCTGTTGCCGTACGCGGATGTGCTGGCCTGGCAGCGGCATACCCCCGGTTGGCAGGCACTTCCGGTGAAGTCCATCGGGCGGCATTTTGGCGTGAATCGTGTTTTGTATCTGGAACTGGTGCATTACCGCAGCCATGCACCAGGTGCGCGGCACCTGATGCAGGGCCGGATAGAAGCCAATGTGTTTGTTTACAATACCAAAATTCCGGGTTCAGGCCTGGTATTTTCTACGCATCTTAACACGCTTTACCCCCAATCAGGTCCGGAGCCGGTGTTTGACTCGGACAACAATGTGGTGCGTATGCGCACGCTGGAGCTATTCAGCCGGAATCTTACACGTATGTTTTACACCTGGCGGAACTATGGAAACCATCCCCATGAATAAAATTCGCCGCGGACTGCTGCTGACTCTGCTTTCGCTGCTGCTGGTTACGGCCGGCAGCGGATGCGCCGCACTGTACTTTATTTTTGGTAACGGCACTAACAGTGCCCAATACAAATTACCCAAACGCCAGCGGGTGCTGGTACTGGTAGATTCGGCGGTAAGCTCCCCGATGAGTTTGCGTGGAATTTCCGATCTGGAAGAGGCCATCAGCACCCAGCTATATCAGCACCGAGTGTGTCGCAACCTCGTGCCGGCTTTTCGCCTGGTTCAACTGGAAAAAAATGCCCGACGTTATCGCCAGATGGGTATTGCCGACATTGCTTCCGCCGTTAATGCGCAAGTCGTGGTTTATGTATTTGTGGATCATTTCTCTGTGCTTCTGCAAAGTGATCGGCAGATAAGCAGGGGCTACGCTTCTGCCATCGTCAAGGTGGTTTCCGGCGGCGGCCAGAGACTTTTTCCCAGGACCTCCATGCCCGGCGTGCCCGTCGCGGCCACCATTCCAGCCGCGTTAGCCCACCGGCAAACCGCTACCACGGTCGAACGCGGACTTGTAATTCAGTTGGCCGACAAAATCGCGAAGATATTTTATTCTCATTCTGTTGGTTATCACGGTGGTTAAGGCGATGCGTTGGCCTGCAGCCACGATTATTTTGTCCTGATATTTTTCAAGACTGCGGTTATTTTTTTCTCTTTGTGTTCGCCGGGCTGCCGCTCTGTCGGCTTGAACTGTTATCATGGTGCGTGCGGACTTAAGGGGCGGTCAAGAAATAACCTGTATCATCCGGCTGATCCTATTGGCGGCGGGCTTTGTTGCATGCTCCTTACAGACCCGCTGGTGGGTATGCGCGTCGCTCGCGCCTCGCCGGCCACCAAAATGACTGCTCTGTATTCATACACTTTATTTCCAGATGGCTCCTAAGAATGTTCGAATCGTGCCGCCATGGCGGTTCAAGGCGATTTTCACACAACCAACCTGCCGTACCGCATAGATTTTCAGGCTGGTATGCTGCAGCAGATGCTGATCTGCGTGAAAAGCCGTGGCTACTTCGCCGGAGAGTACCAGGGTCGTGGGATCAAGCTTGTGCAATGCTGCGAGCATGGGGGCGTGCAGATTGCCAGGGCCCGTCAATATGACCGTGCCAGCCCGGATGGCGTGGGCGGCCAGCATCCGCACCACCGCCGGATTTTGCGTGCGGTCCAGAAACAGCACCTGCGGGCGGTGCCACGCCGACACCAATAGAATACAACCGCGCATCGCGGCGGGGGCGTCAGGAGGCAGATAGCGCGGCGGCCAGAGTACCCGGCAGGTGATGCTGCTGCCGATGTGCAGGATATCGCCGGAGACTAAACCCTGTACGTGCAGATGTAAATCGGTGAGGCTGGTCAAAAAACGCCGCCGACTTGCCGTCTGTGCGGCAAAATGATCATCGCAATAATCGGTGAACACCGGTGCATGGCCAAACCGTGCGGCTAACAAGCCAAGGGCACTGGCGTGCGCCGGATCAATGCGCCCGGCAATACAGGCGCTGAGTTTTTGGATACCGCGGTGATGCAACAGCGACGCCATCTGCCCGGCCAGAAAATGCGGTGAGCCCAGCGATCCGCAGTTTACCGCCACGGCGCTGCCATCCGATCCGGTGATAACGGCCGCATTACCGCTGCCGGCTGACGCCACCCAAATGTCAACCGTTAGATGCGGCTGGGTTATCGCATACCAGCCCGCCGATAACGTGATGGCCCCAACGCCCAGAATCATCACCGTGGCGCGGGATAGACCGATACGCCGACGCACCATCCACAATGCAATGGCCGCGTAACAAAAGGCTAGAATCCACCATGGTGCCGAGCGCACGTTAATTACACTGCCAGGGATGGCCGCCAATTGTCGCACCGTGTACATCATGGAAACTACCACTGGATAAAATACCGTAGCCACGGCCGTGCCCAGTGGTTGCCATACCAGTACCGCCAGCAATTCAAACAAGCCCGCGACCAGGGCCAGCGATACCAGCGGCAGCAGAATAAGGCCGCTGATGACGGCCAGTGGCGTAATCTGATTGAAGCGGTAAATGGTCAACGGAACCGCCATAATGGTGCCAATGGCATTGGCGGTTATTACCGCGCACACCCAGCGTTTGATATGCAGCCGCGTATAAGACCAGCGGGTGTTGGTGGCACGCGCCAGATCGGCTTGGTGCGTAAGCCACTGGCCAAACACCGCCCGCTGAAATCGGGAGCCAAACACCACCAGTCCCACGGTTACGGCAAAGGTGAGTTCAAAGGGCACTCCGGTGATGGCTGCGGGCGTCCACAGCAGCACCACGATGGCCGCCGCCGCCACAATGTTGAGAAGTTCCACGGGCCAGCCCAGCAACATGGTGATGAAAACCATCACAATGGCTACCGTAGCCCGTACCACGGGCGGACCGCAGGGTGTGGCCAGCATATAGGCCAGGATTACCAGCATGGCCACCAGCGCCCGGCGCCTGGGCCGACGGATAAAAAATCGCAGCAGCAGCCAGATGGCCGCCGCAATAATGACTACATGCAGACCAGAAAGGGCCAGGAGATGGGCCGCACCACTTTCCGAAAAATGCCGGGCCACCCGCCGGATCGACGGATCCCGATACCCCAGCAGCAGGGCAATGTTGCTAAAGGCTGCACGGGTATGTCCGCTTTGCGCCGCCAGCAATCGCTGGCGCAGTTTCAGTCGCAGCAGATCCAGCCAGCCGGACAACGGAAACAGTGTTTGCCGGGCGGAAACAATACGTATTTGCCGGCTGTGGCGGGCGGAAATGAACGCAAGAATGCGATACGTGCTTAAGTAATGTCGATAGTCGAAGGTGCCCGGGTTTACGGCACCTGGCGGATGTCTGATCCAGCCGGTGATTTGCACCTGCAGGTTGTTTCGCAGACCGGGCAGAAAGCCGGGAACTCGCACCATGACATCGCCGGTAACGCGGTGCCATTGGCCACGGGCGTGGGTGGCCAGCAACCTGGCGGTAAACGTGGTCGAGGGGCCGCTGGCACTGTACATCGCCCGACGCTCCACCGGTTGGGTAAATTTGGGAGCACTGATGATCAACATACGGGCGGTGATCATGGATTGACCGCGTGGTGGCAGATACAGGGCAATATCCCGCCTGGTAACCTGCTGCTGATTGACCTGCCATACAGCGATGCCGGCCGCTCCAATCGCTGCCGCCAGCAGCACACTGCGCAAAACCCGCATACTGCGGCGATGCGTCCACATTCCACCAGCCCAGCCCAGCCATGCAACTACCGCCACAGCCAGCGAGACCTTGGCCGACCATGGGGCCACCATGCCCAGGCATATCCCAGCCAAAAAAAAGAAGGCGGCGGCAACCAGCGGTTGTGGCCGACGTACCGGCGGTGCTACATCTTGACTGCCTTGGGAAATGATCAATCCTCAAAAATGCGGCACGCGGAAAAAATGTTCCGAGTCCATCAATATTAGTCCTGCTAAAGTTACCCCATAAGCCAGCCACGTCAAGGCCAGATGCCGACGTTGTTTTTCATGCTACCATCGAGGGTGAAATCCAGCACACCACCAACTATCCGTGAACCAGCGTCTTTAGGATGAAAATTTATCCAGATGGGTGGAGAAGTACATTCCTAGCAAATTGCTGCTGATGATGAACAAGGTCAGACATATCAAGCCATTTAATTCCAAAAGTTGATGCGATTTCAGAGAGTCATTATGAGGATGCGGGACCGGTGCAGGCTGGCTGACGGATGGAGGTCATTCCCGGGTATGGGGCCGAAGAACTTTCGCGGGGATATAACCAAGCCGATCAATTCCTGACGGATTTACGCACGCCATAAAGAAATCCTAACGCCTGTCGAATTTCTTCTTCCACACCGGTAAATCCATAGACTTCTGCCACGCATATATCAAAGGCGAGCCGGTCCGGGAGAGTAATTTCTGTCGGCAACTCCTTGACCGTGCGATTAAGCAACGGCTGGAAATACCTCTTGATTTTCGCAGCGGCATTCGCATCCGGGATATCAGGATTGAGAATGTGTAAGGTTCTCGATAATTTGGTTGCATTAATGTCCAATGCTCCCAGCCCGCGACCAAAGCCCGCAGCTTCAATCAGGAACACCCCCAAGGTCGAATTCATGAGGGCATGCACGAGTTCGAGGTCAATACGCCCCGGCTGGCGAGAGGTAAACCGGATCAATCGTTGGTTTACAAAGGCCCGCCTTTCAAGCCGAAATACACAGAGCCGCGCATCAGGATTAACGGGTACGGCAAAATCCGCGAGCGTGGCAGGTTTCATTTCGTACCATCGGCAACCAGCGCGATGCAGTGCCTCGGGGAGTGGTCGTCCGGCTTCATTTGTTTGTACTTCGTATCTTTTGATCCAAGCCAGCGCGCCATGGCAGCTTCGGCCAAATAAGGCTTCGGATGAGTCGGAGCAGCAGAAGGCCCAGCCGTCCGGCGCGGCGATAAGCCCGGAAAGCTGTTTTGAATTTTTCAGAACGGGTTTGAGGAACTCCTGCTCTATCTTCGATTCCGACGGCGGATAGAATAATTTGTCCCAGCCGCGCCGCTCACCCCTGTTGATAGCGAACAATGTATTGGCCGGGAGGAGCGAAGTCCGGACATTGTTCATAAAATTCAGTCTGGCAAAGAGCGAAGTCCATTGCAGTCCGAGTTTCTCCATATCCGCTATTTTCTGTGCGGTGAGCGTATGCACATGCAAACGATTACTGGACGCCGGGTTGTTCGCAAGCACCTGTCCGGCCAATTCCTCTATACCTCCGTCGAGCTTGTCCCACCGGTTGAGGGGTTCCAAAGTGGTAATAAAGCTGGTACTTTCATGGGCACTTGCCGGGGTGCACGCGTCACGCAGCTCCAACAGAAGGATGTTGGTAACAACTGCGGCTGTCGCGAACCAGCGCCCATTGGCTGATGTTATAATGGCGCGTATATAGAAATGCTTCCCCAGTTCCCGGCGAAATTGCTGCCCCCAGTCCGTTCCAAGCCAGGAATTTGCGACAATCACACCGACTCGTGCGCCGGTACAGAGCAAGCGGGGAAATTTCATGAGAAGGTGTGCGAATAAATCGCTTTTGGGATCCAGCACGGACACTTCCGACCCTGGCGATGCACTGTGGCTTGTTTTGCGCTGTCTGCCGAGTGTTTCGAAACGCACGAAGGGAAGGTTCGAGACGATGCAGCTAAACGAAGGTAAATTTGCGTGGAAAGATTGGCCGTTTTTGGGATCCGTTAGAGAAATTTGCTGACCCGAAGTAAGCGTAAGTGCATCGTGACAAAATATGTTTAAGGGTGTTCCAATAGCACCCGGATCGGCAAGGGCCATTGTGGCAAGCTGAAGTGGAAACGCAAATTTATCACCAGCCCAGATTTGCCCCAAGGCGGAGCCGGAAGCGATATTTTCGCTTTTTTTCCACTGATGTGCGGCCCGGGCGATGGTTCCAGCACCGCAACACGGGTCCAGGATCGTTCCTTCAATGTCATCCATAGCCAGGCGCACCAGGAAATCAGCCAACGGGGCAGGGGTGGTGAATTGTCCGAAAGCCTTTTGTCGGCCATGCTCCACGGTCCCATTGAGTGTTTGCGTCAAAAGGGATTGACCTACGGCTTCAAGGTGGGTATTGATCAGCAGGGCGTTGACTTCCAACAGGGATTGCCACGTTGTCTGGTCTACATGCTCCTGGCCAGGCATGTTCTGAAACACTGCCATGAAGTTGCATGCTGCGCTAATATCCTCGAACACTTTTTGGGCTTGCAATGCCGTTTGTTTCGGCTTAATTGAATTCACCGCAGAGGCGGCACGGTGGAACTGTTTTAAGCAATGCGCGAAGATCAGTTTATTAAGCCAGTTGAGAATGTTGGCTTCAGCCAAGGCTTGCGACGCGCTCAATCCCGGATGGTTGTGTCGGTTTTCTGTCCACCAGAGATCCATCTGGGTGCGAAAATTGGATTGTTTCTTACGTGCCTGTGTGAGCGAGGCGGCGTACGATGGTCGGTGGCGATCAATCAGGTCCGCAAACAAGCGGTCGTGGAGTACATCGGGCACCATAGTGGCGGTTTCCGGGCGCTGTTCAAAGATATCGTTAAGATCACACAATATCTTGTGTAACAGGTCACACCATTGTTGCCTGCCGCCAGCTACATCCTTCCGCGTCGTGATGTCGATAGGCCCCCATGTGCGTTGTGGAGAAAAGTCCCCTGTATCGCGCCGCTCATATAAAATGGCTTGTCGGACGTTCCACAAGACAAAGCTTTTCAGATTCAGCCGTTGCGCTTTTTTCGTTGCATTATCAATGAGCTGTGAGTCGGTGATCGGGGTATCTGGCATTTTGAGTTCCCAGCCCTGTAGCACCTGGCCCTGCTGCTGATCACCGAAAAGAAGAACGTCGGGAAATAGGGCGGTGTCCTCTCCGGCCAGCGTGTATTCACCCCCGGCCCGGTGGATGACGCGATCACGGTTAGTCGAATAGGCGTTGATCTCGGTGATCACCTCGATCGCCCACGATCGCTCGTTTGAGGTAAGCTTTGCTCTGGCCACTGAATTTCTCCATGCACGGTTCGGCCCCACGACGCTGCACCCGAATTGTACTCATTTCCCGGTGGGTTGCTTCGTCGAGATATTGCCACGCCTCGCCAAGACGCTGGGCTGCCAGCGCAATGAAATCAATGTGAGTCTTTTTAAAGAGTTGGGCTTCGTCATTTTTCTCAATTCCACAGAAGCGTCTTCCCTCCAGCAGGGCGGCAACCAGAAAGCTGCCGCTTCCAAACGCATTGTCCAGCACGAGTTCCCCTGGACGCGAGTAAGTCCGGATCAGGTATCTTCCCAACGCCACGGGCTTTTGCGTGGGATGCCATACTTGCCCCTCGCTTTCCGCGGTTTTGAAGTAGATAACGTCCGTGGGAAATCGTTGTCCCTGGCTACGGACGCGTGCCGGGAGAAAATCCCCGTACGAACCGGAGAGCTGATTTTTTCGCACGCCTTTATCGTACGGAACGCCAGAACTCATCTGTGGAAAATAAACCGACTGTCGCGGTGCAAAGACACAAATATCTTCGTGTTTCCGCAGTGGCTGCCGCCTGGCGTTTAGAAAATTTGTTGGCTTGGACTTCTCCCAAACCAGTTTGTATCGGAACCATTTTTCGTTGGAAACCATCAAACGGGCGGTAAACAAACCCTGCCCTGTTAGCACAATTGTTCCCGATGGTTTTAGAACGTGGCGGTAGGCGGACCATAAATCGGTAAGAATGATAGGGCTATCCCATGGATTTTGTGTTGTACCATATGGCAGATCACATAATATCAGATCAACACTCTGGGCCGGGAAACGCTGCAATAATGCAATGCAATCGCCCTCAAATAAGGCGTTGTCAATATCCTCGCCGCGTAGATGGTTGTCTGTATAGGATCCATTGATAGTCACATCTGCTGGTTTCGACACGGCCAAGGTCATTCCAACTCCTCTGGACAGCAAATAAAATTATAGTCTTAAACTCGTTATTTCGTAAATGGGCTTACCGCTGAAGGCTTAGCGCTCTTAACCTTGTTGACGTGCCCATGGGCGTGGCGTGGAAAGTTGCTCCATCGGCGGAGGCCAAGGAATCGAGATCGATTCACCAGGCCCGGTTGCTTGAAATTTCGATCAGTTTCGTGCGCAAATGAACTCATTGCGGGCCATCCGTTAAATTTGCCGATCAAATGAAAACTTTTGCAAAAGCAGGCGGATTCGCTATCATGCACGTTGATGCGTCAAAGACGCGCGGGCGTAATTCAGCGGTAGAATGCCAGCTTCCCAATCCGGCAATCCCGCCGAAAAACCCCAATAAAAGGCCTGATTTTGAATGGTGCGCACCAATAGGCGCACCAAAACTTCCGGGCCGCGATGTGCAGAATCAAATCGACCCAGAATTGCAGACTATTGTGGACGCTTGGTCAAAGCTGCCCCAAGCAATCAAGACGGGCATTCTGGCGTTAGTGAATGCAGCGATATGAAGGGGATTGCCAGTAGAATCAGCAAACCTGCCATGACGATGCGCACCATGACGAAATGTCTCGCTACCTCCCCACGTAGTATTAGTCGCCTTGCATTTGCTTTATCTTAATCGTATAGTTCAAGCATGGCTTTATCTAAAAGATACACACTAATCAAGAACCTACAGACCGCTCTCCGGCGGGGCGAGCCTTTTGACTATCCTCAACTGAGAAAACTTGGGATATCATCAGCCTTGGCGCACCACTATTTGGAATCGGGATGGCTGGTGCGCTTGGGCCGCGGCGTCTTCTCATTTCCGAGCGATACCTTGCGTCAGGAATCCTGCCTGAAATTTCTATCAGAGCGGATAACCGGCTTTCATGTTGGCGGCAAGACCGCCTTAGCTTGGTGCGGCATTCGCCACAATGTGCCGGCCCATGAGGTGCTATACTTATGCGGTGATGAAAACGTCGGCTTGCCAACCTGGTTTCGGAAACGATTTCCATCCCGTTATACGGTGCGAAATCCGTTTTCCATCAAATTATACAAAGACTTCGGTTTGCAACCATTGCCGGAGGAGCCGGACGGGGTTCCCGTTTCCGTGCCGGAGCGGGCCTTGTTGGAAATGTTAAACGAAGTGGGTGTACATGAAGGAATTGAAGAAGCCCGCAATATCATGGAAAGCGCCAGATCACTGCGGCCGGATGTTCTGGCCACGCTGTTGAAAAATTGCCGGCGAGTCAAGGTTGTGCGACTATGCGTGAACTGGGCTCAGGAAATGAATTTGCCGTGGGCAGCGGCGGCAAGGCAGTTCGCGAGCGGACGATCCGGTCATGGCCGCTGGACCGGGCGACTTAAAGACGGAACAATTCTTGTACTCAAGCCATGATGGATAAGACTTATATTGAAACGGTCAGGCTGCTGCTTGAAATTGCTCCCGCAATTTTTGAAACGCCGTATTTTGCCATGAAAGGCGGTACGGCCATCAATCTCTTTGTTGCAAATATGCCACGATTGTCTGTGGACGTTGACGTGGTTTATACAAATCACCAAACAAGCCGTGATACGGCTCTGGAATCAATCGCCCGGGGATTGGAAACTGCCAAAAAACGGCTAACCAGCATGGGCCTTGCAGCGGAGCTTTCATCGACCAAAAGCGGCGATGAGATCAAATTGTTTATCCGCCGGGAGCGTCATCAGGTAAAAGTCGAGGTCAATCACGTCTTCCGCGGCACGGTTCTGCCTGTCGAGATACAGCGGCTTGGCGCTGCCGCCCGGACACAGTTCACCACAGAATTATCCGTGCCGGTTTTGGCGGCGGCGGAACTCTACGGCAGCAAGCTGGTCGCCGCGATGGATCGCCAACATCCCCGTGACCTCTTTGACGTGCGTGGGCTTTTTGATCGAGACTCCCTGACCGCTGAAGTTGTCGAATGTTTCGTGTGCTACCTGGCCGGACACAACCGGCCCGTGCATGAAGTCTTGTTTTCCCGCGACCAGGACATTGCATCCGCCTTCGAGAACGAATTCACGGGCATGACCAGGGATGCGGTGACATTGTCGGAATTGCAGCAGGTCAGGCGCAGACTCAGGAATGAATTGCCCGTCATGCTCACGGCAAATCAACGACAGTTTCTGCTGGGATTGGTTGCGGGTGAACCGAATTGGCAGTTGATGAAGTGTCCTCATCTGTCTGAATTGCCGGCAATTCGATGGAAACTCCAAAATCTAACCAAACTCAAGAAGTCAAATCCACAAAAGTTCACCCAACAATTTGAAGCAATGAAAGTTCAGTTAGCCCAATACGCATAACACCCAATCAGCACTCCATCACACATCCATGACCACCGTGTGATTAATCCGAAATCAATCAGGAAATCGCCGTGGTCCCGGTCCGAAGTCCACTACAAAAAGCCACCGCTGCGCTTGCCATGCTCCGGCTTCATCCCGGTGCGCCGGGATTCCAGGCGTGCGCGGTGGCATGTCTTTTTTTACCGTTCCCTCGGACATCCCCGGCTCAAAGAGAGTGCTTGGGTTCTTTTTCACCTCGCGGCCTCGCTGTCTGGCGTAGGCCGGAGGTGAAAAAAAATGCGGCGGCGATGGGCCGACGCGCCTTGTGGCGGTCTACGTGGCGCCTTTTTTAAGGAGATGGCGTATGGGTTCGTTCAGCAAAGTGGTTCTTTTGGGCAATCTGACCCGGGATCCGGTTACCGGCACGCTGCCAAGTGGAACGGCAGTCTGTGAATTCGGATTGGCCGTCAATCGGCGTTGGAAGGATGCCGATGGCCAGATGCGGGACGAGGTGCTTTTCATGGACTGCGCGGCTTATGGCAAGCCGGGCCAGACCATGGGGAAGTATCTCAAGAAGGGGAATCCGGTACTGGTGGAAGGGCACTTGAAGCTCGACCGCTGGCAGGATGCCCAAAGCCAAGCCCGCAGTAAGGTGCGAACCGTGGTGGAACGGTTCCAGTTTATTGGCCGGGGTGACCAAGCGCTACCCGAGCAGAACCGGGCGGCCAAGCCCGCCGGCAGGCGGAAACGCTCTACCGGCAGTAACGCGCCAACGGCGGACTTGACTCCGCAGGAGGTGCTGCCCGTGTAGCGGAGACGGAGGTAGCCCGCCGCCAACGAAAAGGTTAAAACGTGGCGGCGGGTACTCTCTCTCCCCTTGATGAAATCAATGCGGTTAGTTTTTTTGTGGTTTGTTTCAACTGGATTTTCTTTTTTTTCTTTTTTTGAAAGGCTGGTCCCAATCGGGACTTGTAATGAGGTGTTTTTTATGTCTCACGAACTGGATATCTCAACGGGCCAACCGGCGGTATTTGTCACCGGCGAACCGGCATGGCACAAACTCGGCACGTTGGTAGCCAACGCCCTTACCAGCGCTGAGGCCATTGAAATGGCCCGCCTGAACTGGGAAGTGGAACAATGGGAACTCAAGGCCTTTGACCGGGAACTGGGTAAGGAAGCCTTGGTGCCCGGCAAGTATGCCAACGTCCGCAAGGATACGGGCAAAGTTTTGGGCGTGGTATCGGAGCATTACCGGATTTTCCAGAACCGGGAATGCTTTAATTTTTTATGTGGTGCACCACATAAAAAGTCTTATGTGGCGCAGGTCGTTATGTGGCGTTCAGTGCTCAAACGATTCATTTTGGCGTGAATCGGCGGCGTCGGACGCCACATAACGAAGACTCACAGCGATTCCAAGAATGCCATAAGTCCGGCGTCG
>JAJYDW010000035.1 GCA_021790385.1 Planctomycetota bacterium
CCAGATGCGCCTCACACGAGGCCATCAGCCGCTTCTTGAGGACGTCCTTGTCCATGCTAAAACTCCTTATAAAAGAACTGATCCCTATTCTACCAGATACCCGTGCCAAAAAATATGGCCACACCCGGTTTGACACTGCCTGAACACGGGCATTGACAGATAGCTCGTATTGCAGGAAAATAATGAGTCGCTCCGGGGCGAACCGACAGCCGTTGCCGATGCTTAAAGTGCAGTGGACAACTGGTGTGAATTCCCACGAGCGAAGGTCGGGCTCGTAGCTCAGTTGGTTAGAGCGCGTCACTGATAATGACGAGGTCCCAAGTTCGAATCTTGGCGGGCCCAATATCCAGTTTGCATACGTGTACGTACACCTGCACTATCGTGCAATTCTTCGATATTTGACGGTTTTGGCGATTCGGTTGTATCAGCCTGCACGTCCAAACCCGGCTGTACTGCTGCGGAAAATGCTGCGGTTTTTTCCGGCGCATCGGCGGTGGCAACGGCCCGGCGTAAATTGCCGTCGGCGTCAACCGTCATTGAATAATGCTTGGCGGCCACGGCAGGCGAATTGCCCAGCCAGCGGCCAAAACTCGGAAAAAGCTGTGCCTTGGGCCAAGCGCCAGGCGAAGTACCGGCACGGGTTTTATCAGTCCTTGGGCTGGAAATTGTATCATTGTGTCTCCTGGGGCCGGCCAGCATTTGACTTGATGACTTTTCCGGTCGTAGTATAGAAAAATTCGAGGTATTGAACACGCTGGAAGCCCGGGCAGGCTTTGCAGCGTTGCCCTTGGAAGTTCAGGCGCGGGTTCGGGCCTTGTACGCACGGCTCGCTCGTTGGCCTGAGGTCAGCGGGGTGAAGGCCCTGCGGGGAAATTTGCGCCGGGCGTACCGGCTGAGAATGGATGATTACCGGGTGTTGTACCGTGTGGATCAGGTGGAGCGGCGGATAGTAGTATTCCGCGTAGCCAACCGCAGGGACGTATACGAGGATTAAGGTGTGCTATGAGCGTAGCAACGATAACTCGCCATGGGGAAAAATTCGCGTTGGTGCCGCTGGCCGAGTACCGCCGTATGGCAGCCGCCAGCGAACCGGTACCACCCGATTATCCACCCGTGAACGCAGATGGAACCAGCAACGCACTGGAATACGCACGTATTTCCATGGCCAGGACGCTCATTCGAAATCGCCGCGCAGCAGGCTTAACCCAGTAGCAACTTGCGGTAGTATCGGGCGTGCGCCAGCAAATCATTGCACGCATTGAATCCGGGAAGCATACGGCTACAGTACGCACCATCGACAAGCTGGCCAAGGCCATCAGCAAGGCCGGCACACGCCGCCACTGACGGAAGTAACCCTTATCTTGTACCTCGCGGAATTGCTTCAGTTCTCACCCGCTCCATGGTGAAACATTCCAGCACCCCGGGCACCAACTTTAGATGTAATCGAGCGGCCAGACCATAATGTTAAACGGACTGCAGTGCGCCGTGCCAAACAACGCCTCGGTCTGCTCCAGTTCCGTCATGGCCTGAAGTTTTTGCAGCGGCGGGATAATCGCCCCTGGTGCCTGCGGCGCAAAAGCGGAGAGAGTTTTTTCCAGATTCAGGATTTTGATTTGTCCGATCGGCTCAACCTTCCAACTCCAAGCGACTGCACGAACGCATTCTGGAATAACATCCCATTGTGGAAAGCGAAAATCCATGCTCCATCGCCCCAACTGATTCATCAACTGCGCCGCCAACCCCAGGACGCTGGGCATATCACCACCATATTCCACCGGTGTACCATTGATCACCCCCAGATACGCAAATGGGGCCTTGCCCTGCGTACAAAACAGCAGAAGTTCAGGATGGCCGCAGAGCAGGCGCAATTCTTGTTCTGTACGCCGACGATGAAATCCATGCGCGTGGTAGGCCTGCAGCATCTGCGAAAGAAGCTCCGGCTGGCCCTGAAACCGCAGAGCTGCAACAGGTGACACGTGCATTTTTTCCAAACTTCGCCGGCTGACGGAAAGCGTAACCACCTTGCCTGCCGTCTGATAGCCAAAGGACCCATACCGATGTTGATCACCCCATAGAATGGATACGGGCATCTGCTGCGCTTTCATCTGGCGGATGGCATGGTTCAGCAGTTCGCTCATGTAGCCCTTGCCGCGGCACGACGGTTTGGTGGATACTCCGCCGATTCCGCCAATCCGCATTTGTACTTTGCCCAGAACCAAATCCAATGGAAACATTCTGACTAAACTGACAATCTCGGAGCCTTCACGTATCAGATAGGTATGCTCGTAGCCGGTGTTTTCTTCCCGCCAGCACCATGGATAATGCAATGGGAAAAAGTCGGTGGCGTGATTATATGCTTCCTCCAGATACCTTTGGATGGCTACATAATCCGCTTTGGTGGCGTTGACGACGGCAGACATGAAGAATCCCCTTTCGCCAGTATTTCACCGGACGTGGCGAAGCCTGTCAACTTTTAATGTAAAAAAGATAGCCATATGACCGGAAGGTGTGTTATACTTCACTTGAATATGAACTGTCCCTTACGTCCGTTTAGAGGTGCTTGCAGCCATGAAACTATCAGCTTTGTTTACTCATGTTAAAACCAGCAAAGCCCCGGGGCTGGCAGCCATTGCCATAGTCACGTTGACGGCGCTGGCCGCGCGGCCCCTGCGTTCGATGGCCGCACAGCCAAAACTTCCGGCCAAGGCCGTTGTTGCCCCCAAGCCGCGTGTGGTGGAAATTCGTCTTTCCGGCGCGCTGGCGGATCGTCCGCATAGTTTCAATTTTTCATTTTTGTCGATGGCGGCCAATCGAAGACCCGCCCTTACACATTTAATCACTCGTTGCAATGCGCTGGCGAAAAATCCGGCAGTTGCCGGCGTTTTCTTCAATCTGCAGGGATTTGATCTGACGCTTACCCAGGCCCAGGAAGTCGCCGAACTGATCCACCACTTACGCCAGGCCGGCAAGAAAGTCGCCATTTATGCCACCAATTTTGACACCAACACCTACCTGATGGCCACCGCGTGCAATGAGATCATCATGGCTCCGCACGGCGATATGTTCTTGCCCGGCGTGCAACTGCAATTAATGTTTTTCCAGGGCGTACTGCAAAAGCTGCACCTCCAGGCGGATATGGTGCAAATAGGCAAATACAAGGGTGCCGAGGAGCCTCTTACCCGCACCAGCGCCAGCCCGGCGTTTGCAGGCGAAATTCACACCGTGGTCAACACATGGTTCCATCAAATTATTCAGACCATCGCCCGTAACCGCCCTATCCTGACACCAGCGGATGTGCATGCGGACATTAACCGCGGCTGGTTTGATGGTCGTGCCGCACTCAAAGCTCATCTGGTGGATGCGATAGCCAACAGGCTGACTGTAGAAAGTTACGTACGCATGCATTTTCTGGGTGGCTGCTGGATTAACCATAATGCAGTGGCGGCAGTACGTCCGCAGACGAACGCCGCCGGTCCATTTTCAATTTTTTCCCTCTTCCGGCCTCCGCTGCATACCATTAGCACCGGCCGTCCGGCAATAGCAGTTATCTTCGCCGATGGCATGATTGTGGATAATTCGCCCGCCGCCGATGAGAACGATTCACTGGTAACACCGTGGAGAATTCACCGTGAGGTTCGTATGGCTTTGGCTAATCGCATGGTCAAGGCCATTGTACTGCGCATAGACTCACCCGGTGGATCCGCAGCCGCCAGCGAAGAGATATGGCAGATACTGCATCGCGCCGGTGCAAAAAAGCCGTTGACCGTGTCGATGGGGGCAGAGGCTGCCAGCGGCGGTTATTACATTGCCACCGCGGGCAAATCCATCACCCTGGATCCGGGAACCATTGCCGGATCCATCGGCGTGGTAGGTGGAAAAATTGTATTGGCCGGTCTGTTCAAAACCATTGGCCTGCATGTGGAAACATTTTCCCGCGGGAAAAATGTGGGCCTCTTTGATTCCACAACGGCCTTTAGCCCGGCGGAACGGCTTTTTGTAACCAGGTTGATGCGCAAAACCTATGGGCTCTTTACACATCGGGTGATGCAGGCCCGGGGCAAGCACATCGCTAACATCAGCAAAGTCGCCCGCGGTCGTTTGTTTGTAGGACGTGCCGCCATTCAAGCCGGTCTGGCAGATCGCATTGGATCGCTGGAGAATGTGGTGCTGGCCGCCGCCACCAAGGCTCATATTCAGAATAATTATCAACTGATGATTTACCCGCAGCCAAAATCTTTCGCTGATATTCTTCGCGAAAAGCTGGGGCTGCAGGCCAGTTTGCCGATAGGCCTGAATACGGCTCTGCAAACCATGCCCGCCAATTTCCAGTCCGCAGCGATGCAGATGTTCGAAATGGTGCAGACCATTCAGCAAGATGGCATAGTGCTGTGCGGGCCGATCGGGCTGGTGCAGAATTAAGGGCCATACGGCGACATCTCGGAAGCTGTCCGGCATCAAGGAATGAAGTGCTACGTACCAGGACGCTCTGTCGCTAAAATACTTGCTTGACTGCGACTGAGTGAGAATCAACGTATCGGCGGAATGTCTGCCGCGACAGCCAGTGGTTTATGGACGGACGTGTTGCCGGGCAGCAGATCCGCGTAGTACCGACCATCGCGAATTACCACCTGGCCCACCACCACCGGCACCGGGCGGGTAAAAATCGGACCATCATATACAAACGTGTGAAATTCTCCATTTTCACCGCATGGGTCAACTTCTGCCGGCAGATCCGCCAGCAGAGACCGGTCAAAGCTTCGACCGGCAAAACCCGGCCCCACCTTGCCTTCCACGCAGGATAAACAGGCCTTGAAACCCATGTCGATATTTTCCAGGGCCAGGGTATTGGTCGGGCGTTTCCACAGGGGAAATAGCGCTTTCATGTCCAGCTTGGCCAAGTTGTTTTCCCGCCAGACGCGCAGATCGTCTAAAAATAAATCTCCAAAGCCGATGGTGCGTATGCCCCGGGACAGATAACGCCGCATGGCCGCTTCCATAATGCCCTCATACACCTCGTTGGTGCAGGGATGCGAATTGTTGCTGGGCAAATAGATTTTATCCAGGGGAATGCCCAGAGCAGCGGCCTGCATGTCCAGCAGTTCTTCGCGCACGCCATGATGGCTGATGCGTTTGTATTCTTCGGAAACCGAGGTCAGCAGGGCCACCACTTCATAATCGCGACTGCGTGCAATTTCATAAAGTGCCCGGGCGCAATCTTTGCCGCCGCTCCAGGAAAGTGCAACTGGGATTTTCATTTGCCTATTGTCCACCATTTTAATAACTTTCATACGCTGAATTGTTGAGCGACAGAAACCCGGTTCCAGGACCGATCCACATCGGCGTGGGTGCGGTGATGGTGTAACATTGGCGTTGGGTTGCGCCATGGCCGTCGCAATACACCACATTGGTGGCCCCTTGGTGCCGGAAGGCCTGCGTACCGGCGGCACGAGTATTGTCGCTGACCGAATCGGCATTGGATGGGACCGGGCTAAGCAAATCTGGCGCTCGCATAAAAAAGTCCACTCCGCCGTAATAACCGCCATCGCCAAAAAGCGCGCAGGTGGAGGGATCTTGCACCTGAGCCACACGGGCGGGAATCGGATTCGCCTCGCCCGTGCCATGCCCGATATAACTGGTATTATAATTGTAGCCCAGAACCACCTGCCCAGGAGCGGGCGTGATGTTGATCGCGGGACATACCAGCACTTGCAAATCAGCCTGTCCCATCCATAGTATGCCCGCCTGCATGGTCCATTGGCCTGTTTGTAGATTTTGCACCCTTTTGATGGCCCAATTGAGATTACCGGCATCCCCTTCCTGGGCCGGTGGGTACAGGCCATTGCACGTAGCTACATAAATTTCCGCAGCTATGCCAAGCTGCCGCAGGTTGCTTAAACACTCAATAGTTTCCGCATCCTGCCGAGCCGCAGCCAATGCGGGGAGAATGATGGCGATAAGAATACTGATAATGGTGAACACCACCAGTAACTCCACCAGTGAAAATCCTCGTGGTTTCACAACGACTACTCCATCAAGGTGGGCGGCGGTGCGGTCCTGCCCCGCACCGCCACTGTTGCAGTTATCTAAAGGTTAAACCGGCTGCGACGCGGCATTACGCCAATTACCCCCAAAACGCCCAGACTCAGCAGCATCAGTGCACTCGGGTCCGGGGTCGCCACGGCATCCAGTGTCATGTTGTACGTGGCACCATTCGGGACCGAAAACTCCACCACCGCCACCTGGCTCAAACCCATGGAGGAAAGGTCCAGCCATGTGCCACCGGCGCTACCATCCAACGTGGTCACCATCTGCGAATAGTCTTCACCGTTAAAGCTGGCCAGATCGCCCAAGAAAGGTTTGGACCAATCGGCGGTTTGGGTGCCCGGACTGGACTGCAAATAATAATATCCGCCCGACGCAGAATACTGCACCGACACTGGGCTATTTGTGTAATAATTGGTCGGGTTCTCAAAGGTAATTGGGTTGCCGCCGTTCAGAGCCACCAGGTTATAGTTCCCCTTGGCATCCTTACTGCCGTTACCAACACTCACAATCGCTTCCGGAAAAGCAGACAGTGTGTTGGCAGGGTCGCTCGCCTGCGGCTGCGCCCCAACGGCAGTTGATATGTTCGTTATTGCAACATTGGTAAACACGCCGAGCATCGCGTTACCAGCAATCGGCTGAGCCAGTTGCAACGTCAGGTAGCCGCCCGCGCCCACCATCACCAATTGAGAGCTGTCCCAGGCCGGAAGGAATGGGTCCGGCCCATAACCACCGCTGGTATCGCTTTGGATGGGACCGAGGGCAGCATTCGCATTGTTATAGGTCGTATAACCACTGGGCAAAGTGCCTGATGTATAGCCCAGTACCGCCGATGCTGTAACCGGGCTACCGTTGGCGGCTCCCGCCATCAGCGAACTCGTGGACAAACACAAGACGCCACCTATCACCAACCGTTTCATCAAAAAACTCCTTGATAAACTATCCCTCGAATGGCGGCGTATGCGTTGGAATCACGCCTTCATCCAGCCGGCGGGAAATGTCTAGCCACAAAATCCCGCAGTCGCGTGAAATTCATGATTCGAGTCGGCGACCCAACACGGGGCATCGCCCCGTCTGGCACCACCGATATTCGTGCGCATAACCACAATTCGTCGGCCACCGATCCCGTTCGCGGGGATGGTTAACCATTTAACAGGCAGGTCTTCTGGCTTGAGAGCGGGGGATGGCGTCGGTCTTCCCATCAGCAGGTTGCAGGCTTCGGAGGATCGAAACCCCATCAGCGGGAGCTGATTCAACATGCGACAGTGACCGAACGCTTCGACTGCTCTTTACAGCGGCGCGTCCGCGGCGGATTTTCACCGCCTTCCCTTTTCATCCGTCAACACAACGGACACCTGTTAATGAAAAGTATAACAGCCCGGACCAAAGTTGCAAGTAAAAAATCCGGAAGGCCTTCGCTTCTCGCTTCAGTCTATGAAAAACTCCGCGGACAGTTTTCATCATGATTACCCGGCACCGGAGCCAAGCTTAAATTCATAACTCCGCCGCCACTGCAGCCGTTGTCCCGGCAACAGCCGCACCGCGATAAAGACTTCCGGACTGAACATAAATTGGTTCGCCCACAGGGCAAATCGGCTCATGGCATAATCACCATGCACAGATACGCTCTGGCCAGTTTTTTGGTGGGTTAGCCTAAACCGGTTTTGGCTAGCCGGTGCTGCCTGGGTGGAGGCAAAATAACCTCCCGCCGCGACAGGGCGAAACCCGTCGAGTCGATTTTTGCGGTGACGCAGCCACGTGGAGGGCGTTTGCGTCACGGGAAAACCGAGTTGCAGGCTGTAGGATGGGGACACCTCCACCCCGTCAAAGCAGAAAAAATTATGATTGTATTGATCGGTATCGAATGGATGTCGGCCGGTGTTGAATAATTCATAATCAATATGCAAGCGAGCCGCACCGGCCTCAACCTGATAACTTTTGTGATAATCGTAGGCCCAACCGTTATGGCCCGAAAAATTCTGGCGAAAGGCCAGCTTCGAGCGGCTCTTTTCCACAGCCCGGCCGCCCCAACGTACCACCGGATACGCCCGGCTGAATTGGTAATCCTTCTCGTCCAGGCGTTGGAGTTCGCCAATGCCGATTTTGAGAAATGGGGCACCGGGTTTGGCTTGGGCATAGCCGGGGGTTTGCGCAATTCCGAACTCATCCACCAAGCCCGGCCAGCCTAAAAAGTAATGCCCCCGCAACGTCACCGCGGTAACGCTGCCCAGCGTGTCAAAACGCCAGCCATGTTCCGCCAGCAGATGAATCGGCGGCATGCCGATCTGCACCTGAAACTGCGCGTCACCGAGGGTTTCCTGCATTGGCTGGACAGGACAATCCGTCGAGGGCTTTTTACGCTTGCTGATTTTCGTCAACTGAATGGGGCCGGCACCGGTCTGTTTCTGCTGCGTCGCTTTCATCAATTTGAACCTCATAACAATTTTCCTTCTTCCAACATACGCGGTTTCCGGCGACCTGCAAGGATCGCCACCATGCGTGGAAAATTTTCCCCGGACCGTGGTGCCCGTGCCCCCCACCAGTTGGACAGTATCGTCTTTAGCCGATCTTTGGCCTATAATGGAATGGGTTGAGCAGCAATGGTTGCCGCTTAACGCAGTGGGCGATTTTTTTTACCAAGGAGATTACCATGAAGCGTTTACTTGCCATCGGTTTGCCTGTGCTTTTGGCCATGGTGTTCATGGCGGGGTGTTCCACCACGGAACCTGTCACCTCTGCAGGGCGTGATACTCTTAGACTGCAGGTACAGGGCTCAATAAACACCTTCAAGGCCAAGCGACCGTCCACCCGGTATTATTTTACCCACGCCTATGCGTATGCCGTATTTCCCAATGTGGGTGGCGGAGCGGTGGGCATTGGTGGAGCCGGAGGACGCGGCGAGGTTTTTCAGCAGGGCAAACTGATCGGTTATTGCAAACTCGTGCAGGGTACTATTGGCGCCCAGTTGGGCGGACAAACCTTTGCTGAGATCATTTTCTTTCATACGCCGGCGGATCTGGCCGATTTTAAAAATGGCCAGATTGCCTTTGACGCCCGGGCGACAGCGGTCGCAGCGGCCAGCGGGGCCGGCACTGCCGCCAATTACGAACACGGCACAATGGTTTATGTCCTGCCCTTGGGTGGGCTGATGGCCCAGGCATCTATTGGCGGCCAGCAATTTACCTTTGTTCCGATCCGGTCTGATGGCACATGGTAAAGCCAGATATATTATCGATTGGCAGAAACGGCAATGATATCGTCCATTGACGAATCCGTTTTCCCAGGTGCGCCGCATGCACGTATTGCCGGAGCGGGTATCCAAGCGCCGGCAATTTTACCCAGATCGGCTTTTACCCAGGCGGCCCCGACCGCCGCCATGATGCCCATGGGGGCCATTGAGCGTGTGACCATTCATCACAGCGGCTTTCCGCAAGCGTGGACCGCAGATGATCAACAACTTACGGCCGAACATCTGGAATTTATCCGCCGGTTTCATACCGATGCCCAACCCCAAGGCCGCGGCTGGGCAGACATCGGCTATCACTTTGCCGTGGACCGCGCAGGTCGGGTGTGGCAGGCTCGTACATTGCTGCATCAAGGGGCACATGTACGTAATCACAACCAGCACAATGTAGGAATTGTGGTTTTGGGTAATTTTGATATGCAATCGCCCACGCATAGCCAGGCCCGTGGTCTGACGGACCTTGTTACATGCCTGCGCTGCATTTATGCCATCGTGCCAATGGCAATCCGGACCCACCGCGAGTTGGCCGATGAACCCACCAGTTGCCCCGGCGAGGCGCTGATGGCCCAGGTGCGGGCTTTTCGCGGTTTTTGAGTTGCCGCCGTAGCTCGCACGGGCTTGGTTCTTCCGCAACACCTGATATTTCGGCTATACTATGATGCACTCGCTGGCGGATCGACCCGGGGATGCAGCCCGGGCCGGCGTTTTCAAGCCGGTTGACGGAGAACATCATGGCTGTGCAGATGGAATTAACTCGCATCATTATAGCGGAAACTTCCGATCAGCAGTTCATCTTTCTCAAGGAAAAAGAAGGTTCGCGCACGTTGCCGATTGTCATTGGATCCGCCGAAGCCATTGCCATTGATAACCGGCTCAAAGGCACAAAATTTCCCCGGCCGCAAACGCATGAATTGCTGGCCAATATTATTGATAAAATGGGCGGCAAACTGGAACGCATCGTCATCAACGACCTGCAGGAACATACTTTTTTTGCGCAGCTTATTATTCGCCGCGACGGCCAACGCCTGGAAATCGATTCACGTCCCAGCGATGCCATCGCCATTGGCATTGCCGAAGATATTCCCATTTTCGTCGCAGAACATGTGCTGGATCAGGTAACCGGAGACTCCCCAGGCTAGATTGGTCCCACTTACTGCCTTCATCCAGCCCCTTATCACAACAAAGGATTTCATCCATGAATGTTAATCAATATGATCTTGCCGTTATTGGTGCCGGCCCCGGCGGCTACGTCGCGGCCATCCGCGCAGCTCAACTTGGCCTGCGCGTCGCCTGCATTGAAAAGGAAAATCGCCTCGGCGGCACCTGCCTGCGCGTGGGTTGTATTCCCAGCAAGGCCCTTCTGGAAAGCAGTGAAAAATTTGTACAAGCGAAGGAGCACTTTGGCGATCACGGCATACACGCGGAAAATCTACGCATCGAAATCTCCGCGATGATGACCCGTAAAAATCAGATTATCGAAACCTTGGCCAACGGCATCAGCGGATTGTTCAAAAAAAATAAAATAGACCACGAGCACGGCACTGCCTCTTTCCTGGCCCCCAATCAACTGCAAATTTCCTCATCGGCTGGAACACGCACGATATCCGCCAGCCGCATTTTGATTGCCACCGGCTCAGCACCCATTGAATTACCGGGCTTGCCATTTGACGGCAAACGGGTCATCAGTTCCGACCAAGCCATTGCCCTGGAGAAAGTGCCGCAGCAACTGGTAGTTATTGGGGCCGGTGCCATTGGCCTTGAGCTGGGCAGCGTGTGGAGCCGGCTTGGATCGCAGGTAACGGTGTTGGAACTTTTCCCCGCGGTATTGCCGGGCGCTGATGAAGAAATGGCCCGGCAGATGGAACGGGCGCTGCGTGATCAGGGAATGAAATTTCATTTCGGTATTACGGCTAAAGGCCTCAAAGAAGAAAAGAAGCGACTGCAAGTGGTCTTTGGCCCATCCGACGGCCCCGCCGACAAAGATTCATCGACACCCGCAGATGTGGTATTGGTGGCGGTGGGCCGCCGCGCTGCCGCACAGGGCCTGAATCTGGAAAAGGTCGGCGTAAACTGCGACTCGCGCGGCCGCATCGTGGTCAACGATCGCTGGGAAACGTCGGTGCCCAATATCTACGCTATAGGGGATGTCATCGCCGGGCCGATGCTTGCGCACAAGGCGGAGGAAGAAGGCATTGCCGCGGTGGAACTGATCTGTGGGAAGGCGGGCCACGTCAATTATGACGTGATCCCCTACGTGGTGTACACCGCTCCGGAACTGGCCTGGGTGGGTAAAACGGAAGCCCAACTTAAGGAAAAGTCGATCAGCTACCGCACCGGCAAATTCCGCTTCGCCGCCAACGCCCGTGCGTTGTGCATGGATGAAGCCCAGGGCTTGGTGAAAATTCTCGCCGATGCCAAAACCGATCGTGTTTTGGGGGTGCATATCTTTGGTCCGCAGGCATCGAGCCTGATTGCCGAGGCAGGCTTGGCGATGGAATTTGGTGCCAGCAGCGAAGATATTGCCCGCACTTGCCATGCCCACCCCAGTCTGCCGGAAACATTAAAGGAAGCAGCTCTGGCGGTGGATGGCCGAACGATTAACTCTTAAGAGCTTCTCCCGCCAGCGTTGTTGGAAGACAGGTAAATAAGCCGTATTATAAAATCTGTCTGGGGACCTGGGCATCGTTTGCCACGGACGTCGCAGAGCCGCCGCTTCAGCTTTACCGGCACGGGAACCGCAGACTTCACTGACATGCTGCGGTTGATTGGCGATGCTTCAGGACGGTGGAAGAGGTGGACGGGCGAGGGAAAATCCTGCAGACGTACCGCCCGCCCCGCAGCAGCCCACATCACTGCATGTATTCCCACATTTCATGCTGGCAGAGCCAGATCGGCGTTTCGCCGGATAAATTCGTCGACGGGCAGTCCGTCAATGGTCAGCGGACGACGAACCCGCTTCTGCTTGCCGTGGATGAAAATGGTCATAGACTCCTTCGGTTGCCGTTGGCGGGCACACTTTTGAGCCGCAGGCAGTGTTCGCTTGGGATTTTTCATTGGCGGGGAACCTTGTATTTTCTCCAATAGCCTCATCCCGATTATCCTTCTCCACGAAAGAGGCGCGGGGCCGTGTCTAATAGAAGGCCGCGCTCACCAGAACAGGAAAATTAATGACGGGTGGAAACAGAATTGGCGGTAAATTGGCAATCATGGACGAACGCCAATGACCACTAACGGTACGGCGGGAGTTGACCTGCCCTGCCGGAGAAGGTCGTAGATAGCGGCTTCGTAATAATATGGTCCCGAGGACATTTGCTCCTGGAGCTCCTTCATCGGCAGTAGCTCAACGCCTACATCGATCTCACCCCCAACGAAGAAGGCCATGTGCTTGACGAACATGTCGTAGGCCACAAAAGAGTACTTGCCAAACTGAATTTCGATTGCAATTCGATCCTTGACGAAGTCGGTCTGGTTGTAGGAGCGGATGGGACGGCGGCCGGCCCCCTCAATTTGCTTTTTTTGCTCTGCCGGATCCAACAGTAAGGTCTTGCGTATAAGCTGGGCGTCGTCTGTCACCCAATAGGATGTGCGTGACTCTTTCCAACCTTTATTCCCAAGATGCATGCGGAAATTCTTGTTCATCGCCTTCGGACTGAAAAGCACCATTCCGAGCATCGTTTTTTCCTTTGATATTTTTGTCTTACACGTAGCCGCGTCCACCGAGGCGATGACTGACTCGATCTCATCCCAGAGGCTCGGTCTATGGAAGTGAATGTGTTCGCGGCCATTCAGATGCGAGTACATTGCCCCGATTTTCATCTCTGGCCACCATTTTTAAGTGATGGGTCATAAATTGGACGATCCATTGGGCGCGTGCGGAGACGTCCCTCGCAGAGGTCAACGAGTCGGCCCTCGGCAATCTGAACGTATTTAGGTTCGATGTCGCAACCGTAACCATCGCGGCTATTTTTAATCGCCGCAATAATCGCCGAGCCAACCCCCATATAGGGATCAAGCACCCAATCGCCTGGGTTCGCCATCGACAGCACCAACCGCTCGACCAGTTCCACCGGGAACTGGCACGGATGGTCCGTTTTTTCCACGTGGTTGGCTTTAACATTCGGTATCACCCAGACATCGCCGGGATTCTTGCCGAGTGGGTTGCACGAAAACTCGCCAGCCCGTGGCCCCTTGAAATATTTTTTCCCGGGATATTTCGCTGGGACGCGAATGGGATCCAGGTTAAACAGGTACTCGTCGGATTTGGTAAACCAAAGTATGGTTTCGTAGCGCCCGGAGAAACGCTTCGAACAGTGCAAGCCGTGCTCAAAATGCCAAATAATCCGATTTCTGAGCGTCAGGCCAAGTTCTTTGAAAATCGGATAGAGAACCAGATCCAGCGGAACTACCTCGCCACTCGTCGAGATGTGGTTACCCACCTGCCAACAAAGCGAACCAGTGGGGGTAAGCAACCGGACACACTCTGATATTACCCTACCTTGTTCTTGAGCATAGTCCTCAAGACGGCGGCGCTTCTCATATTCTTTACCAATGTTATACGGCGGTGATGTGACGATCAGTTGAAAGGCCGCCGATTTCAGCGTCCGCATGAAGGCGAGGTTATCAGCACATTCCACATGGTAATTGCCATAGGCGACAGCAATCCGTGTGTCGAATACCTCGTGCGGAAAGAGTATTTCTGCTTGGGCCATCTATACCTCCAAGTTCCTCGCAGACAATTATACCAGCGAGCCGGTGGGTGCCAAGGCATCCAGAGCACTGGCTCATCTGCTCCGGGCAAGGTAGGATGCGGAACATGGGTGGTTAGACCTACTTCCCCGCGTTATCCAACAGCGGGGTGGCTTCATCGTCTTTATCTTCCGGCACCACACGGGCCACGCTTACCAGAATATCATCCGGCTCCAGGCGGATCAGCCGCACGCCCTGGGTGGCACGGCCCATTTCACGCAGTTCGCCGGTGATGCCGATACGGACCACCTGGCCGCCTTTGGTAATCATCATCAGTTCGTCATTATCCGTCACCGCCTTCACCGCCACCACCGGACCGTTGCGGTCCGTGGTCCGGATGTTGATGACGCCCTTGCCGCCGCGGTGGGTTAAACGGTACTCTTCAATGCGGGTCCGTTTGCCGTAGCCATGCTGGCAGGCGGTCAGCAGGGTCACCTGGTTGTCCCCATGGTCCAGCCCCTGCGGGATAATCACCATGTCAATCACCTGATCGTCTTTTTCCAGCTCTATGCCGCGCACGCCGCCGGCCTGCCGGCCCATATCACGGACTTCACCTTCCTCAAAGCGCACGGCCATCCCGCTGCGCGTGCCCAGCACGATCTGGTCCTTGCCGTTGGTAACGCCCACATCAATCACCTGATCGCCGCCCTCCAGGCCAATGGCAATAATGCCGCGCTTCATGGGATTGGCAAACGCCTTGAGCAGGGTTTTCTTGATCGTGCCGTTGCCGGTGGTAATGACCAGATGTTTGGCTTCATCTTCAAAATCGCGCACCACCAGCACCGCCGCCAGCTTTTCCTCCGCTTTCATTTCCACCAGATTGGCAATGGCCCGGCCTTTGCTTTGCCGGCTCATCTGCGGGACATCATAAACTTTCTGCCAGTAGCACCGGCCCAGATTGGTGAAAAACATCAGGTAATCATGGGTGGAACCGATGAACAGATGCTCAATGAAATCTCCCTCCTTGGAATCCGAACCAATCACCCCCCGCCCGCCGCGGCCCTGCTTGCGATACGTATCCAACGGCATGCGCTTGATGTAGCCCTCATGGCTGATGGTCACCACCACCTGCTCGTCGGCAATGAGGTCTTCAATGTTGATGTCGGTGGCGTCGTTGGTGATTTCAGTGCGGCGATTGTCGCCATATTTTTCCTTCAGCTCGATGGTGTCTTCGCGGATAATATCCAGCACGCGTTTTTCATCGCTTAAGATCAACTCATAATCCTCAATTTCCGCCACCAGTTTGTTGTACTCTTCGGTGAGCTTGTCAATTTCCAGTCCCACCAGCCGCTGGAGCTGCATGGAAAGAATGGCGTCCGCCTGGGCGGAAGAAAGCAGCATTCCGCCAGTCCTGGCGACCGCTTCATCAATACGTTTCTTAAACGCCCTGGGAATGGCGGCCTTCCATGAAAGGCTTTCGCTGATGGTAAATTTCTTCTTCATCAGATTGGCTTTCGCGGTGGGCACATCCGGGCTGACTTTGCGGTTCCGCAGCAACTCGATGACGCCCATCACATCCAGCCTGGCCGCCCGACCCATGGCTTCTTCGGTATGAATGTCAGCTAAAGCCAGAATCAAGCCTTCCAGAATATGGGCCCGCTGCCGGGCTTTTTTCAGCCGAAACATGGTGCGCCGACGAATCACTTCCTTGCGATGGCCGATGAACAGTTCCACCAGTTCCTTCAGGCTCAAGGTTCGCGGCTGACGGTTCACCAGGGCAATGTTGATGATTGAAAATGTGCTTTGCAGCGGCGTAAACTGATAGAGTTGATTGATGACCACGTTGGGATCCGCATCACGCTTGAGTTCCACCACCACACGTACCGCGTGTTCACGGTCGGATTCATCGCGGACGTCGGAAATATCCTTGATTTTTTCTTCCTTCACCTGTTCGGCAATGGACTCAATAATGGTTTTTTTCAGCACCTGGTACGGAATTTCTGAAATCACCACCTGCTCCCGTCCACCCTTGAGTTGCTCTGTATGGACTCGGCCCCGCACCGTAATGCGGCCGCGGCCGGTTTCGTAACCGGCCAAGATTCCGCTGCGTCCGCAAATCACGCCGCCGGTCGGGAAATCCGGCCCTTTTACAATTTTCATCAATTCTTTCAGCGTGCATTCCGGGTTATCAATCACCTTGATAATGGCATCGCACACTTCGCGCAAGTTGTGCGGCGGCAAACTCGTGGCCATGCCCACCGCAATGCCCTGGGCACCGTTCACCAGCAAATTCGGGAATTTGCTGGGCAGCACCGTCGGTTCCATCCGGACTTCATCATAGTTGGGAATAAAATCGACGGTGTCTTCTTTAAGGTCTTCCATCAGCTCCGCGGCGGCTTCGGCCATGCGGGCTTCCGTGTAACGCATGGCTGCCGGCGGATCGCCATCAATCGAACCAAAATTCCCCTGGCCATCCACCAGCAGATGCCGCATGTTCCAGGATTGGGCCATGCGCACCAGCGTCGGATAGATCACTGCTTCACCATGCGGGTGGTAATTGCCGGAGGTATCGCCGGCGATTTTCGCGCATTTCCGGTGCTTGCTGCGCGGGCCAAGCTGCAAATCATTCATCGCCACCAGAATACGCCGCTGCGAAGGCTTCAGACCATCGCGCACATCGGGCAGGGCACGATCCATGATCGTGCTCATGGCGTAGGTAAGGTAGCTTTCCTGAAGTTCTGTCTCAATTTGCAGGTCGGTGATTCTGGCATCCTGATCCAACATCGCGATCCTCCAATGATGCACTTTTCCATCCGCTTTTTCATCTTCCGGGCCTATGGCCCACCAGCGAAAATTATAATGTATCCAGCAGCTTTTGGCGAACTCAATTCCATCCCCCAGCACACCGTTTGCCCCTTTTTGCCGCTATAATAACCAGCCATGATTTATCTTGATAACAATGCCACCACCCAAATTCACCCCGAGGTTCTCACCGCCATGCAGCCGTGGCTGGGGGAAAAGTATGGCAATCCTTCAAGCACGCATCGCCTCGGCCAGGAAAGCCGGCAGGCCGTCGAACAGGCCCGCTATGAAGTCGCCGCCATGCTCGGCTGCCATATCAGCGAGGTAATTTTCACCAGCGGCGGCACGGAAGCGGATAATGCCGCGATTCTTGGTTCGCTGGCTGCGCGGCCCGGTAAAAAAATTATCCTCTCTTCCACCGTCGAACACAGCGCGGTGCGCGAACCTCTGATGGCATTGGCCAATACCGGCTACACCATTATCGAGATCCCCGTCGATGGCCGCGGCCAATTGAATATCGCCGCCTTGGAAGAACACTTGCCCAACCCGGATGTAGCACTGCTAACCATCATGTGGGCCAACAACGAAACCGGAGTCATGTTTGATATTCAGGCCATCGGCACGCTTGCCGCAAAACACCACGTGCTGTTTCATACCGATGCCGTACAGGCCGCCGGCAAAGTACCTGTGGCCTTTGCCTCTTTGCCGGTGGATCTACTTTCCGTGAGTGCCCATAAGTTCCACGGTCCCAAGGGCATTGGAGCACTGCTGGTAAAACGCCGCACCTCATGGCAGCCCCTGCTGCGCGGCGGTCCGCAGGAGCGAGAGCGTCGCGGTGGCACCGAAAACGTACCTGCCATTGTCGGCATGGGCGCAGCCGCCCGCCGCGCGGCAACCAATCTGGCCTCGCCGGAATATACCCACCATATCGCCATGCTGCGCGACCGGCTGGAAAATGGCATCCTCTCCCGGGTGCCGGATACCGCCGTCAACGGCGATCCGCTGCACCGCGTGGCCAATACCACCAATATCAGTTTTACCGGACTGGAAGCCCAGGCCGTCTTAATGCTGCTTAGCCAGCACGATATATGCGTCAGTGCCGGAGCCGCCTGCTCCAGCGGGTCCCTGGAACCTTCGCACGTATTGCGGGCCATGCACCTTGCTGAACCCCGGGCCCACGGAGCCGTACGGTTTTCACTTTCCGCTTTTACCACCGCCGCGGAAGTAGACCGGGTCATCGACATACTACCTCAGTTCATCAGCCGTTTGCGGGATGTGCTGCCCGCAGGCAACTCCCGGCCTTGAAAGGTGCGTCAGGCCGGGTGCGGCATTCAGTCGCGGTAGGACGATCGCTGCAGCCCCGTTTCCAGCGAAACGCACCTCAGCCCGCGTTGCCGCAGATCCGTCAGAATATCCGCCATGGCCTGACACGTGTGCGCCTGCGATTTATTCCAGCGCTGCGGCTCCAGCCCATCGTGCAACGTAACAATATCGCCGGGGCGAACATGGGTAACAACGCGCTGCGCAATCGCCGCCGCAGAAAGAGGCAAGGTATCAAAGGCACGCAAGCGCCAACCGATTACCTCGTAGCCGCGATGCCGCAGCACGCCGGCCTGGGTCGCGGTCTTAAAACCCAGCGGCGGCCGAAACAGACGCGGACACCTGCCGATCGCATCGCCAATAGCCTGTTCGCCAAGCCTTATCTGCTGGTCCCAGTAATCCCGGCCGCCCAGCAAACCATCGCGGTGATGGTCCCACGTATGATTGCCCACCGTGTGGCCTTCGTCCACCATGCGCCGCACCAGTTTTGCGGATTTGGCTACGTATCGTCCAATGAGAAAAAAAGAGGCCTGGGCCTGATGTTCTCCCAGCAGATCAAGCAGACGCGGAGTGAATTCTTCGCTTGGACCATCATCAAAACTAAGAGCCACGGCATGGGATATTTTCACCCGCTGCGTGACCGGAATAAACAATCCGCTGCCCACCGCAAAAGTGCCCCAGCCCAGCGTGGCCACAGCCGCCCCCACCACCGAACCCGCCACCGCACCGGCGTGCCAGGCCGCCGACGGCAGGGCTGCGGCAACCGGGGCACAATAACTCGGCGCACTCAACATCAACACGTTTCCATCTTCTAAAAGCCTTTTTTCGCCCCCGCCCTGTGCCCGCACCGGCACCTGCTTCCTGGCCCACGCTCATGGCCACACCCAGCTTTCCACGAACCTCCAGGCCTTACCCTTTGGCTGCTCCGGTCTGGCCCAGATCATTGATCTGATCGCGTAGTCGCGCAGCCTGCTCATATTTTTCACTCTCCAGCGCAATGGCCAACTGGTGTTCCAGCCGCGCAATAGAAGCCCGCCGGGCCATCTCACCTTCGCCCAGACTTGGCGGAGTTTTCCCAACCGACTGCGATGCTCCCTCATGCGAGTTTTTCACCAGATCCAAAATTCTGGCTTCGAAAAAGGCGTAATCGTTAGGACAGCCCAAAAGTCCGCGTTTGATAAACTCCTGCCACGTCATGCCGCAATTGGGGCAAGCCGCATCACTTTCAAGCTGATCGGCCGACGGCGAATCTCCCTCATCAGAAACCGTGCCACCCGGGAGCGCAGTCTTGGGCATAATAGGCGTCTTGGTGGTAACAACCCCCGCCGGCGTTTGCCCCATCACCGGTATGGCCCCTACCCAGCCGCCCTGAACCGCATGTTCCAGGCACAAATCAATCTGTATAAGATTTTTCGTACCATCGTCAGCCTTGGCGACTTCAGTCAGGTGAACCACCGCCGGCCGTCCACATTTCACACAATCACTGCCAAGCATAAACACACCGCACCTTTCCCGTCCGGCCCCGCATTGGTGCCGCCCGCCCCGGCAGTACCCGGCCGTCTTCCATCCTTATTCTATCCAATCGGCGGACTAAATCATAATTCGTCTCTGGCTAAATACTGCCCAGACATGCATCCAGAATTTCCAGTCCCCGCAGCAGATCATTTTCTTCAATGGTCAGCGCCGGGCATAAACGCAGCACATTTTTTTGAGTGACATTGATAACCAGGCCGCGTTGAAGCGCTGCATGCACGACCGGCAAGGCATCGGGTATCGCAAGCTCCACACCTATAAACAGACCGCAGCCGCGCACCTGCATAATTTTTGCCCGATTCTCGAAGGCTTGAAGTTTTTCCACCGTCGCCACGCCCAGCCGCTTCGCCCGCTGCGGCAGATTCTCCTTTTCCAACTCGTCCAACACCGCCACAGCCGCGGAGGCACAAATCGGATTGCCACCCAGCGTGCTACCGTGCGTGCTGGGCTTAAAAAATGCTGCATACTGCGGCTGGGCCAATATCGCCGCGACCGGCAGACCGCCGCCGAGAGCCTTGCCCAGCGTCATAATATCCGGCGTCACACCAAAATTCTGATGCCCAAAATATTCTCCCGTGCGCCCCACACCCACCCACACCTCGTCAAATATCAGTGCTACTTTGGTTCGATCACATAACGCCCGCAAGGCCTGAAGGTATCCGGGATTGGGCATATTAATGCCACCTTCACCTTGAACAGGCTCCACCAGAATTGCTGCCGTTTGTGCATCAATGGCCCGTTCCACAGCCGCCACATCATTAAAAGGCACGTGCGTAAAGCCTGGCACCAGCGGCGCAAAGCCCTGCTGCGCCGGACCGGCAGTCGCGGAAAGCGCCCCCATCGTACGCCCATGAAAACCCTTGTTCATGGAGATGATTTTGAAGCGATCAGGTCCGGCCGAAATCCGGGCCAGCTTAATCGCCGCCTCCGCCGCTTCCGCTCCGCTGTGACAAAAAAATGCCTGGCCCGCAAACGCCTTGCTCCGCAACTGTTCCGCCAGGCGTATCTGCGGCTCTGTATAAAACTGATTGCCCACCTGCCACAGCGTATTGGCCTGCCGCGTCACCGCCGCCACCAGAGCCGGATGGCAGTGGCCTAAAATGGTTCCGCCGAATCCCGCAAACAGATCCAGGTATTCTTTGCCATCCGCGTCCCACAGGTGCGAACCTTCCCCGCGATGAAACACCACCGGTAATTTTCCATAATTACCAATGAGCGCCGCCTGATGCCTTAAAATAAGTTCTTCCTGTTTTTGCATAATAAACCCCAGGTCATGCACTCATCAATCCGAGTGAAACAAATTAAATCGCCCGGACCCGAACCCACGCCGGCGCACGCCGCGCCTCGTTGGCCGTTATTATTTATGATCGTTCGCTGCGCCGCAACTGATGACCGCCGCCGCCGCCATCGCCGCAATTTCTATCCGCAAAATGTTCAATCCCAGCCGCACGCCCACCGCCCCTCCATCCCGAAACATTTGCGATTCCGTATCGGTCCACCCCCCCTCCGGACCGATGAACACGGTCAAGCCCGGCGCAGACGGAGAATTTTCACTCCCTTTCGTTTTCTTCCAATCAGCCCATGCACCGTCCAGGGTGAATTCAGCCCGCGTATCCGCCCACATCGCATTGGACCGGTCAAGTGTTTTCAACACCTTCGCCACCGGCAACATCGGCTCAATGCGTAAAAGATGATGCCGCCCACACTGCTTGGCTGATTCAATCGCCAGGCGCCGCCACTTTTCCATTTTCTTCCCCTGCCCTTCGGGCCGCACCACACTTCGCTGACATTCCACCCATTGAATGGTATCCACATTGAGCTGGCTGGCCGCTTCCACTAAAAAATCAGCCCGGTCCAATTTGGGCACGGCCGTGGCCAGCGTCAACCGCGCCCCCAGTCGTTTGCTTTCCTGCACCGCGCTGCAATGCACACGTACTGCCGATCCACCGACCAACTCAATTTCCGCGGCGGCCCAATGCCCCCGGCCATCAAAAACAGTTACCGTGTCCCCGGTTTTCAGCCGCAAAACATGCCGGGCATGGTGGGCTTCATCCACCGGCAATTCACAACCACCCGCCTGAATGTGCGGCACAAAGAAACGCTCTGGCTCCATAATCTTGAGCACCACCCTCAAAACTTCTGCTTCGCATGCCGCAGGACGTACAACGTACCCTTCTGCATCAACCCTTGCTCACAACGCTCCAATGGCATTTCCGTACACGCAAATCCCGCAGCTACCGCCGCTAATGGAAAATCCTGGGCGGAATTGCGCAGCGGATCGCTGATCCATGCGCAACCATCGCCAGCCAGCAGTTGCTCCAGCGCTTCCAGCAGCCACGGATGCAACCGGCGTTCATACAACACATCGGATGCGATGATCCAGGGAAACTTTTTCGCCAGAGGCTTGCGCCAATCCATCTCCACCGTGTCGATCCGCTCTGCGGGAATACCGTTGAGCAGGGCATTGCGCTTGGCAAAGGCAATGGCCCAGGCATCGTAGTCGGTAAACGTAACATGCCACCCACGGCCACCGGCCGCAATCCCCGCTGCCCCCAGGCCACAGCCAAGTTCCAGCACGGCACCGCCCTGGGGCGGCGGTATCGGCGGCGAACCGGTGCCGTCGAGAATGGACTGGGCCAGCATCAGCCCGGCCGGCCAGACCACCGGCCAGTACGGCATATAATTGTCCAACCGGTACCGCTGCTCCACCAACGGATCATCCAGCAGCGCATCAGGCTGATCCGGAGCAATAAGCTCCATGCGTTGCCCGCAGATATCCAGCACGTGCCGACGCGTTGGCATATCCTTAACCGCCGATGGGGATCCATCCATCCGTAACTCCATGGCACACTTGCCTGTCAGGGTGCCGGCCGTGTAGCAGCCGGTTGTGTTGTTGTCGTCTGGCCATCCGGCGGAGCATGCCGGGTCGTCAATACCACCGTGGCAACCACACCAATGATCAACACAATGGTGGCGGCAACCACGAACCTGCTCCATGGCGAAAGATTCAGGCCATCCGAAAGGTCATCGCCCGGTGGCGACTTTTTTTTCGGCACCAGCAGTGGATCATACGCCAGCAGAGCCTCATCCCCTTCGTCCGTTGCACCGTGAATCTTGACTGATTCAATTTGAATGGCCGCCGCCAATCTCGCCCACACATCTGCCGGCATCGCCCCCACATCGGACGCCGTCCCCGTTTTGGCCTCCGCCAATGACCCCGCCGCCACCATGGCTTTTATTTGCTCTTCCACATGCTGCTGCACCCACGCCGAAAAATCCCGTGGCGACTGGCCTTGTACAAATTCCCGAAAGGCCCCGCGCACCGCCCGCTGAATACAGGTTTCCGCGCTGCTTGCTGAACCCGTGGCCGACAGCGCCCGCGCGTAAAGTCCGTCACGTTGCGAATCCAACAGCCCAACAAATCTTCTACCGGAAGAATCAATCATGTTTTCTGCCCATCGGGCCAACCACGGTACCCATCTATCCGCGCCGCATCGCCATGGATCCCGCCTCCCTGCCCAGCCCGCAACCACATCGGGCCTACTGCGACATTAGTATCGGATTCGCAGGTGTACTGGGCTTGCCCACCGGTTGGGTTGCAGGTACCGGCGCAGCCGCTGGATTCGGTGCCATCAACGCATCAGAAAGGGTTACCCCGTCATTTGCCAGCAAATCCACCAGACCCGGTGTGTTCGGTGCCACACGATACGCCTGTTCATAAACCGCCACCGCATTGGATTTCTCACCAATGCGATCATAAAACTTGCCGACCTCGATGAGTGCTGCAGGGTCATGCGCACCGATCTTCGCCGCCAGGGCATAATTTGTCTTGGCATCATCCCAATCGCCGAGCTGCTCGTAAAAACGGGCTACCCGCAACCGCCCGGACACCCGCCCGGTCAACGACGCATCGCGACCCAGAAAATTCATCGCTTCATTATGTTTGCCCTGGCGAATAAGCGCCTCGGCCAACGCAGACTTCACATGCGGCAAATTCGGATCCACCCGCCAGGCGAGCTTGTAATGATACGCCGCCCGTTCATAGCGACCCAGCATATAATCCGTCGCACCGGCATAATAATTAGCCCGCGGCTCCGATTGATTCCGGCTAAGCGCTTCATCAAACTTTTGCAGCGCCGCGTGATAATTGCCCTGATGATACAGCCGCAACCCCTCATTTCGCAGTTCATGATTGGACGCCACACATCCACCCAGCAAGGTCATTGCCGCCAGAATACCCGCACCCGCCATGCACCTGATTCTTAATTTTGCCAGTTTTTTAACATTCATCCGTGGACTCCAGAGAAAACACTATCTGATGATGGTATCATTGAACCATGGTTTGGCAAGACTCTCCAAATGAAAACGCCCAGTCCCACCCAATACCTGATGCGGCACTCCGGCCATCACCAACGGCACATTTCGCCGTCCTGCAGCACCAGCAATGTCATTATACGCACTGGGATCTGCTTCTGGAATTGCCTGCCAGAGAATTATTGGCCGCCTTTCGCGTGGACCACCCACCCGACACCTGGGCCACAGCAGGCGTTTTACCCATCCAGGCGCTGCCCGATCACCGTCGCATTTATCTGGACTACGAAGGCCCCATCTCCGGCGACCGTGGAACCGTTATCCGCTACGACCGGGGAACCTTGCACCTGGTGCAATATACCCCCACCCACATTGCCGTCGAAATTACTGGCGCTTTGCTTCACGGCCGGCTGAACCTTCACGCCGCCGATCCAGCTACCAATCGCTGGAATCTTCACCTGGCTTGAGCACAGCCATTCCAGACCACCCCTGCATGGGCTGGTACTGCAGCCATACAGGACAACCTCTCCGAAACCGGTAGTGCCGGTACGCCATCATCGCGGCAACCTCCGTCCACGGTTTAGCGTTTGCCGCGTTGATAATAAAAAAAGTGGCAGCGCGGTTCCAACCCGGCCTTGAGTCAACCAAGAGATTGCCCACCGAACACCATGTTCAGGGAAGACATTATTTCTTTTTGTTCTTCTTAGGTTTCTTAACTTCTTTACGACGAGCATTATTTCCTTTACCCATGACAGGCTCCTTATAAAAGGGTACTACTTCCAGCATCACCACAAGGTCATGCGTACCGGGAATACCATCACCCGGTTTACATCCCATAATACTTGATGCGCCGGCAATTGCCAGCACAAAATCACCGCTTCCAGACCGAATCAGGAGCCGACACCTCCAGCGGCCGGATGCCGGCTTTGCGGCTGCCGCCATGAAGGGCCTGCACAATAATATCGGGATATCCATACCTCAATGACAGAATTCACCGCAGGAGGCATGGTTGGTACACGTATTTACTTGTCCTGGGCGGCGGGCATTTATGCCAACGCCGACAGTTCGCCTCGGCTGGAGGGAGGAACAGTCGGCTACGACGATGCGGGCGAAGACGCTTGCGCTCCCAGGGATATCATGGCGAACAAGATGTCTGCCCCCCCCCAAAAAAAAGATAAAGATCAGGGCTGGCGGAGTATTCGCGTCGCTTGCGCCGCGTCGGCGGCCAACACTCCTGCGCCGTAAAAATGAATTTATTTCTGCACGGCCCTTAGTGCCGCGTCGGACATTTTCCATGCGGCCTGGCAGCGGGTATTCTGCTGGTTATGGCGACTCAGGAAATACAACGCGTGCTGGTTTCCCGACGGCGAATTGCCCGGCGGGTACAGGCTTTGGCCAGCGAAATTGCCGCCAGCTATCGGGGGCGGGAACTGGTGATGGTGCCCCTGCTCACCGGATCCATGATTTTTCTTGCGGATCTCATGCGCTGCCTGCCCTTGAAAATGCGTGTGGATGTTCTGGCGGTATCCAGCTATGCCGGCCAGATGACCCGCAGTCGTGAACCGCGAATTTTGTATCCCAAAAAGCTGCAAGTGGCGGGTAAGCACGTGCTGATTGTGGATGATATTTTAGACAGCGGTCGGACCCTGGCGGCGGTGCGGGCGATTTTGCGGCGGCAGCGGGCGGCATCGGTGCGGGCCTGTGTGCTGCTGCGCAAGCAGGTGGCGGTTCGCATGGGAGTGCCGGCGGATTTTATAGGATTTGATATTCCCGATGAATTTGTGGTGGGTTACGGCATGGATTATCACCACTTTTACCGCAACCTGCCGGACATCGCCGTGCTGCATCCCTCGGTCATCGCTACGGGGCCACATGGAGGGAACTCCCATTCCCGTATTGCGCCCAGTTGAAATAAAACTATAGCCGATGGCGGGATTCGAACCTGCAACCTACGGTTTACAAAACCGTTGCTCTGCCGTTGAGCTACATCGGCGGGGAAGGCCCAATTCATGCGAAAAACCAGCATGGTTATTGGGTTTGGTTGCACTATCATACTCTGCGTGCGGCGCGACCACAATGGTGCCGGACGGCAGGTTTTGGAAATTGAGGGCATAAATCACCCTTTGCGGCAGCGATAAATATCCTCATGGTGCGCAATGGCCAATACCAGGATCAGCACCTTGGTATCGTGATTCTCATATACGATGCAGTAATCGCCAACACGGATCCGCCAGAGATTACCACCACCCTGCAATTTCCCCACGCCGGGTGATCTTGGGTTTTTCGCCAAACCCCGCATGGCCGAAACCAACCGTTGCTGGATTTCCCGCGGCAACCGCTACAAGCCGATATCTGCGGACGGCCGGACGATAACACGGTAATCAGCCTCGGCTTGCCGCCAATCGCGCTTCGATGCGTTCCAGTGGGCTGCCGCCTTTTTCCATGCGTGCCTTGAAAGCCGCCTTTAAGTCCGCCTGATTCTCCAATTCTTCCAGCAACTTCAAGTCGTCTACACTCACCAGCGCCGCGGCAGGTTTGCCGTCGCGTGCCAGGATGATACATTCACCGGCGTAGGCGGCTCGGTTCAGGGCGTCGGCCATGTTGTTGCGAAAATGCGCTATGCTTAATTCAATCGCGATTACTCCATCAGCGTTAAACCATAAGAGCTATTATGTCTATAGTACATCACGTCAGTAACCGTTCACGAAGGGCGGCCGAGCAGGCTGGATGCCCGCACCACAATGGCAAGCTGATTACGGGGCGTTGGATCATGCCGTGGATATTTGGCATGGCGAGGGCACTGTGCGCCCGGCCAAGCAATGGCCGGACAGGGGGGGAAGCGGAAGCGAGCGGCGGTCAGCAGTCAGCCATCAGCGGTCAGCGGGCGCCAGTCGCCCCGGTATTGGCGGATCTAATCGACCAGCCCTTGCCACGACAAAAGCTGTCACAGGCCCCGCGCCCTTGGACTGGTTCACAATGCTTTTCATTACCCGCAACGGTGGTGTATTATAAGAAAGGCCTTGGATTGGCACCAAGGCACACATTGGGAAGGCAACACTAGAATTTTAATGATGAGGCTGGATCATGATGACTGAAAATCAAAATTCCTCTTCTTCGGGCAATTCCGCTGCAACCATTACACCACCGCCGCCGGAAACACCCGTGCACAAAACCGGAGAACTTCCCAAACCACACCGTCGGCGTAGGCGTTGGCCGTGGGTGCTGCTGGGAATTTTTCTATTTCTGGTGATTGCAGTATTGGCATTGCCCAGCCTGTTATGCACCGGGCCGGGGGTGCGGCTCATTGAGCAGCAGGTGAACAGCAGAATTAAAGGGCATCTGGCCATCGGCAGTCTGTCGCTGGGCTGGTTTTCGCCGGCGCAAATCAAAGACGTAACCCTGCAGGATTCACATGGAGCCATGATCGCGCGGAATCTTACTGTTAAAACAAACCTGAGCCTGATGCAGGCCATTTCCAATTGGCAGAATTTCGGCCAGGTCAACATCCACATCGGTGACATGAAATTAGTTACGCAAGACAATGGCCTGAATATCGTCCGGGCGTTAGCTTCGCGCTCCGCGGCCGTAACAACGGCGGCACCGGCACAAAAAGTGGCGGCACCGGCATCGGCAGCGCCTGCGGCCCTGCCGGCAATCAACGGACAAGTGCAACTGACCATCGACAAACTGAAATGGACCAGTCCATCTACCCCCACCGTCAACGCGACGGCCACCACATTCGATATAATCATCAACACCAGCGGCAAGCCTCTGGATTTCAAATTTTCCACCACAGTTGCAGCCGCGACGCAGAGCGAAGAAGGCCCCAATTCGCAAACCGCTCATGCTCCCGGAGCAAAGACAACCACGCCCCTTCCGCCGGCACACATAGCGTTGTCGGGCAAGCTCAATGTGTTTGCGCACAACCAGATCGTCACCAGCAACAAAATCACGGGCACGGTGAATGCGGATATCAATTCATTGAATTTACAATCACTGACCCCTTTGCTGGCGGCAATGGGCGTGCAATTGACGATGGCCGGCACACTCAATGGCCATGTGGCCGTAACACTCCCGGCACCGGGCCAGGGAGAGGCGGTGGGGCAACTGGCGTTTGCCGCGCTGCGGCTGGGGGGCAAGATGCTCAAGGGCGATTCGCCGAAGCTGGGGTTGGTAAACATTCCGCTGGCGGCGAAATGGAACACGCAGACCTTCGACGTAAAAAGTGCACAAGTTGAAAACGGCATTGTTTCTGTAGCGATGAAGGCATCTGGATCCATACCGACGGTGAAGGCTATTTTGCGCCACGCGCCGGCGGATGGCGGAACGGCTACCATTCAATTAAGCGGCAAGGCAGATATTGCCGCACTGGCCAAGGAATTTCCACATCTTCTGGGCGTGCCCGCGGATACGCATTTCACGCATGGTTCGGCCACGTGGGGCGCGGACCTGACTTTGGGGGACAAGGCGATGGGAGGACAGGCTGGCACCGGCGCGGCCCCCGCGCTGCCGCCGGCCGCGGGCCAGGTTAGCTTTGCGGTCTCCAATGTTTCCTGGAAAAGTCCGCTTTATCCGCATGCCCGCACCGCCAATGCGGATGGAAAAATTGCCTTTAATACCCAGGGCCAGCCGATCCATACCATCCTGCACATCAGCGTGCTGCATGGAACGCAGGCTCCGTCTGTGGTAAGCCTGAACGGCGAGGTGCACATTTTCGGGCAGCAAACCGTTTTGCCATTGTCGGCCGTTACCGGGTCCATGAAGCTTACAATAAGGGCGTTTTATCTGGATTATCTAAACCCGTTGCTGAACCGGTTTCATGCTCCGCTGCAGACCCATGGAGTACTTTCGGCGGATCTGCAACTGGCTGCGCCTGCCGCCGGCAGTGGCAAGGTGACGGGGCAACTGGCGATTGCGGATTGTGGTTTTCAAGGGTCATTTATCAAACAGGACAACCCGGAACTGGGCCTTGTACGTATTCCGGTGAATCTCTCGTGGCAACAGCAGAACATTCTGGTGCATCAACTGGGCGTATTATGCCAGGCGATAAGGTTGCAGTTGCATGGCCGGGCCTCATTGAACACGCTGCGGGCTATGGCCGCCAATAAACCGCTGTGGGGCGACGCCCACATGGTGGCCACTGTGCAGGCGGATATGCACTTGCTGGGCGCGGATTTTCCAGACACCCTGACTCTGCGCAAGCAGCATGCCAAAATTGACCGTGGCATGGTGCAGGTGAAGGCGCAACTGACAGCCCGGACGAAGAGTGCCCAGGCCGCGGTTGAAGTTTCCATTTCCAACATCCAGGGGCAATTAAATCAGCGGTATTTTTCTATTAATCCTGCGATGATCGGGTTAAACGCCGGGCGGATCAATGCGCAATGGCGGCTGTCGCTGGCCCAGGTGCAGCAGGCGGCAACGCCCACCGGCAATCCGGCTGTGGCCCCGTTGTTCAATGTGCAGATCAAGGCTGATCCATCCGCCGCGGCTGCTTATACGCTCTCACTGGCCGCAGACTTGCAGCCCTTGACCAACGAGTTGGCGCAATTCAGTTCCACTCAATACTACGCCGACAGCGGGCAATTTACCCTTGCGGCCCACGTGGCGGGTGTGGGCACGCCCAAACTGACCTGCCGGATGAAAACGGAAATCAAAAATGCGTCAATGGTGCTGATGCCGGGCAAGCCCGCCTATACTGATCCGGCCATTCGCATAGCCACCAACGTGAACGCATCCATGCTCAACGGCGGCTGGCAAGCGCTGCATTGCACACTCTTTGAACTGCATACCCAGTTTGCCGACATCGGCCCGGCTACGGCGGAAATCCGCAAAAATGCGGCGGGCGTCGTTTCTATTCCGTCGTTCGACCTGCCCATTCAACGCCTGTCGCTGACGAAGATCGAAGCTGTGATGAAGACCCTGGCCATCAATACCGGGCCATATCGCGTGGGTGGAACCATCATGAATTCGAGCGTGATAGGAGGTTTATCCACATCGCAGATTAATTTGTCTGCGTTGCACGTAGTGCTGCAGAACCTGGCGCTGGCGGCGAGTCATCCGCCGAGCGGTGCGGTATTTAAGGAGGCCGGATTAACTGTGGATACGGCCGGAACCATAAAGCTTGGTGCCCGCGAAAGTGTAGAGCTTAAGCCCATCAACATTACCACGGCAGATAACCTGATAACGCTGACGTGCGCAAAATCGCTGCGGTTGGTAAAAGCACCGACGGGACTGGATTTTTCGTGTGACGGTTTGACCACAAAGGTAAATTTACATCTGCTTAGTCCACTGCTGGCGGTACTCAAGAAATTGCCACCGGCGGATCAAATAAATGGCTTGGCCACGTTTACCGCCCAGGCCAGCGGCAACAGCCAGACGTTTGCCGTGAACACTCACGCCACCATTGCCAACTACCAGTTGACCGTTCCCGGCAGCAAGCTGCAACTGGCTCCAACCAATATCGCGATGGACGTGGTTGGGCAGGGCAATCTGCAGTCCCATACGTTTAACTGCCTGAGTAACTGCGGCATTTCGGAGCTACCGCCCGGCGGTGGTGCCGGTAACGGCGTGGTGATTAACAAGGGAAGCTCGCTGGCATGGGGCGTGGGCGGCAATGAGGCTGTAACCGGGTCAATTCACTACGATCTGCAGCGGTTGCAAACGCTGCTTTCGCCCTGGCTGCCGGCGGGCCTGGTGATGCAGGGGCAGGAAGTAATGCCGCTGGCCATTTCGGGCCCGTGGGCCGGCGGAACGGGCCTGCGGCAATTCCGCAAGCTTACCGTCGGCACCACAGCTTTTGCTTTTCAGCGGATTTCTATCGACGGTATCAATCTTGGCCCGGGCCAAATCGCAGTCAAGGCCGGCCAAGGCGTAATTCATCTGATCCCCAGCAGCATTCCAGCCAACCAGGGTACTATTAACCTGGCGGGAATTATTGATCTGAACCGCAAATACCCGGCGTACGTGCTTAGTAAACCCCTGCACCTGGTGGATAACATGGAACTTAACACGGCCCTGGGATCATCCGTGCTTAAGTTTCTGCCAATTTCCTGGGGCATGTCATTGAAGCCGACGGGAGGAGTGGCGAAAATCAGCGGGTTGCTGAATCTATCACTTAACAATGCGGATATTCCGCTTTCATCGGCCCAACTCAAAGAAACAGGCACCATGGCAGGCACGGTCAGTGCCACCCATGTAACATCGGACAGCCCACTATATTCGCTGATTGCCGGTTTGAATCCACAACATTTTCTGCAAATGTCCGGCAACGGTCAGGCCAAGTTAAGCGACAGCGGTATTCGACCCACCAATTTTCACCTCCAGCAGGGCAAGGTGTACTACAAACATATGAAGGTGGTGCTGGTTTCCATGGGGGTGGATTTTTCCGGCTGGGTAGCTTTGAATAATACGCTGGATGTAGACGTAAGCGTTACCGGTGGCGGCCTGGCCGTACCGCTGCCGCTGAAAATTACGGGCACCACTTCCAAGCCGCATCTGAAATTAACGGGAAAGCCGCTCAAAAATATCGGCAAGGACATCGGCAATACGATCAAAAACGCCGGCGGTCTGCTCAAGGGCTTTTTCCATTGATAGGCGGCTTTGGGCGCGGAAGTAAAATCAATCATACGGCCGAACGATGGATTGCGGACGCAGGTAATCTCGCAGTGTTTCCGGGCTGTTGACGCCGCCGCCGAAGCCGCTCAGGTTGGCTCCGCCGTACGGCAGACCGTAAGCAAAGACATTATGGGCGTTGATCCAGGAATTGCCGGCTACAAGAGACTCGGCCACTTTGCGGGCGCGTGTTACATCGGAAGACCATACCGAATTGGCCAGGCCGTAGCGGCTGCGATGCACCAGATCAATGGCCTCCTCGGGGGTGGAAAACTTCATCAAATAGGCCACCGGACCGAAGATTTCCTCACGGGCGCAGATATTTTCCGGGCTACCGGCCAGCAGAGCCGGTTTGACAAAATAACCGGGAAGCGAAGAATCTGCACCGCCTTGTAAAACTGCCGTGGCCCCCTGGGCCTGGCCCTTTTCCAGATAGCCAAGTACGCGGCTGCGCTGTTTTTCTGAAACCACAGGCCCCATTTCGGTGGCAGGGTCGAGGCCGTAACCCAGACGAACGGCAAGCATCCTGGTTTTCACGGCATCTACAAATTGGGAATAAATGCGCTGGTGAATGATCCAGCGGGTAGCGGTGCAGCACACCTGGCCAGAGTTAAGCGTTACGGCCTGGGCCAATTTTTCGGCGGTCTGGGGAATATCCACATCATCAAAGATAATGGCGGCACCCTTGCCGCCAAGTTCAAGCTTGCAGGGAATAAGGTTTTTAGCCGCAGCTACTGCCACCATGCGGCCGACTTCCGGCGAGCCGGTAAAGGCAATACGGGCCAGACCGGCATGTGCGGCTAAAGCCGCTCCGGCGGTGGATCCAAAGCCCGAAACCACATTAATAACCCCGGCAGGTACACCGGCCATCTCGGCCAGGCGACAAAAATAAAGGGTGGATAACGGAGTATCTTCGGCCGGTTTTACCACCACGGTATTGCCGGCCGCCAAAGCCGGGGCGATGTTCCACCCCAGCAGCAGCAGTGGAAAATTCCAGGGAATAATAAAACCGCACACCCCATACGCACTGCGATACGTATACGCTTCCAGCCCCCGCAGGGCTATGGGTTCGCGCAACCGGGCTTGTACGGCCAGATCGGCAAAGTAACGCAGCGCCTGGCTTAACGAGGGAACATCAAAACCCGCGGCCTGCCCCAGCGGCTTGCCAACATCCAGCGATTCAAGCTGGGAGAGCACATCGGCGTGCTCATCCACCTTGTCCGCCAGGCGGTGCAGAACCACCGCTCGGTCATTGGCGGGCATGCTGGGCCAGCCGGATTGATGAAAGGTCTGTTGGGCGGCACCAACGGCGGCGTCTATGTCGGCAGCTTCGCCGGCAGCCACGCGGGAGAGCACCTGGCCGGTACCGGGATCGCGGGTTTCAAAGGTGCCGCCGGCCACCGCCGGCACAAATTTGCCGCCAATGTATAGGGGCAGCGGTGCATCAGCGAGAAACTTTTTGATCTGGGGTAGTACTGCGGTCATGGAACATACTCCTGAAAAGAAAACGTGCTCTTTTATTCTACGACCGGCCGGGCGTTGCGTGCCAACGCCTCCACCGTAGCGATGATATGCCGGTGCGGATGATCGGGCGTGAGTCTTTCGCGCAAAAATGCCGCTACCTGTTGTGCTGTCGGCAGGGCATCCCAGCCGCCCCCAGCGCCGGCGGCTTTGATGGCTGCACAGGCCGATGCAAATATCACCGCTTCCGCGACGGTAAATTGGCGGGCGATGGCCAGGGCGTAGGCTCCGTGGAAGGTATCACCGCAGCCGTTGGTACTGACGGCTTTAACGGCAAACGCAGGCAGATGAACCGGTGGCCGGGAGGTGGAATCGGTCCACCAGCATCCGTTGGCCCCCGCCGTTACCACGGTGGCGGCGCGGGGAGTTGTGGCCAAGGCCGCACATGCCTTTAGCAGGTCTTGCTCGCCGGCAAGCCACCGGGCAAATTCCTCCGGCACCACCAGGTGATCCACCTCTTTGGCCAAGGCTGCAGATTCCGGCAACTGGGCCTCCAGGTCCACCACCACCGGCACGCCGGCACGGCGGGCCTTGAGTGCCAGGTCTATCGGGCTGGGCAAATTCAGAAAATCAACCAGTAATACCGCCGTGGAGGCCAGAAGCGTATCGGGCAGATCCTTTGCCCGCACCTGCTTAAATCGACGCTGATCGTAAAATACGGTTCGTTCGCCGGTAGAAGCATCAATGAGAATGCGGCTATGATACGGCTGACCCACGGAATCAGGGACGATATGCGCAACATCCACCCCGCGGCGGGAGAGAATTTCGCGCATGTAGCGCGAAAGCTCGTCCTGGCCGAAACGGGCGATAAAAGCGGTGCGGCCTCCCAGCACCGCCGCCGCTGCGGTGGCCGTGCAGGCCAAGCCGCCGCCGTGCCGCGTCGAATCCAGCACCGGCACTTTAACATTGGGCTGAGGGTACTTTTCGATGGTGAGCGTATCATCCACGGCGCATACACCGATGCCAATCACATCATACTGTTTGGATGGCGGCTGGATCATGGGCTTTGTTCCTCGGAGGTGATCCTGAAGGGTTAATCTGAATCGTCGATGTTGCCCGCAGTACGCCGAAACGTGGGTGCCGGACTGCCCGCAGTCCCGGCACCATAACGGGAAATGCCGCTGGTGGCCTGTAAATCCTGATGCAAACGGCGGTGCGGGGCAATGCCCAGCCCCTGCAATTTACCGTGGTAGGCGCGCACGGCCTCTTCCGGTGTGATATCCCCATCCGCCACGGTACGTAACATTTCGACGAAGGAAAGCTGATGCTCGGCATGATTGATTTTGCGGCCGAACAGGGCGGCACGGGCCCCATATTTTTTGGCATCAAAAAGCAGCTTAAACGCATCATACGTAGTGCCGGCGCTGCCGCCCAAAACCCCCACGATTACAGATTCATCGTAGCGGCACAGCTCTTCCATGTAACGGGGGCCATGATACACAATTTTCAAAAATACCGGCCGGGCCGCCCGTGGCACACCCGCCAGCAGCCTGCAGATATGGTCATTGATAAATCCACCGATAAGTTCGGGGGGAATTCGATGTACGGCGGGAGGTACATTGGGGTCAAACACTTCCAGAAAATGCCGGAATCCCCTGGCCTGAGCCTCCAGCCGAAACGTTTTGTAGGCCTGCATCGTTTGCAGGTCGTAATCGGGCAGATTGTTGAACGTAACCGAATAAAGGCCCAGATTGGCACCACGGGAACGGTCTGCGGTTGCACCATCTACCTGACCGGTCTGTATCAGGTCAATCGTGGCGGAGGAAAATGGCAGCGCCGGACTGCCGGCATAACCCGCCCCCCGGCATAGATGAATATCCGTGGTGTCATTGGCGCGGACCGCGGGGGTCATGGTGGAGTTATCGAAAAGTCGCTGGCGAATGGTCAATTCATCGCTGGTGGAACAGCTCATCAGCATGATGTCTACCATCCCCTGGGCGATAACTTCCCGAATGTGCGATCGGTATTCGGTCATCGTCCGGCTGGGAAAGCCATCCGCGGCCGCCTGGGGATTGGGGCCAGGCGCACTGATGCCCAGGGCCATGTCGGCATCCTTGGCATCCGCCAGAATAAACGCCTTGCCGAAGCGGTCATGGGCCAAAGCCGCCAATTTAGTATCCAAGGTTTTGGTCACGTGGTGGATCCTTCCAAACGGGCATAGTCGCTACAAAGCAGCCGCAACGGAGGTTCATTTTCCTCAATGGCTGAAAAGCGGGGCAGCGGCTTGTGAAAGCGATTGTCGGTGGTATCGTCATTCACACTGGACACCTCGCCGACAAGAGCGTTGCCGCCACGGGCGTAAAAGCTATGGTAAACGCCGGGCACCAGGGTAATACTTTCGCCGGGTTCCAGCAAGATCATTCCGCCGCCGGCCACGCTGCGGGTCAAACCATCGCACCGGACGCTGACCTGGCCGGTAACAAAGTTGCCCGCCTTATCGGAATTATAAAGTTCCACCACCAGCGTACCGCCACCGCGATTGATGATGTCTTCCGTTTTTTGAAAGTGAAAATGGAAAGGGGTTCGCTGGTTTTCGCGGACAATCATGATTTTTTCCGCATATATTTTTTCCGGGTCGCCGGGGCATCCGTTCCGCAGGGTAAACAGCAGCAGGCCGCACTCCTTAAAGTTACCCGAGCCAAAATCGGTAACATCCCACCCCAGCTTGCGGGTGACTATGTATGCAGCCTCCCTGTGCCGCCGCTGCCAATCATCGGGTGTCCAGTCGGCAAAGGGCGGCAGGCGAAACTGATGCGACTCAAAAAACTCCAGCGCCTGGCGCAAATAATGGTTGACATCTGATCGCTTCATGCCGCAACTCCTTCCTGTTGATGGGCCAATTCCAGATGAATGCCGTGCCGACGGGCATGGTGCCGCGCCGAAGCCGGTAAGTCCGCATCGGAAACCCAGGTGTGAAATTCTTTCCAAGCGGCGAAGCGTACTGCCGCCGAGCCATTCCACTTGGAAGAATCGCAGACCAGAATGTTTTTTCTACTGCGTTGCATGATGCGCTGTTTTACCGTGCATTCCGAGAGTTCGGTGGTAAAGGCTCCATCTGCGCCAACCCCGGACGCCCCGATGACGGCCACATCAAAGCGGAGATTTTCCAGCCATTTTAAGGTCAAGTTGCCCACCAGCGCATCGCTGCCGGGGCGATGTTCGCCACCCAGGCAGGTAATGGCGGCATGGCCCGTGGTGGCCAAAGTCATCAGACGCAGCGAATGCGTGAAAAGCCGCAGGTTGCGGCGCGGCAGCAGCAGTTCAGCCACCCGCAGGGTGGTGGTGCCGGCATCTAAATAAACGGTGGCATGGTCGGGCACAAGTTCGGCGGCGATGCGGGCGATAGCCCGTTTTTCCTCCTCGTGCTGGCGCTGGCGGCGGTCAAAAGTGGGTTCGCCATGCACAAAATCCGGCCGCATCACACCTCCATGGACGCGGATGACCGATCGCCGGCGCTCCAGATCAACCAGATCGCGACGCAGGGTGGAACGCGACACCGGCAGCTCGCGCAGCAACGCGTCAATCGACCAACGCGGTTTTTTCAGCAAATGTTGCAGGATGACCTGATGACGATCGTGAACAAACATGAACAAATTTGACCAGATTGTCCATGGCTTGTCAACTCTGCCGGCCGGCGACCGCCCGGAACGTCTGGTTGTCACCTCGGATAAAAACGCCGTTGTCCAGCCTCCATAGTTGGCGGGGGGTTCCATACTCGCGTGTGTTGTGGTATTATAGAAGACAAGTTTCGGTCGCTCGCGTGCTTGGACAATGTTGTCGCTTGTCGGTTGGACGCCCATAAATTCATGGAGACCGCGTTACCCCGCGAATCGGGGGCCATAATCCAATCCGAGAATGATGATGCCCGAAAACAATACTTCCTGTTTTCAAAGCCACCATGACCTTCTAGCGAACCTGGAAGGGACCGTAGGAGAAAATCTGGGTTTTTTAGCCCCGATCGATCGCGCCTGGCAGCCGACGGATTTCCTGCCCGACTTGGCAGCGGAAAGTTGGAAAGACCAATTGGCGGAGTTTCGAGACCAAGCCAGACAGATTTCCGATGAACTGCTGGTGGTTCTGGTGGGAGATATGGTTACCGAGGAAGCCCTGCCCAACTATTCAATTTCCCTGAATGTCATCGCCCATGACGAACAAGGCGATGCCCCACGACCGTGGGCCTTGTGGATGCGCGGCTGGACCGCGGAGGAAAATCGCCACGGCGATCTGCTCAATGCTTATTTACGCCTGACCGGCCGAGTGGACATGCGCAGCGTGGAATTGACCGTGCATCATCTGATTGCCCGTGGATTTAATCCCAATACCCGGCAGGATCCATACGGTGGGCTGATCTACACTTCCTTTCAGGAACGCGCTACGCGAATATCCCATAATAATGTGGCCAAGCTCGCCGGTGCCCAGGGCGACGCCAACCTGGCCAGAATTTGCCAGCGAATTTCCGGTGACGAATCCCGTCACGAAACCTTTTACACCCGTATGTTTGATAAGGTGCTGGACCTGGATGCCGCAGGAGGGATTCTGGCATTTCGGGATATGATGCGCGGCTTGATTTCGATGCCGGGCCGGTTGATGTACGATGGCAAGGCATCGGATCTATTTGATCAATTTGCCACCGTTGCCCAGCGCTTGGAAGTTTATACCGTTCATGATTACGCACGGATTATTGATCATCTGGTGAAAACCTGGCACATTGCCCAGCGATCGGTCAGCGGCCCGGCGGCCAAAGCCCAGGACTATTTATGTCGGCAGGCGGAACGCTATGCCAACCTGGCCGATAGAATTCGTGAATCGCTGATGGCCCGCCCTTCGGCAGGCTTTAGCTGGATTTATGACCGCAAGGCCTGACCTTTGGCCCAAGCCTTTTTGCCTTTTTGCCCGCTAGATCTATCCTCCATTGCGATTTTTTCCGGTGAACCTATCATTTCATGACCGCCTCAGGTTTGGTGGCGGCCGACAATAAGGAGAAATAAATCCATGGTCAAGAAAATGGAACCGCTGGAAATTGGTATGTGCAGTTGGTCGGTTCATAAGGATGATGAGCCTGCTTTGCGGGCGGTGATGAATGAATTGGGCTTGCGCGTGATGCACCTGGCGTTGGGTGGTCTGCTGGCCATGGACGATCATCAGCGGACCAGCGCCATCGACACATTTCACCAAAGCCCGCTGGTTATTTCTGCGGGGATGGTTGGATTTCAGGGAGAAATTTACAAATCATTTTCGCACATTCGCCAAACGGGCGGGCTGGTGCCGGATGCCACCGCCGCGGACCGTGCGGCCCTGATTCTGCGGGCCGCCACCATTTGTCAATCGCTGGGAGTATCGCTGTTAACCACCCATATCGGTTTTGTTCCTTCCAAGGCGGATCGCGTGGCATTTGATAAATTGGTGGATCGTTTGCAGCGACTGCTGGATCGTATGGAGCCAACGGGTGTAACGCTGTGTTTTGAAACCGGCCAGGAAACCGCCGCGGACCTGCATGATTTTCTACAAGCCATTAATCGCCCCAATGTGGGGGTCAATTTTGACCCTGCCAATATGATTCTTTACGGCAAAGGCGATCCGGTGGACGCGGTGAATCTGCTTATGCCCTATGTGCGCCACGTTCACGCCAAAGACGCACGCAAAATTACTCCGTCCAACGCCGACGCCTGGGCCGGGGAAGAGGTTCCCCTGGGCCAGGGCGATGCTCGCCTGGACCAGGTAATTGCGACGCTTTGGAAACACCATTATTCCGGAGCCTTGGCCATTGAGCGCGAAGCCGGCGAAAATCGCCGTGGTGATGTGCAAATCGGCATCGAATTTCTGCGTCATGCCCTCCATAAAGCTAAAAAAGCCGCCGGCAGCATGTAATCTGCGAAGATGCCGCCAATAACCCTGCCGACCACTTGACGTTTGGTATGTGTTTTGTATATTATGCAAACAGATACCTTACGGATTGGTTAAAGGTTTGGGGGCCTGCAGTCCGAAAGAAAAGAAAGGTGATAAGATGCACCGTAAGAATGGCCCGGTCCTCGGCCCGCAAGGGCTGGTGACCATAAGGAAAGGAGTCCTGACCATGCTTGAATGTCCCGTGACCCCACAGGTTCAGCGACGTGCCTCGGCACGATCCCGTTATCGCCAGATGCCCAAAACAACACAGACCACCTCCGGTCTTTACCGACTGCAGACCCATACTATGCCCGCAGCCCATTTGCTTGGCGTGCCTAATTTACGGGACAAAGATTTGCCGTTGTGCAGTTTCGGTCCCGGCGGCAGTTACCTGGTGGACTGGTACCCCAACCGCTACCGCCCGGAAAGTTCCATGGAGGAAGCGGACGCACCGGCACCCGCAAGCCCCGCGGACAACAGCCTTGCCTTAACTCCATTGGCGCTGCTGGGAGCGGAAATACGGGACTGGCTCATGGGCATTCATCCGGGCCGGATTCACCGCCACGAAGCTCATCCGGAATGTTTTATCCCCTGCGGCCATTGCGGCACCGTGGACACGTGGCGACCCTGGAGAAAGAAATTATCAGCACCGGAGCGCCGCTCTTGGAATAGCCCAACAGTTTTACCCGTAGACCACAGTGTACACCCGCCTTCCGCGGCCCTGCCGGCCGCACTGGAAACACCAGGTATGAACCCGCTGACCGCACATTTCTCGGAGGTGTCTGTTGACCAATGCAACCCCCAAACAACTAGCAGTGCTTCAGGCGTTGCGGACTTTTCGCAAAACGCATGGCTATTCGCCAACCATGCAGGAACTCGCCGACCAGCTTCACCTTTCCAAGGTCACCGTTTTCGAGCACGTGGGAGCACTCGAACGAAAAAAACTGTTGCTGCGCGAACCGCACAAGGCTCGCTCTTTGAACGTTGATCCCACCACGCGATTGCCGGGCGAAGGCACAACCTCGGATTTGCCCCTGTGCGGCTGCATTGCCGCCGGCCAGCCGATTGAATCCACGGAAACGCCCGATACCCTCAACGTCACGGATCTGTTTGCTTCGCGTGCCGGGACGTTTGCCTTGCGTGTCCGCGGGGATTCCATGATTGAAGACCATATTGCGGATGGCGATTTTGTGATTATTGAACGTCGGCAGACGGCCCGCGACGGTGAAATTGTGGTGGCGCTGCTGGAAGACGGCTCGGCTACGCTTAAGCGGTTTTTCCGCGAGGCTAACCGCGTCCGGCTGCAGCCGGCCAATGGTTCGATGCGTCCGATTTATGTCCGGCAGGATGTGCGGATTCAAGGCGTTTTGATCGGCGTTGTACGGTCGTTTCCGCGCAATGGACTGGCCGTGGGCAAGGCCTGACGGCCGTGCGGGTCGACTGCCCGCCCTTATTGCAGCGAGCGGCACCGGCCATAGATATAACTCATCACGATTAGTGCATATAATTCTGCTCAAGCCTTGACAAGACCGATGTTATGCTTAGTCTAATAAGCCCTTGCTACTTTCCGCGGTAGCTCAATGGTAGAGCAGTCGGCTGTTAACCGACGGGTTGTAGGTTCGAATCCTACCCGCGGAGCATACCCCCGTCACAAACGCGTGGCGGGGGTTTTTCATGCGCGAGAGGCATGTCGCGCAAGCCCGCGTCGGATCGTGGCTTGGGGCAAGGGGTTACGAGCGCCCCTGATCGCCCCTCTCGGCCCGCGTGTTAACCCGCCAGAGAGGTTCGGACGGCTTGCGGAGCCAGACTCTCGGACTCTCTGCCGTCGAGAGCGCGTCGGGTTTACGGCACCGTTGCGGTCGGCCAGTCCAAGAGCGAGCCGATTTCTCGAACCGCGCTTTGGCGGGGTGTGCCCGTTTTTATCGGGAAGGGGTTAAGCCGCTAACTTCTGGTGTTTCTTGGCCCACCATGCGTCCCAGAGATTGCTTTGGTAGAGGGCTTCCATCGCCATGAGAGCC
>JAJYDW010000085.1 GCA_021790385.1 Planctomycetota bacterium
CGTGGGGCCTTCACAAGTGTGGACGCCCTGACGACCGCCATTCACCGATTCCTTGACGCCCACAACACCAACCCGAAAGTATTTACCTGGACCAAAGATGCCGACACAGTCTTGGCGAAAGTTGCCATGTGTAAAGAAGCGTTAGGGACACTACACTAGGCGTGAAATTGGCGTGGCGGGCAAGGAAAGTGGGTGGTCTGGTGGTGGTGGATGGCGTGGGTGGCGTGGATGGGTGGATGGGGTGGATGGCGTGGGTGGTGGGATTGATATTGTGGTTTGGGGTGGGATGTGTGATAATAGGGCTGGTTTGTTTTTTTGAAAGGATGTGTAATGACAAGGCTAATAAGAGAAATAATCAGAGATAACGTTTGTCCATTATGCCACGGTCAAATGTATAGGTGCCTCATCTGCCAAACGGAAAGTTGCGATGCTGGCCTTCTTGCCCGTGGCGATCAAAACCGATGCCCCAAAGCTAGATGGACCAATGGCAGGTGTGATGTTTGCGGTAACCCCCAAAACCCAAATGTTGCAAGGTAGATGTGGCCGGATGTTATTTTCAACAGATTAAATCCGCCGTCAGCCAGCCAGCGATTGGTGGTGGTGGCGGGCGCCGCATTTTCTGTCACTTTTGCGTTTTTTTTGCTTTCGTTTTTTGGTTGTTATTTGCCAGTGGGGCACACTCCCATACCGGTCATACCGGTGAAGTATAGTTAATCTCACGAGGTGAAAAACGGCTTGCTTATATGGATTTGGCGAAACCACCGGTATGCGCCGGTATGCTCCTTGATATTTTGCAAATAACGCCACTTTTATCGGACTCGCAACTGGTACCGGTATGCGCTTTCCGCCACCAGACCGCCCCGCTGGCCGAAAAGGGCATTTTTGGGTCCGCACCGGTACGCGATGTGCGCAACGGCCACTGGTAGGCGGCCGGCTTTGGCCTTGTGGCACCTTGCCTATAGTGCAGGCCCAGCGGGCTATTTTGCCCATTACCGGATATCGTTTACCCACCGTAAATAGCTCTCCTTCCCGCCATAGCCCCCACCCCATTTTGCTTGCCAGGACGGCTTGCCGTACACTATGGCACTGGTGTGCTCAACCGATGAGGTTCCCCTGCATGAGTAAATTGGTTTGGATTGATGGCCAGCGCGTACCGCTGGCCCAGGCAAAAATCAGCGTCTTCGACCATGGCCTGCTGTACGGCGATGGTGTGTTTGAAGGACTGCGGCAATACAATGGCCGCATTTTTCGTCCGCAGGAACACCTGGATCGGCTATTTGATTCCGCCCGCGCCATTCGCCTGGAAATTCCCTACTCCGCATCGGAACTGCTGCGGGCCATGGAAGAAACCCTCGCCGCCAACGCCCTGCAGGAAAGCTACATCCGGCTGGTGGTAACGCGCGGCGTGGGCCTGCTGGGCATTTCCCCGGCTAATTGTCAGTGCCCTTCCGTATTTATCATCACCGATACCATTCAGATGTACCCGGCGGAACTTTATCGCACCGGCATGGCCATTATCACCGCCAGCACCGTGCGCACCGCCCCCAATGCCTTGTCCCCAAAAATCAAAAGCCTCAATTACCTCAACAACATTCTGGCCAAGTGGGAAGCCATTGATGCCGGAGTGCCCGAAGCCGTCATGCTGAATCACCTGGGTTACGTTTGCGAATGTACCGGCGATAACATCTTCATCGTTCGCCGGGGCGAACTCCTCACGCCACCGCCGGAAAGCGGTCTGCTGATGGGCATAACGCGCGGCGTCGTGCTTGAATTGGCCGCCAAAGCGGGCATTCCTACCCGCCAAACCAATCTGCTGCGATCGGACCTTTACACCGCAGATGAATGTTTTCTCACCGGCAGCGGGGCGGAAGTTATTGCCGTTACCAGTATTGATAAACGCCCCGTCGGTCCCGGTAAAGTGGGGCCTATTACCGAGAAGCTTAGCGCCGCGTTTCATCACTACGCCCGCCACGGCTGATCCGGAGGCATCAGGGCTTTCCGCCGGTAAGACAGCCGCCCGGATTGCGACGCTTTTAATGACGCACGGCTACAAAGCCGGGATAGTGCAAATCGCTGATTACCCGTGGATTGATGGCTCGACCGGTGATGGTGTATTCGCCGATGCTGCCCCCGCGGTATTCTCCCACCACAAATAAATCGCGCCGCCAAACCGCAATGCCAAAGGGATCCCGCAATCCACCGATCAGCGTGGTACTTATCACCCGGCCGCCGATAGTGTACTTACCAATGGTGCCGGAACCATCGTTGGTAACAAAAAAATCCCGGCCCCGCACCGCAATGCCATTGGGGCCGGCCAACCTGGATACCAGTGCCGGGTCCAGCACGCGTCCGGTGATGGTATATTTGCCGATGGTCCCGGAACCGAAATTAACCACCAACAAATCTTCGCCAACCACCGCAAGGCCATCCGGCCCATGCAGGTTGGAAATAAGGCTGGCGTTGATGGGGTAGCCGGAGGTAGTGTATTCACCAATGGTTCCTGCCCGGTAATTGGCCACGAACAAGCGGTGGCCGGACACCGTGATGCCGGCCGGGCCATTGAGGCCGCGGATCAATTGAACGTTTATCACCCGGCCCGCAGTGGTATATTCACCAATGGTGCCGCTGTTTTCATTGGCCACAAAAACCCGGTTGCCCACTACGGCAATACCGAAGGGCATGTGCAAGCCATGTATCAGGGCCGGGCTTACCGTGTGTCCAGCCGTGGTATATTTGCCGATGGAATGTTGATTTCCCACAAAAATAGTGGCCGCCCCGCTGGAATTGGCTCCCGGCAGGGCCAAGAGAAAAATTCCCAGTAGAAACCAAATGCAGTTGGCTTTGATGAATGTGCGGGTCACGGAGATGTCCTTTCCCATTGGTCTGGAGGTTCAGCCACTTTGGGCCGCATTCATAGTATAGCTGATACGCGCGGTGCGGGTGCAACCTCTTTTGGGGCGGGGTTTTGAAAAACATCGGCACTTGGCCATCGCCGCACCAGCGATGCGCCGCCTCACCCTCACCTGCAGTCGTGCTGCAGCATCATCGCTTATGGCCGGGCTTTTGCTTGAGCAAATGTGCCGGCAGATCGCCACATCCACAGCATGCCCACCGCCCACAAGATAACATCGGCGTACATCACCAGGCCCAGATCGCGCAAGTATTCCAACGGCTTGGGCAGTACGGTAATAATATGCGCCGCGGCAAACAAAATCAGCACCCACCCCAGGCCCCAGCCGATCGGTAGCCGATGATCGTTCTCCCATTTAGAAGCCAACAAAGCCATTGGCAAAGGCAACACCATGCAAAAATAATGGGGGTGGCAGATGGGAATAATCGGCAGCATAATGGCAATCAGCGTACCCAGAAATACATTGCGGGCGATCGGGTCGTCCGCCTTCATTCGCCACCCCACAAAAATCGTCAGCCCCACCAGCACCGCCGATAACGCCCAGTGCGCAATCTTAATTGCCTTATCCGGGGCTGGTGTCAGGTGGCCGAAATGAATGGTGTGATCTATCACCGCCTCAAACGAATTCGAATCGGTATCATTCACGTCAAAAAGCTCCCGATCCCGGCTTGTGTTGTGGTTAAGTCCCAGGGCCGGCTCAACAATCACGCGGTTAAGCGCCCGGTACGCGGTAACGGTGCGGCTTGGCCCCATCACCGCCAGCGGTATCAGCCCCACCCCTATCACCACCGCAACGCCGACACCGATCAGCCATTTCAGTCCGCCCCGGCGGACGGCATAAACCACCAGGAAAATTGGAAATAATTTGATCGCCGCCGCAAACCCCGCGCACATCCCGGCCCAAAGCTCTTTCCGATACGCCAGCATCGCCCCCGCACCCGAAAAAAAGACCATCAGCAGTGGATTCACCTGCCCGCGCGCCAACGCCCGGCCCAGTGCCGGCAGCACCACCAGCAGCGGAACTATGCGCAGCGCCCACCAGCGACGGCAATATTGGGGTTGACTTCGCACCGCTGGATCGGTGCTCGTGCGCTCCAAAGCTCGCGCCAGCCAGTCCACCGCAATCCAGGTAAAAATCAGGCATATCACATACCAGACACCCACCGACACGGCATACGGAATAAAGTTTGCCGGCAATCGGCCCGCCGGGGCATCGCCAAACGGATAAAGCAATATCGCCAGCAGCGGCGGATAGTTGTAGTGCCACCCGTTCGTATCCACCACATGATAAGGGTTGACACCCGCGCGAATGGCCCAGGCCGCGCGGAAATACGTGTCAACATCCGTTTGCCGCCGAATCAGAAAAGCTGAATGTATTTCCGTGGCCACGCCCAGCCCAATAGCCGCGATGACTATGGCCACAATCCCCCAGGCTTCCCAGGGGTTTAAGCGATCAAAAGGGCCTTTGCCCGGCGGTAATGTTGGAGAACATTCCAACTTCATCATGCATCATTCCTGATAGAGCCATCCGCGGCCGTTGCCAAGCATCTTACGGATAGTCCTCCGAAAAGTCTCCCCGACGCCGCAGCCAAAAGCCATCTTTTCTTGCCCCGCCCGCCCAATTGCACACCGACTGGGCAAACCTGCCTTCAAAAGTCGCCCTTTAAGCAGCTACCTCGTTGACCCTGGAAACCAATTTACCCTCACCACCCCGCCAACGCCGCGTTTCAGCCGCACGGCCGCAGGGTTTTATCGCCCCTTTCCCCAGCCAATCCGTACCCACATATATTTTACGCGCCATTTTCCCCTGAAAATAACTTTGGCACGCCAGTTGCAATAGTAACAGCAGATGCGTCAACCCGCGAAGTTGACACCAGTGCAGCACCGGCCAGCAAAAGTGGGGCCGCCGGGGCACGCTGGGGAGCCAGAGAGAAAGCAACCTTGCTTGCGGTTTGACCCGCAGCAAGGAGAAACAGGCGTAAAGCCTGGGGCTGCCGGAAAGGCGTTGGCTGCCAAGGCCCGCAGCCGGAAAAAGTGAATAGTCGGTGCATGGTGCAGACCGGTTCGTTTGAAGTGCAGCCCGGAGGTCTGTCGCAGAATAAGTCTGCTCCATGCACAAACCCAAACTCGTTTCCTCCTCCGCCAGGCCGTGTGGATTTACCCTCCTCCACACGGCTTTTTTTATTGCAGCGCCAACCTACGGCCAAGGCGTACCAGCCCCGATCGGGGCGAGACGCCAATACTCCGCAGGCCCAAGTTGCCAACCCCAAAACTACAGCTTGACACGCCGACAGGAACCGCCAAAATGCCCATGTCGGCCATGACCGGTTAGGTCTTGCAACCAGCAGTCCAGCGTTGGCTCATGGTTGCGCCTGCATAAAAAAGAGGTGCCCTGTGAGTTGGAAAGTTGGATTCGGCATTGCGTTTGCGATTGTCGCTGTTTTCGCCGCCGCCTTGATCTACAGCATGATGCCCGCAGGCATTGGACAAGCCAGCAGCGCAACTACAGCTCCCGGCTTCATGGATCCCATAAAAATCGGCGCCAAGCCCGATGCTCTTTTACCAACATCCGCCGGTTTTGGGGCCGGGGCTTTGTACAAACAGGCGTATCAGAAACTGCACGCCCTGGCACCTGGTCGGAACGCCTTGCGACGCATCAACCACAATGCCGATCCCACTGGCGACCCCACGCTTGTTCCTATTTTAACCCTGCTTGAAAAAGCCGCGGGCAAAGGCTTGACCCGGCCTCATCTTTTGTTTTACACGCATCCACCGTTGCCCAAGGTCAATGATGTGGTCCAAAGTCGCCTGGAAACCCTGTTGATTCTTACTTCCCAGGCTGGGGCTGCGTATGAATTCTCCAATCATTTCAAAAAGGCCCGGGCGGCTTTTGCTGCCGGGTTGTGTTTTGGTTATCGGCTCTGGAAAAAGGGACTTTTTGTGCCGGAACGTATGGTCGGCATCGATGCCATGGACGAATCGCTGGCTGGTATGAAATCTCTTTACCGCAAAGGACCACTTACAAATATGGCCTTGGAACATTCTGCCTTGAAGCTCGATCGGCATGTGCAGGCCGCCTTGAGCAAGTGGGACGCCAAATACCAGATAGTTCACAATGTAAATCCGTTTGCGCCTGATCTCATCAACATCATCCGCCACGACCACGACATATCCTGGCGTATTGCCGCGATCACCAGTCTTGGCGTGGCGCGTTGGGCGACCTCCAACGGCGGCAAGGCCCGCGCCATGCTGGAGTTCCTCCAGAAAGAAAGCCGTTCCAATAACGGCTGGATCAGTGCTGCCGCCAAACAAGCCGGAGCCTTCACGCGAACAACCATTAATTCGCTAAGTGATTGACCCATGCGATTGTGTCTGGCCGCGGCACCACGGCAGGATATTTCGCCTCAGTACCAGCGATGTCTATCGGCCCTGCGGCAGAGTCGAGACAACCGTAACGCTGCTGGGCCACCGGTGAATGCTCTGCTGTCGCACGGGCCGTGCCGGTCCCGGCCGGGTGGTTGAAGTGCGCGGCAAAAATACAGACGAGTTAATAAAAAAACTGTTAATTTCCCATGTCTTGCCGGTTCTCAGAAGCTGTATGCGAATTGTGGCCGCCCCTTTTGCAAACTTTGCCGGAACAGTAAAAGTGCCGGTGGTGACGTTGTTCTTGGTGAAAATCTTGTAGGCGGTGGGGCTGCCGAGGTGTTTCAGGTGGCCAAGCTCGCGAAACATCATAAACAAGCGGTTGACTTTGCTGCGGTGGCGCAACACTCTTTGTTGCAACGTGGGGGTGGCTCGATCCAGCAACTGCTGCACATCCCAGTGCGCTACTATCGCGGGTACGGCGCGGTCGATATAGGCGTTGGCACCCGGCTCCAAATAGGCCGCATGTGTGATGAAGATGGCCAATACGACGATGATGATGATAATGCTCAGGCAGCCAGCGCCGCCGACAATTGCCAAACACGTTTTCATGTCGATTACTCCGAGGGTGCTTCAGCCATTGGCCGCGCTTCAGCGGTGCCAGTTGCAGCGGGAGTCTTGATGGGGCGCGACTTTATCCGCCCCCAGCGGTCTAGGCAAGCGCCAAAGCCCGCTTCCATTCGCAAATACAGATGAACAGGCCCTGCGGCAGACGCGGATCGTAGCATCACTTCAATCTATCGACTGCAATGTGGCGGCAGCCGCAGGGTATGGTAAAATTGGCTAGTACGCTCGGGTGGCGGAATTGGCAGACGCGCCGGATTTAGGTTCCGGTTCCGTAAGGAGTGCAGGTTCGATTCCTGTCCCGAGCAATCGCCCCATTTTGCTGGGCTATGTTGTTTAGCGCAGCAGCGTGTAAAAAATCAATGTTTACAAGGTCTTTCTGAGTTTTCTGCACGCCACCGCACGTTGGTGCCGTTCCTTGCTGCTGCGGTTTTTGCTGCTCAAATGCTGCGGTTTTTGCTGCGGGTTGTTTGGCCATGCCGGCGGCCCGCTCAAACTCGTCATCCGTCACTTGCAGATAATGCTTCATGGCTACTTTGGGAGAATTCCCCATCCACGCGGTAACGGTGTGGATCGGGAATTCCTTGACCAGTTCGGTTGCGCGGCTGCTGCGGAGGTTCACGAATAGCTTGGGCCAGGGCGTGACACCGGCACGCTGAATGATCCGCTCGAAATGCGTCCGCAGATTGACGGCGTTGCTCCGATATCGCGGGATAATGTATTCCTCACCCTCGGCGGCTTGCGCAAACGCCTCTTCGAGTACGGCCCGCAGTTCAGAAAATAATGGGCAAACCCTGCTGGCTTTGCCCTCATGATGGGCCGTCTTGGAGGAAGGCACGGCAAGCCTGAGATTTTCCCAGTTCACGTGTTCCCACTTGAGAGCCAGCACTTCACTTGGACACCGAAGACCACCATACCGGACAAGGCATACGATAGCCTTCCATGTCACGTCCGGACAATGCTCCAAGATGGCATTGGTTTCCGCTTGCGTGACAAATCGGAATTTTGATGGGTCACTGCGAACATCTGCGGCCATGCCTGCGAAAGGGTTGTCCTCAATCAGCTTAAATCGCCGTGCGGAGTTGAAAATCTGTCGGCACACTCCGATCCGCCGCCGCACCGTATTGGGTCCCAGACCAGACTTTTCGAGCGATAGTCGTACCTTCTCTGCATCGGCAGGGCCTACGTCTTGTAATCGTACATTCGCCCCCAGGTAATCTACAAGGTTTTCTCGCGCATCTTTATACCAGCGTTTGGTGGCCGGTTTGATATCGGTCCGAGATTCGATCAAACTGTCCACGAAGGTGGCCAATATTGCTTGGCTCTGTTCGCGCGGCTTGACCAATCCGACGGCGGCCAATCGGTCATGCAGCCTGCCATCGATACCGCCGGACCAATTGGCAGTTTCAGGATCAGGGGTGGTATTCATGGCCTTGGCCGCAATTAGCTTTTCAATCCATTGATGCGCCGATTGGGCCGCATGCTTGTTCAACTTGCCCAAGCGTATGCATTGCCGCCGACCATTGGTGCCGATAGCAAAATCGATCCGCCAGGATTCACCAGTTTTGAAAAGGCTTGCCATGATGACTACTCCGTATTATTGGGCGCTTCAATGATACCGCTTATTGACTGAATAAGCGTCTGTATGGAAACCGCGTTGCTCGTTAATTGCGATGAACGGAGATTGTTCTAAGCCTCGCAACAAAGGCATCCAGTTCTTCTTGTTCAATTCGCGTACTGCGCAAGCCGATGTGGACAGCATGAATCTGGCCTTCTGAAATCAATTGCCACATCTTGCGTGGGCTGATGCCCAGCCGTTGGGCGGCTTCCGGCACGGTCAACAACTGCGTGTGCTGTTTTGTTTCGGTGATGGTTTTCATGCGATTGTCCTCAT
>JAJYDW010000036.1 GCA_021790385.1 Planctomycetota bacterium
TCCAGATGCGCCTCACACGAGGCCATCAGCCGCTTCTTGAGGACGTCCTTGTCCATGCTAAAACTCCTTATAAAAGAACTGATCCCTATTCTACCAGATACCCGTGCCAAAAAATATGGCCACACCCAGTTGCGATGGCGCAAGCACACATTGCGGGCAAACGGGGCCGGCCGCATTTACATAAGTCCCAAAGCCAATTGCGCTTCTTCCGACATACGATCCTTGCTCCATGGCGGATCCCACACCAGGTTTACCTTTGCACCTTTCACCGATTCAATGGTTTCAACCGCTGCGGCCACCGCCGGCGGCATGGAACCCGCCACCGGACAGCCGGGAGCCGTCAGTGTCATATCGATGATCACTTCCCGCTGGGGCAAAATGGTTATTTTATAAATCAGGCCCAAATCATAGATGTTGACAGGAATTTCCGGATCAAAAATGGTGCGAAGTTTTTCAATTATTTCCGCCTCCAGCACTTTATCATGCAGACCGGAAAATTCAGGCGACGCAGCCGTCCCGAGCACATCGGACGTCGCTTCACCATTCACGACAGGTGGCGCGGCACCGGCGGAACCTTCCGTCGCAGGCTTGACAGGCAAGCGTGTGGTGTGAGGATTTTTAAAGGTAAAGCCCCGCCCTCCCTGTTCATCCTTAAAGTCAATTTCCGTACCATCAAGACTCGGAAAACTGGTCGGGTCACACACGATTTTGATATCGTGTGAAACACCCGTTACATCATCATCTACGGAAACCTCCGTCAGATCCAGAATATAGTTAAACCCGTGCATGTTGCGGCCCTTGATGCCCACGCGCAGCACCACCTTATCGGACATGGCCTGATCTTTGATGATGGCTTTAATTTCCTGCGCGGCCCGCTCGGTTAATGTTACTGCCATGGATAATTCCCATCCCTGTAAATTCAATCTATTCTGTTTTTACCGGTTCAGCACTGCCCTTGAGGGCCGCCTGCAGGGTGTGCCAGGCCAGCGTGGCACATTTCACCCGCACCGGAAATTCCCGCACGCCGCCAAATACCGCCAGTTTCCCCAGCAATTCTTCATCTCTATCCGCATGGTCTCCGGTGGTAAGCAGATCATGAAAACTCTCAAAAATAGCCTGCGCCTCCACCAGCGATCTACCCTTGAGCGATTCGGTCATCATCGAGGCGGAGGCCGTGGAAATGGCACAACCGGAACCGGTAAAGCTTATATCGCGAATCACACCGTCTTCCACCTGCACGAACACTTTGAGTCGATCACCGCAAAGTGGATTATGCCCGTCGGCCGCCCGGACGGAATCCGGCATGGTATGGAAATTCCGTGGATGTTTGGCGTGATCCAGAATTACCTCCTGATAAAGTTCGCGTAAATCTGACATCAGCCCAGAACCTCTTTTACCGTTTGCAGCCCCTGCACCAACTGATCCACATCCGCACGCGTGTTATAAAATGCCAGCGAGACCCGTGCGGTGGCCGGAATTCCGTATCGGTCCATCACCGGCTGGCAACAATGATGGCCGGTGCGAATGGCCACGCCCTGACCATCCAGAATAGTACCCACATCATGCGGATGAGCGTAGGAGAGGACAAAAGAAATAACCGCCGCCTTTTCGGCGGCAGTACCAACAATTTTCAGCCCCTTGACCTGCGAAAGTTTTTCCTGGGCGTAAAGCAGCAATTGATGCTCATAGCCGGCAATGCGATCCATGCCAATACCGCTGACGTAATCCAGGGCGGCGGCCAGCCCTAAAGCACCGGAAATATTGGGCGTTCCGGCTTCAAATTTCTGTGGAGCCGGAGCATAGGTGGTTTTGGCAAAAGTAACGGTTTCAATCATGTCACCGCCGCCCTGATAAGGGGGCATGGCCTGCAAAATTGCCTGCCTGCAGTACAGCACGCCGATGCCCGTGGGACCGCATATCTTGTGGCCGGAGAAAACGAAGAAATCGCAGTCGATATCCCGAACATCGATGGGCAGATGCGGCACCGATTGTGCTCCATCCACCAGAGCCAGCGCCCCCGCCGTATGGGCCATACGCACCATGCGCTGCACCGGAGTGATGGTACCCAACGCATTGGATACGTGCGTTATGGCCACCAGCCGCGTACGCGGGCTAAGCAGCTTTTCGTATTCCTCCATGCACAACTCGCCCGCCTCGTTGATCGGGATCACCCGCAGCCTGGCCCCCACCCGATCCGCAAGTATCTGCCACGGCACAATATTGGAATGGTGCTCCAACGTTGAAAGGATAATTTCATCTCCCGCCCGCACATTCGCCTGGCCCCAACTCGTCGCCACCAGATTGATCGCTTCCGTGGCCCCGCGGACGAACACTACTTCCCGGAAATCCGCGGCGTTGATGAACTGCCGCACGCACTCCCGCGCCGCTTCATACGCGGCCGTCGCCTCCATGCTTAGCTCGTAAACACCCCGATGTATATTGGCGTTCTGACTGTAGTAAAACCGCGTCATCGCGGCAATCACCGCCTGGGGTTTCTGGCTGGTGGCGGCATTATCCAGGTACGCCAGGCGCTTGCCATGGACGGTGGTCTGCAAAATCGGGAAGTCACCACGAATATCGTCCGGCGAAAATACCGTCAACGGGACCACCGCTTCTCCTCTGCCCCGGGCTGACTTCATGCTCTTAACTGCCATGTTAGAATTCCTCCCGCTCCAGCCTATGCAATTCCACGACCACCAAGTCTTCCAATGTTCCACGCACTTCCGGCTGCCAAACCCGGGCCAGCACATCCGCGGCAAACGCGCCGGTCAACATGGCACGGGCCTGATTGTACGCAAGCCCCCTGGCCCGCAGATAAAAAAGCTGCTCTTCATCCAGCGGGCCATTGGTGGAACCATGGGTGCACTTGACATCATCAGCGTATATTTCCAACTGCGGCTGCGAATTCATGCTGGCCTGGCCCGAAAGCAGCACGGCCTTGCTGGTCTGTTTGGCATCGGTCTTTTGCGATCCGGGACGAACCAGAATTTTGCCGGTAAAGGTTCCGCTGGACCGGCCCGCCAGAAGACTCTTATACAATTCGTGGCTCTCACAGTGTTCCCGGGCATGATCCAGCATGGTGTGATTGTCCACATGCTGCCGCCCCGCCGTCATGGAAAGCCCATTGAGCGTTGCTTCACAACCCGGTCCAGCCAACGTCACAGTCACATTATTGCGCACCAGCAAACCACCCTGATTGAGCGACAAGGATTGAAACCTGACATCCTTAGCCAGATGCGCGTAGTCCGAGCCGATATGGAGTGCGGCCGTTCCCTCCCGCTGAATTTTCACCAGTTCCACCCGGCTGCCCGCACCAACATAAGTCTCCAATACCGAATTGGTCAGATAGGTCAGATCATCCGGCCCGGTAAAGTTTAACACCACCGTCATGCTGGAATTATCCCCGACTTTCAGAAGTATCCGCGGATATGTGGCAAAAGGCTCAGTGCCAACGGAATGAACTATCAGACTCAGCGGCCGTTCGACGGCAACTCCGCCCGGCACCTCCACCAACACCACATCGGACATATTAGCGGTGTTCAGGGCGATCATACCATGATGAGCCGGGCGAGCCTGTGCGCCAAGCAGCTTCTCAAAGGTTGCCAACTCTGCGCCCGAAGCCTGGGCCAAAAACGCCACGCGCACCGGCGCGGGCGGCAAACGCGAGGCCTGAGCATTGAATTTCCCGTTGATCAGCACCAGTTCGGCACCATCAAGTCCGGTCGGGCGGGCCTCGGCGGCCCTTGCCGCAGCAGAGCACCCGGTGGAAAACGAAGTCTCGGCCAGAAATGACAGGTCGGTAAAACGCCACTGTTCATCAGTGTTTGCCGGTAAACCCGCACGCAGCCACTGCTGCCGCGCCTCTTCCCGCCTGACTTGCAGCCAGTCCGGACCAAGGGTGGACGAATTTGGCCCCGTGGCAAGCAGGTTCTGGAGATAACTTGCATTGGACATTAATCGAGTCATGTATATCGCACCGTTTGAGTTAAATGACGCTTGAAACCGCTGAATTAATGGACGGCAGTCGGCTCTTCCAACCAGCCGTAACCGCGGGCTTCCAGTTCCAGCGCCAGATTCTTATCGCCGGATTTAATAATCTGTCCGTCGCGCAACACATGCACATAATCGGGAACAATATAATTAAGCAGTCGCTGATAATGGGTCACCACCAGTATTCCGCGGTCAGACCCGCGCAGCGAATTGACCCCGCCGGCAACAATCCGCAAAGCGTCAATATCCAGGCCGGAATCAGTCTCATCGAGAATGGCCAGCTTGGGATCCAAAACAGCCATCTGCAATATTTCGTTGCGTTTCTTTTCGCCCCCGGAAAAACCTTCGTTAACCGCGCGCGACAAAAAACTGGCATCCATATCCAGTAATTTCATTTTCTGCTTCATGAGCTTAAGAAAATCCATGGCATCCAATTCCGGCTCGCCATGGTATTTGCGCACGGCATTCAGGGCAGCCTTGAGAAAATAACTGGTGGATACACCCGGAATCTCCACCGGATACTGAAAAGCCAGAAACAGCCCTTCACAGGCCCGCTCTTCCGGCGATAAATCCAGCAGATCCCGGCCATTCAACCGAACCTCACCGCCGGTTACCGCATACGTATCACGACCCGCCAGCACCTGGGCCAGGGTGCTTTTACCCGAGCCATTCGGCCCCATAATCGCATGCACCTCGCCCGGCGCAATGGTCAGATTCACCCCACGCAGGATTTCACGCCCGGCGATACCGGCCCTTAAGTCTTTTATTTCAAGTATTGACATAGAGTTCCTCTGGTTTAAGTATTCACTGTTACAGTGTTTTTATCCGCTTTTCACGGTCAGCCTACGCTGCCTTCCAGGCTTACACCCAGCAGTTTCTGAGCTTCTACGGCAAATTCCATCGGCAGTTCCTTGAAAACCTCCTTGCAAAAGCCATTGATGATCATGTTGACTGCATCTTCCAGGGCTATACCGCGCTGTTTGCAGTAAAAAAGCTGATCTTCGCCGATTTTAGAAGTAGAAGCCTCGTGTTCCGCGCGCGAGGTGGTGTTTTTCATTTCAATGTACGGAAATGTATGGGCTCCGCATTGATCACCCAGCAGTAGCGAATCGCACTGAGTATAGTTGCGGGCGTTGTCCGCCCCCTTAAGCACCTTCACCAGACCGCGATACGTATTCTGGCCATGTCCCGCCGATATACCCTTGGACACAATCGTGCTGCGGGTATTTTTCCCGATATGAATCATTTTCGTGCCGGTATCCGCCTGTTGATAATTGTTGGCCAACGCCACCGAATAGAACTCCCCAATGGAGTTGTCCCCCTGCAATATCACACTGGGATATTTCCATGTAATAGCTGAGCCGGTCTCCACCTGCGTCCAGGAAATCCGGGAATTGCGGCCCAGACACTTTCCCCGCTTGGTAACAAAATTATAAATGCCACCCTTGCCCTGTTTGTCCCCCGGATACCAGTTCTGCACGGTGGAATATTTAATCTGGGCGTTATCCAGCGCCACCAGTTCAACCACCGCCGCGTGCAACTGATTTTCATCGCGCATCGGTGCGGTGCAGCCCTCCAGATAACTTACGTAAGCCCCTTCCTCGGCGATAATCAGCGTGCGTTCGAACTGGCCGGTTTCCTTGGCGTTAATCCGGAAATAGGTGGAAAGCTCCATGGGGCAGCGCACGCCTTGGGGCACAAAGCAAAAAGAGCCGTCGCTGAACACCGCGGAATTGAGTGTGGCGTAAAAGTTATCGGAATATGGAACCACCGATCCCAGATACTTTCGCACCAGGTCCGGGTGAGTTTTCACCGCTTCTGAAAATGAGCCGAAGATGACCCCCATCTCCGCCAGTTTAGCCTTGAAGGTGGTAGCCACGGAAACGCTGTCGAAAACCGCATCCACAGCCACGTTGGCCAGCAATTTCTGCTCCTCGAGCGGCACGCCGAGCTTGGCATAGGTCCGCAGCAATTCGGGATCAACCTCATCCAGACTCGCAAGCTTCTTTTTGGCCTTGGGTGCAGAATAATAAATGATGTCCTGAAAGTTGATCGGTGGGTACTTGATATTGGCCCATTGCGGGGGAACCATGGTAAGCCAATGCCGGTAGGCCTTTAGGCGAAATTCCAGCAGAAATTCCGGCTCATCCTTGCGCCGGGAAATCTCGCGAATGATATCCTCATTGAGACCTTTGGGCAGGGCGTCGGCGTCAATATCGGTAACAAAACCCCATTCATATTCTTTATTGGCCAGGCTTTCTATGGTCCCGGTATCCGTAGGCATGGTATGAACTCCAAATTTCCGAGTAAAATTAGCCGCCCCAACAGGCCAACCTCGTCGCCACATTGGCCGCCTGCTGCACCCGCCTTCTTCGCCTAATCCTATACCTCACGATTGCTCAGGTCAATTGAGATTAAATCTCATTTGATGATCCCGATACTATACCATCCGACCATGACCTAATACTCTGTTCGGGTTGTACCCCCCACTGTAATTTATATTTACGAACTCGCACCTTCCCCTCGCAAGGTTGCCAGCGGCCCTTGAACACGGCACAATACCCGCCATGGAAGGTTCCTTGCCCGATCAATTACCATTAGTTCCAAAACATTTAATTGATACTCCGGCCGAGTTTCACAAAGTCTGTGATCATCTCGCGGCCGCTGGAGCGTTTGGATTTGATACTGAATTTATCGGCGAATTCACTTATCAGCCGGTTTTATGCCTGATACAGGTGGCCACGCGGGACCGCGTGGAAATCATAGATTCCATGGCTATCCAGGATCTGGCTCCTCTGTGGAAACTCGTCGCAGACTCCAAAATTCTCAAAATCTGTCATGCCGGCGAACAGGACTTAGCCATCGCCTTTGCCCAGAGCGGCCTGGCCCCGGCCAATGTCATGGATACCCAGATGCTCGCCGGGCTTATTGGCATGGGCTATCCACTGGCCTACTGGAAACTGGCCGAGGAATTTGCAGGCATCTCTCTGGCCAAAGCCCATACGTATAGCGCATGGAATCGCCGCCCCTTGACCGGACCCCAATTCGAATACGCTGTAGATGACGTAAAATATCTATTCCCGATTTATGATCGGCTGGATGCGGAATTAATACGCCTGAACCGCCGCTCATGGGCTACAGCAGCCTGTGATGAGCTTACCGCCGCCGCCGCAGTCGAACTGGATGCCCAGAAAGTGTATCTGAAAATCAAAACCGCAAAATCTTTTACCGCGGAAAACCTGGCGGTTCTGCAGGCCTTGGCGGCCTGGCGGGAACAGGTTGCCTTTGAGCACAACCTGCCGGCGCGGAGCCTGCTTGCGGATGAAATTCTCCGCGACATCGCCAAAAACCCGCCGGCCCGGCCAGCTTCACTGTCTAAAATAAAAAATTTTCCACCGGGAGAATTGGCCTCTTACGGACCAACCATTCTTGAATTGATCCGCCATGTCCGTTCGTCTCCGCCGAACACCTGGCCTACCCCCCCGGAACCATCCAACGATTCCCCACGTTATAAGCTTTATGCGGACATGCTATGGTCCATCACCCAGGTTCTTTGTCTGGGGCAGGCCTTGTCCACCGCCGCTGTCACCTCCCAGGCGGAAATAGCTCAACTGGCGCAGGCATTGCTCGACCAGCAAGATCTCAGCCGCATCGACGTTGTCCGTGGATGGCGACTGGAAAGTATCGGCCGCCACCTGCTGGAATTCGCCGCAAACAAAATTAACCTTGTCTTAAGCTGCCACCAACAACGTCTGGCAATCGCGGCGCAGCCCGCACCAGATACACACCCAGGCCCATCCTGAATCTGCGGCCCAAACGGTGGCGCAAATTCTGATGCGTGGATGACGACGATCCATCCCCTACCCGTAGAGTTCATAAAGTGTACAATGCCACGCACCATGAATTATCCGGAGAACATCCTTCGCTGGAAAAAACAGTTAGTAGCCTTGGCGGCTGAACCCTATCGCCGCGCCGGCCGCTTCGCATGGCACTTTGCCCGGGGCAAACTCGGCGGCGATCCGGTTTTTCTGGGAATTTTGCGCCAGGGCCTTATCGCTTCGAATTCACAAATCTTGGATCTGGGCTGCGGGCAGGGGCTGCTGGCCGCATGGTTGCACGCGGCACACGCACTTTCCTCCAGCGGCAACTGGCCCCAAGGTTGGCCTCCAGCCCCGGTACAACTCACCATCCGCGGGATCGAACTAATGCCACGCGACGTGCAAAGAGGGCAATTGGCGCTGGGCAGCGGAGCCACCATTAAACAAGGCGACATCCGCACCGCAGAATTTGGTCAGGCGGATATTGTGGTCATTCTTGATGTCCTGCATTACATGGACTATGCCGCCCAGGATGCCGTCTTACGCCGCGTACGCGCCGCTTTGCCGGTTCATGGCATCCTGCTGATGCGCATTGGAAATGCAGACAGCGGCTGGCGTTTTCGCCTGAGCAACTGCGTGGATTCTCTGGTCGCATTGGCCCGCGGCCATGGCATGGTACGGCTTCACGGTCGATCGCTGGCCCAATGGCACATGGCTCTGGAACAACTGGGTTTTACCGTGGAGCAAATTCCCATGAGCGAGGGTACTCCATTTGCCAATATTTTGCTGGTGGGACGGGTGTAACCACCACGGTACCGGCACCCATCACCCAGGCAACTTTCGCAAATATCGCAGGGCTTTTCCATCCAGATCAATCTTCACCCGGTAAACTGCTTCCAGAACCTCCGGCACCAGAACTGATTTTACCGGGCCTTGCGCAACCACCCGACCATATTTCAACAGCACTACCTGATCCGCATATTCATTAGCCTGATTCAGATCGTGGGTAATCCAGATCACACAGCGACCCCGCTGATGCGCCACATCCGCAATGCACGCCAGAAATTCCAATTGATGCCACAAGTCCAGCGATGCCGTCACTTCATCGAGCAGCAAAATCGGGGCATCCAGGGCCAACGCGCGGGCAATGGTAACCCGCTGCTGTTCGCCCCCGGAAAGTTCACCAAAAGCCCGCCGCGCCAGGTGATGCACATCCAGATCCCACATGGCACGGGTGGCTGCGGCCCGATCATCCGAGCAAGCCAGACCCAGCGCCGCATGGAGCGCACCGTCTGCACCGCGTCGCGGCCAGCGGCCCATCAATACAATCTCTTCAACAGTGTAGGAAAAACCAACCGTCGGAGACTGCGGCACAAAAGCCATATGCGACGCACGCTGTCTGTCCGACAATTCCGCCAGTGACCGCCCCCCCAGACGAACAACACCCGATTGTGGCCTTAAAAAGCCCAGCATCACCTGCATCAGCGTTGTTTTTCCGGAACCATTCGGTCCTAAAATCGCCGTTATCTGCCCCGCTGGAAATGCCGCATTCACCTGTTGCAACACCGGCTGATCGCCGTAGCCAAAGGAAACATTTTTTGCCTCCATTTTCAGGTGAACAGCATCAGCAGTTTGATGGGCACACATTGCATCACTCCCATACCCGACGACGTGACAGCAGATATAGAAAAAACGGCCCGCCGCATAAGGCTGTTACCACTCCCACCGGCAGTTCACCTGCAAACCAGGAGCCGGTAATGCGCACGAACGTATCCGCCAGCATGAGAAAGATCGCGCCCACAAATGGCGCAATGAGCATCAGTCTCCGATGCTCCGGACCAAAGATCATGCGACAAATGTGCGGACAGATTAACCCTACAAAACCGATTGGTCCGGCTAAAGCTATCGAACCCGCAGTTAAAAAACTGGCACAAAAAAAGGCCAGCATCCGCATGCGCCCCAGTCGCACGCCCAGGCTTACCGCCTCCACATCCGACAGCGCCGCAATGTTCAATGCTCCGCCCAGGTTCAGCGCCAACCCCCAACCCACCAGCAACACGCCCAGGCCCGTCCACAGCACCACTGCTGGCGTACCTTCGCTGATGTAGCCAAAAAGGTAGGATAACAGATTGGTTTTGGCACCATAGGGAACCAGATTCTGCAGCAGCATAATCAGACCGCCGCCGATCGCCCCCAGCACCACACCCGCCAGCAGCAATGTCAAGGGATCAATCTGCCCCTTGCGCTGCCCCAGAAAATAAACCACCGTGCATGCCACCAGCGCTCCGCACAGCGCAGGCAACGTCTGGCCATAACGAAACAACTCTGCCAGCCACGGATTGGCCAGAATGGCCGCTCCATAAGTACTCGAAAGAACTATCCACACCATCACCCCTACCGCCCCCCCGCTGGAAATACCCAAAACGTATGGATCTGCCAGAGGATTGCGCAACAGGCCCTGCAACAATACGCCGGATAATGCTAAAGTAGCTCCGACAATGGCTGCCGCACCAACCCGCGTCAGACGCAAGGACATAATCGCCGGACTGGAAAATCCCACCGAAATGGTCTTGTGTCCGGGTAGCCCCGGACCAAGCGCCAGACACAACATCAGTACCAGTGTTGTCAGCAGCATCCCCACTGCCACATAAAACATATAGCCAAAAATGGGGTGGTCATGGTCGTTTAACTTAATCATCCGCCCTGCTTCCTGATTTTTCCGCCATGAATCAACCGACCAAATAACGCTGCAATTTTGTACACTTGCAGTGTCGGCATCTGTGACCGCCTGCCCGTTACCAGATAAACCTGGTGTTTTTTTGCTGCCGGTATCGGCAAAGCCAGCCACGGCGCTATGCGTGGATCAGCATCACCCATTACCGCAGGCTGCCCCGGAAGCCCAATCAACAATACCTGCGGTTTTAAGTCCACCAGGGTCTCTCGCGTCAGTGCCGGATAGCCCGAACCAAGTTTTTCTCCCACATTATTCCCGTCCGCCACGCGAATCAATTGATCTAAAAATGTGTCCCTCCCCACTGCCATCAGTGGCTGTGTGTCAATTACAAAGACTACCCGCGGATGACGCCTGGCCACATAAAGATGGTGAATAGTCGCCAGCCGAGCCTGGACTTTGGCAATGGCTTGCGCCGCCCTGGCGGTCAACCCGGTTACAGAACCGAGAAGTCTGGCACTGGCATACAACTGTGGCAGGGTATTGAGCCGCACATTGACCAGTTGTATCCGGTTCCGGCGAACAAAATGCGTCAGGCTCAGTGGTAACCGGGCTGGTGCCATCTGCACCACCAGCACCGTCGGTTTAACATTGAGCACTGTTTCATGATCCAGATGCAGATAGTTGCCGATAATAGGCAGCGATTGCAGCCGTGGAGGCAGCAGCGGCCGGTCATAACTGGATACGCCGACCAGGTCTCCTGCGGCACCCAGTTGCAGTAACATCTGGGTCGCGGCGGGGACGGTGCAGGCAATACGCACCGGTTGCGGCCCACCGGCTTGTGCTCGGTTGGAAGGCAAAGATGCTGTTTTCCGACAACCAACCGCCAGGATCACCAACGCCAGAATGCCGGCCGCCATCGCACCTCGTCCCAGGAAGGCGGATATAGCTTTAAAAGCCGCACCACGGAACTGCAGATCGCACTGGTTAGAATAGAGACGAAGCTTCATGGCGGGCTATCGTAAGGACCGTGGACTCAAATCACAAATCACGCCAGGTTGTTTGAAGCCAACCCAGAACGTTGCGTAATGCCTGCCGAGAGCAGCACAATCCCAGGCCCCTCACTCAAACATTTTCATCTGATGACGTTCCAGACCGAATTTGGAAACGGTAAGATCCACCGGAATGGGATAGACACCGGACCAGCACGCCGTGCAATAATGATCCATGGGATGGCTTAAACACCCCAACATACCCTCCAAAGACAGGTAGGCCAGCGAATCGACCTCAATAAAATCACGAATTTCTGCCACAGTGCGCCCATTGGCAATCAGTTCGCCGGGCGTTGGAAAATCAATACCGAAAAAACATGGATGCCGGATCGGCGGGCAGCTTACCCGCATATGGACTTCCTTGGCTCCGGCCCGCCGCAGCGCCAGAATTTTCCCGCGGGTGGTGGTGCCGCGCACAATCGAATCTTCCACCACGACCAGCCGCTTGCCGCGGACGACATCCGGTATCACGATCAATTTCATCTGCACCGCCAGATCGCGCATCTGCTGCGAAGGCTGGAGAAATGATCTGCCCACATACCGATTCGGGACAATCCCCTCTTGAAACGGAATGCCGCTTTGCTTGCTGTAACCCAAAGCCGCGGAGCGGCCGCTGTCTGGAATGGGAATCACGATATCCGCATCCACCGGAGATTCCACAGCCAGCCGCTGCCCCATCTTCTGCCGCACCATCACCACCGTATCGCCAAACAACGTGCTCGACGGGCTGGCAAAATAAACGTGCTCAAAGGCACAATGCGCACGGGCGTGGCGATCTTCCGTGTAGAACCGGCTTTTGAGCGAGGTGCCGCTATGGTCGATGGTAACAATTTCCCCCGGCTCCACTTCGCGCACAAAAGTAGCCTGAATGCTCGCCAATGCACATGTCTCCGACGCCACACAATAAAATCCGTCGCGGGTCTTCCCGATCACCAGCGGACGAAACCCCCACGGATCGCGGCACGCTTCCATCCGATCCTTAAATAAAAACAACATGCTAAACGCTCCCTGCAGATGCCGGAGCACATGGGCCAGTGGATCCGGCTTTTCCTGGTGCGTGGGTTTGGCCAGCATGTGTATGACAATTTCAGTATCGCTGGTGGAATAAAATATGTGGCCGTATTTCTGGTATTCATGCCGCAGCCGCGCCGCATTGATCAGATTTCCGTTATGCGCTACCGCTACCTGACCGTCAATATATTCCTCCAAAATCGGTTGCGCGTTACACTTGCGATTCGATCCCGATGTGGAATACCGCACATGCCCAATCGCCGCTGTGCCCGTCATATCACGCAACACATTTTTATTAAAAACCTCCGCCACCAGGCCCAGCCCCGTATGCGCACTGATATCCTGCCCATCACTGGCCGCGATTCCGGCGGATTCCTGCCCTCTATGCTGCAAGGCATACAGCCCGTAATAACACCTTTCCACCGCATCCGGCGGACCGGCAATTCCAAAAATTCCGCATTTCTCTTTTTTCTCGTATTCCGCCAGGCTATCCTGCGACACATTTGATGTGGATACTTCGGCCTCGGGGACAAGCTGTGCCAACGAGATACCGCTGTCGGATTCGGTCCTATTATTGCCGGATTGCGGGTCTGCCATGCGCGATTCTCCGATTTACCGTCGCCCCAGAATAAAGCGATTTGAACCAAACCGACTTCACCCCCGGATTCTAGCAGAACTTGGCCTTGCGGCAAACATGCAAAAGGCTCAACGAGTGTGCCATAAACCTTGACCTCCGGGGCGGCAGCTTGACCGGTTATGCGGAAAGCCGCCATACACAGCGACGAAATAGTATTCCACTCCACCCGGCACCACCGCCGGGCGTCTTGGACCAGCCGGGCGCACAAGCCCTGCCTGTATCCCAAAAGCAGCCCCGCCGGATTCACCTGTCCCACCGGACTCACTTTTCACAAACTGATACGTATTGGCACCGTTGATGTAGCCCACGGGGTCTTGGCTAACCCAGATGCCAAGGCTGGTGCTGTACCACCGGGCGCGTTCGTAATACAGGCCCGTTACCGAATCACCTGCCTCAAGTGGCGAGATGTCGCTTCCACCATGCAGCTTTCTCCGCCGCAACTCACCCCTCGTCCTATCTTCCGCAACAGCAACCATAGCTTTATTTTACCCCACCCCCACCCGCAAACCAAATCCACCAAGCGCAAAATCTGTTACCAATCTGCCCGCCGTATCCGCATAACTGGTGAGCAAGTACGCCAGGCCTTGATTGTTGTACGCGGTATCAATGCGTCGCACGCTGCCATCGACACCCGCACCCAGCGTGGTGACGGTATCGCTAATCTGCCGGCCCAGTGCGTCAAACGTGTAATCGTGGGTGTTGCCATCGCGATCCGTGGATTGAATCACCTGCCCCAGGGCGTTGTAAACATAAGAGGAGACAGGAGGATACAGGGTTTCCTGCAGGAGATCGTTACTCGTTATTTGGCTGACTTCCGCCGCAGATACCCCATAAATGTAACTGGTGGTCTGATTACCCGTTGACGGGTCTTCCGCGGTCATACTGGTTTGATCGCCCAAACCATCAAAGGTGTACAGCGTGGTCTGATTGAGGTCGGTCGATAGCGTGCCATAGGAGGCCACCGTTTCGACAACCCGGCCCAGGGAATCGTAAAAGTTTGCGGTGATATTGCCGTTGGCATCGGTGGTTTCAAACACCCAGCCTGCGGCATTGTAATCGGTCAAGGAGACCAGCAAGACGGGAGACGGGAGTAGGGAGTCGGGAGATGCTGGACGCACCCATGGGGTGGCGGCGCCGTTTGTTCCTACGGGATTGGTCCCGGCATTGGCGGTAGCAATGGGCCGGTTGGCGGCGTCATAATAGGAGGAGGAATAATAGATGCGGGTGGCCAGGAGGTCCGCGACGCCATCTCCTTCAATACGTATCACCCGCGCAACGCAAAATAAAATTCCATATTTGTCCCCTCCGTTCAATTTGGTGCTATCATCCCTTGTGGCGGGATGTTGTTGGCTGGTCCGTGGTCGCCGCCTAAAAGGAATATGCTTTGGGTTTGTTAAACAAAACAGTTTTTCGTCCGTCGGCGGCCTTCGCCGTTGACGGACCCGCGGAGGATCCACTCCGCGAAGAATTGCTGAGCATCGAACAATTGGAACAGCTTGCTGGGGAAATGTCGGCCGCATGGCCGGGAAAACCCGCCGTCGCCACTCGCGACCGGCTATTGCCGCGGCTGGTGGAAAATCAGCGGGTTTTGCTTTCGGCCTATCAACTGGTCAATGAGGCCTTAAACGGAGGCCAACATGTTTCGCCCGCGGCCGAATGGCTGCTGGACAATTATTATCTGGTGGAAGAACAAATCTTGTTGATCCAGCGGCATTTGCCACGCCGCTATTCGCTGGAATTGCCCCAATTGTCCAGTGGACCGCTGACCGGATTTCCACGGGTATATGGCATGGTGCTGGCCCTGATCAGCCATCTCGACGGGCGCATCGATTCCGAAGCCCTGGCCCGGTTTACGGGGGCCTACCAGAAAAAAGCCGTGCTAACCATGGGCGAACTCTGGGCCGTGCCGATTATGCTGCGGTTGGCACTGGTGGAAAACCTGCGGCGGGTGGCCTCGCGCATCCGCGAAGGTCGCTACCATCGCAATCTGGCCAACGAGTGGGCGGACAAACTTATTGCCGCTTCGGAAAAAAGCCCCGATGCGATCATCATTGTTCTGGCTGAAATGGTTCGGGCGGAACCGCCGCTTTCTTCGGCCTTCACCACGGAATGTGTACGCCGCCTGGAAGGCCACAGCGCTTCGCTGGGCCTGGCTCTGGACTGGCTGGCCCAAATGCTGGCCCGGAGTTCCAAAAGTCTCGAGCGCATGCGCCACGAAGAAAGCCAACGCCAGGCCGCAGACCATGTGCTGATCGCCAACTGCATCGGCAGTTTGCATTTTATTGACGCCACCGACTGGAAAGATTTTGTCGAATCACAGAGTGTGGTGGAACAATCGCTGGCCCGCGACCCCGCCGGCAGCTACCGGAACATGGATTTTCGCAGCCGCGATCGCTACCGGCACGAAGTGGAAAATCTGGCCAAGTGGACGAGTGTCTCGGAATTGCGGGTGGCGGATCAAGCCATTGAACTTGCCGGTCGGTGGCCGCGGGATAATTCAACCGTCGATCGCCGCAGCCATGTGGGCTATTACCTGGTGGATCGGGGCCGGCGGGAACTGGAAACCGCGCTTCGAGCGCGGGTGCCCGCGTCACAGCACAGCACCCGGCTTTTGCGCAACCACCCGCTGGCGTTTTACCATGGTTTAATCACCATGTTGGTTGGCGGTTTCATGGTACTGTTGGTATGGGTCATCGGCGATTACCGCCCGACTCTTTGGACCATCATTGCCGGCTTGGCCGCCTTGCTGGCCGCCAGCCAACTGGCCATTGCGCTGGCCAACTATCTCGTCACGCTGGTGATTCCTCCGTCCATTCTACCGCGGATGGATTTTTCCAAACACGTACCGGACGAATACCGCACGCTGGTCGTGGTTCCCACCATCGTCACCAGCCCGCAGGACGTGGCTGATCTGCTTGATGCCTTGGAAGTAAAGCACCTGGCTAACCGGGATAAAAATATCCTGCTGGGTCTGCTCACCGACTTTTCCGACGCCAACCAACAGGTGCTGCCCGGCGACGAAGCCCTGTTACGTCGCCTGGTGGAGGGCATTGAAGGCCTGAATCGGCGATTCGCCACGGATTTTGGCCAGCCCTTCTACCTGTTCCATCGCCCAAGACAATGGAACGACCGGGAAAAACTCTGGATGGGTTATGAACGCAAACGCGGCAAGCTGACCCAACTGGTGGAGTTTTTACGCGGGCGAAGTACCGATGCCTTTCTCACCACCGTCGGTGATATGGCGGCCCTGCCGGGCGTGCAGTTTGTTATTACCCTGGATACCGATACCGAATTGCCCCGCGGTACCGCGGCGGAACTCATCGGGGCGATGGCCCATCCCCTCAACCGTCCGGTGTTCAACCCCGTTACCAGCATAGTCACGGAAGGCTACGGCATTCTTCAGCCGCGGGTGGCCATCAAGCTGACTGCCGCGAGCCGGTCCTGGTTTTCGCGCCTTTATGTCGGCGATGCGGGTGTGGATCCTTATACTCTGGCCGTTTCGGATGTCTATCAGGATCTATTCGGCCAAGGGTCTTTTATCGGCAAGGGCATTCTCGATGTGGATGCCTTTGACCAGTCGCAACGCGGACGCTTTGCTCCCAATCGCATTTTAAGCCACGACCTGTTGGAGGGTTGCCACGTGCGTTCCGGGTTGATCAGCGATGCCCTGCTTTTTGAAGACCATCCATGGCATTATGGCGTAGATGCCGACCGCCGACATCGGTGGATTCGCGGCGACTGGCAAATTATGGCGTGGCTTTTTCCCTGGGTGAAAAATGCCGACCTGCGCTGGCAACGCAATGCGCTGTCGCTTTTTTCCCGCTGGAAAATCTTCGACAATCTGCGCCGCAGCCTGGTGCCTCTGGCCTTGCTGCTGGTGCTAATGTTGGCGCTGGCCGGCCTGTTGCCCAATGGCCCGTTGTGGATGGCCGCCATCGGCGGGGTATTGCTGCTGCCGGGGCTGCTGGTATCACTGGTGGGGCTTATCCGCAAACCGGATCATACCGGTGCGGTCATGCACGTGCAGCGGGTCTTGGCCGATCTGCGCCGGCATCTGCTGCAAGCCGGCCTGTCATTGACCTTTCTACCCGACCAGGCGCGCCTGAGTCTGGATGCCACCATCCGAGCTCTCACGCGGATGTACCTGACACGCCGCCGACTGCTGGAATGGCGCACCAGTTCCGCCGCACAGGCCTTTGCCCGCACCCGCTGGTCCGACTTTCTCCGCTCCATGTGGGCCGGACCCGCCATCGGTTTGCTGGCGGTGGTGTTGGGCCTGGCCATGCCTTCCACCATGCTCATGCGACTTTTGGCTCTGTTGTTGGGGGCAATATGGATCGCTTCGCCCCTGGCGGCGTGGCTGCTAAGCCGCCCAATAATAGACCGGGCCATGAACCTGCTCCCGGCCGATCGGGCGTTTTTGCTGCTGGTGGCCCGCGCTACATGGAACTATTTTGATACCCATATCACCGCCGAGGATCACTATCTTCCACCCGACAATTTTCAGCAATTTCCCAATGCGGTGTTGGCCCACCGCACCTCGCCCACCAACATCGGCCTGGCCCTGCTGGCGAATGTGGCCGCCCGCGATTTTGGATGGATATCCACCGGTAACCTGCTCCTGCGCACCCGCCGCACCTTTGATACACTGGGAAAACTGGAAAAATATCGCGGTCACTTTCTCAATTGGTACGACACTTTGTCCCTGGCACCGCTCAACCCGCGCTACATCTCCACCGTGGATAGCGGTAATTTGGCGGCCCATTTGCTTGTGCTGGCCGCGGCCCTGCGTGGCATCGTGAGCGATCCGGCCTGGTGGCCCGGCGCTATCGACGGCCTGGATGCCACGCTTTTGGCCATCCGGGATTCGCTGACCTCCATCGAGCCGTTACCAACCCCAGACTCGTCGGTGGCCGCCGCAAATATTCTGTGCGATCAATTGCAGTCGATCTACCACCGTCCGCACGGCACAGTTTCCCAATGTCTGGCCATCATCAGCGAAAGCCACACCCACCTGCTTGGGTTTCTAGCCGACCATTCCCAGATTGCCGGGGCCGCCGGTGATTTCTTGCGGGCTTTAGAGCGCCAACATGCGGATTTGCTGGAAGAACTCCGCACACTGGCTCCGTGGCTTCATTTTCCGCTGCCCCCGCACCAGATGGCGAAAGCCTCGGTCTTGTCCAGCGAAACCGGCCTGAGCCAGATTCTCGACCAGCTCAATGCCAACCCGCCGCTTGCCGATCTGCCCGACCTGTGCCGCCGCGCCATAAACTTATGTGCCGCGCCACCGCTGGCCGCCGCCACCTTGGCCAACGGATCGGCCAATTTACCCGCCATCGACCATGCTCCCGCCAAGTCGGTCTCGCCGGCCCAACCCACCTATTTGCGCCAGGCTTTAGAACAGACCTTACAAAACGTCGAAGCCCGCTTGAAAACGCTTTCTACGCTCGCCGACGAAAGTACGCAGTTGGCCAACATGGACTTTGTATTTCTATACGACAAAAACCGCAAACTTCTTTCGATTGGCTTTAGCGTAACGGAAAACCGCATGGATGCCGGGTTTTATGATTTGCTCGCCTCTGAAGCCAGAATTGGCAGCTATGCTGGCATTGTGCTGGGCCAGTTGCCGCAGGAAAACTGGTTCAGTCTGGGCCGGCAATTTACCAGTGCAGGCGGCGATCTGGCCCTCATTTCATGGAGTGGCTCCATGTTTGAATACCTCATGCCGGAACTGGTGCTGCCCAGCTACCGCAACACCATTCTCGACACCACAAATCGGGCGGTGGTGCAGCGCAACATTGAATACGGCCGGCAGCGCGGCATTCCCTGGGGTATTTCCGAGTCGGGTTATAATGCCACCGATGCCCAACTCAATTACCAATACAAAGCCTTCGGTGTACCGGGGCTGGGTTTTCGGCGGCGTTTGGCGGAAGATACCGTCATTGCCCCCTACGCCAGCGCCATGGCTCTGCTGATCAATCCGCCCGCCGCCTGCGCCAACCTTCGGCGATTGGCGGGCATGGGAATGTTGCACCGCTATGGCTTTTACGAAGCTCTGGATTACACCCCATCACGCCTCCGCGAAGCCGGCGAACCCGCCATGGTGCAATCTTATATGGTGCATCATCAGGGCATGAGCCTGCTCGGGTTGGAGGCCTGCCTCCTGGATCATCCCATGCAACGCCGATTTCTCTCCGACCCGCTGCTGCGCTCCGGCGATTTCCTCCTCCAGGAACGAAGCCCGCAAGGCCGGCCGGTGTTCCCGCACGCCGGCGAAGTAGCCCAGGCCCAGCGTCCCGTGCTGCAAGAGGAGCCGGGCTGGCGGTCGTTTAATACAGCCCAAACTCCAGTTCCCGAAGTGCATCTGGTCTCCAACGGCCGTTATCATCTGATGATTACCGCCGCGGGCGGCTCCCGGGCGCTGTGCCGCAACGTGGCTCTTACCCGATGGCGCGAGGATTTTACGCGCGATTGCCGGGGCGTGTTCTGCTACATTCGTGATCTTGATGCGGGCCTTTACTGGTCCAATACGCACCAGCCGGTGCAGCGGCGACCCTCCATGTATGAAGCCACCTTCTCGGAAGGCAAGGTGGAATTTCGGAGGCGCGATGGTGCCATTGAAACCTTCACCCAGGTGGTGGTCTCGCCTGAGGACGATCTGGAATTGCGGCGTATCCGTCTCACCAATCGATCAAAAACTCCGCGCCGGATGGAAGTAACCTCCTACGCTGAAGTGGTGCTGCAAGCGCCCAACGCCGATCTATCCCATCCTGCCTTTGGCAATTTGTTTGTACAAACCGAAGCCATCAGCGAGTATAACGGGCTGCTGGCCACCCGCCGGGCCAGAAGCAAAGAGGAAACTCCCCCCTGGTTGCTCCATAGCTTGGTCTTGCATGGGGCCGCCACCGCACCCTGTTCCTGGGAAACCGACCGCATGAAATTTGTCGGGCGGGGCCGTACGCCCGCCCGCCCGCTGGCCATGGACGCCCGCGCTTCGCTTTCCAACACCACCGGCGCGGTACTGGACCCCATCATCGCCATCCGCCGCGAATTTGTGCTTCAGCCCGACCAAACCGCGCTCATAGATCTGGTGGTGGGTATTGCCGGCTCCCGCGCCGACGCTGTGGCCCTGCTGACCCGTTATAACGATTCTCGCTGCACCGATCGTGTGCTGGAAATGGCCTGGTCTTACCAGCAGGTGTTGCTGCGCCAGATCAACGCCACCGAAGCCGACGCCCAGATATTTGGCCGTCTCGCCGGTCCCTTGGTCTACGGCGGACCGCTTTACCGTGGAGCCGCCCATTTCATACGGGCCAACCGCGCAGGCCAATCCGGCTTGTGGGGCTTCGGTATTTCCGGAGATTTGCCGATTCTCCTGCTTCGGGTGGCCAACGCCGATCATCTGGCCCTGGTGCGTAAAGTGATTCAGGCCCATGCGTACTGGCGGCTCAAGGGGCTGGCGGTGGACATGATGGTCTGGATTGAAGATTCCTCCGTCTACCGACAAGCCCTGCACCAGCAGATTATGGATATGATCGCCGCCGGACCGGAAAATAAACTCCTGGATCGACCAGGCGGAATTTTCGTGCGCCGATCAGATCAACTCTCCGAGGATGACCGTACCTTGCTGCTGGCCGTGGCCACCGTAGTGCTTAACGACTCTACCTCCGGTCTGGAGCGGCAAATACGCGATTCCGGCCAATACGTGGACGTGCCACCAGGCCGGCTCGTGCCGGTGACACAGCCCTATCCGGAACCACGACGCCTGCCGCGGCCGCAGCGCCCGGATCTGCAGTTCTTCAATTCCATCGGCGGGCTGACCCCGGACCACCGCGAATATGTCATGGACCTCTCGCCCGACCGTCCCACGCCGGCTCCGTGGTGCAACGTCCTGGCCAACGAGTTATTCGGAACCGTCATCAGCGAGCGCGGCGGAGCCTACACCTGGGCCGGCAATGCCCATGAATTCCGCCTCACGCCGTGGTACAACGATCCGGTAAGCGATGTTTCCGGCGAGGCTATTTATATCCGCGATGATCACAGCGGAGCGTTCTGGTCGCCCACACCGGGGCCGGTTGCAGTCGCCTCGCCCTGTGTGGTACGCCATGGCTTTGGTTACAGCGTGTTCCAGCGCACCTACCAGCAGATTGAATCCGAGCTTTGGGTCTACGTGGCCGTGGATAAGCCGGTGAAATTTAATGTCCTCAAGCTCACCAACAAATCCGATCGCCCCCGACGCATTTCCGTCACGGGGTATTGGGAATGGACCCTGGGCGAACATCGCGATACCAGCGCCCTGCACATTCTTACCGAACTCGACGAACAAACCGGAACCATCTTTGCGGCCAATCTCTGGAACGGCGATTGGAGCAAGCATGTCGCCTTCGTCGAAAGCAGCGAGGCCAACCGTACTCTTTCCGGCGACCGCACCGAATTTCTGGGGCGCAACGGCGGACCCGACGCACCCGCCGCCATGGGCTATTCCCGCCTTTCCGGACGCCTTGGCGTGGGCTTGGACCCCTGTGCCGCCATGCACTCCACCTTCGATCTGCCGCCCGGAGGCCAGCGCGAAGTAGTGCTGCTGCTCGGTGCCGCCGACAGCCGCGATGAAGCCCGCGCTCTGATCCGCCGTTTTCGCTCCCCATCCAGTGCTCGACGTGCCCTTGATGAAGTCTGGAAGCTCTGGAATCAGACGCTGGGCACCATTTACCTGGAAACCCCCGACCCGGCCGCCAATGCTCTGGCCAATGGCTGGCTGCCTTATCAGGTGCTCTCATCGCGACTTTGGGCCCGCAGCGGGTATTACCAGTCCGGCGGCGCATTCGGTTTTCGTGACCAGCTCCAGGATGCCATGGCCATGGCTATTTCGCAACCAGCCATTCTTCGGGCGCAGTTGTTACGCACGGCCGGACGACAATTTGTTCAGGGCGATGTTCAGCACTGGTGGCACCCGCCCACAAACCGTGGCGTGCGCACCCGGGTTTCCGACGATCTATTATGGTTGCCGCTGGCCGTAGCTCGATATGTGCAAGTTACTAATGACACCGGCGTGCTCGATGAGCCGGTGGAGTTTCTCCATGGACGGCCCTTAAATCAGGGTGAGGAATCCTGGTATGACCTGCCGCAGGTCTCCGGCGAATCCGCCAACCTTTATGAACACTGCCTGCGGGCCATCCGTCACGCCATGACCTTGGGCCGCCATGGAATTCCTTTGATGGGCAGCGGCGACTGGAATGACGGATTGAACCGCGTGGGTCTGGGCGGCCAGGGCGAAAGTGTGTGGCTCGGATTTTTTATGCGCTACGTGCTGGCAGAATTTGAACCCCTGGCCCAACTCCGCCAGGATACCACCACCGTGGAACTGTGCCGGTCGCTGCGCCAGAGCTTGGCCGCCGCTCTCGAGGCCAACTGCTGGGATGGACAGTGGTATATGCGGGCGTTTTTTGACGATGGTTCACCGCTGGGAACCCACAGCGATCCCCAGTGCCGTATCGACTCGCTGCCGCAAAGCTGGGCGGTGCTCAGTGCCACCGGTTCCCGGGAGCGACAACTCCAGGCTCTGGCCTCCGTTGGAAAATATCTGATCTGTCCGCAAGACCGTCTGATTAAACTTTTTGATCCACCCTTTGATCATCCCGAAATTGATCCCGGTTACATTGCCGGATATGTACCCGGGGTGCGGGAAAATGGCGGGCAGTACACCCATGCGGCCCTTTGGGTCATCATGGCCTTTGCCCAGGCCGGCCTGCCCGATCACGCGTGGGAACTCTTCTCCATGATCAATCCGCTGCGGCACAGCGCCAACCGTGGCGATATGGAAACCTACCGTGTGGAACCCTATGTGGTGGCCGCGGATGTTTATGCCGTGCCCCCGTACCAGGGCCAGGGTGGCTGGACCTGGTACACCGGTTCGGCGGGATGGATGTATCGCCTGCTGGTGGAAACGTTCATCGGTCTGCGGCGCAACGCCGATCGCCTTTCCTTTGAACCGGCCTTGCCGTCTGCCTGGAAAAACTTTCGTATCCATTTCCGATATTTTGAAACCTTTTACCACATTTATTTCAGCAACGGCGGTACTCAGGTGCTGGAAATGAAATTGGACGGCGTAGTGCAGCCGGACCGGGTTGTGCCGCTGGTCAACGACCGCCGTGAACACCGCGTGGATATCGCCATCGCCCCCAGTTCACCGCCCGCCCCGTAGCCGGGCCAGAATCTCTTGAAGTACACGCAACTCTTTGCGCCCGGTGAGCTGCTCCCAACGCGGATCATCCGTTTTTTCAGCAGCGCCGGCAGTACGTTGGGGTCCGGAATCAAAGATGGCTGGTCAGCTTGGCTCATGGCCGACAGTAGAACATATCCGGCGCAAATGCGCAAGTTAAGATGGTGTTAAATCTTTGCTGCTTTTGTGTGACCATCTTCCGGACAGTATTGCCTGCCGATGGGCACAATGCTCGCTCGCGGGTCACCCCAGCCCAAATCAACGCTGCGTTACTCGCCAGCCCGGGCACTAAAGCGTAGCGCACCAAATAGCCGCAGGCGCACTTGAGCCGCCAAAATGCCGGATTATCATCGCTATGCGGGTTGCCGCCCCGGGCTACGGCGACCAAATGTTTTTAACGCGGGCGACCTGCCGATGAGCGTCGGGTTACCAATAGTACACAAATTGGGCACTGCTTCCCCAGCCTTGGCCGTATTGGGGCTTAAGGGTATTGAGCGGTTGCCAGGCGGCGTGGCCGTCGGCGAACAGAGCGTTGGCACCGGATCCATGCGGTGTGTAGCCGGGCAATTGGAAAGATCCCAAGCCATAAAAATTGATGCCGAAAGCGACGGTATCCGCGATCACGACGGTGTTGGCCGGAGTTTGAATTTGCGTGGCGCTGAGGCTGAAACTTTGGTTATCACCGGGGTTGGCGATGAGGGTAGAACCATTGGTTTGGGCAAAGGTAAAACCGTTGGCGTAAGTCCGCCGGAAGCCTTCGGCAATTTGATAATTGCTGTTGCAGCGGCCGTCGGTGGCACCATCGCCGGTGGTAGTGCCCAGCCACATGGCCTGCGGGTTGGTGGTATAGACCAGTAAGGGGTGAGGATGGGTAAAAAGATAGCTGGCATCGAGCATATCGGGGCAATAGAAGACGCCGAAGTTGGGCGACCATTGGGTGGCGTTGGCACTGGCGGCCAGGTACGGCCCAATTTCTTTGCGGTAATCGACAGGCCAATAAGCCATGGTGCCAGCCCAGGATGGTTCGGTGGAAGCATAAAGGGCTTCGGCTTCGTTGCTGCGGTGATCCGGATAAATGTTGTTACTTTCAGTGGTGTATTCCGTAGTGGCCTGACCCAGTTCATGCAAATTGGAAAGGCATATTGCCTGGCGGGAATCTTCTCTGGCCGCCGACAGCGCTGGGAGTAAAAGAGATATCAGGATGCCGATGATGGTGATGACCACCAGCAATTCGACCAGGGAAAATCCCGAAAACCGCCAAGCGCAAGGTAATTTCCGGACCGGCCTGCTTGGCGAAAAGACAGGAATCACATCGCGGCTGCGGCCGCAGGAGTCAGGCGACAGGAGACAGAATTCAGGAGGCTTGCAGCGCTGCGCGGGCAATGGCTTGGCGGAAGAGGCGGTGCTGGCAGGAAAGTCTTCGCATGCTGCAAAGAAGTCGACGGATTGTGGCACAGAGCTGGAGTCAGCACGGCTGTCTGGGAAGGTCCACTTTGTTCGATTGGTGTTCATGCAGATTTTCCTTGAGCATGCGACTCGACCATGGTAAGCCAAGGCCGATATCTGGCTATCGGCCCTTGGCACCATTGATCCATTGCTAGGGCTTTTTTAGGCCATCAAGCCCGTTTGCGCTTACCCACCAGCAGGCCGGCCCCAACCACGGCCATCAGGCCCAGAGTGGCGGGTTCGGGAATGGCGGCAGAGTTGGTGATGGTGACATTATCGAGGTTATACTTGAACGTGCCGGTGCCCTCGAAGGAAACTAAATACGCATTGTTTGGCGGCGTGTAAGTGGTCGTGGCGGTGATTGAGGCCGTGTCGTTGGTCTGGCTGGAATCCGTGACGGACAAGGACACAGTTGGGCCGCTGTCAACGACGGTGAACTGCACATTGTCTCCGGCGGCAATATTAAAGTTGGTGTAGGTAGCGGTGGCATCGGTGGTGGTACCTGTCCCAGTCCCACCGTAATTATCTATAAATATGAAGGAACCGGATTGGCTGGTTGATCCATGCGCACCATTAGCCTGGATGCCGAATCGTAGCCCGTTGATATTACCATAATCGGGGGAGTTGAAAAACAGGTTTTCCGGCTGACCCGTCGAACGCGTGTCGATATGGAACTGTGAATTCAGTGTGGCGAAACTCACGTCTCCGGTGACGGTGACGGGGGCGTTCGCGGATGGTTCCCAAGGGGCGTTGCCAGGCGCGGTGTCCGTGTTGACAATTCCAGCGCCGGTGATTTGCAGCACGTTGTTGCCAGCGGATACGTTCACGATGCTCAGGCCGCTGCTTGATACGGTCGTGTTGCCAGAGAAGTAAGGGTCATTGGTAGGGCTGCTGGAGCCGGCGAACGTGCCCGTGCCGTCGGAATTGAAATTATCCGTGATGGTGTTGGCTGCAGCCATGCCGCCACCCATCCCGATTGCCGCAAACACGCCTGAGGCCGCGCACGCCATCAGTAGAGATTTAGAGTTGAACATAACTTGTTCCCTTTCCATAAAGGCCTTCGCCCGGGATTTTTTTGATCGCCTGTGGCGAAAGCCACAAGAAGAAACAATCAAAAAGACCACATCGGGTCAACGAGTGATATTGTAACAAAATGTTTTTTTGATTGCAAGTAAAAACTTTTGAGAATTTTTGACTCTAAAATCATGAGTCATTTGTACATATTAAATTCGTTTTAGTAAAATTTCGTGATCGCAGTTGAAATAACTCGGTATGTCGCAGGCACCTTAATAGCTTACAAGGGTGGAACCAGGCTGATTGTTGATGGGAGCGTCCCAATAGGTGAGATCGAAACATTAATAATGGGTCATAAAATTTTATGCATACTATTTGACACACTGCGACGTTGTGCTAAACTGACGACTGATGGAGTCCAACACAGCGTTGATGATTATTAATTTGGACTGCTGCAACAAGGTGCGTTGGATTAGGCTTGGAGGCTTATTATAATGGATGCCACGCTCGAATCAAAAGTTTTTCGCAACAGCTCGCCACGGGCCAAGGCTATTCGCACCTTGCGGGAATGGATTCAAGAGGGCCGATTGCAGCCGGGAATGCCGTTGCCGTCGGAGCGGAAATTATGCCAGCACATTGGGGTGGGCTTGGCGACAGTACAACGGGCATTACGCGTGCTTACGGCGGAAGGCTTAATTCAGGTCAGGGATGGCCATACGCGTTTGTTGGCGCATGCCCCATCGAGTGCGGTCGCCGCGATTTTTCGCCAGACGTTAATGATTTTGGCCCCGGCGCAGGCACCGTTGGCGGGCCATGTACAACCGGGATGGTCGGAATATGTCGCTATCGGAGCGGCGGCGGCAGCCCGGCAGGAAGGACATGGCGTGCTGAGTTTGGCACCCACGCAGCTGTTAGAGCAGCCTTCGGACCCCGTGCTCTCGGTGCGGCCATCGGGCCTGCTGGTTTGCGAAATTGCCGCAGCGGATCGCCAGGCCTTGGTGGATTTTATACGTACACTGGCCCGGGAGGGCATTCCGGTGGTGGTGTATGGCGACGGCCCGTTGGAGCAGGAATATGACCGCGTCATTTCCGACCATGATGCGGGATCTTATATGCTGACCCAACATTTATTGCAGCGGGGGTGCCGCCGCATTTTGCCGCTGTTTGAAAAACCGGAGAATGTTTACTGGAAGAGCGGCCGGCTGGCGGGCTACACACGGGCCATGCGCGAAAGCGGCCTGGAACCACTGCCGACGTTGTGGGTGGAGGATCTCGGCGGCCATTATACGGTGGATCATTTCCGCGTGAAGTCCAGCTATCTGGCAGGCCAGTTGGTGCCGTACCTGACCAGAGCAAATCCGGTTGACGCGATTATGGCGGCCAGCGACGGCGAGGCATTTTCGGTGGCGGCGGCGTGTCGTATGTTCGGGCGCGAGCCGCAGAAAGATATTTTTCTCGTGGGCTACGATAACTATTGTGATGACAGCCCAGAGCAGGAAATGGAATCTTCCATTCCCTGTGCTACCGTGGATAAGCAGAATTTTCGGATTGGGCAGGAAATGCTGCGGTTGCTGGAGGACCGCATCGCGGGAACGGCTGGAGAAGGCCCCCAACTGCGGATGGTGCCGCCGCAGCTCATCACGCGGTAGCTCGCGGCGGTGTGTGCCCTCCCGATAGCCATCGGAATCCACAGCGTGTGGAGAAATGGCCCGGCTTGGCCCCCGATAGCCCCCGATGAATGAAGCCTTTTAATAACAAGGTAACCAGTGTAACGCAGTGGCGACGAGAGGCACTGATGGAGATGAAACGGGGCACAGTGCGGTCGGCCATCGCGGTTTTTGTTTTTACGGGTGTATCATGCCTCATAATTTAGCAAGTTGGTTGCAGGGTCTGAAGATTTACGGCGGCGCCTTTTCAGACGGGAACTTTGACGGTCTACATCAACACCCCCCGGACGGCGGCCCTCTGGTTCCCACGGCCTCACCGGCGGCAGCCCACGGCACAGCGTGCTGCATGGCGCTGCGGGTCCGACGGATTATTCCAGTTCTGGCCGGGATGCTTCTGTTGGCCTGGGCGGGTGTTGGCAACGCGGCCACGCGGATTACACTCGCGCCGGTGGGAGGCATTTATGATATGTTCACGCGGCCCATGCCGGCGGGAGGCGGTCGCATAGCGCGGCCTGTTCGCCTGCGGTTGACAGTGGTAAGCCCGTCGGCGTTGCATGGGGCGACGGTGGTGGTAGGGGCCCGGGATATTTTTGGGCATCGGGTGGCATGGCACCAGACGCTGCATCTGGGCCACGTGCCGGTGAGTCGGGCCGTCACCGTGGATGTCAACTTTAATGGGGGCATGGGATATTTTTTAATCAGCGCACATCTGGCGGGTGCGGCGGCGGTGGGCCGGACCAACATCGGGGTGATACCGCCGTGGCATCCAGGATTGCGGCCCAATTCGTTTTTTGCCTCCAATTTAAACGTGCCCATGGGCAAGACGCTGGATTTTTTGCAGGCCATCGGCATGAAGGTGGCGCGAGTGGAACCCAACCCGGTATTGAAGGTGAAAAATGCCTCCTGGATTCATACGTTGCCCCGGGGTAGGGCCGTGCCCCAGAGTTTTAAAACGCTGGATCGCGAATGGGCGGCGGATACGTCCCATGGAATCTGGTGGCTGCCGTCGATTGGTTATTCGCTGCAGGGGGCCAATACGGCCAATTTAACGCCGCTGGCCCGGGCGTTGCACATGTACGGTCCGCCCAATGATTATGGTCAGTTTGTGCAGACCTGGCGGGTGTGGATGAAGCATTTCCCACAGATTCATACGTACGAATTCTGGAACGAGCCGTGGATTTTCGGATGGACGTGGGCCGCGCCCGGGGCGCGGTACCGGGTTTTGCAGCGTGAAATATGTCGGATGGCTCTGCAGGTCAATCGGCACGTGCGGATGCTGGCGGGGAACAGTTCCGCGTTTATCGTGGACCATATTGAATTTGCTCCGTCCTGCTGGAAAGGATTGCTTTCCGGCCTGACCCATCATCCGTATACGTACAGCGGAGGTCGGGCGAACTGGCGGGCGGGGGATAATTTGCGATCCATGGATGACGCCAAACAAGCCGCCATACGTATGGGGCTTACATACACCTATCTGACTGAGGGCGGCACGCAATACCCGGTGGGGGCGATCAAGCCCGGAGGTATGCACTATTTTGGCCACTGGATGAACAACCGCCACAATGCCTTTAAGATTGTGCAATACTTTGTGCAGGCTGCCGAGGATGGCATGTTCATGGGGAACATGCAGCTTAACATCGGCTATGGCCCCAATTGGACGTGCAGTAACACCACCTTCGCGGTGATGACGCACTTTTTGGAGGACCGGCCGATTGTGGCAGATATCTGGCCGCGGGAAGAATTAATCCGCGGTGCCATCTTTGCCGATCCTCGGTGGATTACGCCGCAGGTGCGGCGTTTGCCGCGTGCCCGGCAGATTTCCGCCCGCTGGGGCGTGGCCGTCCCCGCCAGTCGTGGAACAGACCCCACCAAGGTGGCGGTGGTATGGTCCTGTACGGGCCAGTCGGATCAAGCGGTGGACCGAATGGGGACCCTGACGATTATCCATCCACAGGGCCTCAAGGCGTATGACATGACGGGCCGGATTATTCAGCCCACACGGGGGCGGCTGGTGCTGCCCTTTAATGATAATCCGGTGTACATCACCACCAAAACACTTAGCGTGATGCGGTTGTATCATATCATTCGGGGGGCGCGGATCAGCAATGTAACGGCCGTGAATTGTTACGCCTTATCGCTGATGCAGCCGGCCAATAAGCGGCAAACAGTGCTGGTACGGCTGGAAAATCAACTGCCGGACGCGGTGCATGGCACATTGCGCATGACCATTGCGGCCGCCGGGAAAACGGTCTCGACTCCGTTCGTGGCTGGACCGGGGCGACTGGTGGAGGTGCCCATCGCGTGGCCGGGCGTAGCCATTGCGCGGGACAACGATTATGGCGTTTCCCTCAAGGCGGTGGTGGCCCCGGATCAAACGGGCGACACCTTTGTGGCGTTTGTCAAAAAGCAATTGCTTTCGACGGCTCGGTTTGTGCGGCGAACCGTGCATTTCACCGGGAAACTTTCGGATTGGCGCGGGCTAACGCCGGTGCTGATGGACAGCCGCATGTTTGGCCAGCACGTGGATTTGACCCGGTATTTGCGCAATCCGGACCTGAAACTGCCCACCGCAGCCCGCGGCAAGGGCAGAATTATTGCGCGCATTTACACAGCTTACAGCCGCGAATTTGTTTATATCGGCGCGGCGGTGCTGCAACAGCATTTTTCCTGTGCCGTGGGCACCCCGGCTTTGGCAGGGCGCAGCGGCGGAAATATTCTGGTGCCGTATAAACGCGGCCTGCCTGATGGCCTGGATTATCCGATCAACTGCGGCGATGTTCTGGAATTTGCGTTTGGCTTTCGGCCGCGTGTGCCCGGCTGGGGACGGCAGATCAACGATTTGTGGGCGTGGAAGGGCAGCTTTTACGACACGGATTACGCGTATTTTGCCAATACCTCCACCACCGGTGATATGCTCACGCGTGTCTGGGGTCCCCATAGCGCCCGCCGCAATGGTTACCAGGCGGCACCTACCCCCGGCATCGGGCCGGTGCCGGGCGGTATCATCAAAATCACGCGGAACCGCGCCAGGCATCAGACGCTGTACGAAATCGCAATTCCGCGATCGCAGATGACATTATTTAAGCCGGCGCTGAAGCGTTTCCGCTTTGGCCTGATTTTGTATAATTCCGAGCACGCGGCGGGCGGTTCCATGAATTACAGTACTTTAGCGGGTGTGTTCCGCCATTGGCGATCGAACGGGTCCTTCCCGCCAACCTGGACCCAGCGACTGCCGTGCGAAGCATTTTGGGGGGTATCGCGGTAGCGCGACTCTTTGGGGATTGTCGAAAGATGGAAGTTCAGCCATGTCCGATATTTTGTTGCCAAAATTTGCTGTTCCCCGGCGCTGGGTCCACGGCGGCGCGGTGCTGATTCGCCCGGCCAGTGGCATAGGTTCTCACGTGGTGGGAGATCCGTGCATTGTCCGCGATCCGTCGGTGGGTGGCTACCGGATGTTTTTATTTTTGTATCCGCCCGGCCATGGCCAGTCGATCTGCCGTTCTTTAACCGATGTCGGCCCGGGCCAGTGGTCTGCGCCGCTGCCGTTGGAGTTTACCAATCCGGAGGTTATTCCCGAAGGCACGCACAAGCCGTATATAGTGCAGGAAGCCCACCGCCCCAACGAGGCGGCGTGCATTGGCGGGCGATACTCTTTAGTCAGTGTAGGTATGGGGAAGAGCAAAGATATTCATCAGGCGTGGGCCACTGCGCTGGCGGGGCCTTGGACGTGGGACGAGCAACCACTGCTTAGCGGGGGCGGGCCGGGGAGTTTTGATGAAAAACATACAGATGCCGTTTCAGCATTTTATTTTCCCCAGCGCGGCGAGATTTTGTATTGCTATATGGGCTATCCGCGGCAAGCCCAGCCCCGTGCGGTCTCGCCCTTCGGCAATGCTCAGGGGGTGGCCATCGGACGTGTGGGCGAGCCGGGAGTGAGAAAGCTCGGGCAGGTGCTGCCACCGTGTCAGACGAAGGGGCATTGGGCCGCGGGCTGGGTGGGAGGCCTGCAGATTTTGCCCGGCGTGAAATCGCGCTGGGTAGGTTTAATCAACGCTTCGCCCACCGCTCCGGACCCGGCCAACAAAGCCGTATGGACGGAAGAACCGCCCCCGAGTCTGGGCGGCTTTGCGATGTGCGATGCGGAATTTCCGGTGGACGGCTGGCGCTGGTGTGATGCCCCCCTGGAGCGCATCGAAGACATTCCCGCTGCGGCCCAGGCGGCTGGGGAGGGAGGCAATTTGTGGCGGCATCATATTTTAATTTTACCCGACGGCGGCGTGGCGATGTTTTACAACGCCGGCCACTACGGGCAGGAGCAGCTTTACGTGAAGTTTGCGGTTGGCGGGGGCAAAGAGCGCACTCGTCCGCCAGTTTGAATAGGTTCTCAACAGGAAATATGGATATGGACATTTTGACCAACACCTCTACAGGACTGCTTCTACCCGCAAAATGGCGGCATGGCGGGCGTACGATTACCCGGCCGGCCACGGGGTTGGGCTGCTCGGTGATTGGTGGGGCATCCATCGTGCGCGATCCGGCGGTGGGTGGGTATCGCATGTTTTTGTTTTTTGATCCACCGGGGCATGGACAATCCATCTGCCGGTCCCTGGATCAGGTAGGTCCAGGCCATTGGTCATTTCCGGTTCCGGTGGAGTTTACCAATCCTGAGGTGCTGCCCGGCACCACCCATAAACCGTGGATTGTGCAGGATGCCCACCGGCTCAATGAGGCGGCTCTGATTGACGGGCGTTATTGCCTGCTTAGCGTCGGCATTGAGCCGAATAAATACGTGCATCGGGCCTGGTCCGATTCGCTGGCCGGTCCGTGGACCTGGGAGCGAGATGCGCTGATTGGCCGCGGCGGCCCAGGCAGCTTTGATGAAAAGCACGTGGATGCCGTTTCTGGATTTTATTTTCCACAACGCCGCGAAATACTTTACTTTTACATGGGCTATCCGCAACGGCCGCAAGCCCGCGTGGTTTCGCCCTACGGCAGTGCTTCAGCGGCGGCAGTTGAGCATGTGGACAAGGTTGGCGTGGTAAAACTAGGTGAAGTGTTGGCCCCGTGCCAGCAAAAGGGCCATTGGGCGGCGGGATGGGTAGGCGGGATGCAGCTTATTCGTGGCACCAGCCATCGCTGGGTGGGGCTGTACAATGCCTCCCCCACCGCCCCGGATCCCGGCAATACGGCGGTCTGGACGGAGGAACCGCCGCCGAGTTTGGGGGGATTTGCGGTGTGCGATGAAGAATTTCCCATTCGGAACTGGAGATGGCTGCCGGAGCCAATTGAATGGCTGAAAGATGTGCCTCCAGAAGCCCACGCGGACGGCGAGGCGGGTAACTTCTGGCGACATCATATTCTGGTTTTACCGGGCGGCGACGTGGCCATGTTTTATAGTGCCGGCCATTATGGCCGGGAACAGTCGTATATAAAATTTTCGGAGGATCGGTAAGCACAGGAAAAGGTGGCATTTGTCGTTGTTGACGCAGAGGGGTCGCATAAAGATGGATATTGGATTTTGCATGTGAGAGCATGTATCGGATATGAGAAATAATTATCCTGATTCAGAAATAAGAGAGTGGCGTATTGCCGCGCCGCCCGTTAAACCACACCGTTCATTTTGGGGTGCTACATGTTGAATTCTCCGCTGATTCATCGGGCGATGGCGTTGGTGCTGCTGCCGGTCTTAACCGCCTCGTGGCCCGCTTGCGGCGGCACGCCGCCTCCGCGGCGTGGGCATACGAACCTGGCCTGGATCAGTGTTACGCCGCTGCGGCGCCAGCCGCACACACGCGCGAGCTGGCAAACCATTTACAACTATCACGGTGGCCGGATTCCCGTGGGAACCCGCATTGTCGCCACCGGTAAATGGGTGGATCCATCGATACGTACCGGCAGAGCGGGCGTCGCGTTTTCATTCCCGGCCCTGCCGGCTCATCCCCGAACCGCCGCCCAGGGGATTAATTCCGGCTTTGAGGTGGAGCGACCGATCGCCAATTACCCCACGCGTGTTACCGTTACGTATCAATCCTTCTTCAATCAAAATATCGGGGTGCCGTATGGCTGGTGGTCGCCGATAACGTTTAATCGCGCGGATAACCAGAGTACCCCCCTGTTTTCCACCACCCGTGGCGTGGCCAACGCCACAGTGCAGAGCTTCTTGCTGCATCCGTTGGGCACCAACACCATCGTGTGCAACTTTGGCGGAAAGGCCAAGCCCTCTCTGATGATCAACGGCCGGGATGGCGCGTCGGTTTTTCCGCGAATTGCCTTGCCCAAGCCGGGGGCTATGCTGTTGCCGGGCATCGGTGTTGCCAACACCGTGTTTCAGTTGCCCACGGACCACGGCCCCTGGTACACCATCAAGTCGTTTAAGATTGAACAGTTTCGGCCGCCGCCGGCGGTTTCCGCGGCCGCTGCGGTGACTATAACGGTTCCCGGCCGCGTTCCGGTGCGTGTGACCGTGGAGGTGGTGAACAAAAACCACGATTCGGTGGGCTATGTGCTCCGTGATGTGTGGGTGCAGCCGGGCGTTCACCATCTTTTTTGGGAGGGCATTAACCAGAAACAAAGTCAACCCCAGAATAGCAGTTGGATACATCCCGGCGACTACAGCTTCCGCCTCACCACCAGCCTGGTTCACGTGTCCTACGCGGGCGAGCCGGACAACAGTGTGCGGCCCTACAATGCGCGCAGCTATGCGCAGGTGGGCTGCACCGCCCTGGCACTGACCCCGCCCGGCACAGTGGCACGCCTTCGTCGGCACTTATGGAATAACAACAGCGGCCGCAGTCTGCATCCGCAAACCATCAATTCCGTGCAGTTGCTGTGCATCGGCTACGATTCCAATCAGGGGGAGTGGATCGGCTCTCACGGCACGGTGATCAGCACCCACACGGGAAGCGAATTCATGCAGGCGGGCCGCGGACTGGCCCTGACACCGCCGGACCCCGCCGCGCCGGCTGACCCCAATCATCAGTATTATTTCGCATCCACGATCATTGGCAGGCGGTCCTCCATCGTTAGCTGTTCGCTCCCCAACGGTCCATGGCACCCCCACGCCAAAAAGTTTTCCAGTCCGGATTGGAATCAAGGCAAATTACACCTGCGCCCCAATACCCTCTATACCCAAGCGGTTCCACCCACGCCCCCAGCCCCGGCCAACTCTCCCCAGGAGCCAATGTGGTTTCTTTGGCGGCGCGGGTTTTATGGGTTGGCCATCGGTGATCATGGAAGACTGCTCTTTGCGTGCAACAACGCGGACAATCGGCTGGAGGTGCGCAATATCGCCGGCAGCGGCGCGGCCGTCGCAGAAATCCCTCTCGATTATCCGATGTACGTGGCGCTGGCGCCGGCTGGTGCGGCGGGAGCGCCCGCGGGTGTGCGCTGGGTGTTTGTGGATTCACCGAAAATGGGTGTGGTACGCATTGCCTGGCACACGGCGGACAACTCCTTCGGTCGGCCGTTTTGTATTACCCCGGCAGCCGAGTTTGCCTTTCCCCGCGGAATTGCGTTTGACGCCGTTGCCCAGCGCCTGCTGGTATGCGATGCGTATAACCTCCGGCGCACCAAGGTCGCCAATCAGATTGTGGTGATTGATCCGCAAAGCGGCAGGGTGTTGTCGCGTTTTGGTCGCCGCGGTGGTGTAAACCCCAATGTGGGCGGCCGCATCACCCGTCGGACTTTCACCTGCCCGTTGACGATTGTCGCGGATTCCACGGGCGCGGTCTGGGTTAATGATTATTTCACCGGCGAGGTCCGCAAGTATGCCTTCAATTCCGCCACCAACGCCTTTCATCTGCGGCTACGCGCGTTGGGACCCAATACCACCAACGTGAGTCAGTTTTATTGGATGCCCGGAGCGCCAGCGACGAAGGTGTGGGCCTTCGACAACTTTTTTGTGGGATACAACTCCAAAATTGCCCCCAATGGCCGCTACACCAATCAGCACGCGGACAATGTATCCATGTTGCCGCCCGGGGAAAACAATTTACGGCCCTTTGCACATTTTGTGCGAGCGGGCGGTCATGTTTACGCAACCTTTGCGGGCAGTGGCGATATTTACGAAAAGGTCGGCTACAGATGGATTCGTCGCCTCGCCTTTGGTCACGTGGCACGCTTTACACTCGGACCCGACCTTGATGCGCAGCAAGCGGCTCAGGCTGCGGGCCTGCTGGCCAAGCCTGGTCAGCCGCCCACCGCCCTGGACCGGGCAATCGCTGCCTCCGGCGATAAGCACTGGCAGACGCGGCAATGGGCTTGGTCGGACCTGAACGGCGATGGGAAGATGGAATATTCCCAAAAAAATCCCGAATTTAAGATCGCGTTCCACAAAACTCCCCTCCGCACCGACTACCTGCCCGCAAGCGCGTGGCTGCGTCCGTCCGATCGTGCTTTTATTCTGCCAGTGCACGCTGCGCTCGGCGCGCATCGTGGGTACGTCCCTGCTCTGGCGGTGGTTGTGCCGAAACTCGTCAACGGCCATCGGTCCTACAACTGGGCCAACGTCAAAATCATGCGCTGCGATCCGGGACCGCCGGTGACGGACCTGTGCACGCAGGGCGGACGCTATTTTGTTCTCCGATGCCGTCGCCATGACGTGGGCACCGGCAACATTAACTGGCTCCAGTGTTACAATGCTGCCGGAAAGCTTCTCTGGACACGGGAGAAATGCGACTATTCCGTCATCAGCCTGGAACCAGTGGGCCATGGTTTGATCAGCACGATGGAGCGCAGTTGGTCCCAGGACGGGCCGGTATCCATCCGTACCACGGGCGGGGATTTGGTATGTCAGGTTTTTTGCCGGCAGCAGGGTGACTGCTGGTCGCAGGGAACACTGCGGTTAAACGCCGATAGCGCCATGATCGGTCTGGTACAGGCATTCAAGGTAACCGGGCTGACCACCGTGCGCACGGCCGTTATCCACGTGCATCTCGACCTCGCCGGGGGCTAAGGTGGCGTTCATAATAAATGTTACAACTAATGCTCTGTCACCTCTTAATTTTGGAATAAACGCTGGTCAACTTCACGCGGACATCGGCGATCTTCATGTGCCATTCAACGCCTTTTTGCTGGTTGCTGACGTCGGTCGACCAAGCGGAGGTTTCACGCTTTAAAGTCTCTATGTCACCGAACGTCGGTCGGCAACGCATTGCCGGGTCAGGCAACTGAGTTCATTCTCGGCGATGTTGAGCCCACTGCCGTGTTTCGGCGTGTGGCGGAACTCGATGCGCCGAACCAGTTGGCGGCCCCGCTCCGGCCCGAAGGCCTCGTAGAAGGCCCCTTGGGGGTGCGTGGTTTTACCTAAGCCCGCCGCCTCCGCCCCCGCGCCAGGAGCATGATGCCGCCCATGGCCAGCAAGGTCAGCGTCGCAGGCTCAGGGGTGGGGCTGTCCGGCATCAGGCTGCCGCCGCCGGTGAGAGCGTAGGTCTGGTCATTCAGGGCCGAATCCACGAGCGGATTGTAGTACACATTCAGACCGTTGCCGGTGATGTTGCTGATGGTGGTGCCGCTGAACACCAGACCGGCCAGGTCGGATACGTAGAAAGCGGCAGCCCCGGAGCCGCGTCCGCTGGAAAGAACAAGAGAATTACCGCTGTCCAGGGTCAGCAGGCTCCAGGCAAAATTGTTGTTCCAACCGGCGGCGGTCGCTCCCATATCCAACCCAGCCAAGGCCATAGTGTGCGCGCCGGTGCCGGTGAATTCCAGGTTCGCGCCGCTGGTGTGCCAAGTGGTATTTTGTGTGCTGTTGTTGTTGAAATTGTCGGAAACGTTGAATTGATCGCCGGTGGCCGCGATGGTGGTGCCGGTGGTTCCCACCGTCCAGTTGGTGTAGTTGGTGGTGCTGGGATCAGTAATCACGGTTCCATTGTTGGTGAATCCGCCGGCAAAAGTAACCACGGTTTGGGTGGTGGTGAAAGTGCCGTTGTTGATGACATTGCCGGTGAAAATGGCGGGGTTATAACGCACGGCGATGTTGGAGCCGGCTTCGTTGGTGACCGCGCCGTTGATGGTGGTGTTGCCGCCGGTCAACGTGATGGCCCCCGGCGCGCCGCTGGTGGGATCACCGTTGGTCAGCCCGCCGGTGGAAAGTATGCCGTAGCCGGAAATCTGCCCGATATTGATAAAACTGTTGCCACTGGTATCAAGCGTGCCGCCAGTGAGGCTGATCACCTGCTGGACGAATGGCCCGGTTTCGTTGTTGGGTCCAGTCGTTGAGGCAAAACCATTGGCGAGCACCAAGGCACTGCCCGCCGCCACGGATATGCGTCCGCCGCCATTGCTTTGCACGGAGGAAATAATCAGCGTGCCGCCGGTAGGGGCAATGGTGCCGCCATCCTGCACAATCGGGGCACCAATACTGCCAAACCCTTCGATAACACCGTTGGACGCGTTGGCGATATGGTTGGCCAGCAGGTGGGCACTATCGGCATTAAGCTCGATGATGCCGTCGTTGGTGAAGCCTTGAGAAATGTTTGTGGTCTGGTTGGCCTGCACCAGGATTTCTCCGGCGGTATTGTTAAGCTGGGCTGATATAAGCCCGCCGCCGGTAATCAAACCGCCCGAATTGTTGGTCAGTATCCCACCTCCATCGATGGTGGCGCCATTGGTACTTAATGTTCCGTCGTTGGTGATGCCCGTCGCCAACTCCAGCGCATAGCCCGCCGTGAGGTTGATTACGCCATCGTTATTATTAGGCCCGGTGTTGTTAATGACCAGATTGCCGGCATAGGTACTCTGATAGGGTGGCGTGCCGGTGTTGTAACTGGTATTGAGCGTACCATTGTTGGTAAAGCCGCCGGTACCGCTGATCACTCCGTAGCCCGCGATCAGATTGTTGTTGGTCAATGGGCCGTCGCCGGTGATGGTGGCACCGCCCAGATTGATCGTGCCCTGGTTGTTCAGGCCCTGGCCGTTAAGCGTAATCGTCTGGCCGGCATTGAAAGTAATCGAGCTGTCATTTTCCATTCCATTGCCGGCGGTGAAGGCATTGGTGGAATATCCCAGCGCAAAGGTGCCCTGATTGACCAAGCGGGCATTGAACGTGCCACCGGTATAAGTAAAAGTGCCGGTATTGGTGAAGGTGACATTCACGCCGCCTTGGGCGTCCTCGATGGTTCCACCGGACTGGGTGAAATTACCGTTGTTGGTGATGCTGCCGGGAGTAAGCACGCCGCTGACGGAAACGCTGCCCAGTCGCAAAATGCCGCTGGAGAGGTGATATTGGTTGCTGTAACCCGTGGCGGAAACTAGTGTAGTGTCTCAAGCAGATGGTATCTTATCCAAAGTATTTCTTGCTCGGCGGATTTTATCGAGAATATTCTCCACTTTGGCCGTCCACACGAACGCCTTGGGGGCGGCGTTATGGCTGA
>JAJYDW010000037.1 GCA_021790385.1 Planctomycetota bacterium
TCCCACGGCCCTGTTTGCAGACAGCAACATCAAGGCGGAATTTGACGGCTCGGTCAAAAGCTTCTTCCGCCGGGCGGTTAAAAAAGTATTGCTGCGGAAAATTATCCGGCAGACCGACCAGATATTACCGGCGAATTCGTCCGGGATTGCCTATTGGCGATATTACGGCTGCCCGAGGGAAAAGCTTTCGCTGGCCACGTATTACAGCCAGATAGATACTCCCATCGCCACTGCTCAGGCCACGCGAGCCGCTGCGCTGCAGCAGGTTGGGCTGGATCCGGCAAAGCGATTGATATTTACCGGGGCACGGCTGGTGCGGGTCAAGGGCCTGCATCTGATGATTGAGGCCTTTGGCCGGTTGGGTCTGGCGGACAAGGGATGGATGTGGGCCATTGCCGGCGGCGGGCCGCTGGACGAAGCACTGAAGCAGCAAGCGGGCAGCCTTAACGGTCACGGCATCCACTTTCTTGGCGTATTAAACCACAGCCAGACCAAGGCGCTGGCCGCCAATGCGGACCTTTTTGTGTTGCCATCCACGTATGAACCGCACGGCATTGTAATTACGGAGGCCATGGGGGTGGGCACACCGGTAATAGCCTCCGATGCCTGTGGTGCCGCTCTGGACTTGGTGGAACCCGGTAAAACCGGGTGGCTTTTTGCCAATGGTTCGGCCGATGATTTACAGCGTGTGCTCAAGGCCGCCACAGATTACCCCGCAGCCCTGGTCACCATGCGTCCAGCCTGCCGGGGCAAATACGAAGCTTGGTACGGCCAATATTCTCCCCTGGTCGCAGTGCCCAAGGTTGTAGCTCGGTTAACCGCGGGTATTCATAAGATGCCGGCGGCCACGTGATTCCCATGATGGCGGCATTGTTATGAGCAGTTGAACTGTGGCGCACCGGGGCCATTGGATTCCAGCGGCGTTTGGCGTTAAACTTCTAATGGGAATGACCTTTGGAGAATTGCTGGCATGGTGCATGAAATTCAGGGCTTGCTGGTGGTGCAGCCCAAACAGAAATATGCCTTGGTTGCCGCTGAATTTAACCGCCTGATTACCACGCGGCTGATGGATGGTGCGGTCGATGCACTGCTGCGCCATGGGGCCACGGAATCGCAGATTACCAAAGTTTGGGTGCCGGGGAGTTTGGAATTGGCGACTGCTGCACGGCAACTGGCGCAAAGCGGCCTTTATTCGGCGATTGTTTGCCTGGGCTGCATTATTCGCGGGCAAACGGCACATTTTGACCATGTGGCGACGCAAGCCGCTGCGGGTATAGCGGCCGTGGGCCGCGAAACCGGGGTGCCCACGCTCTTTGGAGTTATCACGGCAGATACGATCGAACAGGCGATGGACCGGTCGGGCCTTAAGATGGGCAACGTCGGATGGTCTGATGCGTGCGCCGCCATTGAAATGGCCGGTGTGATGGAGCAAATCAAAAAGCTCAAGTGATATGGATGGGGCCACGAGTCGCCGGTCTCTGGGATAGGCCCCGGTAAGGCCGCTGCAAGCCCGGAGCGTGGTTATGGCACCGGTAGCTTTGGCGGGCAGCGTGGAAATACTTCATGTTTCAGCAGCAAAAATCAGCCCGCAAAATTGCTTTGCAGGCGCTGTTTCAGACGGATATGCAGGGGCCGGACTTTCTGGCGGACATTTTGCCGCAGTTTATCGCCGGAGCTACGGAAGATGTGGACGTGCGGGAACTTTCAACCTCGATGGTGCTGGGCGCATGGGGCTACCATGAAACGGCGGATCAATGGCTGACACAGTTTTCGCCGCGCTGGACCATCAGCCGGATGCCGGCCGTGGACCGCAATATTTTACGTCTGGCGGCGTGGGAACTGACCTGCCGGGGGGATGTGCCGCCTAAAGTGGTGCTGGATGAAGCGATTAATCTGGCCCGGGAATTTTCCACCGATGAGAGTGCTGCTTTCATCAATGGTGTTCTGGATGCGGCCTTGAAAGACTATCTGTTTCGAACGGGCAAGACGGTGTGAAGGGATACTATACTTGGCTGGCGGCAGCGGTAGTTACCGGGACCACAAGGCTGAACGTGGCTCCTTTGCCCAAAGCGCTCACGAGTTCAATTTTGCCCTGCAGCAGTGTTGCCAGTTCCCGGCTGATGGCCAGGCCCAAACCCGTGCCGCTATGCTGGCGGGTTACAGAGGCATCCAACTGATGAAATTTTTCAAAAACTTCGGCCTGGTGTTCCGGTGCAATGCCCGGCCCTGTGTCGCTGACTGATACTCTAACGTGCCGCGGGTCGGCGTTTTCCACCGCGATTTTAATTTTGCCGTCCTGGGGCGTGAATTTCACGGCATTGGAAACAAAGTTATATAAGATCTGGCCGAATCGGCCGGGGTCTGTCTGCACCAGTGGAATGTCCTTGTCGACGGTAAGCGTTACTTCGATGCCCTTTTTCTGAGCCAGGGGTTTCATGAAGTTGATCAAAGATTCGCAGACATCGGGGACGTTGATGCGTTCCTGGCGCAGAACGACTTTGCCGGCTTCAATTTTCGCCAGGTCCAGCAAGTCATTGATTAAATCCAGCAATTGGCGGGCGCTGTTTTGAATGTTTTCCAGATACCGGGCCAGTTTGGCATCGCCGCGGAGAGATTCGCTGTTGCTTAACAGTTCAGCAAAACCAATAATGGCATTCAGGGGGGTGCGCAGTTCGTGGCTGACATTGGTCAGAAACTCGCTTTTCACCCGATTGGCGGTAAACAGGTCCACATTGGATTGGGCCAGTTCGCCCACGCGTGTATCGAGGCTGCGGTTGGAGGCTTCCAACTGATCCTGCGAGTTTTTCAGGGTGGTGAGCATGGTGTTGAAGGTTTCGGACAACTGTTCAAATTCATCCCCGGTGGATATGGCGGAGCGAATGGCCAGATCGCCGGCGGCGACTTTTTCGGCCGTGTTTTTGAGCACCCGCACCGGCTGGAGAATCAACCGCGTGGTGATTAGATAAAAAACTACAATGGCCAAGGCTCCGCCGATTAAACCGGACACCACAATGACGATGCGGTTGAGCAGCAGTTGATTTTCGGGCACATGGATCGGCATATCCACCCGTACGACGGCGACCAGAGGGTGGCGAGAACCTGCCGGCAACACTGCGGCCACGGGGCTGGTGACAACGGGACGTGTGGCCGCGGGACGGGAGGTGGCTGCGGCGAGTGCGGAAATGGGGGAAATGGCTTTGGATGTAAGATGCTTGGCGGCTGTAGTCATGGCCGCCGCTGGCCTTGCGCCGGGCCTGGGGGTAAACCAGGCGGTCCAGTTGGCATGGCATTGCAGACAGGAACGGCTGGCCCGCACTGCCGCTACGTACTGATAGACTCGCTGATGGCCGGGGCCTGCGGCAACCAGGCCGAACTGCTGCATATTGGCCCGATTCAAAAAGGCGGTTACAGCCCGCAGGGTAACCGGGTCAGCACCGCGCGGGGGCATATCCGGAGCCTGCAAGGTTAAGATTCGCGGCATGGGATAATACTCGCCGGGCAGGTGAGCCAGATTCCATCGGGTGAGGGCCTTTTGGGAGGAGGAGGCGGTCAGGTAGGCGGCTGCAGGTCCCTGCTGGTGGACCTGTCGCAAGGCCAGGTCGGCGACGACATGAGCCTCGTAAACGGGCTGGCGCGCGGTCAACTGTTCCATGCGCTGCCATGGGACCGCCAGCGCACCGGTGATAATCACCAAGACCGCCAACCCGAAAAGCAATTGGCACTTGGCCGCCAGAGATATGGACAGCTCGCGCTTCAAGGTCTTTCTTCAACACCCATCTCATGCTGCTTGCGCAGGTGCATCCGCAGAACGGTGTAATAACCCACCACCGCCCCGGAAAGACCGGCTCCGACATAAGCGATGGGCAGCGCTCCCGCCATGGGTGCTGCGGCCTGCCCCGGATACTCCGGCACGCTGTGCATGGAGAAATAGTACAGGACCGCCGCAGTTGCCGGTATAGCCGGCCATACCGCCCATGGGCTGACATCGGCAAACACCGCCCCGGCGGCAAACGCGCCGGCCGCAAAGGCCACAAAGTTGGCAAAGATCGCCTGTCCCACAAACTGTGAACGCAGCAGGATCATCAGCAGCAGCGAGGCTACGGCTCCGGTAATGACAAAACCGCCGGCATTGGCCAAAAGACTGCTGGTCATCTTGCTCCGGCGCACCTTGTCGATCTGGATGGCTGAGGCCGTGAAAGGCATGATCAAACCATGGATGTTGGTATCCGGCAGGGGCAGGCCGTCAAGCCCGGCCAGATGAATCCACAGGCTGTTGCGGAAGATCAGGCGGTAAAACATGCGGGATATAGCTTCACCGGCCAGCACAAATATTATCCAAAACAGGCATTGCCACTGCAGTATCTGGTACACACGGGGCAAGGTTGCAGGAGTCTGCGGAAGAAGCAGGTTGGTCATCGGTCCCCATTTGACGGCTAAGATGCATAATCCAATCGCCGCCGTGAAAAGGCCGGAATGCGGCGTATCGGGCCAGGTGATCAACATGCCCAGAAAGATGGCCACAAGCAAAGCGATGAGCATGACCAATTCCGATTCCAGGGAGCCGGCCGACCCCCACGCGGCGATCCAGGCTCCCTGGTTCCACGGTGAGGGTAGAAGATGATTACCGATCCAGAGAAAGAGCAAGCCAGAGGCGACCATGGCCAGAAGGTAACGGATCTGACGCAGGGCGTTGTAGCCGAAGGTTCCGGCCCAATGCTCTAGCCGGCTGCCGGCGATCATTTCCGCAGTGTCGGTCGGTACGGGATCTGGATTCAGGTTATTCATGAGATCAGGACTGTTCATTTGACATCCCCGGTTGGCAAAAAACTCGGCATCGGGCACCCGGTACATTCAGTGCGGGCGTTTATTCTACGGTCCAATGTGATAAACGCATACCGTGCCGTTGATTTCAAAGACGATGGCATTATTGACAACGGTCCAGTCGCTGATGATCGGTCCCTGGGGTGACCGGGCGGAACGGACCAGCCGTTGGTTTAGTTCAACAGTGCCGTTATCCAGCCGTCCCTGTTGATCCTGCTGATCAATCAGGAAGAGCTTCACAGCATGTTGAGTAGAGCCTAATGGACCTTGGGCCAACAGCGCCATATCTGGATTGGCCATGCACACGCCGGTAAACGCCGGCGTACGGGATCGGATAAATACCGCGCGCCATCGCGTCTGGCCACTGCGGGTAGAGAGTGCCGTGACGGCGCGCGGTGAGACCACCACCACCGTATCCCGGTTGCGAAAGGTGGCGACGGCCATGGGCACCTGGGCCGTACCGCCGGCGGCAATGCTGTCCACCTGCCAGCGATTGGTGCCGTCGCGAAGACGCAGCGCGCATAATCCGGTCCGCTGGGTGATGATGAGGCCATCCTGCGAAAGAGCGGACGCCTGTGGAAACGGGACGTCAAGACCGATCCGGCTCCAAACGGGAGCATTCAAGGAGCCACTGAGGTTATACGCCATGGCACTGCGCCGACCAACTACATACAGTGTTCCATCCGGGCCGGCGCTGGCCCATTGGACCCGCTCACCGGGCGGCAGTCGAATGGCCCCCTCCACCTTTCCGCTGGCGTCGTCAATCACCACCATGGTGGTAACCGGATAGTCCATCAGGGTGACCAGGCGATCTCCGGTGCCGAGAACATGGGAAATTCGGCCATAGCGGCTTAGATTCATGGGTGCCCCCCAGGTCGGTCTGCCGGTCTTGAGATTGATGGCGGCCAAACTTTGATTGCCGATTTCAATGAGTTCATCACCAACAATCTTAAGCGAGGCATAAGCCGTTGGCCCCAATATCTGCTGCAATTCCATGGGATTGCGGGCAAAGGCGCGTTCAAAGGCCAGCAGGCCATTGTTAGGAGTAATGACCCTGCCGTTGATCATGACGAGGCCTGGCTGCGGCTGGAAGACAGCGATGCGTTTTTCGGAAAATGTGTTATTGGGGTTCATCAGATGAGCGGTTTTCTGATGGAAACCTACCAGAGGAGCCGTCCACTGAATCTTGCCATCAGCAAGCCGTATGGACATGGCTTGCTTCGGTGCGGCGAGAATCGCCCGGCCATGCACAAACCCGATCAGAGCAACATGTGGAACGGGCAGGTTTTTTTCCCAGCGCAAAGCCATAGTGGCTGAATCAAAGCAAGAGATTTTGGTACCAGTGCCAATCGGATTGGCTACCAGCAGGATATCCGATCGCTGTAAAGCCCGTGAACGGTTCAGCGGCTTAAGAAATATTCCCGCGATGGGAGTATGCACTGTGAGTGGATCGCCGGATTGGTAAGCCAGATGGGGCAGATGATAAAGAGCATCGGGCGGCGCATGGTGCTGGATTCGCAGCACTTGCCGGGCAAAACTGATGGTTTTGCCGGCGGATGGCCAGGTGAAATCGGGATACAATTCCGCTCCCCGGCGGGCCAGAGCCAGCGCCGTGTTCCAATGGCCACGGTTCCGCGTATTGTCAATCATGTCGGCGACCACCCGGGCTTTTTGTGCGGGATCCTGCACATGATTTTTCAACCAAATCAACAGATGATTTTCAAGCGTCCACTGTTGATGTGTACGATAGATGGTGGCCAATTTCCAGGCCGCCGTCGCAGCGGCCGTGCTGTTGGGAAAACGATACATCACCCGCAAGAGGTAATTAGGCTCAGTCGGGTGGGCCACCAAGAGCGCTTCGGCCTGCATTTCCGCAGACTGATAGGCTGCGACACCGAGCCTGGCGATGAGTCTGGTGGAAATCTCGGCTTCCGCAGCGATGCCGGCCAGTGTTACGCCGTTAGCTCGTTGCAATGGCGCATCTCGATAGCTGGATCGGGCCAAAATTTGTTGAAGCAGCGCCAGGGCATGGGGACCATCCAACAACTTCAAATAGGACTCGGCCTGACCCATGCGCCACGCCACCTGTTGGCGATCGGACCGGGCCACCAGGCCGGCCATACGATAATAAAACAAGGATTCCTGTTGTCGTGGGCGGGCGCGACGGTGGCGGAGCAAATCTCCAAATCGCATGGTGAGATGAAAAATGCGGCTTAAAGTGGCCAAATCCGGGGTGGTGGCGACATTGGCTTTCGTGGCGGCTTGCTGCATCATCTGACGGGACAAACGGTCATGCCCGGTGCGAAAGGCAATGGCAGAAAGCGTCAAATACATAAGCGGGTCATTCGGGTGTCGCTTGATCTGGGCAAGATCATAAGTCAAGGCGGTCTTCCATCGGGCGTAAGCAATGATGGTATCATCGTTTACCGCGAGAATTTCCTGGCGGGTCACCAGCAGGTTACCCGGCAAGCCGGGTTTATTTTTTTCAGCGGATGGCCATGGTATTAACGGCTGCATTGTTCCGGTACCCACCTGCACACGCAGCAAACCCTGCTTGAGCGGCAGGTAAACGAAACGTGAGGTCAACGCCGGCCGGGCCATGAGAATGCCGGATTTGGCAATAGGCGAAGAACTCCAGGCCACGGTTCCGCCGGGAAGATCAAAGGCCTTCACCCGTTGGCCCACCACAATAAGTTGATGGTGAATCACACCCAGAATCATCAAGGCCCCGACGGGATTACGACAGGCAATGACACGAACAATCCGGCCGCTGGATTGAGAGTAAATGTATATATGCGCATTGATCGTAGACGAGTCACAGGTGATCACCATCCCGTGGTAGATCAATGGGGCATTGACCTGCCATGGTACCGTCCGGGAGATGACGCCATTGAAGTACATCTGATTTTGTGGCACGGGGGGCTGCGGTGTTAACCGCAACCACACGATTTTGCCAAGCCGGGCATCAATGGCCATTTCCGCTCCAAAGCTGGTATCCACATCAACCACACCGCCCGACATAGACAAAATCGTATTAACCTTGGCGGGCGGTCCGTATCCCCGTGACGCGATGGAGCAGAGATATTCGCGCCAGACAACGGCACCGGTATGTCTATTGAAGCGCAGCAGATACAGTTGTTCTGCGCCGTTGGCGGGAGCAGCGCAGGCCAAAACATAGACACCGTTTCCCTGTACCATGGGTGAGGTCATCAGGGTAAAGGATCCATTGACGCCCGGCGGTGCCAGACTGTGGGATGACCGACTCCACATCAGTCGGCCATTATGTCGATCCATACAGATCAGTCGCACGGGGGGCAAACCACCCCAGCCATACGGATTAAAAACCTGCGGCCCTTGCGTGGGTAAAATGCTGTAGAGTTTATTGCCAGCCAGAGTGCATTCCAGATGATCCACGGATGAGGCCAACATGTCGAAACCGCTCCCGGGTTGGTTCAGCGCTGCCGGGAGCACAGCCGGATATCGCCAAAGCACAAAACCGGAGGCCTCATTAAACGCAATGATTTGCGTGGTGGTGTTGACATATAAGGTTTCCATGCCGGCGGTGGGAAACGCATACATAATTTGAGGATTACCGTTGAGCCAGGTGTTGGCGTTACCCAGCGAAAATACCTGAATCTTCTGCTGGCGGGCCTGGGCTTGCTGCGCGGGATTGATAGTGGAAGTTGGCCCGGTAGAGCGTTGTTTCAGGTTATCGGTCCATAACATGGCGCCGGGCAGGCTATGCGAACGGGCAATGCGATTGCGCAGATTATTACCTGCGTAAGTGGGCCACCTGATCTGCGGATGGTTGGCCGCGGTCGCCAGCCAACTATGTTTTGCGCAAGCGGCGGTCAACGCCGCCGCCAAGTCGACATGCCGGCCGCCAAACCAACCCATGGACTTGGGATAACCTTGTGAGAGCTGCGCTGCAAGTTTCGACGCCAGACCATTTTCTCCGGCGAGATGCGCCGCCAGCGCCGCTCGAAACAAGAGCATCGGACGAAGGCTGGTCATGCCCGGGTGTTGCAGCAGGGTGAGCCACAATTGGGAGGCCTCATCAAAATCACCGCGCTCAAAGAGCCATGACGCCCCGACATTAAGGCCCTTGGCCGCCGTCTGAGATGGAAAGTAGCGACCTCCATATTGCAGTAAGCGAGTTAAATTGTGGTCTTGCAGAGCCGTGTGAATTTTGGCCTGTGCTTCCGGGCCGTAAATCTGGTCGTAAATGGAGCGCTGGGCGGGAGGCAAGGCCAGCAAAATGGACCAGACTCGCCGCTGAATGCTTACGTATAAGTCGCCTGAGGTCCGGATGACTTTGTTGCCATATTTGTCGGCAATATTTTGAAAAAGACGTACGGCCGAAACCGTATGGCCGCTGCTTAAAAGCCGATGAGCCTTCCGCATTAAATCCGAGGCTCCAAAAGAATCGTTGACCTGCACCAGTCGAAAAGTCGTATCATTGTTTTTACTAGCGGGCGGTTTAAAAGGAACCACCGGCTGGACTGGCGTCCGAATCACGGGACCGCCCGGATTGACGCGCAGCATCATTTGGCCACGCAGTAATGCGGCTGTAGCGAATACCCCGGTCAAAGCGGCAACGATCAACGGGGCCATTTTTCCGGCAAACAATTTTTGCGCCGATGCGGTCTGGCCCACAACAGGTTCTGTTTGATGCCTTTTCATACACACCTACATGACAATGGTTTCCATCTTGCGCCGGGTCATTGGCTTGACTCGTGCTGAAAATAGCGGCTCCAGAGCAGGCCCAGTTTATCACGGGCCGGAGGCGATATTTTGGCGCGGTCCGACCAGATTGCCAACTCCAAGGCTCGATGAGCCGCAAATTCCTCATGCCGTTTCGCCCATACTTGCGGTAAGGCCGCCCGGATCAGAGCCATGGCATTGGCCGTAGCGGCCTGGAGGTGACTGATAATTTCCTCAAGTAAGAGTTTCGCGGTTCCAGCCTGGTGTGGCCGCCAGCAATCGTAGTCGGTTACCATTGCGATCGAGGCATAACTAATTTCCGCTTCCCGGGCTAATTTGGCTTCGGGCATTATGGTCATACCGATGAGGTCGGCTCCCCAAGTTCGATACAGCATGGACTCAGCCCGTGTCGAAAATGCCGGGCCTTCCATGCACAGGTACGTTCCACCCTCGTGGACCTTCAGCGACGGCAAATTGCGATGAGCGGTTTCCATGATTATTTGACGCAGAACCGGGCATACAGGTTCCGCAAACTCCACATGCACGGCCGCATCTTCAAAGAAAGTTCCAGTTCGCCGCACCGTCCGATCTATGGTTTGATCGACCAGAACCAGATCCCGCGGTTTCATGGCCTCATTCAGGCTGCCAACCGCGCCGGAGGCGATAATCCACCGACACCCTACCGCCTTAAGGGCGTAGACATTGGCCCGATATGGCACCTGCGTTGGATTCAAAAGGTGACCGACGCCATGGCGGGCGAGAATGGCGACCGGCACTCCATCCCAATCACAGAGTACCGGCGGAGCAGCCGGACGGCCAAACGGCGTTTCTATTTCCACTGCCTGACTATGGTCGGCTTGTCGCAGCAGATCTTCCAAACCCGAGCCACCTATGATTCCGATCCGATCTTTCAACTTGAGGTATTCTCCAGAACGATCACCTCCACCGGAAGTATCAACTCTTGCTGCGATGATCATACACCAATCGGCGAGTCGCTGCCCACTGTGGCCCATGTCCGCAGTCGCTGCGTGTTGAAGTCAGACCGGATCAATGGCGTTGCAGTTGGCGGCGGTAGGCGCTGGGCGTGAGGCCCACAATTTGTTTGAACCGGCGGGAGAAGTGGAACTCATCACAGTAACCGCAGGCGGCGGCAATCTTCGCGCACGTTTCCGCATGGGATCGCAACAGTATGCAGGCGCGAGCCATCACCCGTTCTGACGCATAACGGCCCGGGGAAATGCCGGAGAGTTTTTGGAACCGTTTGCGAAATGTTTCGTAAGTTTCGCCCATGGCCTCGGCTGCGGCATCCACATCAATCTGATCCGCACGTGTAAAGCCTTCCAGCAGAGCCTGCGCACGGCGAAGCCAACTGGTATCAGCGGCGTTGGTTGGCACATTTTGCGATATCTGTACCAGAAATTCCTGTACCGCCAGCATAGCCTCCAGCGGGGTCTTGTTTTCCACGGTACCGGCGAGGCGGGGCAGCCAGTAAGCCGGCGGCTCCAAGTGAATGACTTTTAGACTGAGCAACTCCTCACGTCGCCATAAATCAAAAATGGGGCCGTCAAACACCACATAAAATTCATTCCACAAATCGGAGGTATTTCGTCGCGGCCCATACCGGTGCGGTAGATCCGGATAGACTACAATTAAATCTCCGGAACGAAGTAACTGGTGCGTACCGGCGGCATCTTCATACAGTCCTGTCCCGCTGTGCAGATAAACCATGGCATAACTGCCCAAAATGCGCATACTGTCCCAGCCAGTTCCAGCACCTTTGCATAAGTAACCCGCCAGCGTTACGCGGCCCAGCTTTTGGCGACTGATGTTGCTCCAAGTAACCCGGCTGCTTTCGGACATGAAATATTCCTTTTCCTATAAATTGCCAAATTATACATACTATGGTCCAAAACAGCCATGGCGTGGACCAGAGCACTTCCGGCATAATTGGGCAAGAGCCAAGCTCTGGATGACGCAATGCATGATTGAAAGGATTGCTTTATGACAATGATCAACACCAGAAAACAGCCGACGGCAATTCGTTCTCACGGCGTGTTCCTTGATACTACGCCGAAGTGCTTCGGATATTTGAGAGATTCCACTGATCTGCTGGGAGATTCCGACAGACTGCGAGAACAGATGGCCCGAGATGGCTACCTGTTTTTACCCGGACTTTTACATCGCGAAGAGGTGCTGGCGGCACGGGCGGAAATGGTTCGTCGTCTGGCGGAATCGGGCATCCTCAAGGTCGGCACCGATCCCATGGACGCCATTATCGCACCGGGCAGGGCTTCCACGTTCATGCCAGAGCTAGCCTTGAACAACACTGCGCTGGGCAAGGTGTTATACGCAGGCCCGATGATGGCTTTTTTTGAAAAGTATTTTGCAGCTCCTGTTCGCCACTTTGATTTCACATGGGTGCGAGCCATTTCGCCTGGAAACGGAACACGTTCGCATTGTGACAGCGTTTACATGAACCGGGGAACACACCACCTTTATACCGCATGGACGCCTATTGGGGATGTCTCGTTTGAGCTTGGCGGACTGATGGTGCTGGAAGGATCCAACAATAACCAGAGGCTCAAGGAAACTTATGGTCTGCAGGATGTGGACAGCTTTTGTGAAAATAAACCCGATGCCAAAAAATGGGGCAAAGCCTGGGGCACCGATGGTTCACTGCAAGGTAATCCTAATCAAATACGAAAGTCTGTGGTCGGCGGAAATCCACAGGGCGGACGCTGGCTGAGCGCCGAATATCGAGCCGGTGATGTGCTCCTTTTTTCAATTTTTACAGTTCATGCTTCGCTGGACAATACCACGGCCGATCGTATTCGCTTTTCATGCGACAGTCGCTACCAGCCCGCCAGCGAACCGGCGGACGAGCGATGGATTGGCCCAAGCCCTATCGGCCACGGACCCGCCGGAAAAAAGGGAAAAATCTGCTAAGAGCTTTACACCCATAATTTGCCGGGATTGGTGATGGTGAGTTCATCCACTTTCTCTTGGCCAACCAATTCCACTGCACGCCGCAGGCCGCCCAGCCGGCTGGGTAAATGGTCTGGCCTATGGCAATCTGAGCCGAGCATAAAGTAGCGGTGCTCGAGCAGATAACGTTCGGCGAGTCCGCGGCCATCTTCGCCTTCCGATCCGCCCAGCGGGCCCAAGTTGCCCTGAAAGAGAAGATCGCGATCCGCAAGAGCATCAATAAAATCCGGATTCAACCGCAGGCAATCCATTCTTTCCGGATGGGCCAGGATCACAGTCAGCCCGTGGGCCTGAAGCCAATCCACGCATTCATCCGCCCACCACGGCCAGTCCGGCTCCCACAAATCTACTAAAACATAAGGCGTATTAAAGCCGAAGGTGGGAATGCGCGAGGTGTCCGGGAGCGATAAAATGCGAGGAGACAGACGCAGTTCACCACCCGGGCGCAACTGCACTGCAATGCCGTCGGCCACCAAAAATTTGCGCAGCATTTCCAGATGCCTTATGACTTGCGCGGGCTGGATATCTCCGAATTCCATGGCCCCGGTATGGGGAGTCACAAAAAATTTCGTGTAGCCGCGATGCCAGAAGGCGCGAAGGCAGGTTATGGATTCCAGCGGTGTCTTGCAGCCATCGTCCACCGCCGGCAGAAAGTGATTGTGAACATCAATGCGCGTCATGCACAAATATTTCCGATTATTGAAGCGCCAGAGCCGGGCAGGCTTATGCGCCGGATGCTTCTATGGCCGCATCGCTGCGGCTCATACGCTTTCTCTCATTTTCCTTGAGATAGCGTTTGCGCAGGCGAATGTTTTTCGGCGTAATTTCCACCAGTTCATCATCCTCAATGTATTCCAGTGCCAGTTCCAGGGACATGTCGCGGGGTGGTTTGAGAATGATGTTTTTATCGCTGGCAGTGGTGCGCATGTTGGATAATTTTTTCTCGCGACAGACGTTCACCGGAATATCGGTGTCTTTGTTGTATTCGCCCACCACCATGCCTTCATAGACTTCATCGCCGGGCTTTACAAACATGACGCCGCGTTCCTGGAGTGTATCGAGTGCAAATGCATTGGCGGAACCATTTTCCATACTGACCATCACGCCATTCTGCCGGCCCGGCAGTGCGCCGCGAATAAATTGATAATCGTGAAAGGTGTGGTGCATCACCGCTTCGCCCTGTGTAGCGTTGAGCAGCCGCGTGCGCAGGCCAATAAGCCCCCGTGCCGGAATGGTGAATTCCATATGGGTCATATTGCCCTTGGTATCCATCTTGACGAGTTCACCACGGCGATTGCCGATGGCCTCCATCACGGCTCCCACTGCCGACTGCGGAACATCAATAACCAGATTTTCCACCGGCTCGCATTTGTGGCCGTTGAGTTCCTTGAAAATCACCTTGGGTTTGGAGACCTGCAGTTCATAGCCTTCGCGGCGCATATTTTCAATAAGCACGCCCAAGTGCAAAAGGCCGCGCCCGCTGACTCTGAGCGAATCCGCCGATGACGTATCTTCGACTCGCAGCGCCACATTGCTTTGTAGTTCGCGCATCAGCCGGTCGCGTAGATTGCGACTGGTAACAAATTTTCCTTCACGGCCGGCCAGCGGAGAATCGTTGACGCTGAAAATCATGCTTAGCGTGGGTTCGTCCACGTCAATGAGGGGCAAGGCGTCCGGATGTTCCAACGTGGCAATGGTATCGCCGATGTCCACATCTTCAATGCCAACCACGGCACAAATATCGCCGGCTTCGGCGTGCTGGGTTTTTTCCCGGGCCAGTCCGGAAAATAAATATAGCTCTGCAATCAAATGGTTTTCGATTTTACCGTTGCGTTTGACCAGAGCCACCTTTTGGCCTTTGTTCAACACGCCGTTGAACACCCGCCCAATGCCGATGCGTCCTACATATTCGTTGTAGTCGATGTTGGTGATCTGCATCTGCAACGGCTTGTCCAAGTCGGCCACCGGGCCGGGAATTTTGTTCACTATCGTTTCCATCAGCGGCCGCATATCCGTGGCGGAATCTTTGACGTCCAGCCGGGCAAAGCCCGCGCGGCCTGAAGCGTAGACCACCGGAAAGTCCAAGGCGTCATCGTCGGCTTCGAGTTCCACAAACAGGTCAAAAATTTCGTTGAGCACCTCATCCGGACGGCAATCCGGACGGTCAATTTTATTGATCACCACAATCGGCTTGATGTGATAATGAAAGGCTTTGCGCAAGACAAACCGCGTCTGCGGCATTGGACCTTCAAATGCGTCCACAAGCAGCAGTACACCATCGGCCATTTTGAGTACGCGTTCCACCTCGCCTCCGAAATCGGCGTGGCCCGGCGTATCAATGATGTTGATTTTGCGCACGACACCCCGCACATCGGTATAGTTCATGGCCACATTTTTGGCCAGAATGGTAATGCCGCGTTCCCGCTCCAGCGGGTTATTATCCAGAATTAATGTATCAGTGGACATTTGCGTCTGGTTCTCGCGGAATAATCCGGATTGCCGCAGCAAGGCATCTACCAGCGTGGTTTTGCCATGGTCTACGTGGGCGATAATGGCGATGTTGCGTAATTCGTCTCGTCTTTTCATCAAAATGCTCATTTCCATGCCTGGGACTGCAAGCCGCCGGCGAGTTCCTGCGGAGTCTGTCGCGACCAGAAGGCTTAATACAATGCGGATTTCATCATGTTGGTTCAGGCAGCCCCAAGCCGCCCAGCCGCACCGAGCCATGCAATGTACCACATTATTGCCGTAAAGACAAAAAGCGACTCCCGGGCTTTGTGTTTTGTGTTTGCGTTTGCGATCAGCGGGGGGTGGGAGAACGTTACACATCCGGCCTGATGGTAGGGTAAAATAAGTGGTTTAAGCTGGAGGTGCGATTTTGCCCGGTAGCCTGAAAATTGAGAGTCCTCTTTCGCCTGCGGGCGATCAGCCAGAAGCCATTGAGAAAATCGTCGCGGCATTTCGCGGCGGCAGTCGTCATCAGGTGCTGATGGGGGTAACGGGTTCGGGTAAAACCTTTACCATGGCTCATGTGGCGATGCAGCTTGGCGTGCCTACGCTGGTTATCAGTCACAACAAAACACTGGCGGCCCAGCTTTATGATGAATTCAAGGCGTTGTTCCGCATAACGCGGTGAATTACTTTGTCAGCTATTACGATTATTACCAGCCGGAGGCCTATATTCCGCAGCGGGATATTTACATCGAAAAAGATGCCGCCCGTAATGATGATCTGGATCGCCTGCGCCTGGCCACGACGAGCAACCTTATTGGTCGCAATGATGTGGTGACGGTAGCATCGGTAAGCTGCATTTTCGGCCTGGGATCGCCGGAAGAATACAAGAAAAAAGTGCTGGGATTGCAAAAAGGCTCGGCTCCGGGCCGGGAAGCCCTGATGCGGGCCTTGATCGATATGCAATACGAACGCAATGATATTGAATTTAAGAGGGGGACATTTCGGGCTCGCGGCGATGTGCTGGAAGTGTTTCCGGCGTATGAAACCACCGCGTTGAAAATAGAAATGTTCGGGGATGAAATCGAAAGTATCTGGCACATTCACCCGGTCAGCGGAGAAAAACTGGTTGCAGAGGAAACTGCGTTTATCTATCCGGCGAAGCATTACATGGCTGACCCGTCCACGCTGGCCCGGGCGGTCGCCGATATACAATCCGAACTGGAGCAGCGCACAAAAGAGCTGCGCATGGAGGGCAAATTGCTGGAAGCCCAACGGCTGGCCGCCCGGACCCGTTATGACATGGAAATGTTGCTGGAGACGGGATTTTGCAGCGGTATCGAAAATTATTCGCGTCATATTGCGGGCTTGCCACCCGGATGCAAACCTTTTACGCTCATGGACTATTTTCCCAGGGATTATCTGCTGATCATTGATGAATCGCACGTAACAATTCCGCAAATCAATGCCATGTATGCCGGAGATCGCAATCGCAAACAGGTGCTGGTGGAACACGGCTTTCGGCTGCCTTCGGCGATGGATAACAGGCCGATGCGGTTTGAGGAATTCCAGGCGATGTGGCATAAGGTCCTGTTTGTGTCAGCGACACCGGGCAAATTTGAGCTGGAGTTGACCGGTGGAGAAGTGGTAGAGCAAATTATTCGTCCTACAGGCCTGATTGATCCGGTCATTGAGGTGAAGCCGGCGCAAGGCCAGGTGCAGGATCTGCTGGAACAAGTGCGGTTGCGGGCGGCCAAAGGCGAACGGGTTCTCGTGACGACACTGACCAAGAGGCTGGCGGAGGATTTGTCGCATTACCTGACCGAGGCGGGGCTGCGCTGCAAATATCTGCACAGCGAAATTCAGACCTTTGAACGGGTGGAAATTCTGCGTGAATTGCGGCAGGGCGGTTTTGATTGCCTGGTGGGAGTGAACCTGCTGCGGGAAGGGCTGGATCTGCCGGAAGTATCGATGGTGGTGATTCTGGATGCGGATAAACAGGGTTTTCTACGCAGCGAAACATCGCTGATTCAGATGATCGGCCGGTGCGCCAGAAATGTCGGAGCGGCAGTAATTTTGTATGCGGATGTGGTTACGCCGTCGATGCAGCGGGCCATGGATGAAACCGGCCGACGCCGCACCATTCAGGAAGCCTATAACAAGGAGCATGGCATTACGCCGCAAACAATTCAAAAGGCGATACGCCAGGGAATTGACGGGGACATACAGGCCCGCCGCACCGCCCGCGAAATGGTGGCCGCGTCGGAAAGCCAGTACGATCAACAGGAGCTTGTGCGCATGCTGGAAGAGGAGATGGTGGAAGCAGCCAACAACCTGGAATTTGAAAAGGCAGCGGAAATACGGGATCGCATCGCGGAACTGCGTGCGGCCCAGCCATCGAAGGTTGATGCTTCAGCCGCGGGAGTGGTGGCGGCGGATATGGCGGGGCACAATGCGGCTCTGGCATCCGCCATTGACGAGGGCATTGCCCGCCGCCTGGCCAACCGGCCTGCAATGACCCCGCAACAGAAAAAGCCGCGACGTGGCCCGGCGCGAAGGTAGGCCATCGGCGGATTGAATCGTTGAGGCTGTTGCTCACAGAGAGACTGGCGGCGGTGCGGGCGGCGAATGGTCGTCGGAATTTTGCGGCATTTCGATCGAAAGTTTGCGTTTGGGATCGCCCGCCAGATAAAGCGTCTGGGTGGGAAAGGCAAATTCAATTCCGGCATTTTCATAGGCTTCAAACAAGGCGAGGTTAAACCGCTGGTTGAAATCCAGGTATGCCCACCAGTCTGTGCCAGGCCCGAAATAAAAGTAGTAGTAAACCACGAGATTCAAGGATGTTGCACCGAGTTCGGTGAAGAACACGCGGGGAATACGGCCATCGGGTGGAGGCGGTGAAGTGAGGTGCTGCTTGAAATCCGGTTGTTGGCAAAGGTCTTGTACAATTTGAACGGCTTGCCGGATTTTGGCTGCGGGCGTGTCATAGGGCAGAGAGATATTGAGTGTGCGGCGAATATACGGGCGGTTGGTAAAGTTCTGCACTGCATGATTGACGATATCGGAATTGGGAATGGAAACAATGCTGCCGTCAAAAAGCCGCAGACGGGTGGATCGTAAGCCGATGGCCTCGACCATGCCGTTGTAATTTTGATAGTTGATCCAATGGCCGACCAAAAAGGGCCGGTCCAGAAAAATGGTCAGTGTGCCGAACAGATTTTTGAGCGAATCCTGGGCGGCCAGGGAGATGGCCAGGCCGGCGATGCCCATGCCCGCCAGCCAGGCCCCGATGTTCTGGCTGAACACATTTTCCAGGATGTAAAGTGACCCGATGATGAAAATGAACATCCGCAGGCTTTTGCGAACCAGCGGCACAAACTGTTCGGTGAAGTTGGATTCATGCCGGGCCAGAAGTCGTTTGAGACTGTGCTCGGCGATGGAGACGATATTAAAAAAATACCAGAAGGCTGCCACATCCACGAGCAAATAAACCACGCGATAGCTGAGGCTGGCTAAAGCCGGATCCAGTGTAAGCTGGTGAAATCCGACACCCAGCAATACGCCAAAGACTGCCACCTTGCTGGGCTTGGCCAGGCCATCCAGCAACAGTGCTTCCACGTGCCAATGCCCGCCTTCCAATCGCATGGCCAGGCGACGCAGGATGACGGCGGAGATCTTTCCCAGGAGAAATCCACAGAATATGGCAAGAAGCAAACTGGCCCAGGCGAGCCAGCCATTGTTATGAATAAGCCCGTTAAGATTGAGCTGTTGCCAGAGGCTTTGCAGCAGATGCATGATGGGATGCGGTACTTGGCCCACATGCGGTGCGGTGGTGGGAACTGCGGCTAAATTGCAGAGTTTCCAGAACATGCCGGGAAGAATACTATGGAGTACGCGGTTACGTCAATGTTTATCACGGGGGCCTGGCGGCGGTGCCTGTTTTTTTAATGTGGCTATAATCAGAAAAATTGCCGGGCCTTGGCGGCTGGTGGGCAGAACCCAATTGCAGCGTGATTGGCCGGTGGCAGCGAAAATGCCCGGCTTGCGACGAAACGGAATAGTCGCCGGGCCGACTGGAATGAAAGAAGGATCATTATGAGCATATCTATGGTACGTGTGGCGATTATCGGGGCCAGTGGCTACACCGCGCTGGAATCGATCCGGTGGTTGCTGCGGCATCCGCAGGCCAAGATTACGTATCTGGCCAGCCGCAAAGAGCAGCAACCGGTGAGCGAAATGTTTCCGGAACTGCTGGGACGTATTCATCTGCCAGTGCAGCCGTTTGATGCCACCGCCATTGCCAAGGCGGCGGATGTGGCCCTGGTCTGCCTGCCGCACGTGGCGGCGATGGAGCACGTGCCGGCCTTGCTGGCCGCCGGGTTGAAGGTGATTGACCTTTCCGCGGATTATCGTCTGGGTGATACGGTGTTGTATGAAAAATGGTACCGGCATCCGCATACCGACAAGGCCAATTTGAATCGTGCGGTATACGGGTTGCCGGAGTTTTTTTTGACTGACATTCAAGCGGCGCAACTGGTGGCGAATCCGGGTTGTTATCCTACGGCCAGTATTGTGGGTGTTGTACCGTTGCTGCGGGAAAACCTGGCCTCGACGGAGGATATCATCATCAATGCGGCTTCCGGGATTTCCGGGGCGGGGCGCACACCGTCGCAGACGCATCATTTCCCCGAACGCAATGAAGCCTTTGAACCGTACGCCATCGGGTCTCATCGGCATGCGCCGGAAATCGAGCAAACTCTGGGCCGGCTTCTGGCCCGGCCGATAAATATAATTTTTGTTCCACACCTGGTGCCGATGGACCGCGGTATTCTGGCGACGATTTATCTTAAGGCGCTGCCGGGTGCCAGTGAGCAGACAGCGGCGGCGGCGCTGGAACGCGTGTACGCCAACGCCCCGTTTGTCCGCATTCGCAAAGGGCAGTTGCCGAGCACCAAGTTCGTGGCCAATACCAACTTTGCCGATATTGCTGTGAAGTTGTACAACGGACGGTGGATTGTTACGGTAGCGATTGACAACATGGTGAAGGGCGCTGCGGGCCAGGCCATCGAAAATATGAACCTGATGTTTGGCCTGCCGGAAACGGCCGGCCTGCTGTAGGCCGGGGTGCTGCTTTAATTCGGCTTGTCGGCGATGGCGATCAGGTTTAAGCTACGTCCCAAAGGCAAACATTCCCGGAGTTTGGCCAGAGGCAGAAGGGCGTCAAAGATCCGCATTTGCCGCTGCGATAAATGGCGCATACCGCATGCTCCGCTGAGTCGCCAGCCCCAGGCTCCCATGCGGTTAAAGTTCTGCATGTTCCGGATGGTGAAGCCTGCCGCCAGCAGCTTCTGGCGAAGGTCGTCAGCATCATAGCGCCGGTAATGACCTAAGCTTTTATCGATGAGGTTTTTCAGCCGTGGTTGGGCAGGAACCATTAAAATAAGGGTGCCGCCGGGAGCCAAAAGGGAAAAATAATTTTTCAGAGCCGCGGTGTCATCAGCCAGTCGCTGAATCACATTGAGTGCGATCACGGTATCAAAACCTCCCGTTACACTTGCGGTGGGGGGTGAGGCCAGGGCCAGATCGCCACGAAGCACGTGCAGATTTTCCAGATGGCCGAAGCGCAGATTTAAGCGTTCTACATAAAACGGATCGTCGTCTACGGCCACGATTTCCGGACAGGACAGCAGCAACTCGGTAAAGTTGCCGATGCCGCAGCCCACTTCGAGAACGCGTCGGCCGATGGCGTGTTGAAAGCGGCTTTTGGTCCATCGTTTGAGCCGGCGGGCTTTGCGGATGCTTTGCAGAATGTAATAGTCGCTGTGGGTGGTGAAGCGTTGATCAATGTAGCGGCAGCGGAAGAGCACCCAGAGGGCCTCAATGGCATCTTTGAGGCCGATGTTTTTTCCTTCCGCCACGCTGCGTCCATGGTAACTGATGGGCACTTCATAAATACGTATCTGCCACTGGGCCAGGCGGGCGGAAAGTTCAGGTTCCAGGCCGAATCGCTGGGCCTTCAGGGGAATTTGCCGGAGGATGTCGGCGCGGACGGCTTTGTAACAGGTTTCCATATCGGTGAGATTGATATCCAACAGTATGTTGGTGACCCAGGTCAGAAATTTGTTGGCCTGTTGATGCCAATAATGCAGCACTTTTCGCTGCGGGTTAAAGGCAAAGCGGGAACCGAATACCACATCCGCCCGGTCGTCCAGCAGCGGGGCAAGCAGTTTGGGGTAATCCGCGGGGTCATATTCCAGATCCGCATCTTGAATCAGGCCGATGTCGCCGCGCATTTCGGCAATAGCGGTGCGGATGGCAGCGGCCTTTCCGCTATTGCGCTGGTGCTGTACGATGCGGATACGTGAATCGGCGGAGGCAAGCTGCTGCAGAATCTGCCAGGAGTTGTCCCGGCTGCAATCGTCCACGCAGATGACTTCCACAGGCAACGGCACGGGGCTGGCCAGCACGCGGGCCAGAATAGTGCGCAGCGTCCGCGACTCGTTGTACACGGGCATTAAAATGCTAAGTAATTTATAGTCGTGTCCCACGATTATCATCGCCGTTTCATGTTCATCGGCATTGGCTTAAGGAACCACCCCCGGATTTTCCGGCGTTATTGCACGCTGATACGAACAATTTTCGGCTTGTTGACCGGGCTGCCCATGCGCGGATTGGAAAGGGGGGTGGCGGCAATTTTGTCAACGACCTCAATACCGGCAATCACCTGGCCGAAGGCCGTGTATTGGCCATCCAAATGGGGCGAAGCCTGATGCACAATAAAGAACTGTGAACCGGCCGAATCTGGATCGCTGGATCGGGCCATGCTGATGACTCCGCGGATGTGCTTGCGGGCGTTGAATTCAGCCTTAACAGTATGGCCGGGCCCCCCGGTACCGGTTCCATGTGGACATCCGCCCTGGATCATAAATCCTGGGATAATGCGATGGAATGAGAGTCCATCATAGAACCCCTTTTTGATAAGAGAGGTGAAGTTTTCGACAGTTTTTGGTGCCACGTCTGGCCAGAGTTCGAGTTCAATATTACCATGCTCGGTTTCCATGAGTACCTTAGGATTTGGTTGGGGGGATACGGCCATAGTCGAAATTCCTTTACTGAACCGGACATTGCTCAAAACGGCCATGCAGGTCCGGGGTGCTGCGTTGGCCTCATCGGTTCCAAGTTATGGATCGGCTCGATGTAGAACCGCTCGTGGAACGCCAAGAGCCTAAGGGCGGCAAAGCCCCGCCGTCAAGTGATGGTGGCTGTCTGCGTGAGATATTTCTCCGTGCCGGCCCCGGCGATCCAGGATCGACCGGGAGCAGAAAGTCATTACGGCTGTTTGGTTTCTCCGTTGGGTGCGGGGGCGGCTTCCATTTCAAGGAGCAAATCGCCACTGGAAACGGTAGCGCCGGGATGAATGTAAATTTTGGCGACTTTGCCGTCGCGCGGAGAATAGACGGCAGTTTCCATTTTCATGGCTTCAATGGAAAGGAGTTTGTCGCCGCGATTAAGTACCTGGCCAAGACTGACGGAAATAGCGGAAATTTTGCCGGGCATTGGTGCGGCCACATGGCCGGGATTGTCGCGGTCGGCTTTAACCACGTGCGTGCGGGCGGTTGACTCAAGGGCCTTATCCGCCACTTTGACTTCGCGCGGCTGGCCATTGAGTTCAAAGAAAACGGTGCGCATGCCATCCGGATCCGGATCGCCGACGGTCAGAAATTTTACCAGCAGCGTTTTGCCGGGTTCAATTTGAATGGGCACTTCAGCATAGGGCTGCATGGGATAGAAAAATGATGGCGTGGGAATGACGCTGACATCGCCAAAGGCCCGGCGCATGCGGTCGAAGGCGAGAAATACCTGGGGGTACATGAGGTAACTGCCTACATCGGTGTCGGAACTTTCGTGATGGACTTTGGCCTCCAGCTCAGTTTTGGTTTGGGCGATATTGATGGATTCCATGCGTCCGCCGGGGCGGCTCGCCAGCGGCTTTTCTTTGCGCAGAATGATTTTTTGCAGAGTTTTGGGCCATCCTCCAGGCGGCTGGCCGAGATCTCCGCGGAACATTTCCACAACACTTTTGGGAAAGTCGAGGTGGCGGGATTCATCGAGTATGTCGGCGGGTTTGAGATTGTTGGTAACCATGAAAAGCGCCATATCTCCGACGACTTTGCTGGAGGGGGTTACCTTCACGATGTCACCGAACATCTTGTTGACATGGGCGTACATGGCGGCGATTTCGTTCCAGCGGTCGGCGAGGCCCAGACTGCGCGCCTGTACCCGCAGGTTGGTGTACTGGCCGCCAGGCATTTCATGTTCGTAGACGGATGCGGTGGGGGCGAGCATGCCCTCTTCAAAAGGCTGGTAATAGCGGCGAACGGCTTCCCAGTAGTCCGCGATCTGGGCCAGAGCGTCTTGGTCCAGTCCGCTGTCGCGCGGTGTATTGGCCAGTGCTGCGACTAGGGCGTTGAGGTTGGGCTGGCTGGTCATGGAGCTCATGGAACTGATAGCGGCATCGACAATATTTACGCCGGACTGGGCGGCCAGAAGAATGCTGGCGGCCTGCACCCCAGCGGTGTCGTGGGTGTGGAAGTGGATGGGTACGCCGACGGCATCGCGCAGGGCCTTGACGAGCTTTTGCGCAGCCAGAGGTTTACACAGGCCGGCCATATCTTTAATGGCCAGAATATGGGTGCCCATTTTTTCGAGTTCGCGGGCCATGCGCACGTAATAACGGAGGGGATAGCGATCGCGGCGGGGGTCCAGAATGTCGCCGGTGTAACAGATCGCCGCTTCAAGTACAGCAGGGGTGTCCAAGACGGCTTCCATGGCCACCTGCATGTTTCGCGTCCAGTTGAGGGAATCAAAAACGCGGAAAATATCAATGCCCTGCTGGGCGGAGAGTTTGACAAAATGGCGCACCACGTTGTCCGGATAATTGGTGTAGCCGACAGCATTACTGGCCCGCAGCAACATCTGAAACGGAATGTTGGAAATGCGTGCACGGAGCTGGGTGAGGCGTTCCCAGGGGTCTTCGTGTAAGAAGCGCAGGGCGGTATCGAAGGTGGCACCGCCCCACATTTCCAGACTAAACAAATTGGGCAGCCGATGGGCAATGGCGTCGGCGACCCCAAGCATATCAATGGTGCGCACCCGTGTAGCGAGCAGGGATTGGTGGGCATCGCGCATGGTGGTATCGGTAAAAAGCAAAGGCCGGCGCGTGAGCAGCCAACGGGAGAATTCTTTGGCTCCCAGTTCCTTGAGTTTGTCGCGCAGGCCCGGCGGCGGCGTGGTGCCGGCGGGATAGGGTACTTTAGGCGCGGGGGTCATGATGGAAAGATCGGGCCGGCGTTTGACATCGGGAGAACCATTGACAATGACATTTCCCAGGAAGGTCAGAATACGTGTAGCACGGTCTTTGCGCACGTTGAAGCGAAATAGCGCCGGCGTGTTGTCAACAAAAGTGGTGGTGGCGGCACCGCCAAGGAAAGTGGGGTGCTGCACCAGATTTTCCAGAAAGGGGATATTGGTTTTTACGCCGCGCACGCGAAATTCAGAAAGAGCCCGCACGGTACGGGCCACGGTTTCTTCCAGCGTGGGGGCGAAGCAGGTGAGCTTGACCAGCAGCGAATCGAAATACGGGGTGATAACGGCCCCGGTGTAGGCGGTGCCGCCATCAAGGCGCACGCCAAAGCCTGCCGGTGAGCGGTAACTGGTAATTCGGCCATAGTCCGGGATGAAGTGGTTAGCCGGGTCTTCGCTGGTGATACGGCACTGCAGGGCGACGCCGCGACAGGTGATTTCCTCCTGGCGGGGAATTCGGATGGGCGAGGCGTGAAGGGCGTGGCCCTGGGCGATGAGAATTTGCGATTTGACCAGATCAATTCCGGTGACAATTTCGGTTACGGTGTGTTCAACTTGAATGCGGGGATTGACTTCAATGAAGAAAAATTCGCCGGAGTCGCTGTCCACGAGAAATTCGACGGTGCCGGCATTTTGATAGCCGACGTAGCGTCCGATTAACAGAGCGGATTGGCAGATTTTTTCGCGTAAGGCCGGGTCCAGGCTGACGCATGGTGCCATTTCCACCACTTTTTGATGGCGGCGCTGTACGGAGCAATCGCGTTCGAAAAGGTGGACGAGATTGCCATGGCTGTCACCAAGGATTTGCACTTCGATATGGCGGGCGCTGGCAATGTAACGTTCTAGAAAGACTTCGGATTTTCCGAAGGCCCCGCCGGCTTCGCGCTGGGCCTCCTCGAGTTTGGCGGAAAGCTCATCGGCATTTTTGACGACGCGCATGCCGCGGCCACCGCCTCCAAAACTGGCCTTGATCATCAGCGGATAGCCGATGCGGCGGGCTTCTTTTTTAATGGCGGCGGGATCGGAAATGCCATCGGCCGTACCGGGACATATCGGCACACCGACTTTTTGGGCGATAGATCGGGCGGCGGTTTTATCGCCAAAGGCGCGGAGCATATCCGGCGTTGGGCCAATGAAAGTGATGCCGGCCTGGGCGCAGGCCTGGGCGAAATCCGGATTTTCAGAAAGAAAGCCGTAGCCGGGGTGAATGGCGTCTACCTGGTGGGCCAGGGCGGTTTGGATAATGCTTGCAATGTTGAGGTAATTTTTGACGGGGGCATCCGGCTCCCCGATCTGGTAAGACTCATCGGCCTTGAATCGATGGAGGCTGTAGCGATCCTCATAACTGTATATAGCCACAGTGGACAAGCCAAGTTCCGTAGCCGCGCGTAAGATTCGAATGGCAATTTCACTGCGATTGGCAACCAGTAACTTGTTCATGCGAAATATTACCTTTCTTGGTAAGGCTTTCCGTCTCCAACGGTGTGTCAGAATAACCGATTAGCCGGCGTTTTGTAACCGTCTGAAAATAGTACGGAGAAGACCATGGCCGAGGCGGATTCGACCACCACCACAAGGCCCTGCGCCGCCTGCCCCATGGGCTGTCTGCTTGCTTGAGAGGCGGTTTGTGAATAGTATCACAAGGGTTGGGCGGCTGGTGTCGGTGTCGGCTCCGGTCGTTCGGATGAGATAGTGCCGTTAGCCGCGATGCCAATGCAGCATCGCGGGATGGAGTCGTTCATGCCGTATACCATGGAGAAGGGTGTATCCCTTCTGGTTGATAACCCGTTGACCACCCCGCAACTCAGTGCGGAGAGCAATTTATGGACGCTTAACTTCGGTCCGCAGCATCCGGCGACGCATACGGTCATTCGTCTGGTGCTGGAATTGGATGGTGAGCGCGTGGTGCGATGCGTACCCATTATTGGTTATCTGCACAGCGGTTTTGAAAAAAATGCTGAAGTGCTGGATTACAATCAGTACATGACCATTGTGAACCGCATGGATTATCTGGAACCGATTGCCAATGAAATGGCCTGGGTCCGGGCGGTGGAAACGCTGTTCGGGGTGGATCCCACGCCGCGGTGCAAGGTGTATCGTACAATTCTGGGTGAATTGGGCCGCATCCAGAGTCATTTGCTGTGTGTGGGTGCCGCCGCGCTGGATTTGGGAGCGTTTACAGCTTTTCTTTTCGGTTTCAATGAACGCGAGCGCATTTACGACATTGTTGAATATGTTTCGGGATCGCGGTTTCATACCAGTTGGAGCCGGGTGGGGGGGGCGATGAAAGATGTGGACGACAAAATCTTTGTTCCCATGGTGAAAAAATTCATTGATGATACGCTGCCCAAGGCCATTGATGATATTGAAAAATTGCTCAATCGGCTGCGAATTTTTATAGATCGCACGCAGGGAATTGGGTCTATCAGTACGGCCGAAGCGTTAAGCTGGAGCCTTTCGGGGCCGGTGGCCCGGGCCAGCGGCGTGATGCGCGATGTACGAAAGGACGATCCTTACTTTTGCTTTGAAAACAACTGGGATGGGCAGGGGGCTGCGGCGGTAGATTTCAAAGTTCCTCTTATGCAGACGGGGGATGTGCTGGCACGCTACCTGGTGCGGCTGGAGGAAATGAAGCAGTCCATAGCCATCATCCGACAATTGATTGATCGCATTCCCGGCGGGCCGATGAATGTGAGTCCGGAAGGCAAAGACGTGCTGCCGCCGAAATCTCAGGTTTATGGCAGTATTGAAGGCCTGATTCAACATTTTGAAATGGTGATGACCAACCGGGGCTTTACTCCGCCGGCCGGTGAAGTGTACGGCTGCTGCGAAACCGCCAATGGGGAACTGGGTTATTACGTGGTGAGTGACGGCGGCAAGGTGCCCTGGCGGGCGCGAACCCGTCCACCGAGCTTCATCCACCTAAGCGTATTGCCGAAGATGATTGAAGGCCACACGGTATCGGACGTGGTGGCGGTGCTGGGCAGCCTGAATATCATCGCCGCGGAGCTGGACCGGTAAAGTGGAATATCACCGGCTTGAGGGCGGTGCGGTGTTCGCACCGGCCCATGTTTTTACCAGATGAAGAGGAATCCATGGCCTGGATTGTTGAAGATCGACTGAAAGCCTACCAGCCTGCAAGAAACGAACCGTACTTGACGGCTAAAATCAAGGACGAGGTTTCGCGGAAATATTTTCCGCGGTATCCGAATAAGCGTGCAGCGCTGTTGCCGCTGTTTCATTTGATCATGCACGAATACGGTTACATTGCGCCGCAGGCGATTGATGAAGCGGCGACATTTCTGGAGCTTACGCCGTCGCAGGTGCAGGATGCGGTGACATTTTATGAAGAGTTCCGCCTGGAAAAGACGGGGCGATACGTGGTAAACGTATGCCGGTCGATTTCCTGTGAATTGTGCGGGCATCAGCGGGTGCTGGAAAAAATGCGGGAGATTTTCGGTATTGAACCCGGCGAAACCACGGCCGATGATAAAATCACGCTTTTGGAAGTGGAGTGTCTGGGTGCATGTGAACAGGCCCCCTGTGCGCTGGTCAATGAAGATTTACATGGCCGTATCAAGCCGGCGGAATTCTGCAGCCAACTGCAGCAATTACCCGCCGCCCCGGGTCATTCAACAACGGATGATGTTCGGTGAAGATCAATGTTTTGGTTCCCGGCAGCTCCGGGAGAAACAGGAACCCTGCAAACCACGAGGTTAATTATGGCGTATGCCGGTCCAGTGTTACTCAAGCGTATTCCCGATGATCCCGCCCAGCGCAAGCTGTATCGTTATGCCGATTACATTGCGACCGGTGGCTACGCATCGCTGAAGAAGGTGCTGGCCATGCTGCCGGAAGACGTCATCAAACTGGTGGTGGATTCGGGTTTGCGCGGGCGGGGTGGAGCGGGCTTTCCATGCGGTACCAAATGGACGTTTCTGCCCAAAGATTTGTTTCCGCGTTACCTGGCGGTTAATTTTGACGAATCCGAACCGGGGACTTTCAAAGATCGCTACCTGATAGATCATGATCCGCATATTTTGCTGGAAGGCATTGCGATTGCCGCGTTTGCCAACAAAATCAGCACCAGTTACATCTACATCCGGGGTGAATATCACCACGAAGCCAAGTTGCTGGAAGCCGCCCTGGCGGAAGCCTATGAACATGGTATTTTCGGTCAGAAGCACCCGGGGACGGATATTGTAAGTCATTGTTATGTGCACCGCGGGGCCGGTGCTTATATTTGTGGAGAAGAAACCGGCCTGCTCGAATCCCTGGAAGGCAAGCGGGGCTGGCCGCGGATTAAGCCGCCATTTCCGGCTGTGGCCGGAGCCTTTGCCAAACCGACGATCATTAACAATGTGGAGACGCTGGCCTGTTTACCGGCGATAGTGGAACACGGAGCCGCCTGGTTTAAGACGATGGGGACGCCGTCATCTTCCGGTCCTAAGCTCTTTGGCGTAAGCGGGCATGTGAACAAGCCCGGGGTTTTTGAAGAGGAACTGGGCATTAAAATGTCTACGCTGATAGAGAAATATGCCGGTGGCGTCAAGGGCGGTAAATACCGGGCGGCGATACCCGGAGGAGTATCCATGGGTGTTCTGGGTACGGATCAATACAATGCCGAGCTGGATTTCGACATCGGCCGAAAATACAACGTGCTGGGATTGGGCACGGCCGGCGTTATTGTGATGAATGATAAGACGGACTTGGTGGTGATGCTGCGAAATATCGTGCGGTTTTTTGCCCATGAAAGTTGCGGCCAATGCACGCCCTGCCGTGAAGGAACCGCCTGGATGCATAAAATTCTCAACCGCATTGTGGATGGATTCGGCCAACCGCAAGATTTTGACATGCTGGCCGAGCTGTGTCTGACCATGGGTGCCATGCCCGGGACTACCATCTGTGGCCTGGCCGATGGAGCCAACTGGGCGGTCAAAACGTTTCTGCAGAAGTTTCCGGAAGATTTTAAGTCGCGTTTGAAATCGCGGCAGGTGCAGGGCGTGGCCGGTGCCGGCGTTGCATAAAGCACCAAGATTGAATTTTGAAAGGGATTAACTCTATGCCCACCATGGAAGTTGACGGTAAAAAAATCACATTTGAAGGCAAGAAGATGATTCTTCAAGCTTGCCTGGATGCCGGTGTGGAATTGCCGCACTATTGCTATCATTCGGGTCTTTCGGTGGTGGCCAGTTGCCGGATATGTCTGGTGGAGGCGGAACATCCGAACCCCAAAGATCCGACGCAGATGATCAAGATACCGAAGTTAATTCCCAGTTGTCAGACGCCGGCCATGGACGGTATGAAAGTTTATTCCAAATCTCCCAAAGCTGCGGCGAATCAAAAAGCCGTCATGGAATTCCTTTTAATCAATCATCCGTTGGATTGTCCGGTGTGTGATCAGGCCGGCGAGTGTTCCCTGCAGGATTACAGCTATAAATATGGCCGGGCGGAAAGCCGCTTCGAGGAAGACAAGGCCAAAAAGCCTAAAAAGGACATAGGTCCTCATGTACTGCTGTATTCCGATCGCTGCATTATGTGCACGCGATGCGTGCGCTTTACCCATGAGATATCCGGCACCGGTGAACTGGCAGTGTTTGGCCGGGGGCACAAGGAAGAAATTAACGTATTTCAGGGCCGCCCTCTGGATAATCCTCTTTCCGGGAACGTGGTGGATATTTGCCCGGTGGGGGCGCTGCTGGATAAAGATATGCTTTTTACCCAGCGGGTATGGTTTTTGAAAAGCACACCCAGTATTTCACCATTCAGCAGCGGCGGCGAAAATATATTCATTGAGCACAACCAGGGGCGCATTTACCGCATAAAGCCGCGTTTTAATGCAGAGATCAACAAATGGTGGATTTCCGATGAAATCCGTTACGGGTGGAAATTTGTCCATGAAAACCGGTTGAGTAAACTGGTGGTTGGGGGCCGGGAGGAGATCGCCTGGGAAACAGCCGAGGCCCATCTGGATGGGATGATGCGCAAAGCGGTGGCGGAAAAGGGACCTGGTTCCACCGCATTGGTGTTGTCCGCCTTTGATACGACGGAAGAAATGTATCTGGCAGCCAAATGGATACGGAGTATAGATCGGCAGGCATGGCTGGTGTTGAATCCACCGCGGGTGGAAGGCACAGATCAGACCTTTAAAAATCCCGTTACCGGGGCCGTTACCTATGTCATTCGCGCGGAAAAAGCACCGAATCGGCGGGGTGCGGAAAAGATCATTTCGCATTTTTCAGGGAACACGTGTGAGCTTTCGGACCTGGCGGCCAAGGTGGCCGGAGGTGCATTTGGAGCAGCGGCGGTGGTTCTGGACCCGGTTCCGGGCACCGACCGGGCGGTGGAAACTGCGTTGACGGGCCTGGAAAATCTGGCGGTGCTAAGCTCCCGTCCGACAGCGACGACGGGGCGGGCGGCGTTGACGTTGCCGGTGTGTACGTGGGCGGAAAAATCCGGTGTGTTTGAGAATTATGCCGGTCGAATTCAGGCCTTCGATCGTGCCATAGAGCCATTGGAGAATACCCGGTGCAGCGGTGCGATATTCTGGAGTCTGCTGGGGGAATCGGGCACGTATCGGTCGCAGGATGGACGCATCATGATGGGGCGGGAAGGTTTGCCGGATTATGCGGGCGTGACGGTGCCGAAGCGTGAGAAAAAGATTCAACTGATGGAATTTTCGCCGTTGTAATGTTGCACTCATGTTATCATGGCGGATATGGAAGATCGCCCCAGATTATCGGTGGTACAGGTGCTGGCACGCTGGAAGCGGCTGGATGAACCGCCGGTGGCACCGGGTCATGCCGATACCTTCTGGACGCAGATGAATCCGCGCGATCGGGCGTTTGCATTTGATTTGCTGCAGGGAGTGATCCGCTGGCGCGGCCTGCTGGATTGCGTTATCGCGGCCAACTTAAGCCGGCCTATGGCCGGTCTGGATTCTGCGGTACGGGCTATTTTGGAAGTGGGAGTTTATCAATTGTTGCTGCACGGGGGAGTAACCGATTATGCCGCCGTGGATTCCAGTGTGGAGTTGGCCACGGCGATCGGGCTGCCGCGGGCCGGGGCGCTGGTCAACGCAGTGCTGCGCGGGATCACGCGGCTGAATGTGCGGGTGCAGCGATCCAGCCTGCTGTCAAGAGACAGCTTTCCGCTGGACATGGAGCGACGCATGGTTTTTGACCGGCCGATATTTCCTGATCCGCATCTGAATCGCATAGGTCATCTGGCGGTTGTTACCAGCCATCCACTTTCGCTGGTGGATATGCTGGAAAAGACGGTGGGATCCAGGCAGTGCCAGGCCATTTTAATCGGCAACAATGCCCGCCCCGTTATTACTTTGCGCGCGGATGACGCGCGGTTTGTACCGCCGCCCACGGCCGGGTTGATTCGGCATGAATCGCCGGGCTTCTTTATTGCCGCGGAAGGTTGGAACGATCAAATAGATGCCTTAGTGGCCGCAGGTCTGCTTTCGCCGCAGGATCCTACCGCCGCTGAAGCAGTACGGGCGATGGTCGCAGCCCTGGAAAGCCGGCGTGCCACGTTGCCCAGTCAACTGCAGCTTCTGGATTTGTGCGCTGGCATGGGCACCAAAACTTTGCAGATGGCCCGGACGTTGCCTGGTGCCCGCGTGGTGGCGTGCGACGTTGTGCCAGCCAAGCTCACCGCGCTGCAAGAACGGATGAAGGAGGCCGGTGTGAAAACGGTCCAGATACAAGGTGCCGACGAGCTGGTTGGCCGGACGGGCGGGTCGTGCTTTGACGGTGTTTTGGTGGATGTTCCGTGTTCCAACACGGGGGTGATGGCCCGGCGCGCACAGGCGCGGTGGCGCTGGCCATCGCTGCAACACGCTGATCTGGCAAACCGGCAACACGAGCTTCTGGAAACAGCCGCGAAGCTGGTGGCTTGCGGCGGCGTGCTGGTGTATTCCACATGCAGTATTAACCCCGGAGAAAACGAGCGCATTGTGTCGCGTTTTATGGCTTCACAGCCGTCATGGAAGAGTTGGACCATCGAACAACAAAAAAGCATTCTTCCGCGGGTAGTTTCCAACCCGGCTGGGCGCTGCGATGGTGGTTTTGTATGCGTACTAAGCTGGCAGCGTCGGGATCAGCGCAGCGGATCGGCAGTACTTCCGCCATCGGTTCCCGAAACTCGATGAATTTATTTTTTCTGGCGTCGGGCGAGCTTTTGAAGGTACATGGTCAGCAAAAGTGACAAAATAATGGCCGTAGCGAAAAAGTAGATGCCGATCTTGGGTGAAGCCTGCAAGGCACCGCCTGATTTGGCAATTACCACGATAATGGCCACTACGAATACATCCATCATGGACCAGCGGCCGAGAAACTCCAGCCATTTTAGTGCTTTTAGACGTTGCTCCTGGGTAAAATGGCCGCACCATAGCGCCAGCAGTATTACCAGTTTCGCAAACGGAAACAGTATTGAAAAGGTGAAGAGAATTGACCCCAGGCCAAAATGACCGCTGCGGAACAAGCCGATGGTCCCTGACCAGAGTGAATAGCTGCTTTTCCAGAAGACAAACTTTTTAACAGCCAGTACCGGCAGGCATTGGGCGGTTATCAGCAGGCCCAGAACAGCGCACAGATAAGCCGGAATATCCCATCGATTGGGATAATATTGCCATAGTGATTTTCTGCTTTTTTGCGGCACATTGAAATTCCTTTTTACACACTACGCGGGCGGCCGTTATGGGCTAGGCCGTAGCCCCCATGATACGTGATCTTTGGTGTGCTATCGAGTGCATGCTTCAGTGGCTAAAATACCGTGGTAACGTATGTGCCGGGGCTTGGGGGGCGGGCGCTATTGCGGCACCGGAGGCGGGGGCAGGAAAACGGGTAATCTTCCGGGGTTGGTAATTTGCACAAGTTTTTGTGGAGAAAACGCACCGCCCAGCAACTGCACGGAGAGTGCCGGTACGTCAAATTCATTGGCGAGAAATTTCAATAATCGTGCTGTAGCCCGGCCCTTTTCCGGTGCCGCCGGTACGTGAACCACAATACGCCCGCCAAGTACCTTGCCCCAGGCCGCGACTCTGGCCCCTGCATGAACCTTAAGCTGCAGGATCAGGGTGTTACCATCCCAGCGATAATAAGCGTTTAACGCCTGCATGAAATATGCGTCCTCAATGGCGGTACTTGGCGATGGCCCAATACATGCCTGTTGGCCGTTCCATGAAGATGGAATGTACATGGTTGGCCGGGGCTGTCAAATCAGCGGCTGTCAGGTTGTAAAAAGGCGAAGGTCAGGGATATACCAGTTCGTAATAAACGGCGTGTGTGGCAGCCCCATCCAACACCAGTTGTCCGCCTGTTATAGGCAGCGTTTTGCCGGTGCGTTGGCCGGCATCGTTGAGTACGTAAACTGTCGGGGTGCCGGGGCGTTTGAGGGTTAAATTCACCTGGACCGGTTCCATGCGCATGGGCGGTTGTCCCGCATTCATCAGATATCCCCGTACCATCTTCATGCCGGTGTTGTACACCCGGGCGATGGTGGTGATCAATATGCGATGGCTGGCAGCGATGGTGCCATGGCGTGCTAACGCAGTAACATAAATGGCGGCGAAGCGGGTTTGGGGTGTGATGACGACATTGTTCAGGTTGATTTTGCGGCCGGCGGCAAAGCCCACCACGGCCTGTGTGCCTGGAGTGTTAATCGTGATAAAACCGCTGGTCGGCATGGAACCGGCATGCCAGGCCAGTTGGCCGGTGGAACTGCACAACATGCCATCCTTACGATAAGCTTTGAGAGAAACAGTGGAAGTAGGTGTGAATCTTTTTGTGAACGCAACAACACAATGTCCCACGGCCAGAGCGGCTGCTGGAACCTTGTTGGTGGTGAACGACTTGACATCGCCATTTTGGGTGATGGTGTCCGTGAAACCCAGCCGGGCATGGAAAAGGTCCTTAACGCAGACATAACGGTGCAGGAGCAAACGTGATTCCTGGACGTCGCCGCGCATTACCTGACGGGCCACCGCCGGGAAAATACCGAGGATCTGCGGTACGTTGACCTGCCATTGATTTCGGCCGACGGCGGAATCAAAGCCGGCCCGTGCAGAAACGGCAAAAATCTGGGAGGAATCCCAGCCATTGAGGCCCATGCCGTAAGCCCCGATGATGGTGGGACCTTCCACGCCAAATTGATTGGGGAAAACGCTGCTCCATTCAGAAAGCATGAAGGGACGGTTTTGCACCTGTTCCATGCCGGAACTCAAAATAGCATCACCCGGGGACACGAGCATGGAACCCCTGCCGGCGAAGTAATTGTGGCGGTCAATAATATTGCCGCAGGAAGCGTCAGAGGACAGGTTGAGATAATTGGCATACCCGGAACCCGCCTGCCAGTTGGATGTAACAATTAAACCCTTGTAACCGGTGCCGCGGATGGCCTTGACATAGCGGTGGTAAAAGGCATTTTGGCGGTGGTAGAGAAAACGCAAGGTGTCCAGCAGGCGAGCTTTAAATGGACTTTTGGCCAGTTGCTGCGGGGAAACCTCCCACAAATTGGCATCGGGATAGATGATGCCCCGGTGCCAGCTTTCCCCACTAAAACCATCGCCGGCCATGGCGTTGATACCGCGTGGCCCCCACGTCGCCAGGAGGGCCTTTCTGGTGTGGTAGCGATTTTTGAGCCAGCGAAAAAATTCCTGGCCGGCGAGTTTTTTGATGGCGGGATATTGACGGAAGGCTCCGGTGGTGGTCCAGAAAAATATGTCATTTTCGTTGACCAGTTCCACGCAGAAAATCGCGGGGTCATCAGCGTTGGGACCGCCGGTATAAGAATTCCGGTGCTTCAAAAAGTTGACTTCCTGTTCAATTTGCAGCTTTTGCAGTTGCGGAGAAAACCACAGGGAACCTTCGCCGGTGTTGCGCCAGCCGGTGGCATCTGCAGGCCACTCCTTGGCGTAGGGAATTTTTGCTGCATCCTGCGGACCCAGCGGTACCGAGCCGAAATTGGCGGAAAGCTCACAATAGATACCGTGGAGCCGAAGCTGGTTGATAAAGCTGTCCAGCCGGCTTAGGGCCAGCGGATTAAAACGGACCAGGCTGCGGTTGGAGCATATTCCAGCCCATCCCGGTCCACTGACAAATTTATGCAGCCGCACCAAATTGATGCCGTATCGGGCATAGAAGTTAGCCCGCGCAGCTCCCGTGCCTACACCCCAGCGCTTATACCAGGCTTTTTTGGTACCCCAGGTTCGTGGCGGTGCGCACTGACTGTAGCTGGTATTGACGCCCCAGAGCTTCATGGGCTGGCCATGGTAAATAAGGCGGGAACCGTCCTGAGTAATCCACCCGTATTTGCCGGCCGGTGCGCTAAGCCATTTTTTCATGCTGATGACACTGGGGGTATGGGGCAAACGTGTGGCATTCCATGGAAACCAGCCGTGAAAATTGGCCGGAGGCGGTACGCTGGCCTGGCCAGAATAGAATGTAAAATCCTCCGGTAGCGTGAGGGTGGCCACCACGCGGCGCTGCACCCCGGCTTGAATATGATGAGTAGCCAGTTGCAGCCGGAAATCGCCGGCGGTTATGCATGGGACGGCGGGATTCAGGCTTAGCTTGTAGATTTTGCCGGAAGCGCTTTTAAGAACAAGCTTCCGCAAGGCGTTGGAGACGCGGCTGTTGCCTATCGGCAGGCTTATGGATTTGGTTACGCCGGCGGCATTGTAACAGGTGGTCTGGTTGAGACCGGCAAAATCGCTGCCGGCGCTGATGGCGAGTACCGCGGCGGTGAGGTCGGCATTTTTCAAGGTATGAAATGCAGCGGTGATGGTAAGTTCGCGTGGCCCGGTCTTTTGAGCAATCGCGTGGAACACAAATGGGATTTTGGTACCGCCCAGATTGCCTTGCATGGCAAGGTTGGCCTGGTTATTTCCGCTGGCGGTGAAGGTATTGCGAGTCCAGGTATAACTCCAGTGCGGACCCCAAATCAGCGGACTGATGTTGAGCAGGTCCGCATGGTTGGCGGAAACCACGCGGATGATTTTCCCCTGCGTCAGAACAATCAGGCCGGTGGGTGTGGCACGAGTGGTGCCGGCGGCAAACAGACTTAACGCAGCCGCCAGCCAGATGGAGATTATCCGGCCTGGTTGTTTGAACTTCATCATTGTTGGTCCTTTCAAGTGGTGGTGGATGACACACAGACGGTGGGTCGTGCGTGCTCCACGCGATTCTGCATGAAACTTTAGGGATAATGGAAAAGAATACAAGGCCGATTGGCGCAATTCATGTATCCCATGGCGCAACGATGACGGCGTGGCCGACCTTGGCACTGCAGCGATGACAACAGGTATTTCCGCTGCCACCGGCGTTCCTATTCAGAAAGCTGTACTCCCTCTCGCCAATCGCGCGGTGTTACCCCAACCTGTTGATGAAAAATCTTGCTGAAATGGTTCCGGCTGGCAAAACCGCTTAAGTCGGAAATGCGCTCCATTTTCATGGAAGTTTCGCGCAATAACTGCTTGGCGCGTTCCACGTGTGCACGCCAGATTTCCTGCTGGGGTGAGCGACCAAAATTGCGTTTGAAGCCCATTTCCAGTTTGCGCCGCGAGATGACCGTGTGGTCCAGAATTTCTTCAACGGTTATTGGCCGAACGGCGTTTTCCTGGATGTACCGGGCAGCAGCGGCAATGTCGGGGTCATCCACCACCAGAAAATCAGAGGAATGTCGAACCACCAGCGGCAGGGGCGGCACCTGGACCAAGGTGTCGGGAACTTTGCGGCCATGGAGGAGATTGTCCAGCAGTTCCGCCGCCCGAAAGCCTTGTCGTCGCAAGTCCAGAGGAATGCTGCTGAGTTTTGGATTGATGATACGGCAGAGAGCTTCGCGGTTATCCACGCCGACCATGGCGATATCCTCCGGAACATGAAGGCCAACCCGCTGGGCGGCATAGACCATGTGCCTGGCCCACAAATCCGAACAGGCCATAATGCCTGTGGGACGGGGCAGCGTCAATAGCCATTTTCCCAGCGAGTCGGTCTCCCATTCCCGAAACATTTGGCCCCACTTAAAGTCCTTTCGCAGGTGGACCGAACATGTATGCCCCTTCTCCTGGAGCGCGGCGACAAAGCCGTCGCGCCGGATTCGCGCATACGGCATATCGCCGCCATAGTAGCCGAAGTTGCGAAAGCCCTTATCCAGCAGATGTTCCGCGGCCAGCTTGCCTACGGCGATATCCTCCGGAACAACTTCAATCAACCCGGAATTCATGGGTTCAGACAAAATGGCTACCGTGGGGACACGAACCGCATGGATGAACTTGAGTTGGCGGTTCCATGCTCGGCTACGCGTCGTGCCGGCAGTTAAGATTCCATCCAGCCGTAGTTTGCGAGCCGTCCCGACATCAGCCCAGATGTCGCTTTGTCCATAGAGGTAGACGGTCCAGGGAGTCTGCGAATTAACATAATCTACAATGCCATGAAATATCTGATTCTGTCGGCAATCCTCATCGGAGAGGTAAATAGCAACGTGCGGCAGCCGGTGTGGCCGATGTTTACGCCGTGAACGGTGCAAGGGTCTCCTGGTGGTGTTCATACTCTCATCGTAACGATCACTATGGGCTGCTGTCAAAAGTGAAGGGATGCGGGCTGCGACCTTGGAGTCGGGAGACGGGGCGCGGGCTGCGGCCCGCAGACGAGAGGTACGTATTCACCGCAGAGGCGCGGAGGGCGCGGAGAACCACGAAATGTAAATTGAACCACAAAGTGTTTTTACCACAAGGGGCATCCCGATGGTTTTTCCCTAACGCATTGGGGTTTCGGCATCCATGGCTCAATCCCGATAGCTTTGTCCATGCCGCGCAGGCTTGTTCCGGTGCGGCCGGAAGCGGGGCAGCAACGGCAATAAGCCGATGAGGAGCAACAGTGTGGGTGGTTCCG
>JAJYDW010000086.1 GCA_021790385.1 Planctomycetota bacterium
CATGGAGCCGGGCAATAACTGCGCATGGGCCACCGATTGTTTCCCCAAAACCTACCGCGCTACGTCCATCCAAAGAGGACATTTTAACTTTGGTTAAGTAGAGGACATTTTAACTTTGGTTTGACACGGGCATGCCAGCGCCTTGACGGTATCGGGTAAATGCCCTAAACTGAAATAAGTTATTTGTATAAATGTTCCATATTTTATGGATGTACCGCGCTAGCCATGGCTGATTCGACGATGCTTGTACCCTCCGTTAAAAAGTCGGTGACCATTCAGGACGTCGCCCGTGCAGCAGGTGTTGGCGTAGGTACCGTGTCGCGCGTCATCAACCGAGAGGCCAACAAACGTTCACCCAAGGTGCGTCGGGTACTCCAGGCGATAGAAGAACTTAATTATCAAGCGCCTCACCGCGGCAGGCCACGGCGGACGCCCAAGACCGAGGCCAACGCTTTTCGGCCGGGCGACTCATTCCTGCTGGTTCTGCGCGGCGGCGGGCTGCAATGGATTCTCAATCATGCACCGGTATACGCTCGGGCCTTGCACGGCATTGAAGAAACGCTCAGCAAGGCGGATCTAAATCTTGTAATCAGGCAAATTGAAGATATCCGTGATGTGCCGGGCATTGCGCGCCAGAACGAAGCCAAGGGAGTCTTGCTGTTTTTGCACCATGCCGACGCTCATTTCGATTCCACTATCGGCAACCTGACAGCCGTGCGTATCTTCGGATCAGGTTCCAGCGCGGTGTGCGATCATTTGGAAATTGATCATCAGGCTGCGGGCGAAATGCTCGCCAATCATCTGTGGCAGCGAGGTCATCGCTGCTGTGCATTTATCGGGCCAGAAGCAGCACGGCTGACCGACGCATCCTTTACGAGGCGGGAGGCTTTTGTATCAAGGCTTGCCGCAGAGGCATCGCTGTTGGTGCTGACCACGCCCGGCTTAATCATGCGTGGCCCCGAAATTAACGCCGTAGACGAAGCTCATCTGGGGATGCTGCTCGATCGGTTTTGCGAGGCCCAGCCGCGCCCAACCGCCTTGTTTTGTGATACCGACATCGTTGTTCCTGGCGTTTACCGGGGCCTGCAGCAGCGCGGCATCGCACCTGGACGCGATGTGGAAGTCGTTGGTTGCAACAATGACCAGATTTACCTGGCGGGTCTATCGCCAATGCCGACGACCGCCGATGTGCGTGCCGTTGAACTCGGACGCACCTCCGCCGAACGCCTGCTGTGGCGAATCAGCCATCCGGCCGATCCAATCGTTACCCTGAAGATTTATCCCCGCCTGGTAATTCCGCCGGCTGAGGCCGCAAATCCCATCCCGGCTGAACCCCCGCCGCCACGTCGGTTTATCCAACGCTGACTTAAGCAATACACAGGCGATCTAAGGCCGCACGAGCGCTCGGCCCAATCGGTTGCCGGTATAGCCGGCTGAACCTTTCGCAAAGATATTGTTGTGCAGCAGCACATCGCGGGCCTTGCCTTGAATCTTAATCTGGCTCCAGGGGTTATCCAGCGTGCAACCTTCTACGATAACATCTTGGGCGTTGCCGCCAATTTCGATGCTGCCGCAGTTATCTGCATGTATATGGATACCGCGCAGCACCGTGTAACGGGTTACGGTTCCGCTGAACATTTGCGGACATAGCATATCCCCGTGAACCCAGACTTTGGTTAATCCGTCATAAACATCGTTGTCCAGATACTGCACATACCACGACGGTTGCACACCGGTGTTCCTCCGCAGGCCGTAATTCAAAAACGATCCGCAGCGGTAAAGCCTGTTGTCGGCGCAAATGACATCAAATGATGACCCATATCCCACGTTAACCCAGTTGGCGTCCGCAAACTGGTTGCCGATGATCAACACATGGCCGCGGAACGGAACTATCGAGATTGTCGAGGTGTCATTCGGGGCGATATCGAATGGCCGATTAATCTGCCACTGCCGCCCATGGTTGGCGGTGACAAAGCGATACTGCCCTGCTCCTGTGCCGGCGAGAATGGCCACGACCGATCGTCTCCAGAACGGATTTTGTTCGCCGGCCCATCGGGGATATTTCGGGGCTTTGGCCAGTGTGACCGTTGTTCCGTGGACTCCAGCTATTTTGCCTATATAAGCTGCACCCCGGCCATCGAACGTGAAACTGAAATCCGCCTCGTCTGGAAACTCGCTGACATGCCGATTATGAGCATAATAGATATTGCGGCCCTGCTCGTTGAGATTAATGTACGCCCACGGATCAACTCCGATGAATTTGTTATCCTCGATGATAGCCCCGTTGCTGTTAGCGAGCGCAATTGGGCTTTTGCCTGCCATAATCGTGTTACGGGCGACGAGAACATCCGGCCCCCCATAGGTGATCGCCACACCCTGCGCCACGATGTTGCAATCGGTCACGCGGCTGCAGCCCCCCATGGACAGGAGCACCTCATTGTTCTGTTTGCCTCTGCGTATCCAGTAGCGGTCCACACGAATTCGAACATGCTTCATCTGAAAATGTTCGCCGCTGCGGATGCCGTTTTTAAAATGCCGCGGTACATACAGACTCATGTCCTCCACGCGATAAGCGCCGCCTTTCATCAAGCATGGCGGTACGGGGTACTGGTCATCTGTGCGTCGCCGTCCATTAATTGCGTATCCGTACTGGTCAAACCACAGCACGGTAACCCCCATGCCGGCGCCCTTGAGAATCGTGTGGGGCGGGACATTCAGCTCACCTGCAAAAATGTACTTGCCGGGCGGGAAATAGACGATACCGCCCCCGTTACGGGCCGCTCGCTTGAGTGCCGCTTCGATGGCGGCGGTACGATCCCTTGGGGGGTTATAATTTCCCAATGTCCTGAGGATTTCTTTTTTGGCATTGCGTCCGTAGAAGTCCATCACATTAAACACCTGACCCGGCCACGGCTTGGACGCCTTGATTTGCCATGTACCGGCATCGCTCCACGTCGAGCTTAAACCATTGCACACTGCAACCTGGTAGGCGCCCGCCGGCAATTTTGACGGTATGGCAAATGAAAGAGCGTAACCATCGCCTGGCGGCGATCGTAGCATGAACTGCTTGCCGTTGGCGCTGGTCAGCCTCGCCTCGCCCAGGGAGCCGAAGCTCAACGAATTGCCAAAGGCCCGCAGAGAGCCTCCGGGGGTGCTGAATGTCCCGTGATTACCTTGCATCCACCAGACATGCGGGGTATTGAGCACAATGGTTTGCGACCAGCCGGGGCTTTTGACAACACACTCAAACGCTCCCATTTTTAACGTTGCCGGCAGAATGAATTTGAGGCTTTGCACTGTGGCCTGCAAAGGTTTGACGGCACGATAACTGCCGGGTGCCGTTCGATTTTTGGCGGCAGTCAGGGATGTATTGCCTAGCCGCCGCACCTCAATCGTGGTGACCTCCTGAAGATCAGACCCCGCCAACAGCACCGCATCATTGGGGCGCACCGGCTCAGAAAACCAGAAGATGTGGTTCGTTGGCGAACTGCGTACCTGCTTCAACTGGCCCGAGGCATATGCGGGAATTGTCCGGACCAACGAAAGGACAATCAAGGTAATGAGGGCGAGCGAGGCGATCTTTTTGACCGAGGCTTTGGTCATCATCTTACTGGCCCATATGGTGAATCGTCGTTGCGTTTGCGGCATTTGGACGGGCATAACTTCTCCTTTGACTCTTGAACGTCGGACGGATTGGCTGTTTGGCTTGCAACAATATAACTGCCTGCTGCGAATTCGTCGGTGGCCAGCGAGCCAGGCTGGCACCGCATTTCGAGAGAGCACAAGAATCGCCACAATATCCCGCTGCGCTGGAGACGTCAAATATAAAATCCATAAAAGTAGTGGAACAAATACTTTATAAAGCTTCTATAATTTGCCTTGAAATGTTTGTTATTTGTTGTCAGCGACCTTCACCATGCAGCAGCCATAGAATTGTTGACAAGCATGAGCTGCGAACTGAATTTAGACACCTTCCTTGCCTATGGCTGGCCGCGTTAAAAATTGGAATATTGCAAAATAATATTCCAATAATATTGCAATTTTTTATTTGACATCATGCGGAATGCAGTTACATTTAAGCTCGTTCTCGGATACCCGTCGGCTGTGAAGAGCACTGGTTTATACTTGGCTGGTTCCAGACGAGCTATCCATAGTTGCGGTTGTCCTGTTTGTTCTTTTTCGTATGGTTCTCTTTTTTGTAGGTTCTACACATGAAAAGCAAAGCTAACACGATTCGCGTTTGCAACGTTGTGGTGCCCGTCACGGCGGCCCTGGCCGTGTTGGCTGTCGCAGCCATCTCCGCCACGGCACACGCGAGGCAGTTCTACGTTGCCACCAACGGCAGGAATTCCAACCCTGGCACGGCCGCAGCGCCTTTTCGCACCATTCAGCGCGCTGCCGACCTGGCCGAGCCGGGAGATGTCATCACCGTCCGCGCCGGCATTTATCGCGAGCGGGTCAATCCGCCTCGTGGCGGCACCTCCGATGCCCGTAGAATCGTCTACCAGGCCGCACCAGGGCAAAAAGTCATCATCACCGGCGCGGACCGCATCAGCGACTGGACCCCGGTGAAGGGCGGCGTGTGGAAAACCACGCTGCCCAATTCGTTCTTTGGTCGCTTCAATCCCTACACCAGCATCATCCAAGGCAACTGGTGCAGCAATCCGGGCCATCGCTGCTCCGGGGCAGTCTATCTCAACGGCTGCTGGCTGACTGAGGCGACGAGCCTCGGGGCGGTGCTCAAGCCGATCGGCACCACCATCGGGCAATATCCCACGAGCGGGCAATATCTATTGAACGTGGCATGGATTCGCCCGACCGGCGGTGACAAGACCATCTCGGCGGGTCAGTTCGCCGCCAAACACGGCAGCCTTCGCCCCGCACCGCGCGCGGAAGGTGGGGAGTGCCTCGGCTGGATCAAAGCCGGCGACTGGGTGAGTTATAACACCGTTGATTTTGGCAAACAGACCGATCGTGTAGAAATCAGCGCGGCTTCGGCCGCCACGGGTGGTACGATCGCACTCCGCGAAGGATCACCCGCAGGAAAGCTGCTCGGTACGTGCGTCGTCGCGAGCACGGGCGACTGGCAGAGCTGGCAAACATTTACGGCAAAGATCACGCCCACCAGCGGCATGCACAAGCTGTGCCTTGTTTTTAACCGCGCCGCTCGAACCTCCTCGCTGCTGTGGTTCAGTCATGTCAACTCGACCGCTACCACGATCTGGGCGCAGTTCTTCAGGGGCGTCAATCCCAATAAGCAGGATGTGGAAATCAATGTTCGGCAGACCGTGTTTTATCCCAGCAAGACGGGCATCAATTACATCACCGTACGCGGTTTTGTTCTCCAGGATGCGGCCACGCCGTTTGCGCCACCGACCGCCCAGCAGATCGGGTTGATCGGCCCCAACTGGAGTAAAGGCTGGATTATTGAGCACAACCTGATTCGTTATTCGATGTGTGCGGGTGTTTCGCTCGGCCGATTAGGCGATCGCCTGGACAACTCAGATACGGCAGGCACGGCGCAAGGATTTATTCTCACCATCAACGATGCTTTGGCCCACGGCTGGAACAGCCGCAATATCGGCCATCATATCGTGTGCGACAACACCATTTGCCACTGTGAACAGGATGGCATTGTTGGCGCCTTTGGCGGCGCGTTTTGCCACATTTACAACAACGACATTTATGACATCCACATCATGCATTGGTTTTCCGGAGCGGAGATGGCGGGCATCAAACTTCACGGCGCTGTTGATACACAGATCTACGATAACTACATCCATCACTGCAGCCGTGGCCTCTGGCTGGACTGGATGGCCCAGGGCGCACACGTATCAAGAAATCTTTTCGCCGATAATGGCCTGGATCTGTTTTTCGAGGTAGATCACGGTCCCATATTGGTTGATAACAATCTTCTGCTTTCGGGCACGTCGCTCGCCGATCATTCCCAAGGATTGGCCATCGTCCATAATCTCTTCGCCGGAGGCATCAATGTCATGCCCTTTGACGGCCGCCAGACACCGTTTTTCAAGCCGCATTCCACTAAGATTGTGGGATACCACAACAATCCGCGCGGCAATGATCGCTATTACAACAATATCTTCGTGGGACCGGCGAATCTCAGTCAATACAACAACGCACCGCTGGGCGACATGCGGCTGGCCGGCAACGTATATCTAGCCGGCGCCAAACCTTCAAAGTTCGACAAGTCCGCCGTCGTTGAGCCTCAATACCATTCGCATCTGCATCTGGTCAAAAAGTCCGACGGCTGGTATCTGCATATGAAGTTCGACCGGGCCTGGATCCGCGACCGCACGCGCTCGCTCGTAACCACATCCCTATTGGGCAAAGCCGTGATTCCCGATCTGCCCTGGCAGAGACCCGATGGCTCGCCCCTTCGCATCACGCGCGATTACTTTGGCAAGCCGCGCCACAAAGCCAATCCAGCGCCGGGGCCGTTTGCCGATCCCGCCCGCGGCATGCTGAGTGTGAAGGTCTGGCCGCGTACGGCCGCACTGCCCAGTACCGACGCACAAGGTTCCACGCAGTCGAAATCGGGCGCAAAACAATCTCGATTGGCCTCGGCTCAGGTGCAAAAAGCAGATTAGCTGCTATGGACAATCAAGTTTAGCTGTAACGCCCGCGGCGAGCCAGATGAATCCGAGGAAGTTGGCGGCTTTCTTCTCGTAACGTGTGGCGATACGACGGCATTGCTTGATGCGTCGAAAAAACCGTTCAATCATGTTGCGGTGTTTGTACCGTTGGCGGTCATATCGCCTTCGCCGCTTGCACGTCGGATGGGGTTTGACGCACGCGATGGCTTTCATCTTTCGGATCAGCCGACGGATCGCGTCGCTGTCGCAGGCCGCGTCGGCCAGCACGCCTCTGGCCTGTAAGCCCTCAAGCAACGTCTCGGCTTGTGGTGCATCGCCACATTGACCGGGCGTGAGAATCAGACGCAGCAATCGGTCTCCCCCATTCACCGTCGCATGTAGCTTGGTGGTCAATCCCCCACGCGATCGACCGAGGCAGCGACGTGCATTGGCGTTCTGTTTTTTCATGGCGCAAACGTCGGCCCGTCGAGGCCGTGGGGTGAGCTTTGACGCTCGTCGATTCCAGTTTCACTTCGGTGTGTGGGCCGGTCAGGTCCGTGTCGCCTAACGCCTGGCCTATGCGTTTCCACACGCCTGCAGTACACCAGCAGTCGTAACGTTTCCACACCTTTTCGGGTTCGTGGGGTTATCACCGGGATGAGCAATCATGGAAAAGTGTGGGGCAGTTGGTGGAAATGCTCATTGATACGGTAAGTAAAAATGGCAATCTGCTGCTGAATGTAGGCCCCACACCCCGGGGCACTTTTGACCAACGGACGATGGAGCGGCTAAGCGGCATAGGCCAATGGATGGATCTGCATTCGCGATCCATATATGGCTGCGGAGCTGCGCCGGCGGAATTTTCGGTACCGCAGGATTGTCGATTGACCTGGAATCCGGTCCAGAAGCGCATGTATGTGCATGTACTGGCGTGGCCGTTCCGACATCTGCACCTGGATGGATTCAAGAATCAGGTGGAATATGCCCAGTTGCTCAACGACGGTTCGGAAATATGCTTTCATCAGGACGGCCACCATGGGCTGCATTTCAAGGGTGTGGCCACACCGGAAACGCTGACCCTGGAATTGCCGGTGCAGCGGCCCCAGGTTACGGTACCGGTGATTGAACTGTTTATGAAATAGCCGCATCTACAAATCGGCCCAACGGAACCGTTTGTCCCACCGGGTTATTGATCCGGCTTTTGGTGCGTCTTGGTTATGGGGTAAGGCCCAGCCGGGTGTATTGTTCCAGCGGTGCGGAAACCAATGCAGTCGACGAGACAAAATTGGCGGCGCTGCTGGATCGTTTCAAATCTGCACAACCGCGTCCCACGGCAATACTGTCCGGAAAATGATAACACAAAACCAGCGAAGATTTAACACAATCTTAACTTGCGCATTTGCGCCGGATATGTTCTACTGTCAGCCATGAGCAAAGCTGACCAGCCATCTCTGATTCCGG
>JAJYDW010000038.1 GCA_021790385.1 Planctomycetota bacterium
TCCCCGTGGCGGCGTCATAGCCGATCGCGGCGGTCGTATTCCAATTCGCATCTTGAATAAAATAAAGCCGATAATTTGGCTGGATTACACCGGCTGAATACGTGTCCTGCAAGACCGGGGCATTGATGTTGAGCGCGTTCGGCGACAAGCCGAAGCCATTTGTTCCATCAACTTCGTGAAATCCCGTCCCGAGATATCGGGATTGCGCCGCAGCGCCGGGACAATTCATCTCCCCGGCAGGAATACCCGTGCCACCTTGGGGATACTCCGCGGTGCCGCGGCAGCCATGCGAAATTCGACGCGGCCCATGTTCCGAAATTGTTTCCGCCAGCGCTACCATAATGTGTTCATTATAAACCCGCTTAACCTGGCTTCAACTGCCAAAATTCCCCACTACGCAATTGCTCGCGACCAGTCATCACTTCGTCCCGCCTTTCATCTCTGAGCCGCTGGCACAGATCCCAGTGTTTTCAATTCGCGCAGCGCCTGCTTCGACTGCAGGGCACCAGGCGTCCGCTCAAAGCCAAACGAGCACCGAATACTGGATCGCAATAAAGAACGCGATGCTGGCAACTGTCGCCACCATCCACGCCCAAGGGCATCTCAGTATCCCCATGCGCCAAGCAGCCACCTGGGCGGCAACACTCACGGCAAACGTCCATAAAATAAGATGCGTAAACAATCCGAGGGCCCAGCCGAACCAAATGTAGCCCGCGTTATGGCGGGCCCACAAAAAGAGCAGGCGCTCTGCCATCGCGAGGACCGGCACACAAGCCGTGCATGCTAAGCCCAGGCCCACGGCGCGCCGCAACACAAACGGCATTAGGCTCACGCGGTCACCTGCCGAGGTGGCTGGCCGCTTGACCCCCCAGTCGCGCAGTGCCAACCTACCCACGGCTGCAAGGGCTCCGCTCAAAGCGCGATCGCCAGCCGATTGCAGCTGGCAGTCAAGGCTGGACGGCGGGTCGCCCTTCCACAATTTTCGGGACAGCAATATCATAATATTCACCACCCCTTTTGCGTTTCTCCGGCCAACCGCCCGTCTACGGCAACGGGGCCTGACGGGCCACGCTGGCCCATGGCACCGGCTGGCCGGTTGGCTTACCGGATTTAAAGCTGTTGCCCAATTGCACGGATAGTACCGGATAGGACCCCCAGTTGAAATAGAAGTGCCAATAGATCGCGCCGTAGGAATCTCCCTTGCTTGGGCCGCGTACGCAAATGACAACGTCACGGGCCTCAAAAATCCACTGAGACGCCCAGAACACGCCATTTAAGCCAGGGTGGTCCTTCATCCGAAGGTCCCCACCACCACCTGGCAGGTTGAGCACTGCGGGCCGCCCACCCGGCGGCGGGGTATACGGGAAGCCGCCGTCCACGCTCCAGCGGGCTGGCAACGAAATGCCCGTGAAGGAAAAGAAATTCGTGGCGTCACGCTCGAATTGAACGAACGCGATCTCTTTGCAGCCGCATTTGCCCAGGGCCAAGCGCGGCGTGGCAACGAAATCGAGCACGAGGCTGAGGGAGGCGGAGGTCAAGCGGGACAGGCTTCCAGAAAACCTACCCATCCCACCCACAAATTTGTAACCCGGCCGAGCGTATTTCATGACGTCTATCCCGGCAACCGCAGTTCCAGTCGCATCTACTCTTCCCGCCGGATCGCCCCCCACAAACTGATACGTATCCGCACCATTGATATACCCCGCGGGGTCTTGTGAAACCCATGTGCCAAGGCTAGGGCTGTACCAGCGGGCACGCTCATAATACAGTCCCGTTACCGGATCACCTGCCCCAAGCGGCGAGACGCCGCTTCCACCATGCAGCTTTCTCCGCCGCAACCCACCCCTCGTCCTATCTTCCGCAACAGCAACCATAACTTTATTTTACCCTACCCCCACCCGCAAACCAAATCCACCAAGCCCAAAATCTGTTACCAATCTGCCCGCCGCCCGCACCTGGTTGAGCCATGGATGGCGAAATCCCAATGCGTTAGGGAAAAAGCCATCGGGATGCCCCCTGTGGTAAATAAAAATCTCCCGTCTCGCGGGCCGCAGCCCGCGCCCTGTCATTCTCTGCGACCTGATACCGTTTCCGACGTTACCACTGCCCCGGCGGAGCGGCCGGGACGAGCCTGGCGATGCCGGGGCGCAGGTAACTCCGCGGTGAATCCCCGTCGCCGCCGACCGCGTGCACCCCAACCGCCCACCCGTTTGTGCCATTCCATCATATCCGCGTACAATGCCGGCCTTCGGCGATTGACCGCAGTGTCGATGCTGCCGTGAATATGAGTGTGGTTATACGATCATTGTGACAGGGTATAAAAAATGGTATTGATTGAAACGCTCGCCTCGATCCGCTATCCGCAACAACACCAGACCGATTTAGTGGCCCCGCCGTATGACGTGCTCTCGGCCACAGACAAAGCCAAGTTGCTTAGCCGTAATCCGCACAACATTGTCGCCGTCGATTTACCCCATGTTCCGCCCAAGGCCGCCGGCCCAACCGAAGCTTATAAAGCCGCCGGAAAAACCTTGCATGACTGGATCGCCAGCGGCATTCTTCGGCAGGATGCCCAGCCGGGCCTGTACCCGTACCAGCAAATTTATCGCCATGACGGCATCACTTACCGCCGCCGGGGCCTCTTTTGCCGGGTCCAACTGGAAGAGTTCGGCCCGCAAGGCACTATCCATCCGCACGAACAAACCTTCAGCGGCCCCAAGGAAGACCGTTTACTGCTGATGCGGGCGACGGCGGCGAACCTTTCGCCGGTATTCGGCCTCTTTGACGATGCCGCCAATGAGATTACCAATACTCTGTTCGCCGCCATTGAAAATTGTCCACCGATGGCCACCGCCACCCTGCCCACGCAGGATGGTGCCGACACCGTACTTTCAGAACTCTGGGGCGTAACAGACGATACGGTCATAACCGCAATCCGCCAGTGGTTACGCCACAAACACCTGTACATTGCCGACGGCCATCATCGCTATAGCACGTGCCTGACCTATCGCCGGGAACTCTCTGGCCAGGCTGGCGGACATTTGCCCCCCAATCATCCGGCCAATTATGCCCTGTTTGTGCTTATTGCCATGCAGGATCCCGGCTTGATCGTGCTGCCCACCCACCGAGTGGTAGCCAATCTGAAGGGATTTTCTCTGACCAAATTTCTAGCGGCGGCCGGCTCCATGCTCAAGGCTTTGCCGATACGTTTTGGAAAAGACCAACTCGCCGACCTGGAAAAGAAACTGCCCGGATATGGTCCGCACGCCATGGGCATTTATGATCCCCATGCCAAAGAAGCCATGGTCGTACTTCCCACCTCTCCTGATCCACTGGCCCAATTTTCCAAGGATGTGCAATTAGCAGGTAAATCCGCGGCATGGAGACAACTGGATGTTGCTATTTTACAGCATCTGGTCTTTGATAAAATTGTTGCCCCCACATTTGCCGAAGAAAAAACCCTCCAATGGGCGTTTCCGCATGAAGCCCATGAGGTCGGCCAATTATGCGCTGCGGGACAGTTTCAGGCCGGCTTTTTATTGCAACCCACGCCACTGGCGGCGGTACGGGAACTTTGCACCGCCGGCGAACTTATGCCCCAGAAAAGTACGTTCTTTTATCCGAAGCTGGCCACCGGTATGGTGCTTAATCTGCTGGATAAATCTTAAATATCCACGCGCAACGTGTCGCTGCGAAACAATCATGGCGGACCTGCACCTGCGACCGCCCGACGTCGGACAACAAAATTGTTCCGGCCACGTTAATCAAGAACGGGACCAGGCGGAAAGCTTGGCCGGCCCAGGATGGTGATGACGGATGAACATCATGACGATTGCGGCAATTGAGATTCATTTTCTCGGCCAGCACGGCGTGGCCTGGTGGGCACTGGTGGTGTTGGTGTTGGGAACCGCTTTGATTGGTTACGGGATTTCCCAACTACGCAGGTCTGCGCGTAAGGGACACACCGGCGGCAGGCAGGATGCAGGGAAAAACTCGCTCACCAGTCTGGCGGCGGGTGTTGCCGCAGTTATCTTCGCAATAGCGGCCGTCCTTTTGCCCGGGATGTGCTCAGTACCCGTAGCGCTGATTTTTACCGTAGCAACCGTGGGACTTACCATCTGGCTTTTTTACAAGTCTGTTTTCGGCTATCTGGGCAAATCGCAGATAGGTATTCTTTTTGCATTGCGCCTGGTCGCCGCCATTTTTTTGCTGCTCATGTTGTTTCAACCTGTGTTGGCATTGGTCCAGCGCCCCCACCACATCGGCACATTGGGCGTGGTGATTGACGCTTCCGGTTCCATGAGCGTCAACGACGCCCCCAACCAGCCCAGCCGTTATTTGCAAAGCACCCTGGGTGCTAAAATGCTGATAAAAGACCTGCGAGATCAATTTCATATCCTGTGCTTTGCCTATGATGGCAAACATAACGGACCCCTTGCTTCATCACGGGAATGGAACAGCATTGCACCCGACGGCACCGTGACCGATCTCCCTACGGCTATTAAAATGGCCACGAATTCTGGTGCCACCGCCGTGGTACTCTTCAGCGACGGCATACAAAACGGGCCAGGCAAAATCGGTGCACTGCGACACCTGGGCGCACCGGTTTATACGGTACGCGTTGGCAGCACATCGGCTAAAGCGATGGGCGTACCACAAATTGAAATTGTCCGCATTGATGGTCCGCAAACCGCACCGGTGGATACCCAGGTCACGCTGACCGCCGTCATACGTTCCACCTCACTTAGCGATCGCACGGTTCGCGTTTTTCTGGATCACAACCAGAAGCCATTACAGTCACATCGACTGGTCCTGCATTCCGGCCGTGCCCCCCAAAGCGTAAAGCTTGAGTTTACACCTCACCACGTGGGCCGGCTGGTGCTGCACGTGCGCATACCCGTGTTGCCCGAGGAACGGTCCTCCGCCGGCAATGCGCAGGAATTTCCCATGCTGATCACCAACCCCAAAATTCAGTTGCTGTACATTGAAGGCCGAGTGCGGCCGGAAGTAGGCCCCTTGTACAACGATCTGGCCATGAATCCAAACATCAGCCTGGTGAGCCTGATCCGCACACGCCCGGGATATTTTATGATTCGCGGCAGCGAGGCTGGAAAGCCTCTTACCGGCCTGCCCACCACGTTGAAACAATGGGAACGTTTCAAAGTCATTATGCTCGGCGATGTCAGCGCGGACTTTCTTTCACCACAACAGCAGTCTGATCTGAAACAGGCAGTGCAGCATGGAGCAGGATTTATCATGATCGGCGGCCAGCGAAATTTCGCCGTCGGCGGCTGGGGAGAATCCAGGCTGGCACCGGTATTCCCGGTTCAACTGCAAATGACCACGCCGTCGCAGCTATCGGCGGCTTTCGTTCCTCAATTGACAGCGTTCGGTGCAGCGAGTCCGATTTTACAGGGCATTGCGGGATGGTTTAAGCAGCCCGACGGCAAGCCCGCCCCCCAGCGACTGCCGGATCTGGAAGGTTGCGTGGCTTTTGCCGGCCCCAAAGCCGGGGCTACCGTGCTGCTTACAGATCCGGCGGCCAACGTAAACGGCAAACCCGCCATCGTCCTGGCGGTGCAACATTATGGCAAGGGTCGCAGCGCCGCTTTCGCCGGGGACACAACTTATCGCTGGCGGCTTATTCTGCGCACGCTGGGAGCCAAATCACCTTATCAGCGATTTTGGGGCCAACTGGTGGAATGGCTGGCCGGCCAGTCCAAGACCAAAACTTCCAATGGGCCATCCGTCACCGCCATGATCCGTAAAGAGCGATATCAGTCGAGCGAGTCCGTGCGATTGCGCGTGGCTGTAACGGATATGCACGGCCAATCCACACGCTATGCCGATGTACACGCCCTGATCACAGATGCTGCCGGCAAAACCCGCACCGTTCGCTTGCACGCCGAAGCCCGCCAGCCGGGTATGTACAAACGCCGTATCATGCCCCACGGACTGGGCAAATATCACGTGGTCTTTACCGCCGGTATGCACGGCCACCCCCTGGGCCAGGATACCAGCGATTTTTACGTCATTTCACCAAGCGGTGAAATGGATAAACTCGCCGCGGAGCCAGCCATTTTGCAGCGTATCGCCCGGCTTACAGGCGGCAGCTATGCCGGACTGGCCGGCATTAATGCTTTGGCCCGGAGAATTCAAGCTGCACAGCCCGGGGAATCAAAAATTCAGCGAACAGCATACCCTTTGTATAACAACAAGGTATTTTTTCTGTTGTTTGTTGCAGCCCTTTCCTGCGAATGGTTTCTGCGGCGGAAATGGCAGTTGCAATAGCCCGGGCATGGTCGCATTATATTACGTATGAACACCGAGCCGCCAGACTCTCCATGGCCGCAGCCAGCATCACAGGTATTCAATTGGCGGTGCACCCGGCGACGGCGGTGCCGAACCGGATTGTTCCAGCAGTTGACGTATGGAAAGTTTCAGTACCGGATGCCGTAAATCCGGCACCAGTTCGGCCAGGGGGATCAGCACAAACATTCTTTCCACCAGGCGCGGGTGCGGAATCGTCAGGCCCGGTATATCGCAGACCACCTGGTCAAACAGGAGAATATCCAGGTCAATCACGCGCGGACCATGACGCACCTCGCAACCGCGATCGCGGCCCATGGAGCTTTCGATGGACAACAGCCCGTGGAGCAGTTGCGCCGGTTCCATCTCCGTGCTCATTTCCACCACCGCGTTGAGATAATCGCTCTGCCCTGGTGGACCACCGACAGGACTGGTTGAGATAACGCGTGATTGTCTGGCCACCAGTGTCTGCGCAAGCAACCCCATGCGGCGGATGGCCCCGTTGATATTCACTTCCCGATCGCCGAGATTACTGCCCAACCCGATATAAACAACGTGGTGCGGCATGGCTTAAGACTTCCGAAGTTCCGGCGGCGACGATGCACCCACCTGGCACTGTTTGCGGTTCGCCGTGAAAATCACATACATCAGCAGCACGGAACCCCATAGTGATACGCCGATGGTTAAGAGCCAGCGGTGCCCATTGGGGCCGAACACCTTGCCGATGTCCGTGGTTAAAAACATCAGGAAAGCCGCCGCCGCCAAAGCCAGGGCCGCCAGCCGCCGTTTTCTGTATGGCTGTGCCGGATCGCTAAGCACCATGGCCACGGCCATCAGGGTAAAGATGAGCGACACATAATGCGGAACCCAGGTGCGCGGCGAAGCCCAGAGCATGAATGCCGCCACCGCGCCAATTTGCAGTACGTAATCACGGCTGCGGGCGTTTGCAACCTGTGTTCGCATCCAGATCAAACCAACAACGCCCACCACCACCAGAATGCCCCGAATCAACCAGTCGCTGACATTGCGCGGCAGGTTCCATACGTTGACATATTGCGGCAATGGGTGGCCGGTGTGTTTGTTGTACATAAACGCCGGCACATGCCGGAACAACCGCGAAAGGAAACTTGGCACCGACTGGCCGACATAGTATTCCACCCGGCCATGTTCCACGTATGGTAAAATCATAATGTGAACCCATTGGTTCAGCCACAGCATATTCTGATGCCAGCCAAAGGCCAGAGCGGGCACGGCCAGCAGCCATAAGCCCATGCCCACCAGCACCCCTAGCGACGCAAAAAAACGCCTTTGCCACAGCAGGTAGAGCAGAAAGATAATCGGCGTTACCTTGATGCATATTGCCAGCGCCACCAGCAATCCGCCGAGGCTTTGCCCGGGCCAATGATCTTTCTGAATAAACCACAAGCCCGCAGTCAGCGGCAACAGCATCAGTAAATTGGTCTGACCCTCCTGCATGTCGCCCAGTACCGGCCATAACCAGACCGCCAATACCAGCAGCAGCGCCAGGATCGATGGCTCCACCCCGGTACGCCGGACCATTTTAAGAGCCAGGAGAAATATTCCCGAGGCCAAAAAGAATTTGCAGCACACCCAGACAAACTGGGCATTAGGAGGAGATATCCAGGTCAGAGGAGCAAAAACCAGCAGCGTGACCGGCGGTGTGGGAAAGCTATCCGAAACGTAGTTGACGTGCTGATGCAGAAATTGCGGCACTTCCGTCATCCAACGATCAAAATCATTGACCTGGTGGGTGCTGTGCGTGCGCTCTTTTTTGAGCTGTCGCTGGCGGGCCTGAATGGCCGCTACCAACGTGATGGCAATGGCAATGCCCACCACAATCCACGCCACCATGCGCCGGATGTCCCGGGTTGAATTGTCTGCCATTTTGCTGGATGGGGGCTTGACCACTTACACAATCTCCTGTGTGCACAATCTAGCGAACGCTCGCCCATTTTAATGCCCCGATACGCTGCACGGCCTGGTGAATTCGGTCTACGTCCACGGTTAGAGCCATACGTAAATAGCCCTCGCCAGCAGGACCGAACCCCGCCCCCGGTACAGTGACAACGTGCGCTTCGTCAAGCAAACGGGCGCATAAATCCATGGATGGCAACCCACCCGGAGTGTTGACCCAGCAAAAGAACCCTGCCGTCGGCTTGCGAAATTTCCAGCCCAGGCTGCCCAGCCCGCTGTGCAGCGCATCGCGGCGAGCGCGATAAACGGCCATCTGCTTTTTAACGTCCGGATGATCGTAATGTTCCAGTGCGGCCGCCCCTGCTACCTGAATGGCGTTAAACTGGCCGGAATCGACGTTGCCTTTCACCTGGCCCAGGGCTGCAACAATGGCCGCATTGCCCGTGGCCCAGCCGATGCGCCATCCGGTCATATTGAAGCTTTTGGAAAGTGAATGAAATTCAATGGCTACCTCTGAGGCTCCCGGAATTTCCAGAATGCTTCCTGGAGCTTGTTCAAAATATACCTCCCCATAAGCCAGATCATTGGCAATCACCCAGTTGTATTGGCGAGCCATTTCCACCGCCTGGCGGTAAAATTCGACTGGGGCCGTGGCCGCGGTCGGATTGTTGGGATAATTCAACCACAACAATTTCGCCCGCCGCCGGATGTCTTCCGGTATGGCCTGTAAATCCGGTAGAAAGTTATTCGATTCCAACAGCGGCATGGTAAAAACCCGTCCACCGGCAAACGTCGTCCCGGTGGCATAGACCGGATATCCCGGCTGCGGTACCAGCACCACATCACCGGGGTTTATCATTGCCAGCGGCAAATGCGCAATGCCGTCCTTGGAACCGATTGTGGTAATCAGCTCCCGATCCGCATCCACGGACACGCCAAAACGCCGTTGCATGAACGCCGCGGCTGCCTTGCGAAAAGCCGGTACGCCCTCATCAAACGGGTAACGGTGATTTTTCGGATCGTAAATAGCCTTGGCCATCTCATCAATGATAAACCGATGCGTCGGCAAATCCGGATCACCCACCCCCAGGTTAATCACATCCTTGCCCGCAGCCAGCAAATTCCGCTTTTTTTTGTCAATTTCAAGAAAGATGTAGGGTGGTAACTGGGCCAGCCGTTCTGATTTAGTAAAAGCCATGCTTATATTCCGCAAGAAAAACAGCCGGTCTGCAACGGAAACACCCCGTCGACAGCCGTCCTATCTTTAGCCCGGTGAGTTTACGCCAAGCCCTTGCCGCGGTAAAGCGTTGCCACGCGTTTTGGTAAACCAAAGTGAAAATGTCATCTCTGGCGCGATACAACGGGACCGCTAATTCAAATGTCGAAATGAGGCCGTTGGGGGCGTCGTCCTGATGAAAACAGCCGGCAGTTCACACACGTTGCCGTTTTTGCAGCGCTGGACCACAGGGCACCGCTCAGTCCGGATGACGCCAGCCACCGCGCTTTGTATTCGCATCTGTTTTTCGAATTAGGGTCGCCTGACTCTGCATCTTTGCCCGCAGAGAACAATCATGGCGCTGATTCTCGGGTGCTGCGTTCCACCGCCTGGCGCAGATATTCACGAAAAGTGGGTATCCGCACTTTAGCCCAGGCATACTCAATAGTCTCCACGAGATGCAGGTTAACGCGCCGCAGTTCCTCCAGCGCTTTGGCATCCGCCGAGCCTTGCGGAGCGTGCAGGTGGCGGTCGTGAGCATCGGCGCGAAAGAAATACCCGGTACCATCCGGGGACTCCTCCAGCACCAGCTTCATGTGCGGATAGGTACGATGGCCCAGACGCAACATGTAAGAGGTATGGTTATTTTGCAAATGGGTTTCGAACCATTGCGGCTGAACCAGTGCATCGTCGGACACTGCATAAAGCGGCGCTACACGCTGCGTTACTGTGGGTGGAACCGAAGCGTCTTTATAAGCGTGATCCAAAAATATTTTAACCGCTTGGCGTAATTGTACGATGGTGGGCAGCGACGGGGACATTCTGGCAACTCCAGCGGCAAACCAAACATTCGCATTTGCCAATATTAACCCCATTGGGTGACAGCGAGCGTGGCTTGCCACGGATTATTATAGCAGGACTCATATTTTTCAAACTCCCGTCATCTGGTCGATACTTAAATTATTAGCACTTAATGGACGTTTTTGAGCTATAATTACAACGTCCGGCATGTGCGAGATCTTCCCCGACAGGCGGGGAGTGATTAGATCGGCGGGACAAGTAGTTTTGGCGGAATGGCTTCGATGGCACAGACGGTTTTAATTATTGACGATGATCGCGACATTAATGAGATGCTCGGTCGACTGGCGCAAATGGCGGGCTGGAAATATCTCAAAGCGGAAACCGGAACCGACGGCCTGAGGCTGGCTCGAAGCCAGCAACCGGATGTCGTGATACTGGATATGATGCTGCCGGATGTGGATGGCTACTCGATATGCCGGGAGTTGACCTGTAACCGCAGCACCAGCAATATTCCCGTGATTATGCTTTCCTGCATGTGTCAGCCGGCCGACGCTCTGGAGGCGGCGTTCTGCGGCGCATGCCGGTATTTAGCCAAGCCGTTTAGTCCAGAAGTCGTTTTGACCAACATGCGCGAAGCGGTAAATTCCAATCGATCGTCCTCCGCTCCGTCGCTGTCGGGCCATTTCGATCTGGCGGCAACAGAGTCCGTCAAGTCGCTCTCGGCCATCAACCAGATGATTCGCGATATTTCCGCACGAACACCTCTGCACGATAATGAGATTGAGGCCTTGCGAAAGGCCTTTTTTTATTTGGCAAAATGGTTTATTCCCATGGATAGTCCGGCCGTAGCAGTAGCTCGTACGCCCTTGAACGTGGATTATCAGATTCGCCTGCCAAGCTCTGGATCTGGAGCCACTGCGGAGCCGGATTGCGGCGTACATTGGATGTTTAGCCAAACACCTGCCGACTTGTTGACTGGCGTAAACACCGCAGAGCGCCCCCGGGGCAGACTCCTCCGCCTGCCCACGCGCCAGCGACGGGATAAGAGACCCAAAGAATCTGCTGCATGCCGCCATTGGAAGGAATTCATGTCGCTGGGGGGATTTACGCTGGTTGAACACCGAAAGGAAGCCGGACTGGTACACTTGGTGAAGCGATTTCGCCCCGCCGGCCTGATGGTTCCGGCGGACGGCACCGTTTTACCGGTGAGTTCAATCGCAACCCCCCAAATGAAGGGCTAGAAATCCAAGTTTGCAACCTGTGCCGCCTTCGGCACGTTTGTTTATCCCCTCGGCAAGATAGTGATGCTATCGGCGCAGGCCCTTGGGCAATCAGATCTCCAAACTGGCAAGAGTCACGTTACCGGAATGGCTGCCATAAAGGCGTAGTGCGCCCATAGTGGTGGTCGCAGGCTCTGATGTATCGGTTAATTCCCTACGCGCGATTACGGAAATAGTCCTATGTCCGGATAAGCAAACTGCCCGATGTCTATCCGACACTGTCATGTCGATAATGTTGTGTGCAGAGTCGGGAATTCCCGCTTGGTATTTAACTTGGTGAAAGGCGATCATTTGGATAAAAAAATAACTGCTTATGGCAATGGTTCCAGCGAGGTTAAGCCCGTACCTTCATTGTGTACGGAATACTTGGGCTTAGCCTTAAAATCGCCCTTGTTGGTCGGAGCCTCTCCCTTGACGCGAGACACCAGTTTTGTACGTCGGCTGGAGAATGCGGGCATAGGAGCCATCGTCATGCATTCCCTGTTTGAAGAAGATATGCCACGTGAACCGATTGACGCTTTCGCGCCGCCTGTCACCAATGAAGATTTTCCCGAACATAGCTGGACCCGCCCAAACCAGCAGGAACACCCCGGCACCTACCTGGAAACATTGGCCTATATCAAAAGCATCATAGCCATTCCCGTGATTGCATCACTGAACTGTCGCACGCTTGAGGGCTGGGTACAACTGGCTCGCCGCGTGGCGGATCATGGGGCGGATGCCTTGGAACTCAACATATTTTTAATGGCCATGAATCCGGAACAAACCAGCGCGGAAACAGAACGGCAATTGCTCGAAACAGCACGGCGCGTGCGTGATGCGGTCAAGATTCCTCTGGCCATTAAGTTAAATCCGTATCTTTCCTCCCTGCCGAACATGGTGTATCAGTTGGAACGGGTCGGCATCAATGGAGTGGTGCTGTTCAATCGCTTTTTCCAGCTTGGTCCCGCGACCACCATTGAGCGGGAAATGTTCCGCACCAGTTCCCCACACCGCGCCGATCTGGCGATGCGCCTGGACTGGCTGGCTGTTTTGTCACCATGGACGAAGCTGTCTCTGGCCATTACCGGCGGCATCCATGGTTCCACGGATGTGGTACGTGCCATTATGGCCGGTGCGGATGTAGCTCAAATGACCACGTCGCTGCTGGAAAATGGGCCGGACTATGCGCAACCGGTTTTAGCGGAAATTGCCATGTGGCTGCAAAACCACAACATTGGATCCATCAACGAGCTGCGAGATGTCGCCAATATGGCTACCGTGGCCGAACCGCAGAATACCGTACGCCGCGAATATCGCAACGCCATTGCGGCTGCGGCCATGCGGTTTACTGCGGAACATCGCTATTGAAGCAGCAGGATGACACAGGTGAAACATGCGGCTGCACAAAAATTGCTTTTTCGGCGACGGCGCAGGCCCCTGGTCCCACGGAGACGGACGTAGTGCGGTTTCGTGGCTTAGCCGCCTGAGGCGTTCAGGTATTCGATCCGGCAGGCTGCACAGGAGATAATGCCATGAGTCACAATCGCTTGGTAGATCGGCGGCGATCCGGAACGGTAGAGGCGGCCGGACCGGAACGAAATACCCCCAGTCCTGCCGCGGCCATTCACCCCGACGCGTCCCCTGTCAATACCATAAATCCCAGGGGATGGAATCGCATTCTGGTAGCCGTGGATCCCGGGTCGTCCGCCCGCCAGGCCTTGGAGGTGGCCGTATCCATGGCCGATCGCCTTCATGCTCAGTTGGCCATGGTTTACGTGGTTGACTGCGCGGAAACGCAGCAGGCGCAGTTGCCGCGACTCACTCCTGCAATGTTGGGCAAACTGGCCGCGGATGGCAAACAATGGTGTGCCAACCTGGCCTCCGAGGTGCATGCCGCACAGGCATCTCAATTTGTACGCATCGGTGATCCGGCGGTGGAAATTCTGGCGGTAGCCAGAGAGTGGCAGGCGGAAATTATAGTGATGGGTAATCATGGCTTAACGCATACCGGGCGGTTCTTTCTCGGCAACACTGTGGAGACGGTCGTGCGTGACGCCGGCTGCCCCGTAATGACCGTTCCGCCCGGGGTCAAATAGCCGGCACCGTGCGCCGGCTTCTGATGGACTAACGCTACGTATCCTGGTGCCGGGATAGCCATCGCAGAATGGGTACATGCTGTAATTCCTCCATGGCCAGCAGACGGGCGGATACGCCGTAGGTGAACAGGGCTACCAGCACGGTTACAGGCAAACGTACCCAGGCCCCGAGCAGTCGATGTTCCGTACTTAACCAGGGCAATCCGGCCAGCCCCCAATCCACACTGCCCGCCGCCAACAGCATGATACCTCCGCAAAATAACGCCTTGGCCAGCATCGGGCGCAACGAGGCCAGCCCCAGCCTGCCCAGCCTCCGGCGCAGAATAAGCAACAGAAGTCCGCATTGGCCTATCGCAGCCAGGCTGGTGCTGGCGGCCAGACCGCCCTCCTGCATAAACCACACCAGAGAAAGATTAAGCGTAAAATTCAGAGCCACCATGGCCACTGCCACGCGCATGGGAGTGCGGACATCGCGCAGGGCGTAAAACACCCGCAGCAAAATCATCTGCATCTCAAAAGCCCATATTCCAGCACAGAACCAGCGGGCCGCCCATACGGCGCGGGCCACATCACCGGCTGTAACGTGCCCCCCAAAATAAATGGCGGTGATCAAAAGCGGCGCGATGAGAATCATGCCGATGGTGGTGGGCACGCTGATAAACAAGCTCTTGCATAAGGCCTGCCGTAGAAGTCGCTTGAGTTCCGCGGTGTCACCCATGGCCGCCGCCGCCGACATTTTCGGAAACACCGCCGTAGCCGTGGCCACACCGAAAACGCCCACGGGCAGCAGGTAGATCCGCTGCGCCACGGAAAGCTTGCCCAAAGCTCCCGCCAGCATGGGTACATGTACGTGCTGACCCAGAAACATGAACACCATTCGGCCGCCATGTCCATCGGGCGAAAGCCACCAGGCAATTTGTGAATCCATGAATGTATTGAGTTGCACCGCTGAAAAACCAATGATCATCGGAAGCATGGGAACCAGCACATCACGCAGGCCTACGGTCCGCCAATTCCAACTTGTGCCGATGCCCACTCCGACGCGACGCAGGCTCACCGCCATCAACATCACCTGCAGCATACCCGCCACCAGTACCGCCCCGGCCACCCAGAAAACACGCTGCGATACAGGATACGTACTGGTAAACAGCCACACCGGCAGAGCAGCTCCCAGTATCATCAAAATATTAACGATTACCGGGGCCAGGGACTGGGCGGCATATCTTTCATGCGCGGACGCCACCGTGGCAAAAAACGCGGTTAAACAAATCAGCAGCGAATAAGGCAGCATCAAGGCAATCATGGCCGCGGCCAGCCGATTCGCCGGCAACGTATGCGGTGAGAAAATCGCCGGCACCAGCACGGCATCGCCCAGGATGATGATGACGGCAAACATCATCACCAGCAGCGTGGCCACCACCCGGGCCAGAAGGTCAGCGGCGCGTTGTCCATGGTCACGGCCAACGCGCTTGTAAACCGGCAGAAACACCGCGTTCAAGGCCCCCTCGCCAAAAATACGGCGGAACAAATTGGGAAACTGAAACCCCATCCAGAAAGCGGACCAATCTGTTCCCACTCCCAGGTAATAACTGCAGGCTTTATCACGCAGCAGACCAAAGACGCGCGAAACCAGCGTTAAACGCGACATCAAATTCGCATGACCAATGAAACTTTCACCTGGACGATTCGATGGCCGCGCCGTCGTGTCGGTAGGTGCCGGCCCGGCATCCCGCTGCGCCACTGATGAGGTTCTATCGTCGGGTGTCGCATTTGCCATCCTTGGCCCCTTTAACCCGCGGATGTTGTCCAATAGTTGCCGGGATTGCCGACGTTTGACCCCGTTGGCGATTCCGGCCGCAATGTCGCGGTCAATTGACTCTTTATTTTCAGGCACGCAGCCTGCGGATCCTCTGCCCCAAGCACTGTGGAACACACCGCCACCGCCGTTACACCGGCAGTGGTCACCGCCCCGATGTTCTCGGCAGTAAGACCGCCGATGGCAATACAGGCGATAGGGATTTCCGCCACTGCCGCCTGGGCATAAGCCGGACCCACAACATGGAGTTTAGGCTTGGTTGCCGTGGGAAACATCGGGCCAACACCGATGTAGCTGGCCCCATCGAGCACCGCCTGGCGGGCTTGCTCAATGGTTTCGGTGGATACACCGATGAAAAAATCGGCTCCGGTAATTTTGCGGGCGTCCGCGCAGGGTAGATCACTTTGGCCTAGATGTACACCGTCCGCACCGGCGAGCACGGCAATATCGGCGCGGTCATTGACAATGGCTAAAACTCCGGCCGTCCGGCACGCGGTTACCACCGTACGGGCGCGATGCAGCAGAGCCGCATCCGTCAAGTATTTTTCGCGCAGTTGCACGCAGTCCACCCCGCCAGCAAGTATGGCCTCAAGAGTTTGCTGCCATGGATGACGGCAGAGAGACTCCGTCAGCAATACACACAGCCTTAACGTCGCCAGCCGTTGTTGCTGTTGTTGCCCCCTGGCTGCGCGCAAAAGGATTTGTTCGACGGTGTATCCACGGTAACGCATGGATTCAAGAGTTCCAGCAGCATCGGGGGATATCGTTTTGGCCAGTTCTTCCATCACCCGCAAGGCTTCGGCCAAACGCTTGGCGGAGGCAGTTACCACGTCAGCAAGATTACGTCGCTCCAATTCATCCACTGCCTTTATACCCGTACCAACATCGCCTATGACATCCCGGTAGATAAAACCATCAGCCAAACTCAAGGTTTGCAGAACATGGGCAAGTTGGTGGCGATCGGCCTTGATTTGGCTCGCCAGCACCTGGCTGGCCAAGACGAAGCGGGCATAGTCCTCCAGCACACGATAGGCTTCGCGGGCGCGATTGCCGTTGGCGTCAAACATGCGGGCGATGGATGCTTTCATGCGTACATTATAACCGAGAATGGCTGGTGATTCGCCTGTGCGCTTAGGTCCGCCGGTTAATCTGTTGCTGCGGCGACCGAGCCTCCATGGCGCTGGGACCATGGCCGGAATCGGGCCACGCCACGCCTGGTGGCCTTCACAAATGCCGCGAACTCCTGAATTTCCGGTACCACCGCCAGTTCCACCGGTAATTCGTCCATCGCCCGGGCCAGCGGCACACCCGCACGTGTACGATATATCCAGCGGAACATTTCACGCAGGGCGTTTTGACTTTTCCGGCTCATACCTGAACGGCGCAATCCCACCGCATTGAGCTGCGTAACCACATTAATAGTCATGGCAATGCAAAATGGCGGAATATCCGTGTTGTGAGCGGAGACATTGCTGATCATGGCCAACCGGCCTACGCGACAATGCTGATGCACTGCGCAATTGCCGCCGATAATCGCATTATCCTGTACCACCACATGGCCCGCCAGCAGCGCCCCGTTGACCAGCGTTACACGATTGCCCACGCAGCAATTATGGCCCACATGGCTGGCCACCATCAGAAAGCAATGCGAACCGATAACCGTATTGCCTCCGGTGCCCCGATGCACCGTCACATTTTCACGGAATATATTTTCGTCACCGATGACCACCCCGCCTTGATTTTGGAATTTAACATCTTGCGGAATATCACCAAGAACGGCAAAACTGTGAACCCTGTTGCCGCGGCCCATGACCAGAGGTCCGATGATTCTGGCGTGGGGGTGAATGGTGCAGCCGGGGCCGATGGTAACCGGGCCTTCAATAATGACATTCGGGCCGACGCTTACCGTGGCATCCAGCTTCGCCGCAGGATCAATCATGGCGGTGGAATGAATCATAATTGTTGCTGCCTCAGTTTGGAGGCACTCCTTCTAAGTCGCCCGGATATATTAGCAATCGGTTAGCTCAAATGCACGAGTCCAGAGGCTGCAATTTCGACCGCGACGGAGGTCACTGGCATTCGCCCGCAGTTGCCGGTAATATTTTCGCTTTGATCTAGAGTGGGTCATTGGCCCTGGTCTGGTCTTAGATATGAGGGTACTCTGATGCGATTTGCGGCTGCTCGCTTCCCATTCGCTGCGGCAATTCCGATGATTGTCGGGTGGGGACTGGTTCTCCTGCCGACGGTGGCCGGAGCCAAGAGCTTGTCCTACCCTGCCGTGGCTCAACCGCGCCGCGATGTGATCCTGGCCTTTGCTCGTCCGGGCGTCGTGGCTGCCATGCCCGTTCGGCGTGGATCTGCGGTTCGGGCCGGTCAATTGCTGGTTTCCCTGAACACGTCGCGCCAGATCTTACGTATGCGTATCGCCAAGCTGACAGCAGAAAGTACCCTCAAGGTACAGGCTGCGGACGCCCAACTCCGCCACGACGTGGTTGATTTACAACAAACGCAATGGGCCTTTACACAAAAAGCGGCGACCGCCTTTGAATTACAACGTGCGAAACTCAAAGTTACCATTGCCCGGCTTTCGCTGGCCCTGGCGGACCTGAAACATAAAAATGACCTGCTTGAATACAGTCTGGCTCAATTGGCCGTTCGTCGTCGACAGATTCGGGCCCCTTTCGCCGGCATTATTGAGGTTCGCTACACGCACGTCGGGCAGTCCGTCAACGCCTTTCAAAAAGTACTGCGGCTTGTACAAACTACGGCTTTCAAGATTCATGTGCCCGTGCCATTGGCCGTGGCCATAAAACTCCGCATTGGCGAATCGGCGATGGTCCGGTTTGCCACAGGCGGGACGGCCGTGGGTAAAATAAACGGCATTGCCAGTGTTGCTGATTCGGCCAGCGGCACACTGCTGGTGCACGTGCAAGTGCCCAACCCCAATCATCTGCCGGCCGGCCAGCAGGTCAGCGTGCGTTTCCCGGCGACAGAATCGGCGGAAACCTCCAACCAGCGGCATGAGACGTCCCGGGCTACCGTCGGAGTCAACAAGGTCGCCAACTAGATTTCAACCCGGTGCAAGAATCCGCCGAGGCTCACAATAAGGAAGCATCCATGGATGCCCGTACAAACCAGAACCAGCCGGTGCTGCACATTGCCGTTTCGCAGGATTCGTTGGATCAATTGCAAGCCCGAGTCGCAACCGCAGAAGCCAAAGCGATGAATCTTTCCAAAGCGGCTGAAGTTATTGCGGCAACGGCCTCCAGCGAACGTTTTATGTCCCTGGCCATGGCCGTGTGTAATAAGATCGCCTCGCAGTGGCAGGCCACGCGGGTTTCGCTGGGCATGTTGCGTGGCCGAACGGTGCGACTTCTGGCTATGAGTCAGACTGAACGCATCCTGCGAAAAATGCAACTGGTGCAGAATCTGGAAACAGCCATGGAGGAATGTTTCGACCAGGATTGTGAAATTATTTTCCCCGCGCCACCCGGGGCCACCTACGTTACCCGATGTACCGCCCGGCTGGCCGCCGGGGAAAGCCCGCGAGCAATCTACGCATTGCCGATTCGTCGTGACACGGTGATGGGTGTCCTGCTGCTGGAATTGCCGCCGGAGCGTTCGCTTTCAGCCAACGACATCAGGGCGCTCCGACTGACATTGGACCTGGTTTCGCCGCGGCTCGTTGACCTGTACCGCCATGATAAGTGGTTTGGCGCACGCTGGGCGCAAAGCAGCCGCGCTATGCTCGCCCACATTGTAGGTCCTCGCCATACTTGGGCTAAGCTCACGGCCGTTGTGGCCGCGGCACTGCTGGCCTGGGTTTGCCTGGGTATAGGCACGTTCCGCATCAGTGCGCCCTTTACGCTTGAGCCTGTTCGACAGGCCATGGTCATCGCTCCATTTAACGGTTACATCAAGGCGGTTTTTGTACATCCGGGAACGCAGGTGGTGGCAGGCCAAACGGTGCTGGCCGAATTGCACACTGCCCGGCTACGCGATCAATTGGCGGCAGCGCAGGCCAAGCTGTCTGCTTACCGGAGGCAGGCAGACATCGCACAAGGCCGCGGCAAATTTGCCGATGTGGAGATCGCCGATGACGGTGTTAATGCCGAGCAAGCTCGGGTGCGACTGCTGGCCCAGCGCATTGTGCTGGCTACCATTCGTTCGCCGATCAGCGGCACGGTGCTTTCTGGACGGCTGCAACGCCGAATCGGATCGCCGGTAAAACTGGGCCAAACGCTTTTTAAAGTGGCTCCGCTGACGCCGCTGCTGGCCAGGGTACGTGTATCCGATTCCGATATTCTTTACGTACAGCCGCGGCAACATGGCCGGCTGGTAACCGCATCCTATCCGGGAATAGAGATTCCATTTCAGGTGGTGCGCATTGATCCGCTGGCCACCATCCACCGCAAGCAAAATGTTTTTGACGTCCGCGCGGTTCTGCTGAAAACCCCGGTCTGGCTGCGGCCGGGAATGGAAGGCACCGCACGCATCCATATTGGACACCGCCACTATATCTGGATATGGACCCGCAGCCTGATTGACTTTCTGCGTATGAAACTTTGGCTGTGAGAAATTGACGCATGATGCTGAACCACCGGGCACTCAAAACCAACCGATCATCCTTGCGGCTGGCAACTGCGAATCGCTTAGCGAGGGCGATCCGACATCTCGGCGCTGCGGCACTGGGTATGCTGGCAGCTTGCGGTATGGCCGCGTGCGCCTCGCCTTTTGGCACAGCAGGCGGCGATGGCAGTGGGCAGGGACTCTACCGGAGTATTCTGGCCCATGATCTAGCCGACGGCCGACTGTTGACCCAACCCTCGGTGATGCCGGTCGATCAGGGTGTACATGAAATGCCGGCAACCGCGGTCAACAACGCGGATGCCGCGGTGATACCGACGACGACGCAAAGCGGCGCGGCGGTGACGTTACACTCTCACCCGCCATCGACATCCATGACCTTGCGGCAAGCTATTGAAGATGCCCTGAGTCACAACCTGTCCATTAAAATTCAAGCCTACGTGCCATCTATTTCACAAACTCGGATTATTCAGGCTCAGGCGGCTTTTGATCCATCTTTGGTGAGCAGCGTGCAGTATCAGCATCTCAATGAGCCTACACCGTTTCCATCCACGCTGGGCGGATCATTTCCCATAGGCATAAACAATGAAGATCAATTGCAAAGCCAGATAGGAGTCAAGAAACTGCTCTCCACCGGCGGTACGGTTTCACTAACCAGCTCCGACAATTATCAGGACTTTCACAGTTCATCCGGTTTGCCGCCGGACATTAACCCCTCGCACACAGCCGATCTGGGAATTGAACTTAAGCAACCGCTGCTGCGCGGGTTTGGTGTTACCGTTAATCACGCTGATATTTATATCGCCCGTAGAAACCAACAGATAGCCCTGTCTGACTTTCGCAGGGAAGTGATCCGCATTGTAGCCCGGGTGGAACGGACCTATGTTCAACTCAATCAGGCCCGCACGGAAGTACGTATAGAAGAACAATTGCTCCGCCATTCCCGTCGCACGCTCCAGCGACTGCGCACACGTCTGCACATGGACGTGGACAGCGTGCAGATAAGTCAGGCCAGAGCGGCCGTGGACCTGGCTCAATACGGTCTGGTCTCCGCAGAGCGACAAACCGGCGATCTCTCCGAAAAGCTCAAGGCATTGCTCAATGATCCGGCATTTCCGGCTGGCCCGGGCCCGGCCATTAAAACCGCCAACAAGCTGGTGGCCGAGCCTCTGGCATTTGATTTGCACCATGATATTGCCACCGCCCTGGCCCAACGTGGAATCATGCGCCGAGACCGCATGAATATTGAAAAGGACGGCATCCGCCAGGCGGTTGCCAAAAATGCACTGCTGCCCAAGGCGAATCTGATTGCCGCTACCGATTCTTCGGGGTTATCGATGAATGGCAGCCTGCCTGGAGCATTTCGCCAGGCCATTACCAGCCCCAATTTCGGTTTCAGCGTCGGGTTGAATGTGGATATTCCTCTGGGCAATCGCGCCGCCCGCGCCGCGTTGTACCGTCGGCGGCTGTTGCGACGGCAGGCGCTCACGCAGATGCTTAAAGACGCGCAAAATATCGCCCGCGATATTGCCAGCGATCTCATCGATCTTACCGCCGATTGGAGTCAAATTCGTGTGGCCCGGAAACGACGGCTTTCTGCAGCGATGGTTCTCCGCGGATTGAAGGTGGAAGAGCTTTCAGGCCATGCCCTTAGCCCTACTTTCCTGCAACTGCAGCTTAATGCCCAGGACAACCTGGCCGAGGCGCAAATCGCACAATCCGCGGCTGTCGCGGCATATAACCTGGATTTGGTTCAATTTGAACGCGATAAGGGTACCCTCCTGGAGTTTGACCGGGTAGCCATCTCGCCGGCAGGAAGTCAATAGAGGTGCGCCCCTGGCGGACGTTTGGATATCTGATGATCAACGAAGTTGCACCACCTAGGAACGTCCATTGAATTCTGCGACATTGTCGTTTAACCCTCGCCTGCGCCGAGAACCTGATGGTTGCATCACCATTGCCGCTCCGGCCAAGCTGAACTTGGGATTACGCATCTTTTCGGTCCGCGATGACGGATACCACCCGATTGAATCGTGGTTTGTGCCCATCAGTTTTTACGACACCATCCGCATTATTCCACAGGCCGCTTTTGAACTGGTCGTCACGGGCCAGACTGCAGCTATTCCCGAAAAACTGCAGGACAACCTGGTGGGGAAAGCGGCCATTGCCTTGTTTAAGGCCGCGAAAAAAGAACCGCACGGGCGGATTATGCTGCACAAAATTATTCCACCGGGCGGAGGTTTGGGCGGCGGAAGTTCCGATGCCGCGGCCGCACTGTTGGCACTCAACGCGGCATTTTCGCTGGAACAATCCATGGCCAGTCTGCAGGCACTCGCCCTGTCGCTGGGCAGTGATGTACCGTTTTTTGTACCATGCCGGTCCGCCCTATGCCGTGGCCGCGGAGAAATCATGGAGCCTCTGGATTTTCGCCATGCCATCTATGCGGTGCTGCTGATTCCACCACAGGGTGTATCCACCCGGCTGGTCTATGAACAATTCGACCGATACCCACAACCTGAATTGCGGCCAGCGATGCAATGGCAACAGTTGGCCCAGGCGGCACCCGAAGAAATTAACGCGAAAATCAGCAATGATCTGGCCGGCCCGGCTTTCGCCATCGCCCCGTGGCTGGATACCTTACGTGCCGAATTGGCACAAGCCGCTGGCCAGCCGATTCATTTAAGTGGCAGTGGATCCACCCTCTTTACGCTTTTTGACAGAGGCCCGGCGGCCGCGGTCTTCGCCCGCTTATGCCAACAGCGTTTTGCCCATCGTGTCAGGACCTTACCGGTACGTATTTATCGACCCCACGAAGTACTTGGGGATTGAACCATACCGGAGGAAAATCGGCACGGGACAAATCTCACGGCCATAGCCTGCAGGCTAGTGAAACAACTTGGCAATCCCCTGGCTCCAGCCACAGAGGCCAGCCATGGAAATGACATCCGGCAAAGGCTCTGTCGAACCGTGCGGACCATACGATTTCACACCATCATCGCGATGCCGACAGTATATCCTTCAGTTGCACAACGGTCCCCAACCGACAAGACTCCAAGGCCGCCTGCACCATGGCAAAGCTGCGAATATTATCCTTACCACTGGTTTCGGGCTGGTCCCCTTCACGAATGGCCCGTCCAAATTCAGTCAGGCTGTAATCCTGTCCGGTAGCAGACAAACCGGGAACATCGAGGAACCGTCGGGATCGCTCTTTACCCCACGGCAGGCTGGTGGTAAACGTAACGCCCGAATCATCCCAGGCCAAGGATCCCTTGCGGGTCTGAATTTGCCAGTCTCCATTCCAGGAAGTGGCCAATCGGCGGGCTGTCCAATCACCGCTGTAGCCCAGCACCACACCGTTTTCCATTTCAATGACAGCCTTGAAGGCGGCATCATGCTTAAATTCCGGCGCACCGGTATGAATACTGCGTACGTAGATGCTCCTGGCTTCCAATCCGGTGATATAGCGCATCAAGTCAGTATGGTGAATAGACATGTCCAGCAGAAGCGGATACTGCATGGTTTCACGGAAACTGCCTCGGAAATCCGCCGCCATAGCGAATACAATGTCCGCGTGAACAAGACGGCCGAAGGCTTTTTTTGCCAGCAGGGTCCGCAGCAGATGAGGAGCAGGATTATTGCGGTAATTCTGGCTCACCATCAAAATCCGCTTATGCAATTCGGCCTGCCTGACCATGTCCATGGCGCTGGGCATATCTTCCGCAATCGGCTTTTCCACCAGCACATGGGCACCGGCGGACAACGCCTGAACCACCAGCGGATGATGCGTTGCCGGTGGAGTTACCACCAGCACGGCATCGGCCTTGACCTTGGCCAAAGCCCGGTCCAATGAAGTAAAACAAAGACTCGCCGGCATAGCCACTTTCCGACGGGCGGCTTCCATATTTGCGGAGTTGGGATCCACCAGCGCCGCATGTTCAAATTTTTCATTGCGTTGCACCACTCCCAGCCACCCCCCGCCAAACCCTCCAACTCCACACTGAATAATTCGCATCGCTTTCATTGTGCCGATTCCTATTTTTCTGGATCTTAATACTTCTTTACGCCTGCACCAGCCAAGGCCGACAAACACCAGTGTAATAGCGAGTTCCGGTAGAATCAATGAATTCCTGCGAAGGGAGGTCAGGTAACCAGCGGATTGAACTGGTGTTGGCGTCCAGTCGCTAATCGTGCTACCATCTCCATAGGCGTTTAATGGTTTTACTAAATGAGGATAAGTTTATGTCACATCAGGATATTCGCATTGGCACACTGGCCCCCATGAACAAAGGTGCCGCATATCTCAAGGAGATTTTGCCGCACGGTTTTGAAAGCTTCTCCGTCACCTGCTGGCAACATATAGGTGCTGTGGATGTCGAGCGAACCGCCAAAGAAATGGTCGAAGCTATCGGTGATCGGGCGGTTATCAGTTCCGTTGGTGTCTTCGGCAACCCTCTGCAGGATGAAGTTACGGCCTGCGATTTTGGCCGCCTCATTGATGCCGCCCATCTGTTCAAGTGCAACCTCGTAACCGGTTTCGCAGGAGCTATGGAAGGCAAACCGCTGCCCGAGTCCCTCAATCAATTCAAAAAAGTCTGGGGAGAACTCTCCCGACGGGCGGAAGCCAAAGGTGTTCGAATCGCTTTTGAAAATTGCGACATGGGCGGCTGGTGGCATGATGTACGCTGGAATATCGCCCATTCTCCCACCGCATGGGAGATGATGTTTGACGCGGTGCCTTCTCCGGCCATCGGTCTTGAATGGGAACCCTGCCATCAGATGGTTTCTCTCATTGATCCTCTGCCACAGCTTCGCAAGTGGGTGAAAAAGGTCTTTCACGTTCATGGTAAAGATGCAACCGTGGCGTGGGATGTGATACGGACCAGCGGCATTCGCGGCGGCCAGCCTTATGTGTGGCATCGCACGCCCGGCTTCGGCGACACCAACTGGACGGATGTTATTTCCATCCTGCGCATGGGCGGGTTCAAGGGCAGTATTGATATTGAAGGCTGGCATGATCCGGTCTACCGTGAAAATCTGGAAATGACCGGTCAGGTACATGGGCTTAATTATCTCAAGAATTGTCGCGGCGGACCGTTTGTCAGCAATCCGAAGTGATAAAATCGCCGCCAACACCACGCGACCAGGGACTTTGCAAAGGTGCCTTGGCTAATCTCTTTGCCCGGGAACGCCTCATGTTTCGGACCACAGTAAATACACTCATAGGCAGCATTGTTTTTGCAATGCTGGCCTTTAGTTTGTTCGGCCCGACACCGTTGGCATCGGCCGGCACCGGACCTGGCCTGGAACTGCTTCCCTGGCCGGACAACGCCTCTGCGGTCTTCACACATAGCGCCACCATCTTCGGCGATACGCATACCAAGGGCAATAACGATCATTTTCAATTGACCAGCCTCAATTTCGATGGACGTTACCGCCTCAGTAATGCCGCCAAAACACCACCGCTCACGCTAAGCTCCCTGGCCCTGGGCTACGAAGTTCAATACTTCAACATCAACACCACCGCATTGACCATTCCCCATCATCTCATCGATGCTTCCGTCGCGGCTGGTGAGGTGCTTTACCATTCCTCCCGCTGGAGAATTTCTTTTGTCGGCGGGGTAGAATATTCCGGATCCAGCATTGGTGGTGACCCGGACGCCTATTACGGGCGCGCCGATTTACTTGGCCAATACCGCATGGATAAACATCGCGAACTCATTGTAGGCCTGGATTACTACAGCAACCGGCTATTTCTGCCGGATATCCCCCTGCCGATTATCGCCTACAATTGGCGTATCAATCGCCAATTGGAACTTTTTACGGGTGTTCCCTATGTCGGCCTGAAATGGAAGCCCAATTCGCGTCTGCAGATGCGACTTTTTTATGAGATTCCCTATTACGGCAGCGCCATCTTCAAGTATCGCCTTTTCGATCATGTCAAACTTCTCGCTGACTACACCGGCGAGGAAAATGCCTTTCACGTCCGCGACACCCCCAACACCCAGCGACTGTTTTTCTCGCAGCAGCGTGTTGAAGCCGGCGTAAGCTGGCGCCCCGTGCGGGCCATTCGTCTGGAGGTAACCGGTGGATATGCATTCGGACAGGAATTTCAGACCGGCTTCGATGTTCGGAAATTAACAACGCTTTCCCAGATTGCACCCCAGCCTTACGCCCGTATCGACATCGCCTTTGGTTTCTAGCACGCCAATGCGTGCGGTTCAACCTCCTCCCGGTTACTATACCTTCTATGATTGTCGCGGGTATTGATGAAGCCGGTTACGGCCCGCTGCTTGGCCCTCTGGTTATTTCGGCGGCTGCCTTTCGTGTGCCTGCAACCGCGGCTGCCCCGGCAGCTCATGGCTACGAACCACCGGCCCTGCTCGAAGCCGGAAATTTCTGGGCAGCGTTATCCGCCGCCGTGACGGCCAAGCCGCCCGTCCAGCCCGGAAAACTGATTGTCGCGGATTCCAAAATCGTTCATGCCCGGGCTGATGGTTTGAACCTGCTGGAGCAAACCACGCTGGCCTTTACGCAGGTGCTGGGTAAAATCTCATCATCAACCGCCAATGTTCTCCCATCCGCCTCCACACTCCAGCAACTGCTGCTGGCGCTGGGCCAACCACCGGAGCCGGTTTTTCAGCAGCCCTGGTACCAGGGGGACGGCCCCTTGCCGCGGTTTGGCTCCGGGGCTATCGGCCCGGTCGCCAATTTTCTCGCCCGTACTCTGTACACCGCCGATATAACGCCCGTAGCCCTGCGCACCCGGGTCATTGCCGAGCACGAATTTAATCGGCTCGTGGTCGTCACCAACAACAAAGCCTCGGTATTAATGGGTGCAACCTTCGCTCATTTGTCCTGGCTATGCCGCCAATTCGCCGCCGAAGACCTGCTGGTCATCATCGATAAACAGGGAGGACGCGACCACTATCTGGATATGCTTTTGGAAACTTTCCCCGAAAGCCGCATAAAAGTTCTCGCCGAATCAACGTTCTTCAGCGGCTACGTATTAACCGGCAGCCATAAGCCGGCCACCATTTGTTTTTCGCCGAAAGCGGAATCGGCCTGCCTGGCGACTGCCCTGGCCAGCATGATCTGCAAATACCTGCGCGAGGTTCTGATGCACGATTTTAATCAGTGGTTTCAATTGCGCATCCCATCACTGGCTCCTACAGCCGGTTATTACCAGGATGGACAGCGCTGGCTGCGGGATGTCGGCGGGCATTTAGCTCAAATCGGTCTGGAACCGGATCGAATCCTGCGCATACGCTGAAATGCCGTTACGGCAAGGCCAACGGGGCATTCATATTGGCCACTGACTCAGAACTTGGACCCGAATCTTTGGTGGCCTGCGTCGTGGCGGGGATCTTAGGCGGTTTAATGGCCGCCTGCTGTGAAAGCAAATCAGCCCACTGCGCCGCCAGCTTGCTTGAATCCTTGTGCGCCAGTAGCGCCAGTGCACGGGCAATGGCGGTCCCGGGACCCGTGGTGCGGGCCAATTCGGCTTTGAGCATCATCCAGCGGTAACACATCATACGAATCAATGGATGAGAACTGGCTTTCAGGGACAAAATCGCTTTTTGCAGTTTAGCCGGCAACCCGGCCAAAGGTGCCTGCCGGACAATCCACGCCTGTACCAGCGAGTTTTCCGGCTGCGACAAAACCTGGAGCAAGGCCGATGTGGCCAGTCTTCGGAGTTTAGCCGGCGTGAGCGACGCTCCTGCCTCGGCAGGCTGTGCCGGCACGGCGGCGGCCATCTGCCGCAGACGCGGCAACTGCACCACCAGAACTCCGGCGGCCAACATGGCTTTTTGTCCGGTCAAGGTCGGTAACTCGCGGGCGACACGTGCAAATTCGCTTAGCGAATTGCCGCAAAAGCCCCGGATATTGAAATAACCCGCAGAAAGTTCCTGCCCACCCAGGCCCGGAGCCATCTGCCCATGGTCCGCCACTGGATTGGTGATAATTTCAATATTGCCGCCGATAAGCGAGTTGGGGTTGTTCCATACCAGGTTCATCAGCGGGCCCTGGTCAACGCGGTAGCGCACTGTCAACGTGGATTGACTTCCCAGTTGCATCACCTCTGGATTTTCATCCACCGCATACACTCCCAGGTTTACGGTATGCAGGCCGTCTATCTGCCCGGCCAGCGCCACCGCAGTGGTCACCGCCGTACCAGGCCCCACCGCCAGGGTATGGCCCGTGGCGTTAAAAAAATGTACCTTGAGGTAAAGAGGTTGGCCATAGTCGACCATGCGGTGCGACCAGCTTGTGGTTACCAAAACAACCCGTGATGGATGATCAACCGCATTGAGAATATGCGATGGATAATCTTCCACCAACCCCGCCAGGGCTTCACCGGCCGGGCTGCGATGCAACTTAATTTGCAGTTGGCGGGCAGCTTGCGCCACATCCAACGCCAGCAGGCTGGAAGGCGGATGCGCCCATAGTTTCTGCAAAATAAACCCAGCGCGGGCGCGATCCCCCTGCTGTACCGCCAGCCAGGCCAAACCAATACGTGCGTACGGATCCAGGCCGGCCGTCTGCAATGCGATTTTTGCCGAGTGGTATTTCTTTTCCCGCAAAAGTTGCCAGCCAATCAGCCGCTGATACAACGATTCACTCGCCGGTACCAATTTATGCCAAGCGGCAATCCGCACCGCGATATCCGTCGGCACGGTAGAGCCATAATACAAATTCAGCCAAATTTTATCAGCCGCAAATTCGGCGACTTTGGGATGGGCTTTGGCCAATGCCGTCAACCGAGATTGCACGCGCCCCAGCAACTCCACCCCGCCCGGGCTGTCCACCGGACGGCCCTGGCTGTGCGCCGCAAGGGCCAGCATCAGCAGGTGGGTTGATACATTTTTCATCGCCAGCAATTCCCGCGAAAACGCGTTAAATTGCGGATATTCGCCGGCGATGGCCCAATCCTGGGCCAAAGCCAGAGAAACATCTGAACTGATGGGAACATCCGCTCGCTGATATTGGCTGATGGCAGCATCCATCCAGGTAGCGGCCAAACGGTAATCGCCCGCCTGCGCCAGCAAGCGGGATACGGCCGCCACCACCGAAGGCTGGTACGGATCCGCGTGCAGTATCCGCAGCAGCACCTTGAGTTGTCGCTGTGGACTGGCCTGCTTGCCCACTAGCTGGGCCGCCATATCCTGCAACGCCGCCAGGTTCGCGGGATTAAACTTCACGGCCAGCGTCAACATTTTCCAAGCCGCCGACTGCCGGGACTGCGACGCGAGTAACCGGGACGCCCGCAGGGCAATGGCACTGGATACCTGGGGATTCAAATTCCGGCCGTCCAGCGCCGCCATATACACGTTGATTCGCTGCTGCACCGTTTGCCGAGAGGCCGCCAGATCATCAATAAAGCGCACCTGAGCCGTGAGATTTTTGGGATTCAGTGCCACCATGGACAACAGACTCTTCTGCGCTACGGTGTAATTGCGCAATGCCTCTGCCGCATCCGCCTGCAACCGCAAAACGGTCAGGGAATTGGGATTCAGCCTGCGAGCCATATTGAGCAGGGTCAAGGCTTCGCGGGCGGCTAGAGGCGTTGGCACGGTAACATTGCGTCCTGCCGCCCGGGCATCATTAATTAGTTGCCCCACCAGGAGGGCTTTGGAACCGGAATGTTGCTGCGCCATCACGGGTGAAACAGCCGTAAACGCGCCAATACACCACCCCATCAATAGAGTTTTTTTTACACATGCGATATGCTTTGGTGACATAGACACCCTTCACTGACGTTACCAACTCAGCCGTGGTGTAATATCGGCTTACCGGCCCTGCGGCACGTCTTAAAATCCAAGTTTTGATAAGTTGGTTTGACCGCCAAAGAACCAACTACCCTATAAATTGTACCACAGCATTTCAGTTATCGCATCAAGCTACACAATATGGGTGATTTTATCAGACGCCAGCCCATCCCAAGCCGATAATAATACTCCAAGCTCGCATCAGAAGCCCACACCTGCCTCGCCTATCGCAAAAAACCGGCCATATTTATTGCCTGGGGCACCTGATCCATCCTGATGCCGTTACCGTTTAACGCTCATAACGGGCAACAAAGGCCGCTGCCGCCGCTTGTCGTTGTGCCAGCATCGCGCCGAGTTGGCCCATATCCCGCGGCACCCCTACCAACCGCACCGGCAACGACACCACCGAAAGTCCGCGAAGGACGCTTAACCGCACCATGTCTCCGGGTTTTAACGCCTGAATCTGCTGGCGAAAAGCATCGGCCGTCATCCAAAGCGGAAAAATCCGCCCGTTGATTCCGATGATCATGTCCGTGTCTCGCAGCACGGCCGCAGCGGGAAAACCCGGCAAAATCGCCACCACCTGCACCGCAGCGCACGCTATGTGGTGGCCATGCAAACGCACGGTTATCCGCTGCATGTTGTACTGCACGCCAAGAAAAGACACCGGCCCGCCCAATACCGGGGTACGGGCCATCAAATAGAGTTGTAACGCCACTTTCAGCAGCCGGTTGGCTTTTTCCGCGTTGTGCGTCCGCCGTAAATCATTTAACACGACAGGCAGTTGCGACGGGTTTTCCTGCATTAAAAAGCTCTGCGCCCGCGAGCGCACCGACCACTGATCAGAGGACAGCATGGCCACGGCGGATCTTAATGTGAGTTTTTCATGCAGGGCTGGGGCGGAAGATTTCTCGCTTGAGGCCGGGTGTGTTGTTGGGATCGAGCGAGGCGCTGCCGCCGCACCGCGATCAAGGCGGCACCAGGCCAGCGCCCCAAATAGCGCTGCGCCCACAGCCGCAGTCTTGAGAACTTGCGATTGCTCCATCATGGGACATCATTACTTTTTAGATTTTTCCCGGGCCAGCGCTTCCAAGGCCTTGAGCGGATCATCCGTTTCAATCACCGCATTTGCCGGCGAAACCACCTCTTCGTGGCCTTCATCGGCCACGGAGATATCCACCGTGCCATCAGCCTGTTTGGCCTCTTCAATGGTACGTACCGGTTCTACCGCCAGATCACCTAAAATTGTCCGCACTGGTTTGATGTGTGCCGGCTCTTCGTTGATTACCACCGTAAACGTCACCGGCCCCACGCGTATGTGGTCACCGGCGGAAACGGCTATTTCCCCCGTTAACCGATCACTGTTGTGGTAGGTTCCGTTGGAACTGCCGCTATCCTTGAGCAGCACAGAATCGCCTTCCAGCCGCAACTCGCAATGCCGCCGCGATACCGCCGGCAATGGAATCTGCAGGTCGCAATCCAGCGCCCGGCCAATGGTGACCATTTCCTTGTGCAATGGAAATTCCACGCGTTGGCCATTTTCCTTGAAAATTACCAGGGTTACATCCATTTGAACCTCATTACCGGAAAACCGGCCAAAAACACGCTCCACAACGGCGACGAAGACAACAGCATTATAACCAGCGCCGTGTGGTTACAACAACCACCTTCGTGGAAAGCGGTTGGTCAGACCCACCCGACGATTCGCGCCAGCACTACTGTTCTGTTAGACTATATCGAACCCGCGGTGTTTTCAAGGAAAATAATTATGTCATTTGCCACACCATCGGCCCTGCACTTGCCGCTAAGCCCGCGTGCCGGCGAATTTTATGATCTACCCCACCCGACCCGCCAGGGGGCCATTTCCGATATTGCGGCCATTTATATTCATATTCCATTTTGTACCGTGAAGTGCCATTACTGTGATTTTTTCTCCGTCGCCGACCATCTGAATCAGGCACCCGCATTGCTCACCGCACTGAATACTGAATTACGCCTGCAAATTCAACATTTCGGCTCCATCAATCCCCAAACCATCTTTATCGGCGGCGGAACGCCCACGCTGCTATCCCCAGTACTGCTCCAAAATCTGATGAATATGCTTCATCAACACCTCGGCTTGAGCGCCCTTAATGAGTTCACCATCGAAGCCAATCCCAATACATTTGATGCCGAGCGAGCCAAAGTACTTCAGGCCGCCGGCGTCAACCGCATCAGCTTCGGAGCCCAATCCTTTGTGCCCGGCGAACTTCTGGCACTCCAGCGCGATCACAATCCCCAAAGTGTCGCCCAGGCCGTGCAATTTGCCCGCGATGCGGGCATCGACAATATCAATCTGGATTTAATTTTTGCCATCCCGGGGCAAACCCGGCAATCCTGGGATTATTCGCTAGACCAGGCCCTGGCCTTGAGTCCGCAACATCTTTCCTGCTACTCTCTTATGTACGAGCCTAACACGCCTTTGACCGCCCGCCTGAAAGCCGGCCAGATTCAGGCCGCACCGGAATCTCTGGAAATTTCTATGGTTGAGCACACCCACTGCAAACTCACCGCCGCCGGATTGTCCCGTTACGAAATTTCCAACTACGCCCGGCCGGGGCGCGAATGTCGCCATAACCTGCATTATTGGCATAGCTCAAACCATCTGGCCCTCGGCCCTTCCGCCTGGGCGCATCACGATGCAAGGCGCTGGAAAAATGTCCCCTCCATTAACCGCTATACCGCCGCTTTGCTCGCCGATGCACCACGCGTGCCCATCGTCGAAATGGAACACCTTACAGCGGCGCAGTACGCCGGTGAACTGGCCATGCTGCAACTGCGCCTGCGCACCGGGCTGCACTGGAGGGAATTCCAGAACCGTACCGGCATCGATGCGGTCCAAAAGCTCTCCCAGGTGCTGCAAAAATACGATGGCCTGGGCTACCTGGAAGTCAGCCCGCAACACCTGGCGCTGACCAATCAGGCGATGATCGTCTCCGACACCATTCTCGCCGACGTACTGGCCGCCTTCGGATAGGATTCCCGCTGGCACCTGGCCGAAAGCCGACCTCCCGGCGTCCGGCACCATCACAGCCTGATAGTTTTAATCAAATCCTTCACATGGTTTACCGATGCATCAAACAATTTCTTCTCTTCAGCGGTCAAGTGCACTTCCAGAATACTTTCGACGCCGCCGGAACCAAGCTTGACCGGTACACCCACAAAATATCCACCCACGCCGTATTCCCGATCGCAATAAGCCGCGCACGGCAACACCCGTTTTTTATCACGAATAATGGCTTCGGCCATCTGCACCGCCGATGCCGCCGGGGCATAATACGCCGAACCCGTTTTCAACAAATTCACGATCTCCGCTCCGCCATTGCGCGTCCGTTTGACAATGGCCTCGATTTTTTCGGAGGCCATCAACTCTGGCAGGGGAATTCCACCCACACTGGTGTACCGCGGCAATGGAACCATATCATCGCCGTGGCCACCCATCAAAAGCGCCTGGATATCCTCCACGCTCACGTTAAGCTCCGCGGCAATAAAAGAGCGATAGCGCGCCGTATCTAAAACGCCCGCCATACCTACCACGCGCTGGGCCGGAAAACCGCTGACTTTGTGCGTAACATAAACCATGGCATCGAGTGGATTGGAAACCACCAGCAGCACGGCATTGGGCGATACCCGCACCACCTGCTCTGTTACCGACCGCACAATTTCCGTATTTTTCAGCAGTAAATCATCGCGGCTCATGCCCGGCTTGCGCGCCAGGCCCGCAGTGATAATCACCACATCGCTGTTGGCGGTTGGCTCATACGTGGTGGCCCCGGTAATGCGACAATCATAACCTTCCACCGGTGCCGCCTCCGCCAGGTCCAGTGCCTTGCCCTGCGGCACGCCGTCAATCTGCGGAATATCCACCAGTACCACATCTCCAAGTTCCTTTGACGCGGCCCAATGCGCCGCCGTCGCCCCCACATTGCCCGCTCCGATAATGCTGATTTTCGAACGTTTCATGCTGCACATCCTTTCTTAATTTGTAACTAAAATATCGCCGCCACATCGCACCACCATCCACACGGCACGATGGTTTTAATCCATTGTGCCCAACCCTGCAAATCAACTCCGTGAGCCAGGACGGCCGGGCTTCCCGGATGCGAGCCGTTGCGTTTATACTTAGCAGCTCTGGCCGCCCCTGTGCGGCCCAACCGAGTAAGGAGCCACACCTTGATCGACACCGGCCCGAGTCCAACCAGCGGCCACCCTCATCTGCCCTGGCCACGCGTGGCCTTCAACATCACATTTCTCGATTACGCCATTTTGGCCGCCGCCACCGTCAGTTTGCTTACCAACCAGACTTGGCGATGGATTGACTTGCGTCTGGTCGGCTTTTATTCACAAATCTGGCTGCCCGCCCTTTGGGTCCTTTCCCTGCTGTTCCTGCGTCTGGTCCGCCAAGTGCCGCGAAATGCCGCTGCCACCCTCACCACCGCCAGCCTTGACCGCCGCGGCCGCATGGCCACGCTGGCTTTGCTGCCATCCGGCCTGATTGCCGTAATCCTCTTGCTAAACACCATTTATTTCTATCATTTAATGACCTTGCCCGGTTTTGACCCTTCTGATCCCATCCCGTTATGCCTCTACGTGCTTGTGGTGCTTCTGCGCTGGTTGGCCGCACGCCCGGATCGTTATTTGGTAATGCCACAAAAATCCGCCCCACTCACCATCGCCCCGCCACGCCACTGGCGATTCGCCACCAATTCTCCACTGCTAACCCTATTTGCCGCATGTTGGACGGCCCTGATGCTGTATGTGTTTCTCTTTGCGTTTCATGCCGATCCCCCACCGCCGGGAGTTACCGCCGACGTGGGCGTGGTGTTCGGCAATAACACGCTGCCGGGCGATGTCTGTGGCCGGGCGCTGCGTTACCGCACCATGAAAGCCATACACCTTTATCAACGCGGCGTTATCCGCCATCTCATTTTATCCGGAGCAGCACCAGACGGCCAAGCCAGTCCTGCCAAAAATGAGCCGTTCGCCATGCTCAAGCTTTGTTTGGCTCATCACCTGCCCCGAAGTGCCATCATTCTGGATTTTCACGGCAACAACACCCGCTACAGTTGCTACAACGCCCGCCAAATCATGCTGGCCCATCATTGGAAAACCGTCATCGGCATCAGTTCCGATTATCACCTCCCCCGCATTGAACTCGCCTTTGCCCAAAACCACATTCACGCCTGGACCATCGCCGGCCATCCCGTGCGCTGGCAGCAGACCAGCCTTTTTGCTCTGGTGCGGGAACTGGTGGGCTATCCGGTGTACTGGCTGGATCCACACTATCATCAGCCGGAGCCAGCGCAGTGAATAACCATCAACCCATGATAGTAGTGCGCAAATCCGCCGGGGAATTATGCCTTAACGATGGTTCTGCCGGCATTCGCACGTATCGCTGCATCACCGGAACTTTCTCTGGCGACAAACAGCGTCAAGGCGACCGTATCACACCGCTGGGAAAGTATCTTGTGGTTTACAAAAACCCGCAAAGCAAATTTCATCTCTCTCTGGGGTTAAACTATCCCACCCTGGAAAATGCCCGCCGCGGCCTGGCCACCGGCATTATCAACCCCGCCCAATACCAGCAACTGGTAGAGGATATTCTCTGTGCGGACATCAACGACCCTGCCGTGCAGGACCGTATTTGGAATACTCCGCTGGGCGGGGAGATTTTTATTCATGGCGGAGCCGAAGGCCGCACCGATACCGCCGGCTGCGTGGCGGTCAGCAATTCGGATATCACGGAAATTTATCACATTTGCCCCGTCGGCACTCCGGTGGAAATATTGCCGTAAACCGGGCACTGGGCTTCTTTACTGCACCGGAGAATATTGTCCGATCTATCCGTATCAGTCAGCCTTCCACAAATACGTACAGATAGGTGGCTGGGGTGCACACGGAGGCCGGAACCTGTTTAATACGCAGGAGGCGAATGCGGGCTGCGGCCCGCGAGACGGGAGACGGGAGTTGGGCGTATGACGATTCAACACGAAGTAATGAAGGCAGGAATGAGCAAATGGTTGGGGGAAGATTATCAACATTATCAAGGTTATCAAGATTTTCATACATTTTAAGGCTCCGATGGGACGGTGTTTGGGCGCAGTACGGGCGAGGGGGTCGAATTCGTTTTTCAGGCAGAGTGTGGGCCGGTGCCTTGACGGGGCCAATAACGGTGCACGTATTTACTTTTCAATGACCGCTGGCATCTTTAGGGATGTCCGGATGCCCGCGGTCGGGCGGAACGGGCTGCACAAGGCAGGCAAGCCTTAGGGACGTGCCAAAATAATTTCACATGTTCCGGCTGGTTGTTTTGGCGGCTGGACATTACTTTTTGCTCCATACAAATCTACTGGCGGGGTATGCGCGTCGCTTACGCCTCGCCGGCGGTTAAAACCCCTGGGCCGCAAGATAGGAATTTATTTTGCGAGGCCTCTTTTGGGAGTTCCACTTGAGTTAGTAGTAGGCGGGGCATTGGGAGGGATAACGGGGGCGCGGGCTGCGGCCCGCGAGACGGGAGATTTTTATTTACCACAGGGGGCATCCCGATGGCTTTTTCCCTAACGCATTGGGATTTCGCCATCCATGGCTCAACC
>JAJYDW010000039.1 GCA_021790385.1 Planctomycetota bacterium
TCGAGTGGAACCTGGACCGGAACTATTGGCCTGTACAATTACACCTTTACTGACAGCACCGGCGTGCTGGCGGTAACGGGCTCAGCCATCCCTGAACCAGCCACGCTGGGCGTGATGGCGGTGATGGGCGTGGGTCTGCTTTTGGTGGGCCGTAAACGCAAAGTGGCTTAAGACCACGCTTTTTCCAAGGGGCCGGTGGCACGACGCCACCGGCCTCTTTTCCCTGGGACCGCGGGCATCTTGCCCGCCATGGGTGCGCGGGTGTCCTCACCCGCATCGTGTAGCCGGCGATGGGACCATCGCCGCGGCGAAGGCTCCGGCGGCGGTGGCCAAGGGCTGATAAATTGGTAAGGGCAAGTGCTATGATCAAGTGAAGTGGTTGCTGGGGCAGCCGAAAAAGGATTTTTGGAGTTATATCATGAACAAAACCAAGATCAACCGTCCGATGGGAATTGCGGTACGCGGGTTCACCCTGGTGGAACTGCTGGTGGTAATTTCGATCATCGCCATTTTGATTGCCTTGCTGCTGCCGGCGCTGGCAGCAGCCCGTCAGGCAGCGGATGTTACGTTATGTGCCAACAACGAACGGCAAATTGCCTTAGCCTTTCAATATTACGCCCAGGACTTCCAAGGCATGCTGGCGTTTAATGGTGCCGACGGCGGTTCGTGGTATGACTGTCTTGGCGGTGCGCCGCTGATGCAAAATTATAAACCGATTCGCTACCACATGCCCTCATATTTACCAGATTTAGACACCGGCTATTATGGCTATAATCACCCCAGCGGTGCGGTGTGGCTTTGCCCGCTGTTTGAGGATGCCTTTCAAGGCCAGAACATGACGAATTTTTATCATCCGGTATCTGCGTACGTGGGGCAGGGAGCCAAGTACGTGCCATGTACTTATGCTCTTAATAGCAACGTATATGCGTACATGAACGGCAGTAATGAATATATAAGCCCGCTGCCGCTGCCTTATGGCACCAACAATGGCAACGGCCCCAGATTGAGGTTAAACCGCATTCCCGTGGATGAAGTGCTGATTTCGGATTGTAGTTTATATTCAAATGTGGCTGGTTTCCAATACGATTACGCACTTACCGAGGTGAACGCCAGTTATATTGTTGCCGGCTGGGGGGACTTTTGTCCCTGGCAGGTGGCGGATCTCTTGATGGAAAGCCGGCAGGGTGAACCATTTTCGAACACGGCCATGGCCGGGTCCATACCGGGCCATGGCGGTGTGATTAACTGCGCCTTTTCCGATGGCCACGTGGAATCTATTAATTCCATCCAGAATTATGCCAAGGCCTTAACTCCGCCGGATGTTTTGCGTTGATGTGGCGCGGGCGGCGGCCCGCGTGTAGCCGGCTGGGTCCCTTTGGCCGCGGCGAAGGTATGTTGGCACCGACCCGCGAATTGGGAGACGGGGAGCGGCTGCACCGCGAGAACAGGAGAGTAAGAATAGTGGAGCAGTAGAGCAAAGGTGCGGGCATTCTACCTGCAAAAGCTGACTGCTGAAAGCTGACTGCTGATCGCTGGCCGCCAATGCCGCTGCTTAGCTGTAGCTACGTCCGAAATGCCTGATATCATTAGATAATCTGCATATAAAATGGCAAAAATGCAACTCGAAACTTTACGCAAAATGCTTGATGAATTGCGCAAAATGATATTGTTGGAGCCATGCAAATGAGGCAATGTTATTTTTCGGACATCGTGGGCTTCGAGTGCAAGCGGTGGTGAGGAAAGCTTGCGTGATGTCCCGGCTGCGCCGGGAATGCCGCAGCAATGGAGTTACGTGCACGTATATATCAAAACGGTCATGGCGATGATGGCAGCGCGCAGCCGCGGCTGCGGGAGGGATGAAACGGGGAACGGGGATTTATGGCGGAACTGGCCGGAGTTTGCTGCACGTGAGGCCGGGGCAATAACCTTTACTGCAGGGCGTTATAAACTTTAGTGGCCGCGATATTTATGCGCGGCCTCTTACCGGTCACCAGGCCGTGGATGGCGGCTAAACCTTAAAGTTACTGTTTAGAGCAATTTCCAATGAAAGGATATCATGATGGTATTTCGTCAATCGGATTGGACTATGCGAAAACTGTTGTTGCCATTGATGGTGATGATTGTAGTTGGACTTATGGGCCGGTCCGCGGTGCGGGCGGGGGTAGAGGGCGGTTTGATGAGCGGGGGCATTGATGGCAGTTATTTTGCCAATGGGCATTTTGCCGGTAAGCCGGCGTTTACGCGGCGTGATGACCGCGTTGATTTTAACTGGGGCCGATACCGGCCGGTCGGCGGATCGAATACGCCCAAGTACCACAACTTTCCGCGCAGCAATTTTTCCGTACGCTGGAACGGGCGCGTGCTGCCGGGGTATAGCGGGAAATATATTTTTACCGTAGCCAGTGATGATGGCGCGGTGCTAAGTATTCAAGGGCCGGGGGCAGACACGCCGCAGACGATTATTGACAGCCGGCAATCTGGAAAGGTCAGGAGCCAACCGGTGCAGTTGGCGGCGGGCAAGCCATACCGGCTGGTGCTAAGTTACCGGCATATGTCGGGGGTGGCGTATTGCCGGTTGCTGTGGAACAAGGTTGGTGTGCCGGCGCGGGTCATTGGTCCGGTGCGGGCCCAGGGGATCAACGCCAGCGCGTGGGCGCAATATGTATGGGCCAATGCGGTACGCGGCGCATCGCGCTGGTTCAAAGGCAAAGCCAACGCCCGCGGCGAGCTTACCGGCAATGGTGAGTTGGCGGTGTATGCGGGGGGCGGCACCTATAACCTGTTGTTTCACGGAAAAGCGAAGGTAACACTGGCACTGGTAACCGGTGATTTTACCGTGGGATCGAAAAAGTATGCACAGACTATTCCGGCCGGGGCTGGTTATGACCCCGCGACCAACACCACCACGGCCCTGTTGCATATCCTGGGTAATCGCGGGCTATTTTTTCTCACATTTAATAACACCCGGAAGACGGCGTCTGCTGCCGCCGGCACGGGCATCCGCCACGTGCAGCTTTACATGCCGATGTATCCTGGGGCCAAAAAATCCGAGCCTGTCGGCACCGTTGTATACGCACCAATTCGCCGGGCGTTTTCGCACTTCACCGTCATCCGCTGGCTGGAGCAGGCAAATTTGGTGCAAAGCGGCCAGTGGCGGGACCGCACAGTTCCGGCCGATCTGTTCTTTACGCGCGGCCCGGGTGGGATTTTTAACAACAACAACGGCGGGGAATGCTGGGAAGACCTGGTGATGCTGGCCAATGAAACGGGCAAGGACTTGTACATCACCATGCCCGTGGCGGCCAACCGCAACTATTTCCGGAAGTTGGCCCTGCTGCTAAAATACGGATCGGACGGCCGGGAACCGTACACCTCCATGCAGTCGCATCCAGCATATCCGCCGCTGAATCCGAATTTGAAGGTTTATTTTGAGGTGGGCAATGAGATATGGAACTGGGCTTTTGGTTCCAGCTCTCTGGCGGCGCAGATATCCGCGCGTGAAATAAAACAACATTCACCGGCTGCAAAAATATTCAACTACAATGGGCACGGCAATTATCGCACGTGGCAGGCATGGCGGCTTGTAGTGGCCAGCAACGTGTTTCGGAAGGTTTTTGGCAACAAGGCCATGGGCAGTCGGATACGTCCGCTGCTGGAATACCAATATAATAACGGCCAGCTTACGGCCTGGTTATCACTGAATTTCCTGGACGGCTATTTTGACAACGGCACGGGGCACCACGTGGCCCACCCGCACCCGGTGAATTATTACATCTGGGGCGGGGGAGGTGCTACGTATTACGGTGTGGGTAATCCGCTGGGGATACAACATCAGACACGGGTGGCCGATGCCGGTTTCGAACAGCCGGTGCTGGCGGATTATTCCATCAAAAAAGACCCCGTCGGCACGGCGTGGCATTTTCACGGGGATGCGGGTATTTATCGCTGGGCGGCACATGCGGTGGCCGGCTTCAGAGGTGGCAAGTTGCAGCCTGACAATACCAGGCAGGCTGTGGGTATGCGTTTTCAGGTTGAATCGCGGCCCATTTTTATTCACGCCCTGGGAGGTTATATCAACGGGTCCATGCCGCCGGTTGATGTGGTGTTGTTGAACGCGGCAAGTCATCAGGTGCTGGCCCAGGTGCAGTTGCCGACGCAGCGATTCCACCAAAGCTTTTCGGGCGTGTTTTTGGCCCGGCTGAAGGCTCCGCTGCGGCTGGAAGCGGGTCAAACGTATGATGTGCTGGAGCGGCCGGTGCAATATTGGTCGTGGCATCCATTTGAAGTGCATGGTGCCGGCATGCAGGTGAAGGCCGGGCCGGGAGTTTCGGTGCTGGGGCCAGTGCAGGCTCTGGCCAATGGGCCGGATGCCAGCCATTGGCAAAGGCAATTTAAGGCACAGGCCGGACGCGGTTATGGACCGGTAGATTTCAGCTATACCGCCACCGCATCGCCGACGACAGCAGTGGATCTGCCCAGGCCGGTGACCGGTGCCCAGGCCGCATTTATTCGCGGCACGGGTTCGATGGAACAAACGGTGAATTTTGCCAAGCCGGGCGATTATGCGTTGATGTTTAATGCCGCGGGGGCCGGCAGGGGCTGGCCTGCGTACGGGCCGTTTCAGATTTACTGCGACCGGCAGAATGCCAGCCCGGCTGCGCAGAACAGCGATCTGGTAGCACCCGTGGCGGCCATAGGCGGATTTGCCCGTCAGATTACCAACTTGCGTGAGCCGTATGGCAGTGCGGTGTTTCACATTGCCAAGGCCGGACCGCACGTGATTCGGATTCAAGGCGTGGCCAGGCTGGGGGTATCGCCAAAAACGTTTACGGTGTTTGACAACATCCAAATCTGCTGCGTTGCGGCGATCATCAAAAGCGGCTTTGGATCGGGGCAGGCTTTGGGCCAAATCGGCCAGAGCAACTATGCCAGGCAGCTTGATGCTCAGGCCCAGTATCCGACGGTTTTTGGCCTGCACGTGGCCGCCTATGAGGCCGGCTGGTCTTTGGGGGGCGATTTTGGCAGCGTGCCCATTCAGATATTTACCAAGTATCATGCGGCCGGTGCCACCACGATCAACAATGCGGCCGGAGAGATTTTCGCCCGCAGCGGCGGTTATCTTAACACCTGGGGTGTGTATCAGTATTGGCCGGCCCATGGCCTGGTTCATGCAGGAAGTTATCCTTTGATGAAAAGCATCATTCATCTGGCAGATACCGTGCCGCCGGTATCGGATGCGGGCATTGTCGTGCCGGCAACGCTTTCTGCAGCCAATGCCATTCAATGGACCTGGCAGAAACCCACGGCCCAGTTGGCACAGCCCGGCGCGTGGCTAAGCTGGGTGGTCTGCAATCACGGGCCGCACAAGGCCCGTTACAAGGTGCAGGTGCAAGCTTCCGGCAAAGGCCGGTATGATGTGTTGGTGGACGGGCGTGAAGTGGCGGTAGACCAGTCGGCCAAGGCTCATCCGGTAGAGGTAAGTTTGTCGCCGGGTGACCATGGAATTCTGGTGCGCTGCGCCAGTGGCATTGTAGCTGTCCAAAAGGTAACCTGTCATTAGGGGTTTGGTCACCGGTACCGGACGAAACGAAAGAACTTTATATATTTATGCGAATGATTACTGCAATGATGGCCGGGGTGTTCCTGATGGCTGGGGCCATCCTAAGATCCGGCACCGCAGCCGCCGCGCCGGCAGGCAAGTTTTATCTGCACAGCCACGATCGTGTGGTTTTCTATGGCGACAGCATCACTGAACAACGCTACTATCCGGTGGCGGTGCAAACTTTTGTGCGCACCCGCTTTCCGGATCTGAAAGTGCGTTTTGTGGATTCTGGCGTGGGTGGCGATACCGTGGGCGGCGGATGGGCCGGGCCTGTCAACCTGCGGCTTCAACGCGATGTGCTGCCATTTCACCCCACCGTGGTCACCATCATGCTGGGCATGAACGACGGCGGCTATCATCCATACAATGCCCAGGTGCTGCAGCGATACCGACAGGGATACGTACATATTATCCGCTGGCTGCGGAAGCATCTGCCGGGGGTGCGGCTGGTGCTGATACAGCCATCACCGTTTGACAATTATTCTTCCCCGCTGCCGCCGGCGCAGCAGGCCCGGCTTGGCACGTACAACCAGGTGCTGATTCGCATGGGCCGGGTGGTGGCTCACCTGGCCGCCCGGTACCACGCCTTGTGTGTTAATTTTAACGCCCCGCTGGTGAAGGTGATTAAAAAAGTCCGCCGGGCGAACCCGGCATTAGCTCGGCACATCATTCCGGGGCGGGTGCATCCGGGGGCTACGGCTCAGATGGTGATGGCGCAGACGCTATTGCAGGCGTGGCACGCGCCGGCGCTGGTTTCAGGGGTTGATATTCGTGGAAATTCCCACCCGGAAGTGATCAAAGCCGCCAATACGCGAGTGCAGGGCCTGAAATTGGCCGGGGGAAAACTTTCCTGGACGCAAACCGATGCCGCCCTGCCTTATCCCATGATGACCCTGCACGCCCAACATGCACCGCAGTTTCCGCCCGTGGCCTGGTGGAATCGAAAAGCGCAGCACCGCGGAAACTGGCCTGGCCCCACGCAGAACCCTGGGTACACCAATCCGCTGGCGGCATTGGTGTTGCACATCACACACGCGTATCAAGAGCTGGACCAGCAGCGATTGCAGGTTACGGGCCTGCCCGCCGGCAACTATGAATTAATGATTAACGCCATGCCCATTGCCCATTTCACCGCGGCCAAGCTTGCCGCGGGGGTGAACTTGGCTCGCTACAACACGCCGATGATGATCCAGGCCTGGCAGGTTATGGCCTTGGTGTGGCGGCAGACCGAGTGCCGCTTCCGGGCCTGGCGGCTGCATCAATTGCCGGCACTGGGCTTTGGCTATAAGGCCCGGCGCGCCGCATCGGCGGCACTGGCCAAAGCTCTGGCCATTACCCGGGCCATGTATCGGCAATGCCGGGCTATGGATGCCACACAGTATGCCGCCGCCCGGCCGCGGCCGGATGTTTATCGCCTGGCGCGCATATCAGCCCGGTAGAAAAAAAGATGTCAGGGAATTGTAACCGTTCACGACCATGCCGATGAGCCGGAGGTGCGGCAGTTATGGCGTACCCAAAAGCAAGGGCACCCTTTGTGGTGCAGGCTTCCAGTCTGCCTGATCGCCCCCTCGTGAACGGTTACAAAATATTTAATACACAGACCAAGTGCACAGTACGCCGACAGCTTATGCCTGGAGTGGAGGCTATTCCAGCCTTATGGGCAGCGTGGAAAAGCTGGGATTCCTGCTGGGAACACCTGCGGGCCTACCGTCCGGCTTGCATTCTGGCCAAGACAAGAAAAAAGACAGCATAAACTGTCACAAACCCACAGAACCGGTGATGGCGAAAGGATAATTGCACAAAAGATTTTAAGCTCCAGCCAGTAGTCCACACGGGAGTATTTTGGTCCGATGGAAGCGGCAGGTCGCCATGAAGGTATTGCCAGCTCCGGCGGTTTCAGCGATGCTCCCGGCGATATCGGCCCGGAGTTTTCTTGTACAGGCGGACAAAGGCGCATATAAAGCCGGAGGCTGTAGCGTAACCGGTTTTGTCGGAGATGTCACGTATGCTTAAGGAGGTGGTACGCAGGAGTTGGGCGGCTTGGCGGAGCCGAACATCGCGCAAGGCCCGGCCGGGTGTGCGCCCCCATTCGGTGGAAAGTTTTTGCGTCAGATATGCCCGGGAATAACCCATTTTGCGGGCAAAGGCCTTGAAGTTTCCCGGCTGGATGGATAAGAGCCGGCCGAGTTTTGGCACGCTCGCTGTGGTGCGGTTGGAGGTTTGATGGTGGTCTTGCACGGCTTGCCACCAGGCATCAAGCCAGTGATACGTCTCCTTTGACCAAAAATGGGCTGGCCGGGTGGAGGTTTGCAGGGCCAGGCGGATTATCCGCCGGGCGTGGCTAATGGCCGGGCTTGCCGGCGGAATATGTTGAATCTGGCCATACTTATGGTGCAGGTAATCGAAGAAATTCAGGGCGGGTTCTCCGACCACGTGAATCCACAGATAATGAAGGGGCTCTTCCGAGGTGCCCGTGCGAAGGATATTGCCCGGTTCCGGCCGACGGGTAATAAGAGCCTGGCCGGCGGCCACAACGTGCCGATCTTCACCGCGGGCATAACGGAGGGTACCTTGCAGTACGTAAATCCAACTGCCGATGGTGTCCATGGCGTGAGTGAAGAGGCGCTGCGCGGGGAGCGCCTGCTGGATGTAATCGATGCCGCACTCGTAGAGGCGGAAATAAGGGCCGTCCCAGTTGGTGGCATCGGGTTTTAATAAAATGGTCTGACGCCAATTCATAGATTATTTCCACAGAAGCGGCCACCGCACCTGATCGCGGATGCACGGTCATAGCCGATCGCACCGCGTCTGGGAAGCAGCACCGCCGGTGAGTTAAGGTAAATTCGAACAAAATGGAGAAAATAAAACATAATCACTATTGTATTCACCGGGCAGATCGTTGACAATAGTGAAGGTTCTATAAAGACTACCTGCAGTGGGGTGTAACCATAGGGTACTGCGGAACTAGGAAACGTGACCAGATTAATCACCTGCAAAAGGAATTAGCCAGCATGCGGATACAAAATGTGGCGGCGCATGGCCGAGGGTTTTTCGGATGGATGGGGCTTGCGGTTATACTGTTATTGACAACCAGGGCCAACGCGGTCGGGGCGGGAGCTTCGGTCTGGATTCCAGGTGACAACCCCGCCGGTTTTTCGCCCGCCATTCTCAAGCCTAACTTGGCGGGCTGGGGACGCACAAAGCTTCTATTCGGCGGCAACTGGCTTAGCTACGAACTTTCGCCGCAGCAGAACCAGCAGGCGGTGCCGCTGCGGGGTATTAGAATTCGTTATAACTTTAAATGCCCCGCCGCCGGCCAATACCAGGCCTGGATGCGCATCGGGTTTGAATTTGCGAGAGCACCGTTTTGCTGGCGGGTGGACCGCGGCCCGTGGCATCGCATAAGCCCCAGCAAGCCCACGGTGGATATGATGACACTGGCCACATGGTGCCCGGTGGCATGGCTGCATGTGGGGCGGGTTTATCTGGCCGCAGGCCGGCATACCTTTGAAGTGCGCATCCGTCCGTATGCTACGTATCGTGGCCGTGGAGCATCTCCAACGCATCAGGCCATTCGGGCGGCCATCAATGCCAATCGTCTGGCACCGAAATTACCGCTGCAATGGCATCGGATTTTGTTCGGCTGCAACGCCATCTGCCTTTATGCCGGGCACTTTATTCCCAACGGTCCCTATGCACCGGGCGCCTGGAAACCGTCCAAGCTGGATCAGCAGGCAGCCACCACCGTTTATCGCCTGCCCTCGGCCGCAGGCAAAGCCGCTCGGATCAGCATCTCACTGGCCGGTCTGTGGCAGATCTGCCGCGACGGGCAATTGCTGCCCACGCGGGCGGGTGTGCCGATCAGGCATTTGCCGCAGCATCTGCTGTGGACGGCAATAACGGTTCCTGGGGATAAAAACGTGGAGCGGCCGGATTTGCGTTACTGCCACCGGCTGTGGTACCGGTGCCGGGTGATGGTTCCGAAATCATACGCGGGCGATGGGTTCCACCTGGTTTTTCCGCTCAACAACCTGAACACAACGGTATTTGTGAATGGCCAATACTGCGGATTTTGCAATGCTCCGTATGCCCGCTTTCGCATGGATATCAGCCGGGCGATACATCCGGGCATCAATGAGATCTGGGTGGGTATCCGTGATGCGTGGTATGGATACCTGAATAATCCGAAAAATCCCCTGCTGCTCAAGCGGGAATTTGCTTATCCCGTATCCTTTTTCTCCATGGGCTTTCAGCACTTGGTGTATCCGGTCTGGGGTCATAGCGCGTCAGGAATATTGGTTCGGCCCCGGCTGGTGGCCACGGGCGCTGTTTATGCCGGTAATGTGTTTGTCAAACCCAGCGTGCAGCAGCACCGTTTAGCTGTGCAGGTGAAGATTCGCAATACCACTCTGCAGGCCCAGACCGGTGAGGTTATTTGTGAAGCGATAGAACCGAAAACCGGACAGATCGCCAAAAAGCTGCCGCCGGAGCATTTTCAAGTGGTCGCCGGAGCGGTGGAAAAGTTGCAGGTATCCGGTTCCTGGGCACATCCCATTTTGTGGTGGCCCAATGCACCGCACCTGTATACGTTGCGGACCTTGGTGATGCTTAACGGCCATCGTGAGGATATCAAAAATACCACCTTTGGATTCCGGCAATGGACCGCCGACGGCATAAATTTTGAGCTTAACGGGGTGGTCTTTCACGGCTGGTGTGACCAGCACGCGGAAAGCACGGCGAAACAGTGGCTGGCGTTTCAGAAGAAGCATCATGAAAACATGATGCGGTTCTGGGTTAACTGGCTCTGGTTTGGCATGCCGCCGCAACAGGCGCTGAGCTTTTTGGACTGCCATGGTGTGGTGGTGCGTGAACAGGACATTCTGGATGGCGAACTGATGGGCTACCAGCCGCAGCCGGAGCTGGCCAAGCATTGGCGGCAGCAGGTGGTTGCCTGGATCCGCGGGTATCGCAACCATCCGTCGATCATGGTATGGTCGCTGGAAAATGAGTTTATGTATGTCAATATTAATAATCTGAATCAGGTGGCGACATGGACGCCGGTGGAAACCCGGGTTTCCAATGCCGCCTTGCGGGTAGACCCCACGCGATTCACCATGTCGGATGGCGGCGGAGCCACCACGCAACAGACACTGCCGGTCTGCGGCAATCACTACATTACAGGTCCATGGTCGGCCTATCCGCCATTGGCCTACCAGGCCAACGTTAATGGCGGCGGTCGCGGTGCGTCCTACTGGGTGTGGCATTCGCAAAGTCATCCGCATTTCACCCGCGGTGCGTGGGTGTGGGACCAAAAACGCCCGCGTTTTGCCGGGGAGGATTATTTCATCAACGGCAGCCACCCCGGCTTGGCGGTCATTGGAGGTCCCGGCGTATTTTCCAGCAACCGGATCATGCACCAGGCCGCCGGAAAACTAGAAACCATTCTGCAGCAGGGCTACCGGTGGGACCAGTACGGGGCTTGGGACTTCTGGACGGATGATGCCTACACCGGCAAACGGGTTTACAACTCCATGGCACCGCGCGCGGTCTTTTGCAAGCAGTGGAACTGGACCTTTGGCTCCGGTCAGCAAATCAGCCGCCGCATGGGCATTTTCAATGACACCCACTCCGATGCCCCGATCACCTTCATCTGGATGCTTTCAGCCGGTGGCCATGAGTTGGCCACCAGTTCCACGATCTATCATGTGGCAGCAGGAACGTCCGATCGGTTTTCCCTGGCGCTTACCATGCCTGTCACTCAGACGCGTCTGGAGGCCGCATGGCATTTGGCGCTGATTGTCCATGGTCGCACGGTTTACCAGGACACCAAGCATGTTTCGATATTGCCAGCCAACTCGACATCGGACCTGCGCGGGATAGCGGCGTTGAACGCCACGAATTTCGGCGTCTGGGATCCCAAGCATCAACTGACCGCATTTTTACGCAATTATCACATCAATTATACCCCAGTTAAAACGCTGGCCGCACTGCCGGCGGGATTGCAGGTTCTGCTGGTGGGGCCTAATGCGCTTAGCGCCCGGGAAAGCGGGGCTTCGCGGCTGGAGGCATGGGCGGTGGGCGGCCGGCGCGTCATTGTTCTGGAGCAGAAACACCCCCTGGAGTACGAGTCCACACCGGCCGACCTCACAACGGCGTATAATGTCTGCTATACCGGTTTTGGTATTAATTTCGCGGGTCGCGTGTTGCGCGGGCTGCGTCAGAAAGACTTTTTCACCTGGGGCAACAGCGCGATTATCGCGGTGCATCCGTATCATCAGCCACATCGGGCGGCCACCCCCGTGGTGGTGTGCGGCAACCGGCTGGCGGATGCGGCGCTGGTGGAAGTTCCGGTGGGGAAGGGAATGCTGTATTTGTCTCAATTACGCATCGGAACCACCCTGCAGCGTAATGCGGTGGCCCGGGTGCTGTTGATGAATCTGCTTAACGCTGCCCAACGATACGTATTGATTCATCGGCCGGTCAAGCTGGTGGCCAGAACCGGATCGCCATTGTTTGACGCGATGCACAAGATCGGGGTGGCTTTCGGCCGGCCGACCGGGGTGTTGGGGGCAATTACACCCCCGGTGGCACAGACGGTGGTGATTCAGGCCACGCCGCAAAACCTGGCGGTGCTGGCGAGCCATCGGAAAGCGGTGCAGGTATTTAACCGTGCCGGCGGATGGATCGTGCTTAACGGGTTGACTCCAGCGGGGCTTAAGAGTTTTAACCGGCTCACCGGCTTTCACTTTATGATCCGGCGGTTTGGCGTTGATCACGTCCACTTCGCAGCGGCGCGGCCCGCATGGACGTTTGGCATGAGCGGTCGCGACCTGGTGCAATATTCTTCGCGCCGGATATTCCGCTGGCAGTCCGGGTATTACGTATCGCAACATGAATACAAATACGTGATTGATTACGATGATGCGGCACCTTTCGGCACGTCCAGCTTCAGCAGTTATCCGCTGATCATCAACGGGTTCCGGAGCGATTCCGGCTGGCCGTTGATTATAGACTTCCCGGCCAAGGGCAATCGCATACCGATTCATTTTCCCCACCCAGTTACTTTTACCGGCTGGACCTGGATCGGCAATATGTTTTATCAGCCCACCACGCAGGTGGAACTGCGCTTTGCCGGGCACCATCCGCTGGTTTACAACACGCAGCCCAATAACCGGCGGCAGCGCTTCATGTTCAAGCATCCGGTGACAGCCGATGCGGTAACTTTGCGCATTACCCGATGGCAACATACGGTAGGCGCACGCGGTATGGTGGGCATTGATAACATTTATTTCTGGATGAAACGTGCCGCGGGCTTCCGGCAGAAGGTGCAACCGATCGACAATGTGGGCGGGATGATGGCTTTCCCAAGCGGCCCGGGGGGCTTGGTGCTGTTTAATCTGGATTTTCGCCCGGTCGGACAGGAGTCCATGCCGATCAACGCGGTAAAAAAGCGGAATTTGCTGCGGTCGCTTCTGGCGGCGTTTCATGCGTCGTTTAACGGGGGTGCTCCGGTCATTGCCGGAGATCCGCACCTGCGGTACACGCCGGTCCGCCTGGTCGGAAAGTGTACGCAGTTTACCGGCACCCGGGGCTGGTTCGGGAATAAACGCTTTACCTTTGCTGATTTTCCACAGGGCCGGCAAACGCTGGGCGGGGTTCCGTACAACATTTATCACTTTGCGACATCACCGGTACCAACATGCATCATGCTTAGCGGCCCCGGTGTGCCCAATCATCCGCCGGCCCAGGTTGTGGGTATTGCGGTCAAGAGAAAAGCGAACGCTTTGTTCTTTTTGCAGGCCGCTAAAATTCTTCGCCAGCCGCGGCCGGGCCAGAACGTGGAAGTGGCACGCTATGTCATTCATTATGCCAATGGCTTATCCGTCAATGTGCCCCTGAATGTTGGGCACCAGATCGCCAATTACCGGCAGATTCATCCGGTTCCGCTGCCCAAGGCCCAGATTGCCTGGCAACGGCGTTACTCCGGAACCTCATTTTACGCGGTGGCGTACACCATGCAGTGGACGAATCCGCATCCGCAGGATGAAATTGCCTCTATTGATTTACTGCCGGGCGCTCCCTGGTCGGGCATTCCAGTGGTGTTGGCAATCACGGCAGCGCGATAGCGTTGGGTGGCCGGCGGCGATGGGGGCATCGCCGGCTACGGCCGGTACCCGCCGGGCACTGCGTCGGACGCGCCGGCGTAGCCGGCAACATTTCGAACAAAATCAATAATATCAAACACAATATTTATTGATTGCGCAGGGTGGATCGCGGATAATGTAGAGGTGAAAAGGCGAGTGCGATGAGCGCATAAACGAACCGCTGCGTTCATCGAAAATGTTTTCTGGAGAATATCCATGGGTGCCCACACAATGAACCGTCCTTCCGAAACCGGTTTTTCTGTTTGGCGGCGTGCGGCCACTGCCGGTTTTACTCTTATTGAATTATTGGTGGTGATATCCATTATCGCTATTTTAATTGCCCTGCTTTTGCCGGCGCTGGCGGCAGCGCGGCGAGCGGCCGATGTGGTTCTCTGTGCCAGCAACGAGCGGCAAATCGCCATGGTTGTGCAATACTACGCCATGGATAATCACGGAATTTTGGTGTATGACAACAGTACCATGTGGTCTAGCACTGCCACCTATAACTACCATTGGGATGCTGCGCTGGGAGGCCAGCCGATACAACTGCCGCCCAGTGGTAAACAGTCCATGACGCCCAAAAATTCCTATTTGCCGGGCTTCGCGTACGTACCATCGGTAACCAACCAGGTGTCGTCGGTATGGCAGTGTCCGCTGTTTCAAGTGGAGGTTAACAAGTCAGAATATTATGCCACCCCGTGTGACTATGGTATGAATTTTAACCTGATGGTTACCTGTGACACCGGCTACCCGTTGCCTCCCGCTTCCGGCGGCTTGCCGCCTTATAGATCCAATCTGCCATGGGGTTCGAAAGTTTGTTTGCCCTTTCATTTACTGCAGGTTCCGCCGGATGAAATGTTGTTTTCCGATTGTTCGTTTTATATTTCGCCGCCACCGTATTGGGTATCTGACGTCAGCAATGGTTTATACCTCCAAGCTGGCTATCCAGGCTACGCTCCATGGCAGGTCAGTACGATTAACGTGCCCATCGCCAATGCGGCACTTGGGGCTATTCCACTGCATAACGGTGTGATCAACACGGCGTTTCCGGACGGGCATGTGCAGGCTATTAATTCGATTCAAGCCTTTGCCAATGCCGTACAGCCGGCCAACTGGCTGCAGTAACCCCTTTCGGTTGGCGGCCAAAACTGAGAGTTTGGAATTGTAAGCATGTCCAGCCATGACGCTTGGAGGAAGATTGTTATTCCGCCGGGTTGATTACCTGCCGCTCCGCTGGAAGGGTGCAATGCGGCCGGTAAAAATGGACTTAGCCTCATTCTTTTTGGTTTGTTTGGTGGTGATCATGAATAATGGCGACAACGCTGGATTGGACTTGGGGAGCGTCGAGGGCTTATGCCTCAACGGCACGCTTGAGCCGCTGGGGCCTCTAAGCGTCACGGCGAAACGCCCCGGTGAAATACAGATTCTCGATGCGGCCTTGCGGTGCTATCACCAGACTCATATTGAGCCGGGCCGGCAGGTATGCTGGCTGGCGGGTGGAGCTGCGGGGCGGCAAGTGGTGCGGCTCAGGGATCAAGCCGGAGGTTTGGTGGCGGAGAGAATGTTTCGGCTGGTGGCGAAAACCAATGTGGCCGATGGCTCGGGCCAGATGGCCCGCCTGCTGCGTGCGCTAGTGGATACGCTGTTGATAAATGCCTAGGGTAGTGGGGAGTTCATACGTATCAATGACAAAATATACAAATTTTATATTTGCTGGTTGCGCGATCATGTGCATACCCTCAAGGGTATGCGCTATTTTGATGGTGTGTTGCTGCAATCGGGTATTGATCTTTATGCGGATTATCAGCGGGCCGACGGCCTGATCTGGGACCGGATCGGACGGGGAGGGTCAAAGTATCAAACTTGGCGGGACCACGAATTTGGCGATGGCGGTTTCATCCGGACTGTGCCGGGCAATCTGGGGGCACGCTTCGAACGCATCCCCGTGGAAATTGATGTGGAGTACCTGTTTATCGAAGGCCTGTATCTGACCTGGCAGGCCACCGGCGATGACGCCTGGATGGCCGGTCTGCTGGATCGGGCAATTCGGGCCATAGGCTACTCTACCGGCGATGCCTGCCGCTGGAGTAAAAAATTTGCACTGTTCAAACGCGATTATACCATTGATACGTGGGATTTCCAGCACGAAGAGGATGCCGCCATCAGTGGATCGGTCATGAGCATTGATCCGCAGCGCACACGCTTTGGTGTGATGCACGGCGATAACACCGGCATGGCCGCCGCACTGGGGTACCTGGCGGAAATGCTCACGGCCACCGGCCGCGGTGCAGAGGCCCAAACCTACCTGAAATTGTCGCAGGATCTGATGAAGCGCGTAACGGCATTGGCCTGGAACGGGCGTTTATTTACCCATTTTGTGGATGAAAACCGGCGGTAAAACGCGATGTGGGCCAGACGCCTCTGGTCGTACAAATCACGTTATCCAATGCCTACGCATTGGGGCGGGGCATTTCGCATCAGAAGGCGGTGGATATTATCCGCAGCTATCAGCAGGTGCGGCAACTGATGCCCGCCAGCAGCCCGGGGGATTTTACAACTTCTATCCGCCGTTTGAAATGGTTTACCAACAACTCTGCGCCATGGGAATATATGAACGGCGGAGTTTCGCCGATAGTGGCCGGTGAACTTGCGGGGGGCGCATTTCAGCATGGGTTTGAAAGTTACGTGGTGGATATTCTGAATCGTGTGCTGGGTTGGGCCTTGGCCCATGGAGGAGATTTACCCTGCTGTATGAAGGGCAAAATACCCGAAACGGTGGTGGCCCACTACCAGCCGCTGGATCTCAAACCAGTAGCCTATGCGCATTTCCGTGCAGATGTCCGCGATGCGGGGGTTTTGCCCTGGCTGGGTGAAGCAGGTAATGATTTAGCCCCAATGCCAACCGGCCGGCAGCGTTTCAATGGCGTGGATTTTGACATTATTGATCCAGATTTAAATGCGGGATGCGGATGCCTGATTCTGGGCCATACAGACAAGTATCAGCGACAAGCAGTGGTGGACGCGGGCCGGCGCATGGCCCAATCTATTTACCTTCTTCATGCCTGCTCCAATGCCGACGGCGGGCCAGGAGCACTGGTGGGCCGACTTAGGCTAAATTATGCCGATGGCACGCATCAAACCCGGTACATCCAGACTCACTGGGAAGTAGCTTCCTGGTTTATGCCCGGTGATTCCCTGCCGTGGGATCGCTATAACACTTTGCGTCTGGCGTGGCGTGGAGCCAATGCCAAGTTCAAAAATGTAGGCGTATATTCCTGGGGGATGGCGGTAGACCATTCCGTAGCGGCCATTGAAAGTGTGGCATTTAAGGCCGCGGAAAATTCCGCCCGGTGGATGGTGTTAGGTCTTACGCTTAGTGACCAACCTTTGCAGGTGCAGGTGTCGGATGTTTCTTATGGAATTCCGGACCAGTGGGGTGCTGGGGCCGTGGTTCGGGCGCTGATGTAGGGCCTGGTGGGTGTCCGGGCGATGGCACGTGCGATGGACGTGGTGGAACTGACCCCACGCTGGGCGGCCGGGGATGAAATCTGTGTGGACGCCACCGCCGCCTGGCCGGCCAGTGAATGCTACGTAGCATACCGGTATCGGCGTGACCGGGCAGGGAAGATAATGGAGTTGTTATTGACCGGCAGTGGCCGGTGCGGTAGGCTCAAACTGCTGTTGCCGCCGGAGGCGGCTGCGGTGCGGGCGGTTTTGGTGGATGGTTCGCCGGCTGCTTTTACAAGCAAGCGTGTCGAACAATCACTGTATGTCTGTATGGATATGCCTTAGCTAAGCCCGCAGCAGGTGCGTGTAGCGTACGGTTAAGGCAGTGGGGCGGCGGTTGTTACAAGGTATTGCTGCCGGTTGTTTTAATGACAGGAAATACTATGGCCCAGGTGAATTCCTTACCGCGGAATCTGATTATTTTGTGCGCAGATGAAATGCGTGGAGATTGTCTCTCTGCCAATGGTTTAAACCCGGATATTCGCACACCGAATATGGACGCGGTAGCGGCGCGGGGTGTGAATTTAACGCGGCATTTTACGTGCTTTCCCAAATGTGTGCCGGCACGTATCAGCATGACCACGGGGCGCTATACGCATACGGATGGCTATCGCACCATATGGCAGCACATGCCCATAGACCAGCCGAATGTCCTTAAGACACTGCTGGTGCATAATTATGAAACGGCCGTGCTGGGACTCAACCACGCCTGGGAAAACCTGCACGAGGCCAGCCATACCCCGCCGGAATTAAAGCCCGGCCAGCGCGGCTTGCGGATCGACCATCATTCCTGGACCCGTCCGCTCAAGGCGATATATGAGGAATATAAATCGCGGGCACCGGACTTAAAGGGGGCGGCGGAACTGGTGGACACCGATTTGCCGTTGACCGCGCAGACCCGCTACCGCGGCGATCTGGATGTGCACTGGGATAGCGAAGCTATAACCGAGCAGGCGGTGCAACTGCTTACTAGTGTGCGGGACCGGTCGCGGCCGCTTTTTATGCAGGTGAACTTAGGTCCGCCGCATCCGCCATATGCCGCGCCGGAACCGTGGTTTTCGATGTATGATCCGGAAAAAATAGCGGTCTTTCCGCATGATTTGCCGGCCAAGGCCCCACTGTCGCTGCGCAAGCAGCGGGAGTTTCGCACCGGGATGAATCCGGATGAGCGATTGCTAAGAAAAATGCAGGCCGTTTATTACGGGATGATCAGCCGGGTGGATGCCCAACTGGGCCGTATTTTACAGGCTATTGAGCAGCAGGGGCTGTGGGATAATTCCATTATTCTGCTGCTGTCAGATCATGGAGATTTCGCCGGACAGTACGGACTGGGCGAAAAGTGGGATACCACGTTTGCGGATTGCCTTACGCATGTGCCATGTATTCTGGCGGGCGGGGGTCTGCCACAGGGCAAAACCATTTCTGCGTTGAGCGATCATACCGATCTGGCACCGACGCTTCTGGGATTGCTGGGGCTTCAACCGGACTGGCTGATACATGGGCATGATCTGCGACCTCTGCTGGAGGGGCAAGTTGAACGGGTGCGTGAAGCGGTGTATGCCGACGGCGGTCATGAAGCCGAAATGCGGCGGCGTTTTGGCTTTCCGGGGGCGGACAGCGGCAAACAGCGTACGTATCGGAATTGCCCGGAAACCATGGCCCGGGCCAAAATGGTGCGCACGGATCGATACAAGCTGGTGATGCGGGAAACCGGCGATCATGAACTTTATGAACTGCAGACGGACCGCTGGGAATTGAACAACAGGTATCAGGATGCGGCACTTGCCGAGGTACGTACACAATTGCTGGAGCAACTGGCTCATTGGTGTCTGGTAACCGATACCGACCGGCCTTATCAGCAGTTAGTGGGTGCCTGAAGAACTGTCACGGCAGGGCATGGTGCCTTGCCACGGCTATCCGGCCGCTCCGGTTCTAAGGAAATCCGTTCTGGAATCATTTTGCCCCGGCAATATCCAGCGTAACTCCCGCCGGACCGCGGGCGCTAATTTTGTATCGGCCATGATCTTCCCGCCGCCATTGAACGTGGATAGGTCCGTCGGGGTGCGGCACGATGCCGCTGGCGTGGTGGATGGTGGCCACCTGCGGATCAACGATCAGGTGTTGGGGGTGGCCCGGCGTTTTTTCGCGGACACCCAGTACGTAGCGGCTGAAATATGCCAGCGGTGCGGTGGACCAGGCATGACAAAGGCTGCCCTTGTTCTGGATGCCGCGGTGCAGACATTCCCAGATCGTCCAGGCGTGGTGGTCTTTTATGATCTGCATGTGGCGGGTAATGATACGTTCAGCCACATCGAAGCGCCGGATACGCACGAGGGCAGCCAGTGCGTACTGGAGAAAGTAAAGCTCCGCAAAGTCATTGGCGGGCTGGCCCTGGGCCGCCTTTTCAGCATTGGTTTCCAGCCGCGATAATACGTAATTGATAAGGGCCGGTTCCTGAGCGGCGCTTGCCAGGCCAAAGGCCAAGGCCAGGATGTTCACATGAAGAATATCTCTCTCCACCGGACGGCCGTTGACATATCCGCCGGCAAAACGGCCGGCCTGCGGCATCCAGAGCCGCTGCTGAAAGGCCTGCGCCACATGGGTCGCCTGCTGGCGGTATTCCTGTGCCTGCAGTCCGTTGCCGGTGGTTTGGTGAAGTTCTGCGGCATTGAGCAGAGCGCGGTAGCGCAAGGCGTTCAGTACGCCGTTTTCATCATAAGTACGGGCCTCTTCCAGAGCACCCCAATCGATAAAAGGTGCGTATTCTTTCAAGACATCCCAGAGCGCGGAATGGGCCGAGGTTTTCCAGGTGGGGCTGGTCAGAAGTCGATCAACGGCGGGCAGGCAGTCTTGCAGGATGGAAAAATCTCCGGTGCAGGCCCAGTAATCACGCAGCCACAGCGTGTAAATTAAGGTGAAATCTCCCCAGGTGATGTGCAGCCAGGCGGGTGCCGAGCCTGGCATCTGGCCGTTGGGTCGCTGGGCCTGGGCAAAAAGCCGCAACGCCCGGCGCACCACCGCATGATTCTGGCACAGCACCATGTGCACCATGGACTGTACGTAGCTATCGCCAAGGTAAAGTCCGCGTTCCCGCCATGGAGAATCGCAGAAAACCTCTTCCGTGCTGGCCTGCATGGTTTGCCCGCCGATGTCCCATCCCCAGTTGAACACGTCCTGATCGCAATGGAAAGTTCCGGTGCAGGGGGGCAGGCATCGGGCATCACGCAGCGTTATTCCATGCAGCACAATAGCACTGGAAAGGTGTTTGGGCCGGCGGATGGTGATCTGGGCGTACCGGCCACCGCGTGGGTGAAAGGTTTCAATCACTTCCCGACCACCGCTGCAGATAAACCGGTCCGCTGATTCTATAAATGGGTTGCAGGCGAATAAGTCCACGCTGCCATCCTGCCGCAATCGTTCGTCATAGGCCAGATCGACTATAGTGCCGGGCGGGGCTTCAAGGTTCACCATAAGATGGCCCAGATATTCCGTGCCAAAATCGGCTATCAGGACAAAGTCGTTGTCCATCGGTAATGTGAGCGGCCAACCGGAAGATGCAAGGCTCTCCATCGGCCGGGGCTTGTCCCAGCTCATCATACGCGCCGGGCAGGGCGGTAAAAGATCAGCCGGCAGGAGTTGCCATGCCCGATCGTTCAGGTTCAAGGTTTGCAGTGTCGGTGGCGCGGCTTTCCAGCTTTGCGCCTCTTCCATGGGGCGTGGCGGCTGATAGCGCAGTACGTGCGGGTCGGAGATGTTCGGGCTGGCTTTGGCGATAAGGTTGGCTGCCTGCGGCAGGCCCAGCATGAATGGGTACACCGGGCCAATTTGTTGTGGATGGCCGCACAGCAGGTTCCAGCCTTTATGCAGCAGAACTGTGGCATTCTGCCGATTGCCTCTGGCAGGGTCGTCGCTGCCGGAAATTTCGCAGCCATTCAGGAAGTGTGGCCCCCAGTGCAGCCCCAGCGTCACCTGCTGATCGGACTGACTGTGCAGGTAAGTTGCGTAACTGAAGCGACGCGGTGCGGATCTGCTGCCTTCAGGATTAACAGCCGGCTCATCGACACTGTTAAAACCGATGCGCTGCTCATCTGAAATAAGTGTTCCACCATGGAGCGCCGCCGGAGGGTTGAGCTTCCCTGTGGGCATGACCAGTGAGCGCGGGGCAAGCCGGGTGTTTCGGGAGATGACAACGGGCGTTGGCCAGAAGGTGTCGGAGCTCAGCCGTTGTTTTCGGATGGCCAGATCGAGAATTTCTGCCGGACCGATGGCGAAGCTGAAATGCGGTGCGTCGTTGCTCCACGCGGTTAGCCGCTGAACCTGCCAGTCGCCAGGGGTGGCCAGATCGATGGAGCCGGCGGGGGTTTGAACGTTTCCCCAAGCGATGAATCGGCCGCAATCGCCGGGCATGCTCTGGAAATTATTGGTGTTGATAAAACAGGCTTCCACGATGATCCAATTGGTGCCAGCGCGTAGGTGGGGGGCCAGGTCATAGCTGTCATATTCCTCATGTGGCGGCACAAACCGGCCCGGCCCGTAGCCGACAATGGTGCCGTTGATCAACAGGCGATAGCGTGTAGAGGCAAAAATGTGCAGTGGTGCCGGTGCGGCGATGCCAGACCAGTCAAAGCGGCGGCGAAAAGCCAGCCAATCCGTGGGGCCGGCATCTTGCAGGTTCACAGGCAACCAGACAAAATGCGGTGGTAGGGTATCGTTGTTCATCATCGTTATATTAAAAAGCACTCGGCCATTCGCCGGTATTGCCAAGATGGGCCTGATCAATCAATAGCATAACACCACAGCGCCGAAGTCCTGGGTATCGCTTCATGGCCGGAATACCGGGACCGACGTTCGGCTGCAGCACCATCTGGCATATCATATCACCCGAGGCACCTGCCGCAACGCCCGGTCACAGGAAGAATGATTCCGGATCTATGGCGTCCGGCGAGTTGATGCGTGCTCCCGGGGGTATCGGCAGCGGTCCATTCAACAGTGGATCCTGCGTTTGGTGCTGCCAGGCGATCAGGCGTTGACTCATTTCGCTGCGTACGGCTACGTAGGCCGGGTTTCGGGCAGGTCGGGGACAGGCGGTGGGGGCCGCAGAAACCGCGGATCGTCCGCAAGCTCTGGAGACGGAAACGGTCGGTGAGTTTTGTAAAACCCGACCGAAAGAAAAAATGGCTGCTTGACTGCGGACTTGAGAAATGCGGCAGCCGTGGTTTCCACTTCTTCATTGCTCCGCCACTGTCCAGGGACTTCCAATATCTGATCATAACCAAGCTGGGCCGTGTCGTGATTTTTGGATTCGTGTTCAATACCGCAAAGAATAGTCTGATAGCCGACGGCCTTTAATGTGGAAACCAGATGCCAGCGTGGGTCGTTAAGACCAAAACCGCGGTGAGCCAGCCCCCACTGCCATTGGTGTGTGGCCAGGCTCCGGTGAGCAACCCGCTGCGACTGGGTGAGCAGGTGGGAGCCACACAAAATGCCTGACGAAATACCATGCCTTCACTCGCAAATTGCTGCAGGTGAGGTGTGGGTGCGGCAAAGCCATACGGCGAGATGTAAAGGCCAGTATCATGCGAGTGAATATAGATAATGTTCGGTTGCGTCACTGGTACTCCTTCTGGCTGGATGCTGGGAGCAAAAACGGTTGCCGATTACCGCACACCATTCGCACAATACGACACGGGTCATGAGGTTCCTACGATACCCGCAATGCCCGCGCACAAGCAACATCAACACTTGTGGCCAGTTGCTCCACTGGTGTCTGTTGGCGGCACACCGGGTATAATTCACGGATTATGATGACGATTGCCACCGAAATCGATACCCGCCTGACCAACCCGACTATTGCCATACGCGGCATCACTAAAAGCTATCGGCAGGGGCGACGAGAAATTCAGGCTTTGCGCGGACTTGATTTAACGGTCGATCCTGGTGAATTTGTGGCAATTATGGGTGCCAGCGGTTCGGGTAAATCCACCTTGTTGCATCTGTGTGGTGGAATGGATGCTGCAGACACGGGTTCCCTCGTGGTGGCGGGACAGAATTTAACCACCATGTCTGAGCGTTCCCTGACGACCTATCGGCGGCGGACGGTCGGGGTGATATTTCAGCAGTTTAATCTGATGCCATCACTGGATGTGCGGGAAAACATTCTGTTGCCCGCTCAATTGGCCGGTACGTGCAATGCTACTGTGCATTCCCGCATGGAGGAACTGGTGGAGGTATTGAGCCTGAAGAATCGCGTCCGGCATCGGCCGGATGCACTTTCCGGTGGAGAGCAACAACGTGTGGCCATTGCCCGGGCACTTATCATGAATCCGCCGGTGCTGCTGGCGGATGAACCGACGGGGAATCTGGATTCGCTCAACGCCGCTATTTTCTGGAAGCTGCTGCGACGGGTGCTGGAAACAAGGACCATGACGGTGCTGGTAGTAACGCACGAACCGGCCGCTGCCGCCGAAGCGAAGCGCGTGGTCGTTCTGCGCGACGGTCAAAAAACGGGTGAATTTAATGTGGAAGTTGGTGATGATGCCGGTATCTTGGCAACTCGCTATCAGGCATTGGCGACATAAGCCGCTGCGGCCAACGCTTTGCTCGTTATTAGTGCTGATCGGCACGGCGCTGGTATTTCTGGCCGGCGCGGGCCTTACCTCGGGCCTTGCGTCACTGGCGCATGATTTGCAATACTATCAAGGCACAGCGGATGTACGTGTAGACCCGCGGATAAAGGCATTTGATTCCGCTTTGCCGCCGGGGTTACTCAAACAAATTCGTGAGTTGCCGCAGGTGGCGTACGCGGGAGGCAACGCTGCCGGTATTGTTTACGTGGTGACCCATGGACGAGTAACTCTGGTGCATGCACGTGGGGTGTCGTTGGCTACGGCCTGGAAATTTCATCCGGAAAAATTTGCCGCCGGCACACCGGCGAAATTCGCGGATCAGGTGGTGCTGGACTCGCGATTGGCCCGGAGTTTCGGCCTGAAGACCGGGGCGATGATGGTTGTACGCACGGCCCCTGGAAAGATAGTCCACCTGCGGGTGGCGGGGGTTATTACTCCCAGTCCCATTGGACGGTTTCTGGAGCCGCCGGGGATGACGATGTCTCGTCGGGAACTGGGGTATTTAACCGGCACGGCGCTGTGCTGGCGGCAAATTGAAATTCACCTGCACCATGGCGTACCTATTGCGGGTTTTATAAAAATATTGCAGCAACGGAGTGGTCCGGTGGTGGAGGTACATGCGGTGCAAAAAGGTCCAGCGGCTTTATCGCACATGCAAACGGCGTTTTCGCGGGCGATGCTGTTTGGGGCCGGGCTGGCGGCGTTGAGTGGGGCGGTGCTAATTGCCGTGATGATGGGGGTGGGCATTCAGGGTCGAGTGCGCGAGTTTGGGCAATTGCGCTGCATAGGCGCGTCACGTAATCAAGTTTTGCAAACGGTGCTGTTGGAATCGGCCTTGCCGGGCCTGCTGGGAACCACGGCGGGGTTGGTGGTGGGATGGGGGACATCTCTGGGGTTGATTGAACATTATTCGCGGGTTTTTACGGTGTGTAAAATCGACTGGTTGACCGTTGTGACCGCAGCGTTGACCGGTTTGGCCGCCACCGTGCTTGGGGCGTTGGTGCCGGTGTTACTGGCGTGGCGCATCGGCCCCATGCGGGCGGTGGTTATTGCGGGGCAGGCAGTTTCGCCACGTCGTATCTGGGCAGTGGCGGGGGTGGGAATTGCAGCCCTCGCGTTGCAGATTGCCTTATGGCAAATTCCCGATCCGACATTGCGGTTTCAGGCTTATTTGCTGGTGGGTGTGCCGCTGATTTTTTTTGGTGTGATACTGCTGGCACCCATGTTGGCAGTATTTCTGGAAAAGTTGCTTGGTAGAATGCTTGCCCGGCTGTGGTGGATTCGTCCGGAATTGCTGAATGGGGCATGCTCGCGGAGGCCTTGGCGCAGTGGTGCAATGGTGGGGGCCTTGTTGATAGGGATTGCATTTTTTACAGTGATGCGCTCACGGGCGGCGGGACTGGTGGCCTCGTGGGAATTTCCGCGTGGCATGCCGGATATTTTTGTTTTCAGCCCATTTAAGCCCTTGCCGGCAGAGCGGCTCAGGAATCTCGATAAGGCTGTACCCGGTGTGGCGGCGGCCAGCAGCGTGACGGCTTTTTGGGTGCAGGGAACTGTTGGCAAGGGTGCACCTGGCACCATTTTATTTGTGGCGATCGAGCCGCGATCTTTCAGGAGTGTGGTGCGCGTCAAATTGATGAATAACCGGCCCGTGCAGACAACCCGGGCCTTTGCAGTTCTGGCGGCGGGGCGTGGAGTACTTATTGCGGCGCAGGCACTGCGACAATTCGGCTTGGCAGTAGGGCGAAATATTACGCTTGGTACTCTGATGGGGCCAGTGCGGTTTAAGGTGGCGGGTATTGCAGAGGTGCCGGAAATCAACATGGCGAATCGATTTCTGCACGCCGGAAGACTTTTCCGCAAAGTGGCATCCATCGCGGTGGTGGGCAGCCGGAAAGAGGCTCGGCGGTACTTTGGCGTTACCGGCCTGAACACCGTGATGGTGGATGTAAAACCGGGATTTAAGAGCATGGCGGTCATGCTGGCGGTAAAGAAATTCTTATCGCGGCCACGACATGCAAGCCTGCTGGGTTCGCTGCTGGCGCTTTCGGGAGCAGAACTGCACGGCATCTCAATCGGGGAAATGAAGCGCAATTTGAACGCCATGATTGAGCGGGTAATGCAGGCTCTGTCCATCGCGGGATTGGGTGTGCTGATCGCGGCCAGCATCGGCGTGTCGCTGCTGCTGATGGCATCGGTGCGCGTGCGGCGGCAGGAACTGGGTATATTGCGGGCGTTGGGGGCGGGGCGCTGGCAGTTGTGTCGAATGATCCTGGCCGAAACCAGCCTGCTTATTATTACCGCGTGGATATTGGGAACCGGGCAGGGAATTTATCTCGCGTTTATGGGGACACGCATGGACCAGTTAATGGTGGGTTTTAATTCCCGGCTGGTGGTGGCGTGGGGCGCGGTTGGCGTTTGCGGCGCGCTGACGGCGGGATTGGCGCTCTTGGCCGCGTTGTGGCCGGCGGGCCGGGCAACCGGCGAGGCGGCGCGGGCGTTGATTGCCTCGGGCCGCGAATAGCGGAGCGTCGCGACGGAAATTGTTTTGCAGGTGGTGGCAACGTGGGACTGTTTTATCGGGCGTTTGTTGACTCGCGTGTAAACGTGATTAGTATCTAGACTAACGTCGGTATTGCGGCTGCGAGAAAAAGGTTGTATTACATCCATGAGTGACCGAGAAAAATTCAGTACCGACGAACTGGCCATAGTCCTAAGCCATTATGACATTGGGGTGATCGAGGCAATTAAGGAATTTCCTCGCGGCTCACGCAAGGCTCCGAAGCTGTTGGTGCAAACGGAACGGGGTGAATATCTTTTGAAGCGGCGGGCCAAAGGCAAGGATGACCCCTTCAAAGTTGCCTTTTGTCATGCCTTGCAGCTTTATCTTGCGCAAAAGCAATTTCCGCTGCCGCATCTGGTTGGAACCCGCAAGGAAAACAACTCCATGCTGCAATGTATGGGCAATGTGTACGAACTTTTCGAATACATCCGCGGATCCGGCTATGACAACTCGCCGGAAGCTACGTTCGATTCCGGTCGAATTCTGGCCCTGTACCATAAATTGCTTCGCGATTACACCCCGGAATACGAGCCACCCACCGGCAGTTACCACTACAATCGACAAATTGGAGGCAGCCTGGATCAGATACCGGAAGTCTTCAGCCGGGGCGGGCGCAACACCCCCGCAGATAAAAAGCAGGTCTCCGACACGCTGATTGGCCTGCGTGAGGCGTATCTGGTGGCGGCGGAGAAGGTAAATACGCTGGGCCTGCCCGAGTGGCCGTTGCAGATCGTGCATTGTGACTGGCATCCGGGCAATATGCTCTTCAGGAATCAGCGGGTAGTGGCGGTGATCGATTACGATTCGGCTCGCCTGCAGCAGCGCGTGATTGATCTGGCCAACGGGGCTTTGCAATTTTCAATTTTGGGCGGCGGCGATGACCCGGCGAAATGGCCGAACCATGTGGATGAAACACGGTTTTCCAAGTTTATCCGCGGTTACGATACCGTGGATATGATCAGTGTGGCGGAACTGAAGGCCATTCCCTGGCTGATGATTGAGGCCATGGTAGCGGAAAGTGCGTTCCACGTAGCAGCCACCGGTTCCTTCGGACGTATTGAGGGGTATGGATTTTTGCAGATGATTGAGCGTAAAGTAGCATGGGTGCTGGCAAATGTGGACAGACTTGTCAAGCTGGCCTCCCATGAGTAATATGTAGAGGGTGCAATGGCTCGTGAGGGGGGACACTGCTATCCACGGAGGTGCTTATGAACGTCTTAGTTCCACAGACTGGATTGCGGGAAGACTATAGCAAAATCTGTGAGCGGATGAAGCGCCTGCGTGTACAGGTATGCGGTCGTCGTGGACAATCCAAGTTTGCGTATCTTCTGGGGATTTCGCCCTCAACTTACAACTATTATGAAAAAGGCCGCGTACCATCGGTGGAAATTCTGGATTTGGCTTCTAAAATCAGTGGTGCGCCGTTGATGTGGCTGATTCGGGGTGAACCGGAAAGTTTCAACGTGCTGGACCTCAAGGTGATCTTAGGTGAGCTGCCTGTGAAACCCAAACCGCCCAAGGCTGCCGCTGGGCCACAAGGCGAGTCATCGGCCCCGCCGGCATAATGGTTTGAAACGCTCACGGATAACGCGCTTGGTTGCGGTATGTCATGTTCCTGAGATTTATTTTTTCTTGCCACCGTAATCGGGGTGTCCTGGATTGTCAGCGGACCTTTCTGATGCGGGGTCTGCCGGTGGTTCTGTGGTGCCTTGGGCTGGCTGTTGGGCGGGTGCAGGCACAGGTTTCTACCGTAGTACGCGCCACATTAACGACAACCCCTCTGAAGGCCGGCTCATCGGCGGTTCTCGATGTCCACATTCATATAGCGCACGGGTATCATATACAAAGTGCGCATCCGTATGATCACTTTCTGGTGGCTACGCGGGTAAAGCCGCTGCCTGCGGTCGGCATTGCATTTGGAGCAGTGCAGTATCCGCCGGGAAAGGATATACCCGCTTCCGCCGCCATTACCGCTCTGGGAAAACTTTCTGTATATGAAGGGTCGGTGGACGTACGTATACCCATGCACGTAGCGGCCAATGCGGCTCCTTCACAAACCCTGCTGGTTAAACTGACCACGCAGGCATGTAATGCCAATTCCTGCTTTATGCCGGCAACGTTGCGGCTCAAGCTGGCGGTACATATTGCATCCGCCCGGCCACGGCCGCCACCGGCTGCAGGTTCCACAACGGCCGGAGTTCCTTCCAATACATCGGCAACGTATGCGGCAATGGGCGGAAAATCTCATACAGCGGTGTGGTTGCTGGTGCTTTTTGCATTACTGGGCGGGGTGATACTCAACGTGATGCCGTGCGTCCTGCCCGTCATACCACTTAAAGTGCTTTCGCTAATAAATCAGGCCCATGGCGATCGGCGCATCGCCCTGCGCCACGGACTGGTATTTGGACTTGGTATTGTGAGCTTGTTTGTGGTGCTGGGTGGAGCGATCGGCCTGTACCAATGGGCTACGGATGGAACTTTTTTTTATGGTTCACAATTTCAAAATCCCATTTTTATGCTGGGGATAGGATTGGTGCTGGTGGCCTTTGGTCTTTCTACCCTGGGGGTATGGACCATTCAATCACCTGCCGCCGTCAGTCGCTTGGAGGCTCCCCAAAGTGGATATGTGGCGTCATTTTTCACGGGGTTGCTGGCCACCATTTTGGCCACACCTTGCAGCGCTCCGTTTCTTGGCGGTGTGCTGGCTTGGGCACTGTTGCAATCGGCTTGGGTGGTGGTGTTGTTTTTCACCTTAATCGGCGCGGGGATGGCAGCACCGTATGTGGTTCTCGCGGCCATGCCCAACTGGCTTGGTTGGGTACCGCGGGCAGGCCGATGGTCGGATATTTTTAAAAATATCCTTGGGTTTGTGATTCTGGCTGTGGCGGTCTTTATTTTTTCCAGCTTGCCAAGTCGGGGAGAAATTTTAGCCGCAATCAGCCTTTCCCTGCTGGTTGGGGCGGTGTGCTGGGTATGGGGCCAGGTAGTAACGTCAAATACCCCGCCCGGTTGGGATTGGACCATCCGTGGTGTTGCCGTGGGTTTGGCAATACTGCTGGGAATGTGGTTGTGGCACTTGTATATACCTCCGGCACAGGCCAACGCGCAGCGTTCGGCATTGGCGTCGAGGCAGTTCCCTGTGCATCAGCCTGTGGTCATTAATAATTGGGAAAGTTTCAGCAATGTCCGCCTGCATGCCGCTTTGTTTGCCCATCATCCAGTGATGGTGGACTTTACGGCAAGCTGGTGCATCAATTGCCGGGCCGTAAAGGCGTTTGTGCTGGATTCACCGGCGGTTCGCAAAGCGGCGGCACATGCCGGGATGGTGCTATTAAGCGCAGACTTAACGCAATCCAATCCGCCGGCGCAGTCCTTGCTGTTGAAATTGGGTGGTCGATCCATTCCATTTCTGGCGATATTTTCACCGTCGCATCCGTATCACCCGCGGATTTTGCGGGATTTGTACACGATTGACGACGTATTGAAGGCCGTCCATGCGGCGATGGCCAGGTAATTGACCTGAGGTCAGGGGTTACGGAATCTCCAAAGCGGCAGACGGATAGCCCGCGAAAAATCTGCATCAACGGATCACATGACGCAAAAATTCAACGAAAAACGGCACCCCGCTGTTTTTTAACGCACTACGTCAAAAACTCCGGCAGGAGCGGTTAGGGCTGTCATGAAATAACCTGTACCATTCGGCTGGTCCTTTTGGCGTCGGGGCATCGCTCGTCGCTCCTTACAGACCCAAGGACGGGGTATGCGCGTCGCTTGAGCCTCGCCGGCCGTCAAAATGCCTGCGCCGTATTCATGCGCTTAATTTCCTGACAGCCCTTACTTTGCGCCAGCCGAAACCAGTGCATCCAGGGCGGCTTTGAAATCCCGCTTAGGGGCCAGGCCTACAAACCGTTTGGATATCTTGCCTTTTTCAAACAAAATAATGGTCGGTATCGCACTGATGTTGAATTTCATTGCCGTATCACGATTGGCATCGGTGTCCACTTTGCCGACTTTTACGCGACCTTTGTATTCCGTAGCTAATTCGTCAATGGTGGGTGCTAACATGCGGCACGGCCCACACCACTCCGCCCAAAAGTCCACCAGCACGGGCTGGTTGCTATTGAGCACTTCCTGCTGAAAATTTGCATCTGAGAACTGCAACACATCTGGTCCGGCCATCTTAAACTCCTTATTTTAATTCAGGTTGCCTGTCACCCGTTTCATACGCAAGAATCGTAGGCGGCCCGTTTGCCGGTGTCAATCCTTACCTCAGGCTGCGGATAATTCTTGGCCATTGCAGTCCGAAAAAAATGTCCTTTTGTGAAAAACGATGTTAAACTTCCAGTGTACCGCAACAATCTATCAGGCCGGGCGTATACCTTATAGAGCGGTTCATGCCAACACCAGGGCTGGACTGATGGAATGTGACGTTGTGGTGTCAAGGCAGGAGTTTAACCATGCTTGTGTTACGCGGTCATCTGAGTCGGAAGTTGTTGGCGGCTTCGCTGGTTGCCGCGAGTGCTGTTTTGTTTTTGACCTCGGCGAAGCCGGTGCAGGCCCGGGTGGGCTTCATTATTGGAGTGGGCGTGGGGCTGCCCACATATTGCCCACCGCCAGTGGTCTATAGTCCTCCGCCCGTGGTGTATACACCACCACCGGTTTATACGCCGCCAGCCCCTGTTTATGCCCCACCGGCTGCTCCGGTTTATTACACCCCGCAGCCGGTTTATACACCGCCTCCTGTTTACACGCCGCCGGTTTATTACACTCCGGCTCCCGTGTACGTGCCGGCCCCCGTTTATTGTCCGCCGGCTGTGGTGTTCCATCCATGGTTCTATCATCCTTATTACCATCCATATTTTTACCATCCGTACTATGGTCCGGTGTTTCGGTTTGGGTTCAGGTTTGGTCACCGCTGATAAGTTCTGCTGCCTTTAGATGGGTAAATTCAGGCGTGCAGAATGGGCCACTGGCATAGTGGGGCAAATGTTGCATTTTGCCTGTTGTATATTGGCAGCGCTGTTCGTTGGTGACAGGCCTATACGGAGATGAGCTTCGCAAGCGCACTGCCATCGGTCAAACTTGCTGGATGTGGCAGTAGCCGGCGGGGCGTTGGGATTCGTTTCTGGTACCGTCAGCGGTGGGGTCTGGCGGCAGCTTTTGCTCCAAAAGCATGATCTTACTATAATCGCGGGCGGTAATAATTGGAGAACCTCGCGATGAAATTTATTGTTAATCAGGTCACCGATGACCAGGTGACGGTAGTGGTCCCTGGAACCAACTACCGAAGCACATTTAAATACGCCGGGGCCGCGCCGCTGCAAGTTGGCCAGCGCGTTAACGCGATGGTGCATGCACCCGCGCGCAAGATTGAAGTGGTGAGTGATGGCGGCAATTATGTCGAGCCGTTGTTTGGCCGGCCGCGTCGGATGCAGGGGCGCGTGGTTGAACAACACCCCAAAACCAGCGAACTTCTGGTGCAGGCAGGCTACCCGGTTCGGGTGAAACTGCCGCATGGGCAAACCGTGGCCGATTTTCCTGTGGGCAGCCGGGTGGGCTGGGACAACGCCGACTGGCCACTGCTGGAAGTAGAGGCCAAAGCCGTTATGGCTGGTGGTCGTATTCCCGTCGGATTGACCGCTACTCCGGGCGCTTAGATTGCTTTCCAGGCCGCGATGCTGGCAGGCATGGAAATTGTGGATAAAATGCCGACAATACGCGGGCGTAGCTCAATGGCAGAGCGCCAGCCTTCCAATCCGGCAATCCCGCCGAAAAAACCCAATAAAAGGCATAATTCTGAATGGTGCGCACCAATAGGCGCACCAAAACTTCCGGGCTGCGATGTGCAGAATCAAATCGACCCAGAATTGCAGACTATTGTGGGCGCTTGGTCAAAGCTGCCCCAAGCAATCAAGACGGGTATTCTGGCGTTGGTGAATGCAGCGAAATGAAGGTGATTGTCAGTAGAATCAGCAAACCTGCCATGACGATGCGCACCATGACGAAATGTCTCGCTACCTCCCCACGTAGTAATAGTCGCCTTGCATTTGCTTTATCTTCATCGTATAGTTCAAGCATGGCTTCAACTAAAAGATACGCACTAATCAAGAATCTACAGAGCTCTTTTCGGCGGGGCGAGCCTTTTGACTATCCTCAACTGAGAAAACTGGGCATATCATCTGCCTTGGCGCACCACTATTTGAAATCGGGATGGCTGGTGCGATTGGGTCGCGGCGTCTTCGCATTTCCGAACGATGTCTTGCGTCAGGAAGCATGTCTGAAATTTCTATCAGAGCATATAGCTGGCTTTCATGTTGGCGGCAAGACCGCCTTAGCTTGGCGCGGCATTCGCCACAATGTGCCAGCCCGCGAGGTGCTTTACTTATGCGGTGATGAAAACGTCGGCTTGCCAACCTGGTTTCGGAAACGATTTCCATCTCGTTATACGGTGCGAAATCCGTTTTCCATCAAATTAGACAAAGACTTCGGTTTGCAACCATTGCCGGAAGAGCCGGACGGGGTTCCCGTCTCCGTGCCGGAGCGGGCCATGTTGGAAATGTTAAACGAAGTGGGTGTACGTGAAGGAATTGAAGAAGCCCGCAATATCATGGAAAGCGCCAGATCACTGCGGCCGGATGTTCTGGCCACGCTGCTGAAAAATTGCCGGCGAGTCAAGGTTGTGCGACTATGCGTGAACTGGGCACAGGAAATGAATTTGCCGTGGGCAGCGGCGGCAAGGCAGGCCGCGATCGGACAATCCGGTCACGGCCGCTGGACCGGGCGACTTAAAGACGGAACGATTCTTGTACTCAAGCCATGATGGATAAGACATATATTGAAACGGTCAGGCTGCTGCTTGAAATTGCTCCCGCAATTTTTGAAACGCCGCATTTCGCCATGAAAGGCGGTACGGCCATCAATCTCTTTGGTGCGTCAGTTAAACCGTCTGTGTCTAATGAACTGAAAGGAGTTCATCATGGAATGATCCGTTAGCCATGTAGTCAACCGGGCGTTGTCGGGAGCAATCCATGGCGACGAAGCCCCGGATTGGCGAAGACGTGGGCCGTAACGTTAAGTGAACCCAGATCAGCCTCGTTACACACATTGAGAGTGGCCAAGCAGTCAAGGTAGACGAAGCCAGCACCATCGGTGAAGCAGCGGATAAAAGCAGCCGATGGACTCTCCGGGGTCAAAGGGGACGGCACATGTCGAAAGAAACAGACGGGAACTGAGAGGTCCAAACTAATCGGGGGTCGTGCCCCAATCCCAAGCGGGAATCCATAACCGCAACGGGGTATTGGTTCGGAAGTCGGATGGGGCCGTAGTAGCTGTGAAGCGGGGTAATTCCCGTGGAGCCAAGGGCCCCTGTCGGTATCAAGCTGAAGTAAGAAGAAGGAGGATGCCGCTTGCAGGGCTATCCTGACACTACGGAAGAACCGAATGATCTGCCGGAGGTCTTCAAGACCAACTCGGCCGGTTTGCCGGTGAAAGTCTTTCTTTTGAGACAGAAGCTGTACCGCAAATCTAAGCAGGAACCGAAGTTCCGATTCTACGCCCTGTATGATCGGGTCTACGGGATGGAAGTATTGCAGGCGGCTTGGGAACGGGTCTGCGCTAACGACGGAGCACCCGGAGTGGACGGAGTTACGATCCGACAGATCAAAAGCTCCCCTGAGCGTGTATCGGCATTCCTGAAAGACCTACAGGCCATGCTGATCCACAAAACCTACCGCCCGCAACCGGTGAAGCGCGTGTACATACCCAAAGCCAACGGCAAGATGCGGCCACTGGGCATCCCCACGATACGAGATCGTGTGGCACAGATGGCGGTGTTGCTGTTGCTGGAGCCGATCTTCGAGGCGGACTTTCTGGATTGCTCGCACGGGTTCCGACCCGGGCGCAGCGCCCATCAGGCACTGGCAACAATCCAAAAGAATCTCCAAGCCGGTCGGCGGGAAGTATACGACGCGGATTTACAGTCGTATTTCGACACGATTCCCCATGACAAGCTGATGGCCTGTGTGCGGATGCGAGTGACGGACGGCAGCGTTCTGAAACTCCTGGGCATGTGGCTACAAGCTATCGTGGTGGAGGATCAGGGAAGTAAGGGCGGTGGAAAGAAGTACAGCCGTCCCAAGCAGGGCACACCGCAAGGGGGCGTGATATCCCCGTTGCTGGCCAACCTGTATCTTCACTGGTTCGACAAGCTGTTCCACCGGACCGATGGACCTTACCACTGGGCCAACGCCCGGCTGGTACGGTATGCCGATGATTTTGTCATTATGGCCAAACATATCGGTCCCCGGATCAAGGACTTCGTGGAATCGACGCTGGAAAGCTGGATGCAATTGAAGATCAATCGGGAAAAGACCCGCACCGTGCGAGTCGATGTGCCGCGTACAACGCTGGAGTTTCTGGGATACATGTTCCGCTATGATCGGGACCTCCATGGGAGGCCCAGAAAGTATCTGAACATGACGGTATCGGCTAAATCGCTGCGGCGTGAGCGTCAGGCGATCAAGGCGATGACCGGCCCAGAACAATGCTTCAAGCCCATCACGATGCTCATGGGTAACATCCATCGGCAGACGACAGGCTGGGGGCACTACTTCAATCAGGGATACCCGGCACAAGCATTCCGTGCAATCAACAACTATGTCCTGCAACGACTGACCCGGCACCTCCAACGTCGCAGCCAACGCGCCTACCGTCCACCCACGGGCGTGAGTTGGTATGCCCATCTCCAGCGGTTGGGTTGGCAACAACTCCACCCGTCAGGCCGGAAGATGGTGCGTGCAGCCCTGCCAAAGATTGCGGAAGACAGATACCGAGGAAGCCGGATGCAGGAAATCTGCCTGTCCGGTTTGATGAGGGGGGACTCAACTTACGTAACCACGGGTCGACCGTGGCCAAGGAGTTGAGTTCTCTACTCTACTGGAAAATATGCCGCGATTGTCGGTGGACATTGACGTGGTTTATACAAATCACCAAGAAAGCCGTGATACAGCTTTGGAGTCAATCGCCCGGGGGTTGGAAACTGCCAGAAAACGGCTAACCAGCATGGGCCTTGCAGCGGAGCTTTCAGCGGCCAAAAGCGGCGATGAGATCAAATTGTTTGTCCGCCGGGAGCGTCATCAGGTAAAAGTCGAGGTCAATCACGTCTTCCGCGGCACGGTTCTGCCCGTCGAGATACAGCGGCTTGGCGCTGCCGCCCGGACACAGTTCACCACAGAATTATCCGTGCCGGTTTTGGCGGCGGCAGAACTCTACGGCAGCAAGCTGGTCGCCGCGATGGATCGCCAACATCCCCGTGACCTCTTTGACGTGCGCGGGCTTTTTGATCGAGACTCCCTGACCGCTGAAGTTGTCGAATGTTTCGTGTGCTACCTGGCCGGACACAACCGGCCCGTGCATGAAGTCTTGTTTTCCCGCGACCAGGACATTGCATC
>JAJYDW010000004.1 GCA_021790385.1 Planctomycetota bacterium
CGGGGCTTTCAGAGACTCAATGGCTCGGAATTAATCCCGGATGTATTGGCCGGAATCAAATTCGAAAACGGAGTCACACAAATTGCCGCCTGATTTGCGCCAATCCACAACATTTGACAATAACTCCGGATTTTTACCGCTGATGCGATTCCAGGAATCGCGAACCGCATGTTTGGCCTGTTCCCAATCCAGCGTGGAAGTACCCCGGTGGACGGGCCATTCACGCTGCAGATGCGGTGCGACTTGGTCGAACGATTGATCCTGGTGATAGACGCGGGCCTCCCAGCCGTACTGGTAGGCGGGTCCATACATGCCGTAGGCCATACCCGAGTGGGCGTAAGGCCGCGTAAGATAGTTATCGCGCCAGTATTCATGCTCCATGGAAGGATCCACGCCCTTGCCAATCTCGTGGCCGGCCACGCCGCCCGCCAAAACCCCGACCACGGCTCCGCTGGCGGCACCACTGATTGGTCCTATCGTGGTTACCACAACATGGGAATCACCGGTGCCGCGGATGGGATCACCATCAGCGATCACCAGGGCGGTCTGGACCTTTTCGACCTTGTATATACTCTTCATTGCCAACTCCTATAAAAGATGCCAACCTGGGCGACAAACGTTCATTGACTCTACCCGCCGGTCCCGCCAGACCTTGCTGCCTGGCAGTGTGCCAAGGCTGCTGACCGCGGGCTGTTGTCGGTCCGCGCCGGGATTCCGCCCGCTCTTGTGCCCCGGTCACGTCCGGAACATCCTCGCCCAAGGCCGTGGCCAAGGCAATTTGATGGTCCTGTTCCTGCATCAATATCTGGCGCAAGTGTTCCGCCAGGGCATATTCGCCCAAGGCTTCACATTGTCGGACGCGCTGGCGATAGTTGCGGATGGTTTCATTTTCGTTGTCCAAGTCGAAACGCAGCATATCTTCAGCTTGGTCGGATAGTTTCACGGCCTTGGATGTAACTGCGGGCATTCCGCCGAGATAATCAATTTGATTGGCCAGAGTGATGGCATGTTGGAGTTCTTCGGCGGCATGAACTTCCAATACTGCGGCGATATTCATATAGGAGGCACCCTTGATCACCTGCGAATACACCGCGTAGGCGATGACGGCCTGATATTCGCGGGCAAGATCGTCATTGAGCAGGTCCATGAGGTCCTGGCGGGCCGGCGCTGCGGGGGTTGAGGACTTGTTAAGCTTTACTGCCATGAATGATCTCCTGAGCTGAGCGAGCGTTGTATTGCGGGAAAAAAGCAGCGGGGATACCCGGCCAAAAAGTGGCAAAAGAATCCCCGCCACAGTTGCCCCACATAACCTTGCCCCACTGTATGTGGCCCCACTACGGGTAGCCCATTTTATTGGTTCACGGATTCATGCCGGCGCTTGCTTACGCGATTCCAGGAATCCATAACCGCTGGCTTGGCATGTTCCCAATCCAAGGTGGACGCACCACGGTGTTGATTCCAATCGCGGGCCAAGTAAGGTTCGCTCTGTTCAAAGGTTTTGTCGTGGTGTTTGGTTTTGGATTCCCAACCGTACTGGTAGGCCGGCGCGTATTCTTCGTAGCGGCTGCCTTTGGCGACGTAAGGCCGATTGGTATAGCTGGAACGCCAGAAGCCGTGTTCCACCGTCGGATCAATGGCCTCCGCAATGCCCTTGCCGGCAGCACCGCCGACCACTGCCCCGACGACGGCACCCGCAGCGGCACCGACGACGGTGCCTACGGGGCCAGCCATGGTTCCGACGACCGCCCCCGTGACCGCGCCCCCCGCAACGCCTCCCGTGACGGCACCAAGGCCGGTTCCTATCGGGTGCGCTCCGGCTCGACCACTTAGTGGATCATGATTGGCATCGTGCTGGGATTTTGTGGTATCGGCGTTTTGTTTATCGCTTTTCATGGAAAAATCCTATAGAAAAAGACAGAGAAAAGCTCCGGCTCACGAACCTATTGGTGAACCAACGGTTTATAGATTACGCAAAGGGCGTACCAAGCACCTTGCAAAAGTCTAAAGAGGGGAGGGTTAAAGGCCGAGCCGGGGGGGAACGGTGCTGGGACGGCGCGGTGAATTTGATGTGGTTTGCGGCTGATTGGGTGGGTTTGCGACGCCAGCGGCATTTACTCATGGCGTGGCGGAGAAAATAAAAAAAAGAAAATGAATCATCGGGTGCCCCGGATTCGCTTCCGACAGGTACGACAATAAGGCTCGATAATCGGCGATATGTCCGGGACAAAATGTCCATGTCTGCTGGTAGCTACGCAATAGCGGCGGTAAGCCTTGATATATCGCAACGCCGCGTGCGGCACGGCAATTGCATTATAGGCTGGACGGTGTGGGGATAAAGAGATCGCCAATAAAGTGTAGATATGAATATCATACATTAGTTATTAGGCGATAAAGTTCAGGCTAGTTGCGTTCACATTTGAAAGGAGTGCATATATGGGCTTGATTTTACTGATTATTGTGGTGTTGGTGCTGCTGAGCGTTTTGCCAACGTGGGGTTACTCCCGACAATGGGGTTATGGTCCCAGCGGCGGGTTGGGCGTGATACTGATCATTTTGATTATCCTGCTGCTGATGGGAATCCTTCCCGGAAGATTTTGAAACGTCCGACAGGATCATTGATAAAAAGGATCACCATGAGAGTGATTTTTACAGTACTGTTTTTATGTGTGATAGTTTTTGTGGTTGCGGGGTTTTACCTTGGTTGGTTTGAAATTTCCGGCGGCCATCATGGGAATAACTCACACGTGACCATGACGGTGGACGGGGCGAAAATGAACCACGACAAAAACAAGATGGTCAACGATGTGAAGAATATGAAGCCGGCATCCACCAGGTCGGCGCCCGTGGCTTCTCCGGACAATACCTCCGGTGTAACGTCCACGGATAACCCGAGCAATCAATAGCAGCGGCGGCTAGCGATTTACCGTCCGTGATGGGATGGTTGGGTTGCCCAGGCCCATAGTGTATGTAGTTTATCTTTTTTTAAGGAGTATTCTCATGCAATCGAAGTTAGCTAACTTGGCAATCGCGGCGGCGCTGGCCACAACTTTTGGGCTGGGCGTAGCCGGCTGTTCGCAGTCGTATCATTCTAATGCCAATGCGCCGGCCATCAGTGTCAGCACACAGCACAAGACCGTGCAGGTGGGCGAAACCGTATGGGTGCATGCTACGACCATGAACCTTACCAACAGCAGTATTCATTGGAAGGTTACGCCAACGACGGCCACGCTGACCCCCGATAGTTCACGGGCCAATCAATATGCCAAGTTCACCGCCTCGCAGGCCGGCGGCTATATGGTGAAGGCGTATGCCAGAACCGGCGATGGTCAATGGGTAACCAGCCGCACGAGCATTACCGTCGTGAGCGTTGGCAATCAGTAGTAGTTGTAAACCTGTTGAGTACCCGCCGTATCGACATTGGCCGCCTCCGGGCTTTTCGCGCACGGGGCAGCCGATGATCCAGGAGTGTGGCGGTGGACACAATACCCCGGCGGTTGCCGATGGCGGTCGTGGGCCGACCATGTGGATTTAGTTTTAGCAACTGTGTTATGAATCGCAAAATGTTTTCCACTCTTGTTGCAGGTCTATTAACGCCATGTCCGCCAGTGCCTGGGCGGTGCCGCTTAAATCAGTCACCGTCAAAGGACAGCTACTGGACATGAACTGTTATTCCGACTTTGGGCTGACCGGTCGAGACCATGGCCGGATGTGCGATCGAAAATGTCTGTTGTCCGGCGCTCCAGCCGGTATTTTGGTGCATGGCCATGCCTGGGTTCTGGATGTAAATCACAAGCCCTTGGCACCCTATGTCGGATTGACCATTGAAATCAAGGGCAAAGAAAATACTCGGGATCATGTGCGGCTGCCCACCATGATGAAGGTAATAGATCACGGTCACTGGAAGGCGGTCAAACTTATTCCGCTTTTTAAGCCGGTTCGGTCGTAGCCGCGCAGCTCTGTGGCGGCTGCAAACGAAGACGCAAACGACGCTTTACGAGAAACCCGATTGGCCGCCCCTGCGGCCTCGGGTTCTTTATATCTCAACCTCAACAGGCGAGCAGAGCGAGTTGGGCGCAAGGAGCACAGCGCGGTCGAGGTTAAGGTGTGACGCTTGTGGTGGCGGCGGGCGTTACCTGCAGCGCCGAATGACGCGGACACCCACCCAATGCGGTACAACTGGTGGCCACCGCGCTTATCGCCGCCGGATTTGCGGGAATGGATGGCGTGTGGGATTGTTCAACCATGGTAGACGCACGTTTCAAAGAAGTGCCTGCGCATTTGCGGAGGTAAAAAAACATTGAGGTAAGCGTGAGCGGCGTTGGTATCTTGCCATCGGTCACAGTTGCTACGCCGGAGGGCGCATGGCACGGGCCCGCTTGGTGGCCCGCATCCGACTCTCCCAGTCATCCTTTGGGGACTCCTGGAAAGGCGCTTTCATGGTCGCTTTTTCTTTCTCATCTTCATCATCGGCTTGGGAATCGGCTCGTTGAGGCTCATGCTCCAGGAATAGATCCTCCCTGCCGGCATCTTTGCGGCGGGTGTAGGGCTTGCGATCGCGAGTAATGCCCAGTGACTCCACCGCATGGCCAGGCGTGGTGGTGCTGGCCCCGCGATCTTTTTCGTGGGATTGGCCCGGCTTGTGCTGGCCGCGGTTGTCGGGGTCCGTTTGACCGGGTTTGGTCTGATGGCCAGGACGCATTTGGTTGGCGTTGCCTTTTTGTCGATCTGGCTGCTTTGCGGCGGATCCACAGCGCTGGGCGGATTGAGGCCCCATGGGGTCTTCCTGGGTTTGCGGACCACTGTGGTGACCCGGGTGAAGCGACTGTGGTTTTGTTCTTGGCATGGTAGTAATCCTTTAACCTAAAAGATTTCGCCGTGGATGGCTGCTGGAAACATCATCAGAGACGTGATGGCTGGGTTGAGGGGATGTGAGAATCCCCGTCCGCCTTGTCTTGTCCGCGATGGCCGTGCCATAAGGATATGCAAGCGGTATGCCATTGGATGGGTAGGGCGAGAATCAACGTTGGTGGTGATTGAGAATGGGTAGTACGGATCCGCAAGTGACAAAATGTCATGGTGACGACATTTCGTCGGACCTTTTTGTCCGGTTTAGCCGGGCGGCAAAAAGCAAAACGGCCCGCGTCATTTCGATTAAACATTATTATGGGCCACGCCACGCAAGCCAAACACAAGTCTTTACGCACTGCCACACACCAAATACGGTCCGCAGGCCAGAGCCCTGGTTCGTCACGGCACAGGCTTTGCATATTGATAGCGGAGGTGTCAGGCGAATGTAGCGCGTGCCCCGCCCGTAAGTGGGGCGGCGGGGCACGCGGGTCGCACGTAGTACTTGGAGAAGTGTGGATCGGGAGAGTGTCGTGCCGCGACCTGGCACGCCGGTTGGTGCAGTTGTCTTGCGTGGGCTGTTTGGCAACACCTGCCGAAAACGGAATCGTGCAGGTATCCAAATGGGAAGTAACTTATGTTAAATCTTGCGGGCTTATTTTTTAGCTTCGCGGCGATCGTGAGTAGCGCTGCAGAAGTCTCGGATCTATTGTTTTTATTATTTCTGGCCGGGTTTTCTACCTCCATGATTTTCAGCTTGCGCCGCCCGGCGGTCAAAGCGTATACCCACGCTCCCAAAGAATAAAAAATAGTCCGCGTCCCCCCACTCTCTTGGTGATAGCACAAACCTGATTGAAAGATCACCTTTCGCATTCGATGAAGGCCCATGCAGGCACGGAGAGGTGGTCGAGGCGCCTGCCGCATGGAGGTAATGAGGTAACGAGGATTCGCTAAAAGGAGAGCCCGCCATATGATCTGGACTCGTTATCTATTGATGGGCATTGGCTTGACTGTGCTGGGCATTGTTGCGGATTGGGGTTACAGCCATCGATGGGGATCTCTGCGGATGGTGATATTGGTCGCCATGGCGTCGACGGCCCTTGTACTCTGGTCATGCGTGGCCATTGCCGCCGTATGCTGTGGCCATGGTTTATAAATCCGGCCAAATTGTCTCGATCACGCCATTCTGTCAGCCTCATTTTGTCGGGTTGGTCACGCCGCCCAAAGTGAAAACGCGAGGAGCTTTTTCCCATGGATATTATTATTGGCCGCACCGGATACGCCAAATACAAGCCATTACGCACGAGCACGCAGCAGATACGGGCGGCAAATCGCCTCCGTGCCCCTCCCACGGCACAGGCTTTGCTGTAACAACCCTTGTGGCTGTGGCCGTCTAGGTTATCGCGTATGCCGCCCGCAAAGTGGGGCGACGGGGCACGTGGTTACGATCGGCCCGTCAAAGTGGGTAATTTATTAGAAAAGAGTTGATAACCATGACCGATACGGTGCCGACCAAGCAGAACAGTCTTATTCTGGAACAGGTTAAGATTACCATCGGAAAATATTTAGCGGTACAGAAACCGGCCTTTGCTGTTTTCATGGACGTTGCGGGGGGGCCAGTATCGCTGTTACCCATTGGTACGCCGGCGCTGCCCACAGCCCCGCCCGTGTCCGTAGCGACACCGCAGCCGCCTCAAGGCGCATCCGACGCCACCAATGCCGCCAACGAAAATGACTACTGGCGTGCCAACGGGTGCGATCCCGAAACCTTCAACGGTGTGGGCCGCCCGGAACATAATCCCCAGACGGTGGAGAGCAAAGCGCTGCGGCTGCTGGCGGCGCATCTGCAGAGGCTGCAAGCCTGAGCTTCACCGAGCAGAGATTCGGTATTGTTATGACTTTAGCCCGCAGCGTGCCTACTATAATAACGATCAGATAGATATATAATATAAAATATCTTTATGATCTGTGAATGCGAGAGCCGGGCACGAGGTTGAGTGCTCGGGGCAAGCGATTTCGGCGTCGCATGGTCCCTTCTGCGGGAAAGGTTTTCGGGCGTAAAGTCGGCACGCTGTGTACCTTCGTGATGTTCAAAAGTGCTGCGGCATGTTTTTTTATGGAAACCCAGCGATATTATAAGGAGATTTCGCGATGAGATGTAAAACACTGTTATTTGTGGCAATTCCGGTGCTGGCGGGCTGGCAACTTCAGGCCAACGCCACGACTATCACCCTCGGCACCGCCGGTAACTTTGCCGTGCTGGCGGGATCGACCATCACCAATACGGGCAACACCGTAATCAATGACGGCAACGTAGGTGTAAGCCCCGGGTCCGCCATTACCGGATTTCCACCTGGTGCTGTGACTCCACCGTACCTCATCTACGCCACTGGCGCTGTTCCGGGACAGGCCCAGACGAACTTGGCTACGGCATATAACTCGGCCGCCGGCCTGGCTCCCACCATAACATTGACCGGCCAGGATCTCGGTGGAATGACCCTCACCCCAGGCGTGTATTTTTTTGCGTCCTCGGCAGCGCTGACCGGGAAGTTGATTTTGAATGATCAGGGCAATTCTAACGCCCAATTTGTATTTCAAATCGGCAGCACATTGACCACCGCTACAGGCTCATCGGTGGTGATGAGCGACGGGGTGACGCCGGATTGCAACATCTTCTGGCAAGTCGGCAGTTCCGCCACACTGGGGACGAGCACTGCGTTTGAGGGCCACATTCTAGCCCTTACCAGCATCACCATGAATACCGGTGCCACCATCATGGATGGAAGTGCATTGGCGCGCAATGGTGCGGTGACGTTGGATGATAATACCATCACCAACTGCGTCAGCACCACCCCAGAACCATCCACGCTGGGCCTGCTCGGTATTGGTGCGGTGGGGTTGTTGCTGTTAAAACGTCGCAAGGCGTAAACGAGTCTGCCAAAGGAGCTAAAGCCATTGTCGTGGTCTAGGCGCTATCTTGTTGGACTGTTATCACGATGCAGGCGAGCCAGAGATGTTATGGTACTATCGCCTGGCTTATGACGCATCGCGATCAATTCTGTGATAAACAAGTGTTGGGTCGGTCTTGGATAGAACATTTTGCTGGGCGCACGCATCCGTGTCGGTCCTCGGGCCCATCTTGAGTTCCGTCCTGCTGGTGCTTTCACCCGATGCCTTCCAGTGTTAGCTCCGAGCTATAATTGTTCACTTCGCATCGAAGGTCCTTGTCGATTTATCAAGAAACCTGTTTTGAAACCGTTTCCAATTTGGCCGGGTTATTTTGACGCGGTAGGACAAAATGACGCGGTGATTGATGGTCAGGATCGCGGTACAGCCATGCGAAGCGGAAAATTATGAATTTTATTTTGGGCCATTTTCTTCGACCAATAGGCGTAAATCCTCCTGAACCATACTGGTGTCGAGGTTGGCTTTTCAGAATTGGCATCCGCTTTGCAAGTGTATCTTACCGTGGCGCTGGCCACGAAAGAGCCGCACCGTTGGCCGTGAGAAATTTTCAGGCATCGGTTCGGGAGATAGTGAAATGCATATAAGGGCAAAGTTTTGTCACCGCAAGTTTCACTGGTATAAGTTCGACTCTCTTCCTCACCCCCTCCGTTTCCATGTGAGGGGACACGCCCTGTGGCCCCTCACATTCTTTTTTATCAGGTATCGACTGGGGGCCATAAGCCACCGGCGGTACCCGCGTCTGAAGGCGTCGCGTCCCGTCGTGCGCATGACGTGGCGGGCCTTGCAGCCATGAACTCACCGGGCACGCGAGATATCATAAGAAATGGGCTGGCTTAGCCCTAGACAATTCAAGTTGAACATCCAGCCCGGCGGAAAAAGAAATTCCACACGCTGTTGGACCACAGGGAATCTTTTACCAACGAGAGAAATCTGATCTGCGAGCAATTCTGAAACTTACTTGATAGGCCTGAAGGCGGTGTGTCTTCTTGCGAGACTTCCGGCTTGGCCAGGCGCCTGATGTTGGGCCGCGCGGAATAGCTGATACCTCGCGCTTCATTGGATGCCCACGTGTGTGCGACATGCGTCCGTAAAGGGTTCGGCGTTATCCGCTCGACAAAGCCCTGTGTCCTCGCGTAGTCTGGAACTGGGAGATAGCTTTAGCGGTTCGGAGCCGTCATTATCGGAGCGTAGTGGTTCGTTTTTTGGGAAGCGGGAAAGGCAAAACTCAGAAAACAGTCTTGATGCGCCATCGGCGTGGCGAGAAATTCAGTTTTTTGCTAGGATGTTGAACCTATGGCTACTCTAACTTATCGAACCGCCGGCGAATCCCATGGTCCTGCTCTGATCAGCATAGTGGAAGGGCTGCCGGCCGGTATGCCGGTGGATGCAGACCTAATAAATCATGAATTGCACCGTCGGCAGGGAGGGTATGGCCGCGGCGGACGTCAACGCATCGAAACTGATGTGGTGAAATTTCTAACTGGCGTACGTCGTGGAAAAGCCATTGGATCGCCGGTGGTCATGGAGATCGCCAACGCGGATTCCCGGCTGGATCAGGCTCCTGTTCTGGTCAAGCCGCGTCCTGGCCATGCCGACCTGGCGGGTGCCATCAAGTGGTTGATGACCGATTGCCGCGAAACTCTGGAACGTGCCAGCGCCCGCGAAACTGCCAATCGGGTAGCAGTAGGGGGGGTGGCACGTAGCCTGCTGCAACAGTTCGGCATTGTCGTATTGGGTTTCACCCGACAAATCGGAAAAATCAGGGCGACGGTTGATGCGGCCTGGGGACCGGAAAAAATTCGGGAGCTTAGTGCCGCCAGCGAGGTTTATTGTCCGGATGCCGCGGCTTCAACCGCCATGATCGAGCTCATCCGGGAAGCCAAACAGGTGGGTGACACCCTGGGCGGTATTGTGGAAGCACACGTGTATGGTTGTCCGTTGGGTTTAGGCAGCAGCGTCCACTGGGATTGGAAGCTGGATTCCCGCCTGGCCGCTGAAATCATGGGTATTCAGGCGATCAAAGGCGTGGAAATTGGGTTGGGTTTTGCCGTTGCAGAGCTTCCAGGTTCCGAAGTTCATGATCCGATTCTTTTTGATCCGTCGCTGAAAAATTCCACCTGTCTGGGGTTTACTCGTGGCAGCAATAATGCCGGCGGTCTGGAAGGTGGCATGACCAATGGACAGCCGGTGGTGGTGCGGGCCGCAATGAAACCGATCAGCACGCTGCTGAAAAAGCCAATGCCCAGTGTGGACATTATTACCAAGGAAAGTGGCAAGGCGGATTATGAACGCAGCGACGTTTGTGCCGTGCCGGCTGCCGGCGTGGTGGTGGAAGCCGTGGTGGCGTTTGAAATCGCCCGCGGTCTGGTGGAGAAATTCGGTGGAGATTCCCTGGCTGAAATGAAAACCAACTACGAAAACTACATGACGGCCGCCCGTCAACTCGGGGCGTCATAATACAGCTTGACCGATGATACTGCCGGTATTAAAAGACCTGCTTGCCGCGTGAAAAAGAACAGCAATTATTTTAAGACGGCGGAACGCACGGCTTGAGCACGCCTGAGGCGCACGGTGCGGGGGTCATAATGTGCTGCCCTTCGGGGCTGTTAGCCGGCACCCATGGCGAACCTTTAGCCGGCAGCCGCACCAACGAACTGTTGTAAGCTTGCATTTCCAATTCAAAGGGATTGGCGTACGGCATGTTGCCGTTGGGCGGAGCGCCTGGGCCGGGCTTGGGAGAAGGCTGTTTAGCCATCTTTTGCAGATTTATTAACGCGGCCTTGCCTTGCGGGGTATATTTTTCCAGATAACCAATCTGTTTGTTGTCACAACTCGAACAGGTAAATACATACGCACGAACCAAGGTATATTTTCCGCCAGCTCCGCGCATCGGAGGAATTGCCGTGGATGGTTCCACTTTTAGTTGTTGTGTGGCGGTATCGTAGAAATACTGGTTCACGGCCGTAACATAGGGTGAATGAAGCTCATAGTGAAGGATATATGCAATGGCGATGATGGTAAAGACCACCGCTACAATACTGATCACAGACTGATTGCGATTCATGGCATCGCGAATGTTGGTAATGCGAAGATAATCTTTCCAGTTATACGGCAAAATCATAGTTGTAAGTCTCCGATGATGGTCCAACACATTAATTGCCGAAACACGGCAACATTATACAGCCCGTCGAATAAAAAAACGCGAACTGTTGGGTAATACCGGTCTGAAAGACCTGCCCCGTCAACCCGCGAAGACCAATTTACTATAACCGCTTCCCGCTGAATTACAAACAACAATTATCGGCCACCCGGGGGCCCGGTTGCCAATCGCACACTGATCCGCGCATTACCGCCGGGTTATCAGTACGGTACCGGCAGTTGCATTATTGCCGGGCTAAATCATCGCCGCGTCTAGCTGCGGCTTGCAGGGCGCTGGTGATGAGAGAAAAATAGTTCGCAGCTTCCATGCTTTGAATCGCCGCTTGCGTAAAGCCGCCGGGGCTGGTCACTTTCTGTCGCAGCAGGGTGGCGGATTCCTGGCTATTAGCCAATAAGGCACCGGCGCCGATGATGGTTTGGCGGGCTAGAAGCTGGGCATCAGCGGGAGAAAGGCCCAATTGTTCACCGGCGTGCGCCAGGGCCTCACAAAGATAAAATACGTACGCTGGGCCCGAACCTGAAAGAGAAGTTACGGCGTTCATGGCCGATTCGTTTACCTGCAGAACCGTGCCGCAGGATCCGAAAATCCTGGTGGCCAACGCCATATCGGTATCGGTGGCATTTTTACCGCGGGCCAGGGCGCTGGTACCTGCTCCCACCAGCATGGGAGTGTTGGGCATGACGCGGACAACACGGGTGGAGGGCAGCAGATGCCGGTTGATAAAACCGGTGGAGACCGCAGCCACAATGCTGATAACCAACACATCGGGAGAGATGGCCGGGCGCAGTTGTTCCAGGGCGGTGTCGATCATCTGCGGCTTTACCGCCAGCAAAATAGTCTGGCAGCACTCCGCCACTGAGGCGGAATCAGGCAGAGCGCTAATGTGAAGCTGCTCCGCAAACAGAGATCGACGTTGCGGGTTGGGATCCGCTGCCAGCATTTGCTCCGCCCGATAAATATTGGCAGCCAGAATGCCGCGGCCAATGGCCTCGGCCATATTGCCGGCTCCAATGAAACCAAGTGCAATAGCTCGTTTGATCATGTGCATATCCTGTTGATGTATTTCGACATACCAAGGCAGGAGGTTGCCGAGAAGCTCAATGCGGAGGAGATTTAACGGCGGGGACTTTTGGGATGGGCATATTGAATTCCTCAAAAGCTCGGCGGAAAATCGGGTATTTCAGCAGTCGCCGCAGTCGCATCACGTGGTGATGTTCAAACGGATTGTACAGCGGATCGCCCACGTAAGCGATTCGCCAATCTACCAGCGGGCAGGTCAGGTAGTAGACCTGAGCCTGGGTGAAACGGCCCGAAAGTAAAAGTGGAAAGAACAGGTTCGGCGGTGGAAACGCGCTAAGATAGGGTTCGGCAACAGCGCCCAGCGTTCCGCAGACGCCATGCTTAAGCAGGTGCGGGCACCATCCGCCGTAGTTGGGGTTGTGCAGAGAGAGCAGTTCAAAGCTGGCGACATGAAAGGCGACAGAGCCTGGCAACCATTGGCAGGAAGGCAGGTAGTGCTCCAGTGAATACCAGCCACAGTAGATAGCTTCATCCGGGCAATTTTTAGCCTGAAAGAAAGCCGGTGTGTCCTGCAAAGCCACGGGCATACTGCTGTTTTGCAAAATGAAAAGTGCGCTACGCCGCAGCAGCCGGTCATATTGGCTGTAGGGATCCTGGCCATGCAAACCACGGGCATCGAAGTACGCCACACCGCGCAGCCCAGTTTTTTCAACGCGTACGGAAGTACGAATCATATTCCGCACCATTTGCGGCGAGGTGCCGTCCAATCGGCTGACCATCAGGGGAATGTGCTTTTGCAGCTTGCCAACACTACGCGTCCAGTTAGGCATGTACATGGGGTTGTTTTCCATTCCCATGGCGGCATCGGGTTGGTACCACAGCGTCATCAGATCGCTGTCCAGGGCTGTGGAACTGGGCTTTTGCTGGAGGTAAACGGTGTCCGAAAGAAGTTGGCGGGTCAGGCCGACCACACCGAAGAGTTTGAGTTGGAGTTGACGGAGTTTGAGGCGATTTTTTTCCAGATAGCGGCGTTGGCTTAAACGGATGATTTCCGGCAGGTCCTTTTGGACGTCCTTGTGCATAGCCGCCAGAGTGTGATGGTCTTTTTGGGCCACAGCGCTGCTGCCATGAATATGGATGGTTTGGCTGACGCCGCCCGGACCGATGTAAACGGCAAGAATGGGCAGGAGTTTGGCAAAAGCTGTCTGTCGACGCACGGGTGGCAGCAAGCCGACACGGTGAATGGCATTATTCAAGGCCAGTCCAAAGTGCTGCAGAGCCAACTGGGCGGCCTGTGTAACGGGTCCTTGGCCAACCGGTGGCACCGGCTTGGCGACCGCATTTGCTACAGGTAATGTGGCAGCCAGGGCATTGAGTTGGGTGATACCGCGGGTCAGTTGCACGATCTGGCGGTGCAGCCCCTGCTGAATCTGTTGGATTTCCAGATTTATTTGCGGCGAAGTACCCATGCCGGCTACACGCAAGGGAATGCCCCAGGTGGTAACCAGACAACGAATTATCTTTTTGAGGTGCCGCTGGCGCAGAATCCGGCGGATGGCGGCGGAAACATGAATGTCGTACATATCGACGGGAATTTGCACAGCATCGTGCGGCAGGCCGGAGAGTACAATTAAATTAATTTTCGGGATGTGGCGCTCCTGGGCATAATACCGGGCGATGTTCCAGGAGTTGGGATTGTTGTCATTGATAATGACCGCCACCTGCTGTGGAGTCAGGGCTGCCGTGGAACGAGCCATGGCCAAGAGACTGATGCCCCCAGCGGCAAAAGCCAGCAGGATTCGGGACAATCCGGACGAAAGCTGAGGCATTGTTACGTTCTCCTTTGTGGTGGTACATGCAGTGGTAAATTAGAGTCGACCGGGTCTGGGGGGTTGCAGTTTATGCCAATGGTGTCGCCGGCCAAATACCCAACAGCCAACGCGATCAACATACGAATGCCGGTGGCCATCGCCGTATCTGGAAAATCATACCGTGGATTGTGCAGCATGGGGTATTCCTTGATGGCCGGCGGTTTAACACCCAGCGCAAAAAAGCAACCATCACAGCGCTGGAGGTAATAGGCGAAATCTTCGCTCCAGAGAAACGGTTTATCCAAAATGGAGACATTTTTTTTGCCCAGAATCTGGCCGGCCGTACGCTCAAATAAATCCGCGCCGGCGGCAGAGTTGACGGTGGCCGGTGTGCCTGAAGTAAAACGGCATTGTACCTGGCAGCGATGAGCAACGCCGATGGATTTACATATTCGTGCCATGGATGCCTTGGCGGAGCGGCGCGTGGCAGGAGTAAGGGTGCGAAGCGTACCCGTGATGGTGCTGAGGTCTGGAATGATGTTGGGGGCAGTGCCGGCATTAAACGTGGCAATGGTAAGCACCAGGGTATTGCTGGGGTCGATTTCACGGCTGACATCAGCGGCTAAAGCTTCGACGATAGCTGCTCCGCAGGCAATGGGATTGATACCTTTGTGAGGATAGGCGGCGTGAGTACCGCGTCCGCGAATTTGAATTTCAAAGGTATCCACGGCGGCTAAAAATACGCCGCTGCGGGTGGCAACGTGGCCGATGTTCATTGGGGGCCAGCCATGCAATCCAAAAACCGCTGCCACGTTGGGCCGGTCTAACGCGCCAGATTCGCACATGCGCAAGGCCCCATTGAGGCCTTCCTCGGCGGGTTGAAAGAGCAATTTCACCTGTCCCGGTAACAGCGATCGGTGCCGGGATAACCAGGCGGCAGCTCCCAGAACCATGGATGTATGGCCGTCGTGGCCACAGGCGTGCATAACGCCTGGGCGGCGGCTGGCCCAGGCTTTTCCTGTCTGTTCTTGTACAGGCAAAGCGTCCATCTCGCCGCGGAGCGCCACGCATCGCCGTCCCGAGCCGGTAATGAGTCCGGTTAAACCTGTACCACCGGCCAGGCCGGTGGTAACGGGAATTTTCAACCTCCGGAGTTCACCGGCAATCAAGGCACTGGTCTGCTTTTCGTGATAGCCGAGTTCGGGGCATTGGTGAAGCCGGTGGCGCAACTGAATGGAACGCTGTACGATATGGTCAAAGTGCGGACCGGCAAGCATGGGGATGATCGATTTTGTGCGCATAACGTCACCAAAGGCCAACGTAACGGGGTTTAACGACAAATGCAACCTGGCGGCTGTCCGCCCGATCTGGAGAGTGTGATCAATGACTTTCCGCAAGATATTAGGGGCTGTCAAGAAATAACCCGTACCATCCGTCTGGTCTTTTTGACAGCGGGGCATTGCTTTTCGCTCCTTACAGACCCATGGCCAGGGTATGCGCGTCGCTCGCGCCTCGCGGGTCGCCAAAATGCTTGCGCCGTATCAATACACTTTATTTCCTGACAGCCCCTAAGTGCATTTGCGGCAGGGTTCATCATTCTACATACAGGATAGCCTGGCAGTGCTCTGGCAATCCGACGACTCGTGCGGTATCCTGTGCGATCTTTGGGACTGATAAAGGCGTTAAATCTGGAGAACTATATGCCCCAGCCATTACGAAACGAAATATGTCGGACTGCCAGTGCGAAGCTGGAAAAGCAGGATGTGAAGCAAATTCGGGCCATGGTTGGTTTCGACGGGTTCGTGGATGAAATTATTGAAGTGGTGGACAAACGCCACAATGCCGCATCGTATGAACGTCTGAAAAACATTGAGGAATTCGGGAAGAAAATTCTTTCCGCCGCCGGGCAAAGTTCCAATTATGAACTGGTTGTGACGCAGCAGAAACTGGGCGGCAATGGGCCGATTATGGCCAATGCCCTGGCGTCGATTGGTTTGACAACCACCTATATCGGCAACCTGGGCTATCCGGATGTGCATCCGGTGTTCAGGGAAATGACCAGCCGGGCAACGGTAATCAGCATTGCCGAAGCTTGCCACACGGATGCTCTGGAGTTTTTGGATGGCAAGCTGCTGCTGGGAAAAATGACTCCTACGGCGGATGTTCACTGGGATAACATTGTTCAGCGTGTCGGGCGGGAGCGTCTGGTGGCGCTGGTGCAGGAGAGCGATCTGATTGGCATGGTGAATTGGACTATGCTGCCGCACATGACGGAAATCTGGTCTCGACTGCTTAGCGAGGTGCTGATCAAGCTGCCCAAGAACGGGCAAAGGCGGCTTTTTGTGGATCTGGCCGATCCGGAAAAGCGGGCGGTGCAGGATTTGCGAGCGGGTTTGACCATGCTGCAAAGTATGCAGGAGCATGTGCATGTAATTTTGGGCCTGAATTTGAAGGAAGCGGTGCAGGTAGCGGCGGCATTGGGATTGCCGCCATATAAGAATCCAGAAAAGGAAATTGAGCCGATGGCGGCGGCTATCCGTAACAAGCTGGGCTTGGGTACGGTGGTGGTGCATCCGCGGGCGACGGCGGCAGCAGCCAACGCGGAAGGCACGGCCTGGTTTGCCGGACCGTTTGTGGCCCAGCCCAAAATCAGCACCGGAGCGGGTGATCATTTTAATGCGGGCTTTGTTTCGGGGCAGTTGTTGGGCTTGAGTTTGGCGGAATCTTTGTGCATGGGCACGGCCACCAGCGGCTTTTATGTGCGGAGCGCGATCAGTCCCAGTTCCGCACAGTTGGTGGAATTTATCCGTGATCTGCCGCAGCCGCAGGGGTAGCCGCTAAAACTTTTGGCGCGGATAGAGAAGATGACTGGGTTTATGTTGGAGAACCCTATGGCGCAACCATCCAGAAGCGAAATTTGTACCCAAGTCAGTATGAAGTTGGCCCGGCAGGATATGTCGCGGATTCGAGCACTGGTAGGGCTGGATGGTTTCGTAGACGAAATTATTGAAGTGGTGGATAAACGTCGCAATGCCGTTTCGTATGATCGCCTGAAAACTATCGAAGAATTCGGAAAGAAAATTCTTTCCGCCGCCGGGCAAAGTTCCAACTATGAACTGGTGGTCACGCAGCAGAAACTGGGCGGCAACGGGCCGATTATGGCCAATGCCCTGGCGTCGATTGGTTTGACAACCACTTACATCGGCAACCTGGGCTATCCGGATTTGCATCCGGTGTTCAGGGAAATGACCAGCCGGGCGACGGTAATCAGCATTGCCGAAGCCGGGCATACGGACGCGTTGGAATTTTTTGATGGCAAGCTGATGCTCGGCAAAATAACACCCACCGCGGATGTTAACTGGAATAACATCATCCAGCGGGTAGGGCGGCAGCGTTTGACTAACCTGGTGGAAGAGTGTGATTTGATCGGGATGGTAAGCTGGACACACTTGCCATATATGAACGATATCTGGGAGCGATTGCTAAACGAAGTTATTGTGATGTTGCCGCACAGCGAACGTAAGATATTTTTTGTGGATCTGGCCGATCCGGAAAAGCGGGCGGTGCAGGACTTGCTGGCGGGGCTGCGCATTTTGCAACGAATTCAGGAACATATTCATGTGATGCTGGGCCTGAATTTGAAAGAAGCGGTGCAGGTAGCGGCGGCATTGGGATTGCCGCCATATAAGAATCCAGAAAAGGAAATTGAGCCGATGGCGGCGGCTATCCGTAACAAGCTGGGCTTGGGTACGGTGGTGGTGCATCCGCGGGCGACGGCGGCAGCAGCCAACGCGGAAGGCACGGCCTGGTTTGCCGGACCGTTTGTGGCCCAGCCCAAAATCAGCACCGGAGCGGGTGATCATTTTAATGCGGGCTTTGTTTCGGGGCAGTTGTTGGGCTTGAGTTTGGCGGAATCTTTGTGCATGGGCACGGCCACCAGCGGCTTTTATGTGCGGAGCGCGATCAGTCCCAGTTCCGCACAGTTGGTGGAATTTATCCGTGATCTGCCGCAGCCGCAGGGGTAAATGGGGAATTGCAAAATGGGGGGAGAGGTTGGCCCACTTATTATTCTGTGCATGGGGCTGTGATCGGTATAGGCAAATCTGATTCAATAATTTGAACTTCCGTAGGTGTGGGGCGATGAAATTTGCCACGAACCACCCAATACGCACCGAGGAGGTTCCAGGCTATGGGTAAAAAGCGGATAGCTTGAGCCAAAGCAAAAGACTGGCTGGCGGTATCCACGCCGCGGGTGACAAAAAAGTGCAGCAAAATGGCCTCGGTAACCCCAATCCCCTGCGGGGGCATAATGGGCAGGCTCGCGGCCAGGGCAGCCAGCGGAATGTAGGCCATGAAGCAGCCAAATGACGCGTGCATACCAAAGGCGCGTCCGGCCAGAAATCCGGCCAGCGGCAACACGCTTTGGGAAATCATGCTGAGGCCAAATGTACCGGCGACCAGGCGCAGGTGATGGCGATAAGCCAGCAACGAGCGATCGGCATGTTTGATGAATTCCGGCAGTGGCAGGCGGTTCATAATGGCATCTATACCCAACTTCCGCCGCAACCGGGCTGAAAAATACAGGATGCAGCCGACAAGGGTCGTCGCTAGCAAACCACCGGTCAGCATTACCACACGCTGTAAAACCGGGTCGCTTCCGGTACCGGTTGCGGTGCCAAGCGGACTGGCGGATGATGCTGAATTGACCATCAACTGTATGGTGGCTGCAATGCCGGCCACCATGACCAGGCCGACCAGGCCAATGACGCGGTCCAGCAGCACAGTTACGGCGCTTCGGGTGGTTTGGCCGGTGACACGGGCGGTATAAATGATTTTTACCAGATCTCCACTGGTGGTACCCGGTAAAAAGGTGGAATAAAACTGACCGACGAAATTCAGGCGAAGGCACTGAGCATAGGAAAGGTGCATATTCTGTACGCTCATAAGCAGTTGCCAGCGCCAGGCGGTCAGGAAAAATGGAATTCCCACGATGATCAATGCCGCCAACAACAACCAGCCATTGGCCCGAACAATAAGAGAATGCAGGCCTGCTTCAATTTCCGGATGACCGCCGGCTGTAGCCAAGTAGCTTAAAGGCAACGTGAGTTGCCGGGGGAACATGATGGGATACCTGGTGGCAGAAGCGGTGACGATCTTACCGGAGGGAAGTCTGACCTTAATTATTTGATCGGCAAAACGCACGGTTACGCTACGGGCTGTGCGAGATACAACGGGCAGCCGGGTGGCATGCACGAATACGGCCGCACGCACCGTTTGGCCACTGGCAATCACGGCGGTGTCGTGCCAGGATATTTGCCCAAGAACCCACCACAGCCCAAGTAAGGCAATGACGAATTTGAGTACGGTGAGCACCAGCCGGCGGGCATGGTGTTGCGAAGACGGATGCGGTTGTGGCATACGGGCCTCACGGATGAAATCTGGTTGGTTCGCCTGCGGCACTGTAGGCTTAAATTCCCAGATCTTGCTTGGTGAGCAGGGCTTCAAAGATGAAGCCAGCGTTGGAAATGTTTTCGCGGGCACCTTCCTGGCGGTCAATCACAGCAACAATTCTATCCACCGTTGCCCCCGCAGCTTGAATAACTTTAGCTGCTTCCAACACCTGTCCACCGGTGGTGGCGATATCCTCGACCAGCAGTACGTGCTCACCTGGCAGCAGCAGACCTTCAATGAGTTTGGAAGTGCCATAGTCTTTTTTGGAATTGCGGACAATAAAAAACGGCAGTCCAGCCGCCAAAGATGCCGCGGCCGCCAGAGCCACTCCGCCCAGTTCGGCACCGGCGATACGCTTGGTGGCGGGGGTGCGGTGGGCGGCCAGCCGCGTGCCAAGGGCGGCAAGAATGTCCGGCTGGGTTTCAAACAGATACTTATCCATATAGTATCGGGATTTTTTTCCCGAGCGCAGGGTAAAATCGCCTTCCAGATAAGCAGTAGCCTTAATCCGTGCCGCGAGAGTGGCGTGATTCATCATGGTAGGGGTTACTCCAAAGAATTCGGATAGATTGACATCGCGTGGCAAGCATCGGCGTGCCCGGCCAATCATCTGGTTCCAACGGCTTTAGCCCGCCGCTATGGTTTGTGTTCCAAGACATCGGATTCGCTGATAGCGTTGTTCCAGCAAGGTGTCCAGGGGGATGGCCCGGAGTTCGCGCAGGGTGCGATCGATAAAACGTTCCAAGCTATCTGCTGCGGCTCGAGGATTGCGATGCGCACCACCCAGCGGCTCTTTGATGATTTCGTCAATCACGCCCAGCTTTTTAAGAGCCTCGCTGGTGAGCTTGAGAGCGGCAGCCGCATCCGGAGCATTTTGAGAGTCTTTCCACAAAATGCCGCTGCAGCCTTCGGGTGAAATGACCGAGTACCATGCAAACTGCAGCATGGCCGTGCGATCGCCCACGCCGATGCCCAAAGCTCCGCCCGATCCACCTTCACCAATGACAATGCAGACAACGGGAGTGGGCAGACTGGACATTTCCCGCAGATTGACCGCAATGGCCTCGGCTACGCCACGCTCTTCAGAGCCGATGCCGGGGTAGGCTCCAGCCGTATCAATGAGCGTGACCACGGGCAGGCCGAATTTGGCGGCAAACTGCATTTTCAACAGGGCTTTGCGGTAGCCTTCCGGATTGGCGCAGCCGAATTGGCAGCCTATTTTTTCCTTGGTGTCGCGGCCCTTGTGATGGCCAATCAGCATGACCTTATGGCCGCCGATACGGCCAGTGCCGGTGATGACGGCCCGATCATCGCCAAAACGCCGGTCGCCGTGCAGTTCAACAAAATCCTTAACGATCATATCTATATAATCGCGCGTTTGAGGGCGGGCGGGATGCCGGGCTACCTGTACCACCTCCCATGGCGAAAGATTTTGATAGGTCTTGCGGATTAACGCCGTTAAATTTTCGCGTAGCTGCTGGATTTCAGGGGTGTAATCCACACCTCGCTGTTCCTGCATGACTACTAGATCGTAAATCTGACGTTCCAGCTTCAATATAGGTTTTTCAAACTCCAGGGCCATTCCCACGGGCGGATTTCGCGGTGGTTCGGGGGCTGCCGTGGCAGTGGTTGCGCCAGGCACTGCCACCGTAACCGCACTGGACTGGGCCAAAGACCCAGATGAGGGAGGGGGAGGCTGATGGCTTACCGCAGCCTGAATTTCTGGTTCAGACTTATCCTGGTGTTTGAGGGATTTCTTTTTCGCCATGCTTAATTCTCCAGTGCAGGGTTAGCCGATCGAATGTCGGCGTACTCACTACCGACCAGCAGGGCAAACCAGCTTTGATCCGCCCCCGTAAACCCGTCAATAGTGTAACGCAATCCAGTAATTTTGTAATGGCTCCGGGCGGGCTTAAGGGCGGAAAAGAGCAATAGGTCTGAGCGGCGGTTTTGCGGCAGAGCGAGCCAGGAAATACTGCCCCGCCTAAGACTTTCACCTATAGAACCTTAGGTGAATCCTTTAAAAGCATCTAAGGACTAAGCCTGATATGTTTTTGCGAGTTTATCTGATTTCGCATATGCGTTGTTCGTACGATGATGCTTTTGTTGAGTCTGTTCTTGGCCGCACAGTGAAACTACTGCGGCGAGGACAGTACAGATAGACCGTGTAGTCTGCTGTAACCAGGGCCGTAAAGGGTACTTTAAGTAAAGGTGCAGGGACGGGGTTGTATGTTTGTAGTTCGCCGACGCACCAGATCCCGCCCCTCACCTTTTTTAAGTTGTCGCGCAAAAAATAAAAAGGAGCATCGTGCTGTCGGTAAAGAGGAGTTTTTTCCGGGTCCGCCGGGACGGATGCCCCGGTGAAATGTGGATGGTCTTTAAGGTCACGGAAAGGCATACAAGGTACTTGAAGTAAGGTGTGGGGACGAGGTTATATGTTTGTAGTTCGCCGACGCACCAGACCTCGCCCCCCACCTTTTTTGAATTCCCTTTTGTTTCTTAGTTGACGTCGCTGCGGAGTTGGATACAATTTTCATCGATGCGTGTCGGTTGTGCTGCAATCTTGGCGGCGCTGTTAAATTTGGTCGGACTTTATCCGACGCTGGAGGATGTTTCAACAGGAGTTGGTGTTGTGTTGCCACTGTAGGCGTAAACAGTGCAACATTGTGGAATGTCTTATAGGGATCACTTTTTTAAGAGAAAGGAACCATCCATGAGAAAACGCATCACCTTACCTATCCTTTTGGCGGCGGCTATGGCCGCGACGGCGGTTGGCAGTGTCCGGGCCGCGGATTCTTCCAACTACCAGCAGTTGCAGAAAAAGTACAGCACCCTGAAAGTGCAGATGCAGGCCATGCAGAAGCAGATGGCCCAGATGCAAAAGCAGATGAAAGCTGTGCAGCAGGCCGCTCCCAGCATCAATGAACGAGCCACCCGGCGGGCGATCAAGCGGCTTTCGCGGCAGGTGATGAAGCTAAGTGAGAAGGAAGCTGCCTTAGAGCCTGGCAACATTCAGGTGTTGATTGCCGGCGATGTGAATGTGCAGTTTCAAAATAAAGTGGGTTCCAGTTCAACATTCTACGCGGATTCCAGTCCGATGATTCAGGTGCGCGTGGATAAGAAGATTTTCATTAATACTGCCTTCGACTTTTACACTGCAAGTGGCGGTCCCGGCGGCATTAATTCAGACATCGGCGCCGCCAACATCAATTATGAGCTTGGCGACTACATGACCGTTGGTGGTGGCCTTATATCCAGCCCGATCGGTGGCATTGTCAGTAACTACAATGCGGCGCCGTGGAATCGCTGGCTGGTGGATGGTTCATTGGAAGACAATTTGCTTCCACCCAATGAACTTGGCATCTGGACCCGTGGCGGGATTCCAGCTCCGGGCAACTTGGGTTATCTGACATACTTTTTGTTTGTCAGCAACGGGCCGGAATTCGTCGGCACTTCCGGCGTGCCAAATCAACTCAACTACGACAATTACACAGCCACTCAAAATGCCAAGACCGTGGGCGGCCGTATCAGCTACCTCCCGATTCCCAATGTCGAAGTCGGTTATTCAGCCGAATGGGCCAGTCCCACCCAGTCCGGCGCTTTGACCAAGAGTGATTCCTGGATACAGGCGGTGGATTTCAATAGCTATTACTTCAATAAAAAGATTGAAGGCTTTGTGAAATTCCGCGGTGGTTGGACTTGGGAGCAAGTTGGTCAGGGCGGCATCACACCCGGTAATCCCACCACGCCTCCGGCTCTTGGGAATATGTCCAATGGTGGTCAGATCGATGTGGCTTACCAACCCAGCATGTGCGGAATTAAATACCTCGATAAGACGATGGTGGCTTTCCGCTATGATCGTATTGATGGTCCGACCGCTAGCGGCAGTGCACATGAGCAGCGTTACAGCGTGGGGTTGGATTACTGGCTGCATTCCAATGCCGTGCTCAAGTTTGAGTACGAATTTGACAATGTGGCCAATCAACGCGGCAGCGACGCCATGTTTATGCAATTTGCCGTGGGCATCTAAGGTTCAATGGAAGAATAAGGACTTGAGTCTACTTTGATTTGAGGAGTACATCATCATGAATCTCAGGAATATTCAAACTGTTCGCACTATTGTGCTGGTGGGTCTGGCCGCTGCGGGCCTGTCGCTGATGGCCGGCTGTTCAAATAATGGCACCGCCGGAAAACCTGCCGCGAAAAAAACGGCCAAACCGGCCGCGATCTGGCCTTTGGCGGTTCAAGATCCGGCCAAAAATGAAACTGGTGCTCAGATCTGGTCGGAAAATTGTCTGCGGTGCCACCAGTTGCGTTCACCATCGCAATACACTCCAGCGCAATGGGGAGTGATTGTGCAATACATGCGGCTGAAGGCCGGTCTGACTGGTGAACAGGCTCGCAAGGTGTTGGCGTTTCTCAAGAGTGCCAGCGCTCATTGAGTCGGCTTCAACAGCGATAGATTTGTCGGCGGCACGCTGCTGTTTCATTGCTGCCTGCTTCCGTCGGTCGATACTCTCCGGCCTCGCGAGTGATCGCGGGGCCGGATTTTTATTGACGTGGTACGTACCAGGGGCGCACGTCGACGGCATACATGCCTGCGGCTTTCGCGGCTTGAAAGCCCAACTCGGCATCTTCATAGACGGCGCAGTGTTGCGGTGCCACGCCCATGCGTCGGGCCGCTTCCAGAAATGTATCCGGGGCTGGTTTTCCATGACGAACGTCATCGGCGCAAACCACGACTGGAAAAAAATCCTCCATGCCGATCAAGGCCAGCTCTTGTGTTACCACGGCTCGCGTTCCACCGCTGGCGACGGCTAATTTGCGGTGGACCAGTTCCCGACGAGCGAGAGCCACCACCGGCAGCACGGGTTTTGTTTCCGGCAGGCGAGTAAGAAAATTCTGTTCTTTGGCGTGGGCGAGCGCGGCGGCGTCTGACCGCCCATGTTCCGCACAGAGTGTCGAGGCTATTTTTAGTGTTGGTGTGCCTGCCAACGCGTAAAAGCGTGATTCCGGAAAGACAATATTTGTATCCGTCAGGGCCATCAGCCAGGCATGGTAATGCACGGTCATGGTGTCGAGCAGGGTTCCGTCCAGGTCAAAAATCAGCCCCTTGATAACCTCCGGAATTTTAGCGTCCGGCTGACTGATCCAGCGGGTGTCGGTCATCGATACTGGTATTTTTGTCGGGTTATTCATCGTCATAGAAGCTTTCATGTCAGGTTTGATTCATTATTTTCTTTATGAGGTTTGCGCAGAGGCAACTTATGCATGCACTAATAAGGTTATATCCTGCGGCAACTGATTGGCCACCGCGGTGAGGATATCTCCCTGCAAGCTGCGAGCCAGCAGGCTGCGTTTAGAAACGCCCATTAAAACGGCTTCCACGCCATAAGTAGCGGCAAAGTCGAGAATGGTATACGCCACATCCTGGGAGACGGCATAAATGGCTTCCATGGGAATATTTTTTTGCAGACAAAATTTCTGTGCCAACTCAAAGGTATAACGGGCAGGCTCATCTTCCTCCAGCGTGGGGCCTTCTTGCTGGGCCACAAACGAAAGATTTAGATGGCGAACATACAAGACAAATAAACAACCATTGATCTGAGCCGCATATTTGGCCGCAAACTCCAGCAGTGCCGGAGCCCCGGTGGTGGCCACCAATACGCGTGGACGGTCCACATCGGCGGCGGGTGGCAGAGAGACTGGTGCCGGTGCGGCCTCAGGAGGATTAACGACGATTTCGCGCTGGGCCCGCACCCGCCCCAGTTCCAACCCGCACTGGTACATCGCTACTGCGGCCAGTAACCCAAGCATGATCGCCCACACCAGAAAATACAGTGCGTCGTAAGGTGTTTTGGAATGCCAGATCATCGCCCCTTTGATCAGCAGAAACAGGGCCAACAGCCCGCACACGATTCCACCGATAAGGGCGCTTTGCGTTTGATAGCGCTTACGCAGATGCTGCGCATAAAACCGGGCCAGCAAGCCCACGCCCAGCACACAAAGCACAAAAATAAGGGCTTCGCGCTTGGTGGCAGCCAGCGTTAATTCCACGCACATCATCACCGCACCGGTGAGAAAAAGGCCGGCACGTTCCCATGGTTTTATCTTCAGGGTTTTGTTGGTCGCGGTGCTACCGATATTGATGGTGATGGCACCAACCACCCCGATGGCATATAAATCTGCCAGCGTGGCCAGATTATGAAAAAGAGACAAAATTATGGTGGGCACCAATACCGCTGGAATCAGGGCGATGGCCGGTACTCCAAAGCGATTCAGTTGATGCAGAATTTCCGGTAATTCCTTCCCGCGGGCCATGGTGTACTGAATGCTCATCATAGCCCCGATGGCTGTGTTCACCGCCGAAAAAAGCAGCAACCCGAACACAATACCGCATATCCATCCGAACCATTTACCCACAAAATCTGTGGCCATCACGCGCAGGGCGGCATTTTGAATATTGTTTTCTCTTTGATAATTCGGATTCAATTTTGACACGTACGCTTTTTCCGCCGGCTTCGATTGCCAATCCGGATGCTTATTAAGGAACGGTTGTAACGCCGCTTGCGAGTGGACCTGGGGCTGCGTGAATTTGCCCGCCGGATTTGCCGGATTCGGCGTTAATGCCGACATGCCGATCGCCAAAATAAGATTCAATATGACCACTTCCACCATCACCGGGAAAATGGTTCGTTTGGATGTTCTTTTTACCGGCGGTACCATCACGCCCGTCATGTTGGCCACGGCTTCCACACCCGACAGCGCCAACACTACATTTACAAATGTATACCATCGCACTGGCAGATGGTTGGTCATATGACTAAACGGCGTAATGCGTTCCCAGCCGGCAGCCAGGTGCGGAATGCTGTAAATGGCGATGATGGCCGTCAACACCATCGTAACCATCGCAATAATCAAAGCCCCCCAGCCCACCTTCCGCAAACCAAAATAATTGAAAATACCAATGGCTACGATACCGGCAATGGCCAGCGGTGGAACCAGGTGCCCGGTGTCCGGCACGCCCAGGTATGCAAATCCGTCGTACGCAGACATGGCTGCGGTTACTACATAATCCGCGCACAGAAGCAATGCCCCTATGACCGCCAGATTGCTGCTGATCTGCCGCGCCGATGAATACACACCGCCGCCATCCGGAAAGCACCGGCAGATTACCGAATAAGACCAGCCCGCCATGATTACCAATATGCCTACGCCTAAAACATACCAGAAACTTGCATACAGGCTATAGTAAAACGCCAACCCCAGTACATAAAACCGGCTGGTTCCCCAGTCCCCATACAGGATCGCTCCCGCATGGGGTGCGCTAAGCTCGCGCGGTCGCTCGGTTGGTTTTGCCGTTGTTTTGGCCATGAAGTTAACAGCATCCGGGCTGCTGTCTGCAACAAGGCTTTCACGCCTCGTGCCAATGCCGCCCGGCCTCTGATTCCCTAAGTTTGCCAACGTGCTGGTTGGCACTTTCCCGTTGTACCCGTCAATATCCGCCCGGGCCGTTGGCCGCATCGGCATGAGCCGTGCAGCTTTACTACATGCCGGCTTGTTGCATCCAGCTTCGAGTTACCGGGTGTTTCCGGGCTGCTTTGCAACGGGTATTAAGCCGACAGCGAGCGTAATCCTAGCGTCATTAGGCGGAGAGTCAAGGATTTAATTCATTGCGGGAGCGGGTTGCGTTGCCGAGCGATTGAATTTACTTTTATAAATTCTATCCGTCCATCGCCCAGGTGCCGAAGTGCATGTGGCGTCATGCCGGATCAATGACGGCGGGGGGCTCACCCGCCTCAAGCATCCGCTGCAGCAGTCGGCGGCGTAAACTGTCGGCAATTGGACGATGTGTCTGTCGGCCCACCAGGTTATCCAATTCATAAGGATCCGCGGCCAGATCGTAAAGATACTGCTCCACATATCGCCGGGCGGATGAATCCCTCCATCCATGTTGATCCGGTGCGGTGACACCGTATTTCCACTGGCTGGTGCGAATGGCCCGGCCCACCTGCGACTCGCTGATCTGAATGAAAACCTCTTTTGGCCAGTCAGGCCGTTGGCCACCCAGCAGCGGCAAAATTGATCGCCCCTGCATGGATTTCGGAATTGGGATTCCGGCAGCATCCAGCAACGTCGGCGGCAGATCAATCAGGCTGATCAGTTCGCCCAGTCGGCCACCACCACTGAACGGCCCTCCGTACAGGGCGGTCGGTACACGGATAGAGCTTTCATGGCAGCTTCGCTTATATTCATCATTTCGCGTTTTGAAATGACATCCATGATCAGCCGTAAACAAGATCACGGTATCATCAGCAATCTTGAGACTCTTGATGGTATCGAGGATTCGCCCCAATGCTTCGTCAAGCCGTTTGATCATTCCCCAGTATCCACCTAAATGCTGGGCCGAGGATCCGCCCAATGCAGCCAGATCCGGCGGAGTCCAGCGTCCCTGATACCGCTGGCTATAACCATCCGGTGCGGGGTAACTGTCGAACTGATTCTGATGGTGCGGTTCCAAAAATGAAAGGAAAAGAAAAAAGGGGTGATTTTGATTAGAATTGATGTAGCGAATGGCCGCATCGGTTAGTGCGTCAACGCGATATCCTGGCAAACGAACTGGACGGTTCTTTTCATCAAAGAGATCACATCGATAAGAATCAGAGGTGCTTTCCAGGGCATTGGCGGCAAGCCAGTACTGGTATCCCCCGCGCTGCCGTTCCGGGACCGGGTCTCCATCGGCCAGATGCCATTTGCCTATATAACCGGTTTGATACCCGGCCTTTCGAAAATAATGCGCAAGCATTTTTTGGCCGGGCTTAGGTACCGCTCCATTCCGGTAACAACCGCTGGTGGTTGCATATAGTCCAGTCTGCAGACAGCTCCGTGCCGGCCCACACACCGGCTGGCACGTAAAGGAGTTAAAAACATCAGTTCCCGCCGCGGCCATCCGGTCGAAATTGGGTGTCAAGTCCAACGGATTGGCATGAGTACCGGTGCTATCCCACCGTTGTTGGTCAGTGAAAAATACCAGAATATTGGGACGATTCTTTTTCTTCATGGTAATCGCAGACCTTTCATTGGACCTTTCGACAGTTTTGTTTCATGCGACTTTGGTTGCCGACCCATCGCCGGGCAAATTCGTAATGCCAATTTGTCAGCGAATATGACAATGATTATACTTCGCCGCTTGCGGGTTGCCAATGTTTGCGATGCATACGGATCGTTGGCAGCAACTTTCCATGTGGAAATACTGATAACGCTACGGCGGCAATTTTTCATACGTTGAACTGGACCGGAGAACCTTATGGATATGAGATCTAAATCATCCCGGCCAACGGTTGGGGTGGAAAAAATCCACGAGTCATCCTCGTCGAGCTGGCAACTCGGCCCCTTTGTGCGTGCCAACGGCAGTCAGCCACTGTTAACACCGAATCGGCAGGCAGTTTTCCTGGATCCCGTCACTGGTAAAGAAACACCCTGGGCGTTTTCGCACGTCTTTAATCCTGCTGCGATCGCCTGGAATGATAACCTATACGTATTATTTCGTGCCGAGGATGATACCGGTAATGGCATTGGGACTTATACATCCCGCATCGGCTTGGCGCAAAGCTCGGACGGAGCAAGGTTTACAGTTCTGCCGCAGCCCGTTTTTTATCCGCAGCCCGGCCGCTATCAAGAGCCGGAATGGCCGGGCGGCTGCGAAGATCCGCGGATTGTGCAGGCGGGGGATGGCACTTTTTACATGACCTACACCATGTGGAATCAAAAGCTTTGGCAGATGGGCGTGGCCACTTCTACCGACCTGCGGCACTGGCAGCGGCATGGACCTGCTTTTTCGCCGACTTTGCGATCAAAATCCGGTTCCATCATTACCTGCAGAATCGGAGATAAAATTACTGCCGCCAGGATCAACGGACTGTACTACATGTACTGGCACAATGGGCGGGAATTGAGCCTTGCCACCTCTGTAGATCTTCTCCATTGGGTTCCAGCGCTCGATACTGACGGCCAGTTGCGTGTGGCACTGCCGCGGTTGAGCCAGAATCATTTTTCCGAGCCTGGTCCGCCTGCCCTGCTAACTGAACATGGGATTGTGCTGCTGTATAACGGTTTTTGCGATGACCATCTCGTGCCTGGTGCCAACGCGCCGGCGTGCCGGTATTCGGCCCGACAGGCATTATTTGCCGCTGATGATCCGGGGCAACTGTTGGCGTGCACGGAACAACCATTTTTTGGTCCGCAGGAACCTTGGGAAGTAACAGGTCAATATGGCGCCGGCACTACGTTTGTTGAAGGCCTGGCCTGGTTTAGAAATCGATGGTATTTATTTTACGGTGCTGCTGATACGTATGTAGGCCTGGCCCTGGCCAACGGGTAATCGCCCCAGGTTCTCGGTTTTCCGTGCAACAGTCATCGTGGACGTGCCGGTGAAGCTGACGGAAAAGGCTTTGCCAGTCAACAGGAGATTATATTATGGAAACAGTAACCTCCGGTTCTCCTGAAAGCATCAGCTTTGATTCCGCGCGGCGGCTATTCGTGCTGCGCCTGCGGCATTCCTTCTACATTTTGAGAATCCTGGAATCCGGCGAAGTGTTGCAAATCGGATTTAAACCCATGCCGACCGACTCGGATCCCGGCACCACTGCCCTCGCACCTGTGGACGACTACCAAGAGGTTCGTGATTTACCGTTCGACCGTCAGAAACGCAGATATGAATACCCGGCAGCGGGAGACGTAACTTATCACGAAGCAGCAGTTCGTGTGCTGTTTTTTGAACCACCGGCTCCTGTCAAGCCGGGCGAGGTCTTTCACGATGCCGTGCGCGATCTGCGGCCGCGCTATGTTTCGCATGAGGTTCTGCTGGATGCAGAGCCGGCGTTGAGCAGCGGCCATGGCGGCCGCTCCACCATAACTCAACCTCGCCAGACACTGGCCATTCATCTGCGGGATATAGCCTATGATTTTCATCTGACCTTGTTCTATCGAATTACCTCGGAACACGACATCATTGAAAGGTGGGTGGAGGTTCGCAATGCCACGAAACAATCGGTCAAGGTGGAGCGGCTCGATTATGGATGCCTCGCAGTGCCCGATGGCACCACGCGTCTGGTGCGTGTTGCCGGTTGCTGGGGGCGGGAGTTCACGCCGATACATCAGGAACTCGAGCCGGGAGTGCTGGCTTTGGAACAGTTGGGGCTAAACACCGGCCATATATCAAATCCATTCTTTTTTCTTTGCAGGCCGGGTGGAGCCATAGAGGAAGCGGGCAGTGTCTGGTTCGGAGCGTTGGCCTATAGCGGCAACTGGACGCTGCGTTTTGAGTGCCGTTCCGATAGTCAGGTGCGGGTCTTCGGGGGCTACGCAGGCACGGATTTTGAGATAGCGCTGGCTCCCGGTGAGACGCATCGGACGCCGGCGATGATTATTGGATGTTCTGCAGAGGGTTTCGGCGGTGCCAGTCGTCGACTTCATCGTTTCACAAGGGAAAGGGTTCTTCCCAGCCCATCCCGCGAGGCCTTTCGGCCCGTTCTCTATAATTCATGGAGTGCCACCCATTTCGATATATCCGAAGAAAATCAAATTCGTCTCGCGGATGCTGCCGCGGCTTTGGGCGTGGAGCTTTTCTGCGTGGACGACGGCTGGTTCGGCACACGCCGTAACGATAAATCCGGCCTGGGAGACTGGTGGCCGCGCCGTGAAGTATTTCCACGGGGAATTAAACCTCTGGTCGACCATGTTCACAATCTCGGGATGATATTCGGCCTCTGGGTCGAGCCGGAAATGATCAGTCCAGATTCCGATCTCTACCGCGCCCATCCTGATTGGGTGCTGCACTATCCGGGCCGCCCGCGTACCGAAGAACGCAGCGAACTGGTTCTGGATCTAGCGCGTCCCGAAGTGGTGGAACATCTGTTTTCCATACTGGAACGCCTGGTAGCTGAAAATGGGATCGACTTTTTCAAGTGGGATATGAACCGCAGCGTTGCGGAGGCGGGATCCGTAGCCGGTCGCGGGATATGGCGGACCCATGTTGCCGCGGTGTATGCACTCATGGATCGGCTCCGGGCGGCGCATCGGCACCTGGAAATACAGAGTTGTTCGGGGGGAGGGGGACGCCTTGATTTGGGAATTTTGGCCCGTTGCGATCAGGCCTGGGTAAGCGATAATACCGACGCGGGGGATCGTATCATTATCCAGGATGGTGCAAGCCTCGCCTATCCGCCGCGGGTCATGGAATGCTGGGTGACAGACGCAAAAGACCACCTGACCCAGCGCATTTTCTCGACGGATCCGCGTTTTGATGTGGCCATGCGCGGCATCCTTGGCATCGGCACTGATTTGAACGCGTTGGCGGATCCGGAATTAACAATCTACCGGCGAAAAATTGCTTTTTACAAGCGACTCCGCCCTGTCGTGCAGGGTGGCGATTTGTACCGTCTGGCAAGCATTGCCCACGGTGATGCCTCCACCTGGCTTTTCGTTGCCCCGGATCGGACCGCAGCAGTGTATTCCAACGTGATATTGCATCGCCGAGTTGGCATATCGTATGCCGCTTCCGTGCTATGTGGCTTGGATCCATCAATCCAGTATCGCGTCATAGACGAACACATGCAGGAACTCGGTCGTTACCCGGGTTGGCAGTTGATGACCATAGGGCTTCCCGACGACAGCGGTGGCCGTGGGCCGCATGGGGGCATTCTTAGCCGCACGTTGCTGCTGGAGCGTATCTGATCAGATTGCATCCATGATTCTGAATTGCAGCCGGTACTGGCGGGGTGTCATTCCGATGGCCTGGTGAAATGCCGTGGACAAACTCGCAATGCTCGAGAAGCCGGAGCGAGGGGCGATGGCTTTGAGAGGTAAGTCGGTTTCACGCAGCAGGTCCTTCACACGTTCCATCCGAACGCGGCGGATCTCCTCGTCAATGCCGCGATTGAGCAGTTTGCGGAAACGCCGTTCCAGAGCGCGCCGGGGAAGACGTACATGGCCTAATACGTGCGATACCGATATTCCCCTGCCGCCGGTGGCTCGAATAAAACGCACCGCTTCAATTACTGCCGAGTCAGATACCGCCAGAATATCTGTTGATTGTCGCGTAATAAGTCCGCGATTCGGAATAAGAATATGCCTATCGGTTGTGGTCCGACCGGCCATCAGGCGGTCCAGCAGGGCGGCTGCCTCGTAACCGACACGCTCCAGGTCGATGGCTATGCTGGAAAGTGGCGGCTGGGCCAGATCGCAAAACAACGGGTCGTTACCGACACCTAGAACTGCAGCTTCCTCCGGAACGCGGATACCACGCCTGCGGCATCCATCAAGCACGCGCAAAGCCCACAAATCATTGGCCCCCAGCAGACCAATTGGCTTGGGTAAAGCGGCTAACCACGACTGAAGGGACTCACTGGCCGCCAGCCAGTGCGCCGCCAGCCAAGCCTTGTGCGGATATTTCGCGGAGTTGAAATATAAAGGTTCAAGATTCGCAGCGTGCAATTCTGCAGCAAAGCCTTCCATGCGTCGTTGAGTCCACGGCATATCAAAATCACCCACCAGTGCAAAATGCTTTAATTTGCATCCCAACAGGTGCTGCGCTGCCAGGCGGCCCGCAGCCGCGTCATCGGCTGTCACGCGCCGCGGTTGTTTATGCCCCGGCCAGTTATAGATGTCCACCACATCCACGATCGGCCCGCGCAACGTTGCGGCTGCCATCGCAAATTCCTTGTTTCTGCACGTGAACAACATCCCTTCCGGCGGATCGCGCCTTAAATCCAAAAGTGTTGTCCGGCCCGGAACGATTCCGTCGCACTGCCAGTTTTGGACTGCTTTAGCATAGCGTCCGATACCGCGGATAATTCCCTCGCCGTAACCACTGGATAGCTCAATCAGAATGGCCACGCGTCTCATTTTTTTCGCCCGATATTGTTCCATGTACGCCAATTATAGCCGGCTCCGCCATTGTCGCAATAGAATATATCTTTTTACGTCCGACAACAACTCAATATTGGTATGATAACACCTTGAATAATTGGCGTTCGGCTGCTCTTAATGAAGGACTATAAATATGACTATATCAGTAGTAGGCATCAATTATCTCAGGCGGCCTCGTCCGTCACGAATCAGGGACGTTTTTGCCGCCTGCCTTGCGCTCGGCGGAAGTGGTTTGATATTGGTGGGTTGCGCCACGTCCGGATGCGCCAACCACTCGCACGCCCGGGGACGCAATCCGGTGTCGTCTGTGGCTCCGCCGAAAAAGGCAGTCACAACTGCCGCAGCACCGCGTCAGGCGTTTTTGACGGCAGTAACCATCAATACTGCAAAGTTGCTCCGGAACGTGCCGCCGCTGCTATTTGGCCAGAATATTGATTATCTTGGTGACGCGGGGGGGCTGTGGAACCCGATTCGGCGGGCACCAAGCGACCACGCATTAGCGATGCTGCGGCCGTTGCAGTTGGGGTTGGTTCGCTTTCCCGGCGGGGCGTTGGCCAACTGCTACAACTGGTCCGCCGCCATCGGGCCGCTGTCACGCCGCCAGCCGCAGAACACGCTGTGGGGTGCGGTGTACAGCCACATCAAAGGCCAGTGGAAACTTATTGGAGGACAGCTTCAATTACCTGTTTATGGTTTTGATGAGCACATGCAATGGGTCTCACAAGTTGGGGCAGCCGGTGCCATTGTCATCGTCAATGCCACCCATTTTTCCGGATCGCCGCAATGGAGCGGCTCGGCCCAGGAAGCAGCGGCATGGGTAGCTTACGCGAACAGCCATGTGCATGGCCCAGATGTTGTAATCGGTCCGGACAGTCGGGGGATAGATTGGCACACCAGTCGTTACTGGGCGAAAAAGCGGGCGGCCAATGGTCATCCCGCGCCTTATGGTGTGCGTTACTGGGAAATCGGCAACGAAGTGAATGTGCCGGATGAGGGTGCCGGTATAACCAGCAAGGTGTACGCGCGACGCGTGGTGAAATACGCCCAGGCGATGCGTGCTGTTGATCCATCTATTCAAATCGGCGCCGTGATGGGTTTCCAGGTTAAACGAAGTTGGTTAAAGCCGCTCCTGCACATCGCTGGCAATCAGATAAACTTTCTGATTTATCATTTCTACGGTCGTTTTTATGCCCATGAACAGGCCAAGCGCGCCTTCGCCAGAGGTTCCCAAGGCGTAGCTCTGGTTTTCTATAACAACGGGCGATTGACCACCCGTTTTCATTGGGCCGGTGGTAAAGGCACCATAGCCATTCGCGCATTTGGCAGGTTTGCCGGCGGCACATGGCCAAAGATGCAGGTCAGCATAGACGGCCATGCCGTCGCCAAGCGGACTGTTGACAGTATGCGATCCCATCCCGGTTGGTACCGTATTCCCATTACGCTGGCGGCGGGCACGCATAGCCTCGGGATTGCTTTTATCAATAACTATTGGGGGCGCAACTTGTTTGTGAGGCGCGTACTCCTTCAGAGGGAATCTCAATCCACGATTCTCCATTGGACAACAGCAAAGAAAATCGCCGCAGCGTTGGCCGATTGGCCGATAGTTTTTGCCCGTGAGTTTAAGCAGATACAAAATGCGATTATCCGGTGGGTTCCGGCTGAGAAAAACCACATGCACGTGTTTGTTACAGAGTTTAACATCAACGCCAGTGGCAACCAGCCTGGTGCGATACAGATTCAGTCTTTGCAGAGTGCGTTGATGGTTGATGGCATTTTGCAAAAAGCCCTGGCGGCACCACTATGTACGGAGACTAATTTCTGGTGCCTTAACTCCTGGTACTTCCGGGTATTGGGGATGTCTGGCGGTAAAGCCCCTTACTTTTCGCCAGCAGGATACGTTTATTCGCTATTTACACCGCTGCGCCGTGGCCAGGTGCTGGGGACGAGGGTCCATACCCGGTTATTTAAGAACTCCGCTGTGCCCAAGGTGAGCGCTGTAGCCGTACGGCATGGCGGGCGGATTGCGGTTAATCTGGTGAACTTCGATCCAGGCTATGCTACCCGTGTATCAATCCGCGTGCCGGGGTGGAAGTGGAATTGGGCCACGGCCACCATACTCACCGGACCGGCACCAACTTCGCTTAACACGTCTGCCGCTCCGTGGACGGTGCATACCAAAACCGCCGACGTGTATTCTTATGGTGGAACAGCCAGCATCATTATACCCGCCCACTCTGCGGTGACGATTGTGCTCGGCCAATCCGTGACCATGGGCCGTGGAGGAAACATCCCATGAATTTATATTTGCCTGTACTGTATAGCCACTCAGTCATTGGTCGGATTTTAGAGTGTATTTGGGCAAACACCTTCACCTTGGCGATTGACGCCATGTGTCGCAATATCGAAATATTTTATCCGCCCAACAGCAAATGGGCTTTGTTACTATAAATCACGTGAGGTTTGCCTTCACCGGCCGCGTGTCGCGGCCCACCGCAGCCCGTCCGGTTCGGCGGGCAATGTTAACGAGAGCCCCACGGGGGCAAGGAGTGTTTTATGTTGTTCAAGTATTTCCCATTTTCTCACAGTTCATTTCCGGCGACACGTGTCGGCAATGATGGCCATTCGGGCGGCTTATCCCGCCAGGCCCTGCTGGCAACTGCGGTCTTGGCCGCGATTTTTACCGGCGCTGCCACCGTGAGCGCGACTAACTATACGTGGCTCGGAAACGGCGGCAACGGCAACTGGAGTACCACGGCCAATTGGGATACCAATGGTGTTCCACCCAATCCCAACGCTGGTTTAATCGTGATGCAGGGTGCCAACAACCTAAACTCTAATGTGGATGTAGGCACGGCACCGTATGGCATTAATCAGTTGGAGTTTTATACTGGAGCCGGCGCATTTACTCTTTCCGGCTACGCATTACAGACCGACGCGACCAGTTCTTACATAAAGAATTTGGCTACCAACATTCAAACCATTAACAACGCCATAGAGGTTGCAACTGGCGACCAACTATTTCTCCAGCCGAACGGGGGCAATTTAATCTTGGGTGGCGGAGTCACCGGTGCTGGTAACACGTCCAGCATTGACGTTCAAGGCAACGCTGCCCAGAACGTCACTCTTAACGGTGTTGTCAGTGGTACCTTTTCAAATATCAAGGTAGATTCCGGCGCGACGGTGTTCTTCAATGCAGCCAACACCTTCACTGGCAACATGACCGTTTATGCCGGCACATTTGAGCTTGGCAATAGCAGCGCCTTGGGGGCTGTTGGTAACTACATCCAACTTAATAACGGCACCGGTACTTCAACAACCAGTCTGCTGACCAGTGCGGCGGTAACTATAGCTCAAAATATCACCATTGCCAACGCCACGTCCGATGCTACGGGTAATAATACCATCGGTGGTGTATCTGTCGATGCTTCTACCTTTACTGGAAAGATTTCCCTTGGTAGTACAGATACGCAGCCGTTAAATTTGACGGCAGTCGCGAACGGCACAGTAACGTTTAGCGGCAATTTAGTGCATGCAGGCACTGGCACGACCGACAGCGTTACCAAGGTCGGGGCGGGCCTGGTTATCCTTAGCGGCACCGGTAACAATTATACCGGCACTACCACTGTTCAAACCGGCAACCTGCAGATCAATGGAAAATTGACCGGCACCGGCGCTGTCACGGTGGACAGCGGCGCCACGCTTAGCGGTGTCGGCACCATTGCCGGGGCGGTTACTGTGAACGGCGGCGGCATACTCTCGCCAGGCGACGCCCCGGGCACCTTCACGCTCAGCGGCGGCTTAACCCTGGCCAACAACAGTGTACTGGATTTCACCCTGGGTTCGCCGAATGTGGCCGGTGGCACAGGTGGTAATGACCTGGTAAGCACGGCCGCATTGACCCTGGGTACTGGCCTTACTGTGCATATCACACAGGGTACGGGCTATGGCACCGGTTTGTACCATTTGATTGATTACAGCGGAGCGCTGACCAACAACAGCAGCAACTTCACCGGCTGGACCGTTACCGGCCTGGCGGCGGGTCAAACGGCGGTGTTTTCGCTGGGGACGGATGGTACCAGTAACGCGGTGAATCTGACCATCAGTTCCACCAGCATTCCGGAGCCGGCCACACTGGGGCTGCTGGCGATTGGTTCGCTGGGAATTCTGGCAGGGCGTCGGCGGCGCAGCGCTTGATATGGATATGTAAGATCGCGGGAAGAGGGTATGACCGCCCTCTTCCCGCTTTTTCCCGAACGGTTTTCAGGAACTGGCCATGTGTAAGAGTAAAAAAAACGGCTTTACGCTGGTGGAATTATTGGTGGTCATTTTCATTATCAGCATCCTGATTTCCCTGCTTTTACCGGCGCTAAGCCAAGCCATGGAAGCCGGACGTACGACGGTATGTCTGAGCAATCTTCATCAACTGGGGCTGGCATGTGATGAGTATGGCAGTGATTACAATGAACGCTGGCCGCCGGCGTATTACTCTTCTAATTCTTGGGACGCTTATCTTTTACCGTATCTGTTGCCAGGAACTGGTGGGCCGTATCTGGGTTCTTCGATGAGCGGGAAGCTTGATTCCCAGTTGCAAAAAATTGCCGCGTCCAGAGCACTCAAGTGCCCGGATGAGTACCTGTTATATCCGCAATCACAGGTTGCCTCGCTTTGGTGGATCGCTACCACGTATTCGATGAACAACGATCTTCCTCCCAGCCAACAGAGTAGTCCGCCGGATGCATATTTCCCCCGGCCATCGTTGATTGTTGATCCGTCAGCCACGTGTGTGTTTGCGGACGGTCTTTTTGTTTCCACCGGCGGTGGCACGGGCTATTTCAGCGCCAGCATCAACAACTGGGGGCCACCGGGTTGGGTCAGTCCTCCAACATTTGTTGCCGGAAATGTAACCAAGGCCGTTCACGCCGGCGGCGACAATGTGCTCTTCGCCGATTTTCATGCCCAAACTATGCCCGTGGACTCTATTCCGACAGCGGTCATGCCCAATGTTGGCACGGCACGCTTTTGGCGTGGAAATTGATCCCTGAACACTAACAGACCTGCGATGGCAACTATGGCCGGTATTCCGAGCACCAGCATGCCATTATACCATTTGATAAAAGATCATCCTTTTATGATACAAATTTGTACTACCTCTTATTGACACTCAGGCTATCATAATAATGTCGGAGATATTTGGCTTGGCCTCCAGTGGGGTTGCGACGGCGAACACACATATTGCGGCAGACGCGCGGGAAGGCCGCAGGCGATAGTCCTGTGGGTTGTGGTAGCCTCGCCGCAGAAGCATTCCGTCATACAGTGATGGTAACTCATGAACAACAGAACTTATCAGCGATTCCAATGCCTCCACGGCGCATTGTTAACTCTCGGCCTGACATTGTCTTACGCGATGGCCGGGGCAAACCAAGCCTATGGTCTGGCTTATGTCTCCGTTGCCAGTGCCACGCCTGCACAGGTAGATCGATTCAGTTCGGGCTTTTCCACCGACACTCCGATAATCAACACCAATCCGTCCTATATTGGCCTTGGCCAAGATTTCTCCGGTGTTGCCTGGCTTCCCGGTAGCGGGCTTAGCACCACCAGCTCGCGCGTCATAAGCACCACCATGCTCACCCCGTTGACTTGCGCTTTGGCACACCATTACAGTTCAGTATTCATACCGGGAAATCCAATCGATTTTGTCAATGGGAATGGCCAATTCCTCACTTCCTCCATTGGCTCGGTGAATTCGCCCATTACTATTCCCAATTACACAACAGATTTTGCCCTTGGCACTCTGACGACGGGTTTTGCGGCCAATCAAAACGTGGCCGTGTACCGGTTGTTGGATATTGCATCGCAAAATGATACCAACATGCCCGTGATCGTTTACGGTAGCCAGGCGAACAACCAGGGGCCGACCATCGGAACGGCTTCTGTTTATTCCAACAGCGCACTGTATTACAACTGGTCCGCCAATTCCGGTTCTCCTCCGCCGACAGGTTCTGCTGCATACTGGCAAGGCGGCGATTCCGGCAGTCCGATGTTTATACCTTATCAGGCACCTGGATCAGCCACGCCGCAGCTGACTTTTGCCGGGACCGCTTGGTATCCCAACGCGATTAATATTTATCTGCCCTATGCCGGATACAACCCCATCCCCTATCTCAACGCCGCTATAGAACCGACAGGTTATGCTTTGCTCTGGACCATTTACAACAACCCAGCCGACCCGGCCAACACCGCACCAAGCTGGACCGGCGGTGCCAGTAACGGCACTTTTGCCGATGCCGCCAACTGGAGCAGCGGTGCCGTGCCCAGCAGTCTCCCCGTGCTCTGGAATACCAATACCGCCGCCAGCCAAACCAACATCAATTTCGGCTCGGCCAATGTCAGCCTGCGGGGCATGCTTTTTGAAGCATCTACCTCTACGGCCGGATTTACCCTTTCCGGCACTGGCACCCTCTCCATAGACTACACCGGCATTCGTAATGAAGCCGCCGCTACGCAAACCTTTGACGTGCCCATTACCTTGCTCGACTGTCAAAACTGGAAAGCTGCCGACGGCAACCTGGTTTTCAACGGCACCATCAACACAGGAGCTGGCACCGGAGCCGCTGGCAGCGGTTATCTGGTGGTCGTCGCCGGCGATTACAACACTAATATCAACGCGGTAATCTCCGGCAATGGAATGCTCGCCAAGGACGGCACTGGCACACTGACCTTGGCCGCGGCCAATACTTATACTGGTGCCACCATCATCCACAATGGAACGCTGACGCTGGCACCCGGAGGCAGCTTGCCTGACGGCACTCCGGTCACCTTTATCACCGGCAATGCCGGTGCTACCCTGGATCTGCACGGCATCAGCCAGACGGTTGGCGAAATCAGCTCGCAATATGGTGCCACCGGCAATATTTTACTCGGCGGTGCCACTCTTACAGTTGCCAGCACTGCCAACGGCAGCAACGCATATCTGGGCACCATCAGCCAAAGCGGTACGCTGGTCAAAACCGGCACCGGTACCTGGACCATGGCGGGCGTTGATACGCACACCGGCACCACAATGATCGAAGGCGGTGCCTTGCGCCTGGCCTCCGCAGGCGCGTTATCCCCGAATGCCAACCTGATCCTCAACGGTGGCGTAGCTGAATTGAGTGCTCAAGACTTCACCGAATCTCTGGGCACCCAGACCGGCCAGGTGCAATTTGCCGGCAGCGGCGGTTTCAGTGCCTGGGGTGCCAATCGCACCGTCAATCTGGGCGGTACCGGAGAAACCTTGACCTGGGGGCAAACGGCTGGCTTTCTGGCCAACGGCCAAACTTTGATGTTATCCAACACCAATGCCAATGCTACCGTCCAGATAGTCAATCCTCTGAACTTCAATGACACTTCTCAAACCATTGACGTCGCCAGCGGAACAGCCCCAATTGACGCGGTGCTCAGTGGCAGTTTAAGCAACGGCCTCCTGATTATAGGTGGCAGCGGGGTACTGGAACTCACCGGTAACAACACATACACCGGCACACAGGTCAACGCAGGGGGTTTGCTCATTGCCGGCCCCACCTCTCTGGGCAGCGGCAATTTGAACCTTCTTGGTGGAGTGCTGGTGCTCGGCGCGGGCGACTTCACCCGGAGCCTCGGTACCGGAGCTGGCCAAGTGCAGTTGGGCAACGGTGGCGGCTTTGCAGCCTATGGTGCTCCGCGAGTGGTCAACATTGGCGCAGTGGGGGCCACACTAATCTGGGGAACAACCGGTTTCACCGGCTCCTGGCCGGACAGCTTGGCGTTTGGCTCAAAGGCCGACAATGCTACAGTTAATTTTGAAAATCCCATCAATCTAAATCTTGGTTCCTCCGCTGGTTATCGTACCATTGACGTGTATCACGGCAGTGCCGTCATTGATGCCAATCTCTCCGGCAATATCAGCGGAACCGGCGGTCTGACTATTAATGGCAATGGCACGCTTGAATTGTCCGGTAACAACACGTACACTGGCCAAACCACCATAAATAATGCCGCAGTTCTGCTGGCATCCTCTCAAGCGCTGGCATCGGGAAATTTAGCGCTGAATCACGGAGCTATTTTGCTTTTAGGTTCCGGCGACTTCACCGAATCGCTGGGCACGAGTGCCGGGCAGATTCAATTTGTCGGTGGTGCCGGTGGTGGCTTTGGTGCCTATGGGGCCGCACGGAATGTGAACCTGGGCGGAACAGGTGCAACCGTTACCTGGGGCAGCGGCTACTTTATTCCCTCCGCGGGAACCTTTTACCTTTCGTCTACCTCCAGCAATGCTACGGTCAACTTTGAAAATCCCATCAACTTAAACAGTACGGCCCAGGCCTATATCCAGACGGCCGATGGCAGTGCACCTGTTGACGCCATCCTAAGCGGATCTATCAGCAATGGTGGGCTGGTTTTACAAGGTAATGGTACGCTGGAACTCACCGGTAATAACACGTATACGGGTACCACGCTTGTCCGGGGCGGAGTTCTCCTTATAGGAGCGGCCAACGCTTTGGGCAGCGGTTCCCTTATCTTAAACGGCGGCGTTCTCATGCTCGGGGCGGGAGATTTTACCCGGTCCATGGGTACCGGTGCAGGACAGATAGCGATTTGGAATGGTGGCGGTTTTGCCGCCTACGGAGCGAACCGAACCGTCAATCTGGGGGGAGCCGGTGCTACTGAGACCTGGGGGCAAAATGGTTTTCTCAATTCCGGAATGCCGTTGATTCTGTCCAGTTCCAGTGCCAATGCGACTCTGAATTTTGTTAATCCAATTCAATTGAACGGCCAGAACGTCTTTCAGGTTAACCGCGGAAGTGCCCCAGTCGATGCGAATCTGATGGGTTCCATCAGTAGCAGCTACTATGTCTGGGGCATTACTAAAACCGGCAACGGCATTCTGGAGCTATCCGCCGTGAACAATTCGTACCGGGGGCCAACCGTGGTATCCAGCGGCACACTGCTGGTCACCGGCACTCTGACCGGTGGTGGCGGCGTAAATGTGCAACCCACATCCGATTTTGTCTACAGCAATACTGCCACAGCCCTGGCCGACAATGTAACTGTTAATGGCGGAACCTACACCTACAATTCACCCGCCGCCTATGCCGGAACGCTCCAATTCCAGAACGGCACCCTCGCTGGCAATGGCAATCTGGTTCATACCGCCGTGATGCTGCAAACCCTGGACACCATTGCTCCCGGATATCAAGGCACGGGGATGCTTACCACGGGTGCAGAGACCTGGGCTGACGGAGGCCGTTACCTCTGGCAAATGAGCGCTGCCGCCGGCACAGCAGGTATGACCTCGGGCTGGGATATGTTAAACATCTAGGGGCAATTAGATATCACGGCCGGTGCCGCAAGTCCCTTCACCATCGATCTCTCGGCAAATGCCTTGCCCGACTGGAACCCACATCTGGCTTATCAGTGGACGATTGCCGCCACATCCTCAGGAATCACGAGTTTTAACGCCGCCGATTTCTACCTCGATCCGAGTGCATTTGGAGCGTTCAACGCCTTGGATGGCGGAACCTTTGCGCTGCAAGTATCTGGTAACAACCTCGATATGGTGTTTTCACCCCAATCCACACCCGAACCGACACCGGCCCTGCTTCTTCCAGGTGGCTTAGCCGTCGCTTTGCTCGCCAGGCGACGCATAAAATCGTCAAAAATCCGCCCCGTGTATCTTGTATCAGGCCGGGAGTAAGTGATCATGATTAAACTGGCCCTGATTGGAGCCGGCAAACGTGGATGGGACTTGGCGATGTTAGCCCGGCAATTGCCGGAGCCGGCATTTGTAACGGTTATCGTCGATCCAGAACCCGAGGCCTTGCGTCAAAGAATCAATACCCATGATGCAGGCAGCAATTCCATTATTTTATTCAAAGACATTGACTCTTTTATCCAGGCCGGGCCGGCTTGTGACGGCATAATTATCGCAAGCCGTTGCGGTTCGCACGCCGATCTGGCGCTACGTGTCGCTCCTCTGAACAAACCACTATTTTTGGAAAAGCCCGTCGCCATCAGTGCAGTGCAGCTCAACAGGTTGCGTCACTCGAATCTGATGGGTCGTCAGAATGTGGTGGTTTCCTTTCCCTTGCGGTTGACGCCTCTCTTTCAGGCTGTGCAACAAATCGTAGCTTCTGGACGCCTGGGAAAAATCAATCAGGTGCAGGCTTGCAACAATGTGGCCTATGGCGGTGTTTACTTTGGGCAATGGTATCGCCAGGTGACCGAGACCGGCGGCCTGTGGCTCCAAAAGGCCACCCATGATTTTGATTATATTAATGCCTTGATCGATGCGCGTCCGCTAAAAATTGCCGCTACCGGAACACGCTCTATCTATGGAGGCCACCATCCATGCAACCTCAGATGTTCCCAGTGCCCGGAAACGGCTACCTGTCCGGAAAGCCCCATCTCACACCGGCAGCGACAGGATGATGGAGGTATGGCCTATGGCAAACCAGGTGACGACCATGCCTGTGCGTTTAGCGAATGCATCGTGAATGATGACGCCTCCTCGGCCTTGATTCTTTACGAAGGCGGTATTCATGCAACCTATGCGCAGAATTTTATTTCTCGTCGCAGCGCGGGTCGGCGGGGTGCCGTCATTACTGGCTATCAGGCTACGCTTATTTTTCATTGGACCGGCGGCATATCCCAGATCATTGATCATTTCCAGCAAAATATTGAAACCATTGCGGTACCACCGGTCATCGGGGGCCACGATGGCGGAGATGCAGCTTTGCTGCGCAACTTTATCAATGTCATTCACGGGCGGGAAGCGTCACGTTGTTCGCTCGCAGAAGGTGTGGTTAGTGCCGCAATGTGTCTGGCTGCGACAAGCAGCGCCGCAACGCATACCTTTCAATCGATCACGCTCGATGAGAAAAGCCTATCGTCACACCAGGCCGGCGAGCCTGACGGTGCGCCATTGCATTGAGCTGGTGGCGGTTGACTTGTTAGGGCGGCACGCCGAAAATTGGCACTGCAGCGACTTGCGTGATGAAACCGCAGTTTGGTATCACGGTATAAAATATCGTCCGCAATAGTGCTGCGTAAAACCGCCATACTTGCTGCCGCCGCAGTATTTAGCGGGGTGGTAATGTTAAGGAATTTCATGCGTCACTTTTCATTATTGACAAGTCCACCCTGATATTTTCATAAGATTAACAGTTGCGGTGCATCCTATGGACGCAGCACAGGCAAGGTTTGCGGCTGGGGCCTCTCCCATGGTGGTGTAAGGGCAATTCATTAAAGAAAGTTCCGATTATGTCAAATAGCCTCACGGAGATTAACCGCCGGAGAACCTTTGCCATCATTTCCCATCCTGATGCGGGCAAAACGACACTCACCGAAAAGTTTTTGCTCTATGGCGGGGCGGTGCATCTGGCGGGCAGTGTGGCGGCCCGAAAAAATCAGCGGGCCGTTACTTCCGACTGGATGGAATTGGAGCGGCAGCGGGGGATATCCATTACTTCCACCGTTTTGCAGTTTGATTACAACGGCTATCGGATTAACCTGCTGGATACCCCGGGACATAAAGACTTTTCAGAAGATACGTATCGCGTTCTGACGGCTGTGGATGCGGTGGTCATGGTTATTGACGCCGGCAAAGGGATTGAAGCACAAACGCGAAAGCTGTTTGAAATATGCCGGCGGCGCGGTGTACCCATCTTCACCTTCATAAACAAGCTGGATCGGCCGGCCATGGATCCTCTGGCGTTGGTGGATCAACTCGAAAATGTGCTGGGGCTGCGGGCCTGCGTGGTCAACTGGCCGCTGGGAGACGGGCGGGAATTTCGTGGGGTGTTTGATCGCACGAACCAGCAAGTGCATTTTTTTGAGCGGACCGACCATGGTGCCTATCGGGCACCCGTGCGGGTGATGGAGGTGGGTGACGCGGTGGTACGCCAGCAGTTAAGCCCGGCCACCTACTTGCGAGTCGTGGAGGAGCTTGGCCTGTTGGATGCTGCCAGCACTGCCGTTGATGTCGCGGCCATTCAGGCCGGCCAATTAAGCCCGGTGTTTTTTGGGAGTGCCGCCAATAACTTCGGTGTGCAGCTTTTATTGGATTCATTTCTGGCGTGGGCGGTGCCGCCGGTGCCGCGATTTTCGCAAGGTAAGCCGGTGCCGCTGGAATCGTCCGCATTTTCGGGTTTTGTGTTTAAGATTCAGGCCAATATGGATCCAAAGCATCGGGATCGTATTGCCTTTGTCCGTGTTTGTTCGGGCAAATTCACCCGTGATATGCGAGTATGGCACGTGCAAACAGGAAAAGAGGTCCGACTGGCCAGTTCACATAAATTATTCGGGCGAGAACGGGAAACAATTGATGAGGCCTGGCCCGGAGATGTGATTGGCCTGGTGGGGCACGGCGAATTCGGCATTGGTGATACGCTTAGTACGGATCCTGGCATTTTGTACCGCGAGATTCCGCACTTTACTCCGGAATACTTTGCGTACTTGCGAAGTCCCAATCCAAGTCAGTTCAAACAATTTCGCGAAGGTTTAAGTCAGCTTTTACAGGAAGGCGTTATTCAAACTTTGACGCTGACGGATTCGGACACACGTGGCCGGCTTCTGGCCGCCGTAGGGCCATTGCAGTTTGAGGTGGTGCAGTACCGGTTAAAGAGCGAATATGGGGCGGAATCTCAGTTGGAAACGGCCCGGTTTTCGGCGTTGCGCTGGGTATCAGCGGCAGTACCCCAGGACGTGCTGGACCGTGCGGTACAATTTGGCAGCGTGCGACCGGCGGTGGATGGGCGGAATCACCGGGCGCTGCTGTTCCCGGATGAGTGGAGCCTGGCTCATTTTATCCGCGAGCATCCGCAGGTGGTTATTTCTGATATGCCGTTTGAGCCAATGGGGGTAGTAAATTCCGCCGGAAGCAGTAGCATAAATTCATAAAGGTGCAGCTCCTGAACGGCTCGACAGGCGAACAGTGGCACAGCATGATGCAAAATACAAGGAGAAACATCATGATCAAACTGGCGCTGGTAACCGCAGGACATATTCACACCCCCGGATTTGTTAAAAGAATACAGGCCAGAAAGGATGTGCACGTAGAGGGAGTATACGATTCAAACCCGTCCCTAGCTCGCCAGTTCGCGGAAGCATTACACACCAACGTGCGCACCGCCGCGGAACTTATTGAAGATGCTGCCGTTGATGCAGTCATTATCAGCGGGCGAACCGATCAACACGCGGGCCTGGTTGAACAAGCTGCCGCGGCCGGCAAACATCTTTTTGTGGAAAAGCCTCTGGCCACCACGGTGGCTGACGCCATCCGTCTGTACACCGCAATTACCGAAGCAGGCGTGTTGTTTCAAACCGGTTATGCCATGCGCAGCAACCCGATATATCGGTTTATTAAGCAGGAAATTTTGGCCGGCAACTTCGGCACCATCACCCGGGCCAGGTGCAGTGTATGCCATTCCGGAGTGCTCGGGGGCTGGTTTGATCCGGACTACCGCTGGTTTTACCAGGCTGACCATTCCGGGGGCGGAGCATTTTTGGATTTGGGTTGCCACGCAGTTGATCTGCTTGTTTTTCTCTTCGGGCCGGTGGCCACGGGAACCGCGGCACTCAATGGCGGCATCAAATATCCCAACATTGATGAATATGGCGAAGGCCTGTTAACCTTCCGCAACGGTATCATCGCCAGCGTTGCAGCAGGGTGGGTTGATCAGGCCAATCCGGTGGGTCTGCTTGTTTCCGGTACTGAAGGGCATGCCTATGAACGGGGTGGGGAGTTGTTCTATTTAAGTCGTAAGTCGGTCGTGGCCGGCGCGGATGGCAAAGCTCCAATGGATCAAGCTCTTTTCCCGCCTGAGTTGCCGCACGCGTTTGACATATTTATGGATGTACTTACCGGCAAAATGGACAAGGCAAATTTGATTTCTGTCGCTGATGCGTTGCATGTAATGAAAGTGATGGATGCCCTGTACATGGGGCATAAGTTCGGCAGTTGGGTAAACGTGATGTAGCCACACCGGTTACCGCCAGTTATAGCGAACTGTATAGGTAATTACTTTTTTACCGTTATGGCCGGGAACATCAATCGGAAATTCAATTTCTCGCGAGTTGAGTTTTTTGAATTTGTCGCTGTTTTTTACAATTTTCCAGTTGTTCCACCGCCACAGGTATTGCTGCACCAGGATATGAACAGCAGTTTTACCGTGGTTGTCCAAGGTAATCTGAAAGGTTTCCTGCAACGTTTTGCCGGCATTATTTAATTTGAAGTTGGTTTGGACGCGCTTACCGACGATATCAAAAGCTTTGCCCACTTTTACCATCACCGGCTCATCGGCGGGGGTGTTATGGATTAAGTCTTCGCCAAGAAATTCCAGCGTGCCATCGGCCGGATCTTCCTGATAGACACGCATTTTCCCTTTGGGGAAGGGGATGCCCAGAGAATTTTTGCGGCTGTTGTTGAAGCGCACATAAACTCCCACTTCACCGGTGGACTCGATGCCGTTATTACGCAGCAGGTTCGGACCGCCGTAATAACCCCACCATGGATTGTTCTGACCACTGTAGATAAATTCCTTCTGCACGGCAATGTGCGGTTTGGTGGGGAAAAGGGCAATTTGCTGGGTGGAATTTTGATGAATGGTTGTTCGCCGCGGCAAGGTGTACATGTGATACTCAAAAAAAGCCTTTTCCTTAAAGGCCGGGACGGCGTTTTGCAGTTGGGCCGCACCGGCTCTGGCCATCATCAAAAGCGGTTGTGGCTGCTGCACGCGATGAACGTTTCCGGCAATTAATTTTAGATGGGCATGACGGTAGGTTTTGCCGGAAAGGTTGAGAATGGTTACCCAGGCTGAAAGACCCGCGGCCGTATTAGTGGAATTCAGCACCAGGTTGTAATCGGCAATCCACGTCAGGCCTTTGGTTTGGTAGGACGTGAGAATCTTTTGCTTCCCGCCCGTCGGGGCATCCACCAGCCATTCCAGCGTGGGCATGGTCATCAGCCCACGCGGCAATTTTCCCAGATGTATCTGCTGGAGGTTGGCGGCAGTTAAGATTCGCAGGCCGTGGTCGGTTTGCACCACCAGCGAGTTGCCCGCGTGCAACAGTTTGCCCCTGATCTGCTTTACGCCACGCAATCCAGCCTGAGCAAACAGCGTGATGGTGTGGCCCAGATATTTACTTAAAATCTTCTGGGAATTCACCAAATCAAACTTGAAGCGTTGATTCCAAACACTGGTGTGGGGCACGGTGAGATCCTGAAAACTTACCGATGTCGGGTCAATGAGAGCCGCCACATTGGTAAAATCCAAGTGATTCAGTCCGGCTTTGAGATTCATCTCTCTGACTTCTTTCACCACGCCGAAGCCGGGAATTTGAGATGGATTCTCATAATTATATCCAATCCGCTGGTTAAAAACCCACTGCTGCGGATTAAAGGCCGCCGGGTCTGCTGAAGAGTATATGGTGATGGTGGTTCCTGATGGCGGCTGGGCTGCGTGCTGGGCAACTGGAGTTGGTGCGGCGGCGGATGTTACACCGCATGCTACCAGCGAAGCAACGGCAAAGAGCGAAAAACCAATGCTTTTCATAGTAAATCTCCAAATATGTTGTCACCCGTGAACAACGGATAATGGCCGCTTAGTGGCTCAACCGCACGGGATCTGATCAGCCACAGTTCTGATACCTTGGACGCTCCGGGAGGCCCGCGGGTTCTCATTATTTCATTTACCGCACAGCTTGTGCCCCAAAACGTCATACAAAGCGGCAGCAGTGCGAATACCAGCGTAATAACATTCCAAATTCAGTTTTTCGTTCGGGCCGTGAATACGATCATCCGGTAAGCCGAAGCCCAGCATCACCGCATCCACACCAAGCATTTCCTTAAACCAACCGACCACAGGGATGGAGCCGCCCTCGCGGATATACACCGGATTCTGGCCAAAACCGATTTTTAATGCTTCCGCGGCAGCCTGCATGACCGGTGAATCTGTGGGAGTCAGGGCTGCCGGCGATGCCCCAAGGGCCGTGAGGTTGACGGTAACGCCAAGTGGGGTGATCTGTTGAACAAAGGCCTCAAATGCCGCGGCGATTTTCTGTGGATCCTGGTTGGGCACCAGTCGCATGGAAAGTTTGGCACCGGCCCTGGCCGGCAAAACGGTTTTTGCGCCAGGCCCCTGATAACCGCTCCACAAGCCGTTAATGTCTAACGTGGGACGAATCCACTTGCGTTCCAGCGTGGTGTAGCCGGCTTCGCCAAAAGGGGTTGTGATGCCGGCTTCACGGGCGAACTGGTCATCGGTAAAAGGCAGTTCTTTCCATTGCTGCCGCAAGGCTTCGTCCACACTTGCGACATCATCATAAAAACCGGGTACAGTGACTCGCCCCTGGCCATCGTGCAGGCGAGAGAGCATTTCCACCAAAGCGTTGGCCGGGTTGGCCACCGCGCCGCCAAAAAGTCCGCTGTGCAGGTCGGAGACAGGGCCTTGGACATCAATTTGGTAATACATCAGCCCGCGCAGGCCGCACGTAATTGCGGGCACACCAGGTGCAAACTGGTTGCAATCGCTGATGATCAGAGCTTGGGCGGATTTTAATTGAGATATGCGCTGTTCTATCACCGTCCGCAGGTTCAGAGATCCGATTTCCTCCTCACCTTCCAAAAGCACGGTTAGCCGCACGGGCAATTCTGAGGCAATTTCCCGCCAGGCCAGCAGTGCGGTCAGATGGGCGTGTACCTGGCCTTTGTCGTCACTGGCACCGCGGGCAATCAGGTCGCCATTTTTGATTGTGGGCTTAAAGGGCGGCGTGTGCCAGCCATCCTCTATCTGTGCGGGTTGTACATCGTAATGACCATAAAATAAAACATGTGGTGCATGTGGCGGGCACAGACCCTCCGGTGTGGTGGCAAACACGCAGGGGTGGCGAGCGGTGGGAATTAGTTCCGTTGTCAGACCTATACCGCGAAGATTGAACATGGCCCATTCGGCTGCGGCAGCAACGTCGGCATCATGCGATTGCTGCGTAGAGACACTGGGAATGGCCAACCATTGCTGGAGGTCTTCCAACCAGCGTCGACGATTTTTGTCCACCCAGATTAACACACTGTCGAGCATGAAATCTCCATTTGCAACAAGCCTTTGGCCCCAGTTATTCTTCAGCCGGGACTTTTTCCTGCTTGCCACTGGCGGCAGCCCGATCCATCGTATGCAATAGGTGTATAACTCTGGCAGCCTTGCGTGCGGTAATTTCCAGCTTGTCACCTAACCGCAGATGATCGGCCACATTCTGGTAATATCGAAAACCTTCGCTCGTCGCATACTTGATCTTCACCGGCGATTCTGCCTTGATCTTTGGATCGTAGGTGTGCAATTCAAAGCTGCCATTCCACCAATAGTCCAGCACCGCTCCGCGCGTTCCTAAGATACGCCAGCGGGGCTTATTAATTCGGCCAATTTTGGACATTTCAAAATCCAGAGTGCTGCCATTCTTGAACCGTACATAAGCTTCCATATGGTCTTCGTTGGTAACATTGGTCCAAACACGTTTTTGCGATGTGGCCACCACCCAATCGATGGGGCCATCCATTAGATCTAAGGCCCAGTATATAATGTGGGCACCCCAGTCGAAGTGCATTCCACCGGAAATTTCCTTACTGGAACGCCACCAGCTTCCCTGGGGGGAAAATGAGGTCATTCCAGTTTCAAATCTGAATATATCGCCGATGGCGCGACGATGCCGTACAATTTCCTCCACCGCCAGAAATTCTCCATCCCAGCGTCGGTTGTGGTAAACACTAAGCATTTTTCCGGCTTTGTCGGCAGCGGCAACCATGGCGTGCGCTTGATCGGAATTGATGGCCATTGGTTTTTCCACAACACAATGTCGGCCGCTGTTGAGTACGTCAATGGCCACCTGGGCATGAATATCATGCGGCAAAATAACGGCGAGAAGTTCAGCATCTGAATTTTTCAGCATATCCCGGTGATTGGTAAACGTATGGATACCCGGAAAATCTTTTGCGGCAAGAGCCATCCGGGTGGCATCCAGATCGCAGGCAGCAACGGGAATCAGGCCGGCGTTCTGCATTTCCTTCAGATGCGTGTGGCCCATATTAAATGTGCCGCCGTAGCCGATGACACCGACCTTTAATGGCGGCCTTTCCATCAAGCCCGTCGCCCAGCGTAAACCGCGGCTAAAGAGCTGCTGCCAGCCGGAGAGCGAGATATCCTCTATGGAGTGACCGGGTGCCAGATAAAATATGTGTCCTGCGCCATAGTCTTTCACGTACGCAATGGGCTGCATTTTTCCGAGCCAGTTGGCCTGAGCCAAAACATGTAAAGGAGAACCCACCGATTCAAGCTGGTAAAGTTCGCTGGTCATGGAAAAGGGATTGAAATGCCGCATGATCTGGTGCGTGGTATCGCAGGGTTCCACTTGAAATTCTACCGGTGCTCCATGTCCGATAAACCTCGCCCCCAGCATGTCTATATAATCGCGATTGCTTTTCCAACTCGCTGCCGCGCCATGCACGCCCACCAGGGCACCACCGGATTTGACAAACTCCACCAGGCCTTTTTCTTCTGCGGGTGTCAGATCTCCACCTTGGGTACAGACAACAACTGCCTTGAAATCGCTTTTCGGAAGCGTGGTTAAAACTTGGCGATCCTCTGACGCTTCCACCGTCCAACCGTCGTGGGTGATAATTTTGGATAAACTTTCGGCAATTGCGGGAAAATCATGGAATGAGCCACCGGTTAAGAGCAAAATTTTGGTTTGGACCATGGATCAATGCCTTCCAGAAAAAATCTTGCCAGTGAAATTCTTCATGGGAAGAAAATGTTAGTCCTTAGCCGCGATTATGGCAAGAAGGAGGATTAACCCAAAAACGATCTGCTCTACCAAATTTTCGGACAGTTCTGCCTGGCCAATGACCGCAGAAGCGGCTTGGGTCCGTGTTTGGGATGATGGTATACGGGGCTATCGAGATTTTATTTACCGCATCAACCCTTTCAGCCCTTTAACAAACGCATTCGTCCGGGTAGCAACATGCCGCGCTGCGGGTTCATAAAACTCAATCTAACACTATATAAATAAAAGACTTGCGATATCTTATCAATTTTAACACAATCTTAACATTTCCTTAATCAAATGACATCACGGCAGGTGGATACTATTACCATCGAGATATGGAGTCTCGCAGCTTGGTGATATCTGGCTTGTGCCAAGCCGGGGATTTTAGGGATTTCGGCAGGAGAAACGCTATGTCACAGGTTACAGCAGATCCCGTTGCCCAGGGCATATCCGAAGCGCTAAACGAGGTCAAATTCAGCCGGTTTCATTTTCGCGCTATTGTTACGGCTGGGATGGGATTTTTTACCTCCGCATATGATTTGTGCGTGATCGGCACGGCAGCCGCCCTGATTGATCCTATCTGGCATTTGCAGGCCGCCGATACCAGCTTGTTGGTGGCCGCATCCCTGGCGGCCACTTTTGTCGGAGCCTTTGTGTTTGGCCGTTTGGCCGATGTGATCGGGCGGAAAAGCATCTATGGTATCGAGGCGATCCTCATGTCGATCGGGGCCATCGGCAGTGCTTTTTGTCCGAGTTTAATCTGGCTGGTGGTGTTTCGCGTGATTATGGGGTTTGGTATCGGTGGTGATTATCCGCTTTCGGCAGTCATCATGAGTGAATACGCCAATCGTAAAGATCGCGGAAAAATGGTGGGTATGGTGTTTTCCTGCCAGGCCTTGGGCTTTTTAGCCGGTCCTCTTTTGGCGGTGCTGTTGCTGGCTGCGGGTGTTGGCCATGATTTAGCTTGGCGAATTTTGCTTGGAGCCGGGGCTATTCCTTCGCTGGCTGTGATTTTACTACGACGCACCATGCCGGAATCCCCGCGGTGGCAGGCTCGCGTTTCGGGCAATAAATATGGCGCTGCTGCGGATATGGCCCAGTATACTCGGGGGCTGGCCAGTGTGACCCACGTCAATGGCCGTGATCCTCGCATCAACGCTCCTCTAAGCAAATATGCGGTAACCCTCATCGGCACAGCCGGTGCGTGGTTTGCATTGGATTATGCCTTTTACGGCAATTCCGTGTGTATGCCTCTGATTATGAAGGGCATTGATCCCACGGCTGACCTTCTGGCCAACCTAGCTTGGGGCGCAGTTATATTCGGGGCTTTTGCAGTACCCGGATATATCGGTGCTTTTATGTTTGCCGACAAAATAGGGCGCAAGCGATTGCAAATTCTGGGTTTTATCATGATGGCTGTTAGCTTTGGTGCCATCGGCCTGTTTCCGCAGGTGGCATCGAGTTTTGGATTATTTGTGGTATTATTTGGACTGAGTTTCTTTTTCACGCAATTTGGACCTAACGTTACAACCTTTATTCTTGCTGCCGAGCTATTTCCCGTGAATCAACGCACTACCGGCCATGGTATATCCGCAGGCATCGGCAAGGTTGGTGCGTGCCTGGGGGTTTTTGCTTTTCCCTGGCTCAATGCCCAACTGGGTGTCTATCATGCTTTACTTTTTGCCGCGGGCTTTGCCGTCCTGGGTATGCTGCTGACTCTGCTGATTAAGGAACCAGCCGGTAAATCGCTGGAACACATCAGCGGCGAAGATGAGGCTATGCAGGATACCATTGCGCCGATCAAATCCCGACGTGCTTCTTCCATGGCTGCCTGAGACCGATAGCATGCTATCAGCGATGGGCGGCGGCATATAAAATTACATTTCTGGCCAGCGCCTGGGCAGAAGCCGGGGCATATCCGCTGATACCCCAGGTATTGGTGCTCAGCAGCCCGCATGTGATATCAGCGGAAGAAAATATAACAATCCAGCGTCCATTCTTTTTAATACCCATCAACTCCGGTCGAGTTTTGACATGCTTGTGCTGTTGGTTGTAAAACTTTCTAAATTGTACGTGAGTAACGTTGTTCCCGCCCGGAAAGGTTCCCGTATACAAGGATGACTCCGGTGGAACCGCAATCAGTGCTTGCCGCGGAAACGCCCGCACTACCAGTTGCACAAAAGATTCGGTAAATTGGTTTTTTCCCCCGGCCGCATCGGCCAACAGCATGCCTCCATGCCTTACGTACGTTCGCAGCGCCAGAATCTGTGCGGCGGTGAGCGTCAATGCTCCAGTCCCGGTCAATTGCGCCAGTGGGTAAAGTTTTGGGTTTAGTTTTGAGCCGATGCTATGAATGGTTATAGTCAATCGTGTATGAAAATCACGGGCTGCGATCTTGGCCATGCGCGGCCACGCACCAGGTTCTGGATTCCAATTGCCCGTATAACGCAGACGGACCATGGTCAGGTGACGGGTAGCCGTTGTGATGGGACCGGTAATGGCCCGTGATTCCAGGCGGTTGGACAACGCCACCTTCCCTGTGGCGTAAAAATAGATATTGGCCGGAACTTGCCAGTCGTCGGTGGTCGCAAAGTGATGACTCTGCCACGCTGCCCCAAGATCCACGGAACTTAACAGCCACCAATAGCGGATATGATTGCTGACGGCCTGAAATTGCGGCGGCCTCTGGAAATGGTACCACGGCTGGAGGGTGTAAATGTAGCTGGTCGGTGGAACCGGTTTTACCTGGTATCGGTCATGAACTACACGCTGAGCGTACCGTACCATGGCCTTTTGAAACAATCGCGATCTGCCATCGGGCGAAGAGAGAATCAGGCCGCCGGCCTGTACGTATTTTCGGAGTGCGGCCACCTGCATTTTGGAAAAATGGGGATCTTTTCTGCCAGTGATTAGCAGAATCGGGGCTTGCAGCCATTGAGTCAATGGTGCGTGGAAAGTGACCACCTGCCAGTTGAGTGGCGTTTCAAACGTTTTGCTGAGCCACGATGTAAAATTGGCAGCGTCGCGCTGGCGGACATTCCAACTTCCAGAGAAATTGTTTCCATACTGGAGCTTGCTGATCACCACGGGATTAAGTCCGCGGTCCAGCACCAGCAATGCATAGGCGGTGGCTACCACCGAGGATGCCTGAAAAAAATGACCATTATGCCACGGCCCGCCCCGGTTGCGGGTGAGCGTTCGGACGAAATCGTCATACCAGTTATGGCCGCCAATAGTGACAATGCCGCTGGCCAGCGCCACGCGTTCATCGCCATACATAGCATAGAAGTTGTTTTCATCCGGATGAAAGTGCCGGTTCAGCCACGCCAAGCTACGGAGAATAAACGGGTGGGGGATGGGATCGAGCGTTGGCCGCTGGTAAAGATATTCATCGCAGATCAAGAGGCTGGCCAGGCCGGCGGGCGTCATGGTATCGGCCGGTATTCGGCCTGGTCCTCCGGCAGGATGATTGGGCGTTCCCATATAGATCCAGGCACCATTCATATATTGTTTCTTTCGCCAGTGCTTTGCAGCCTTGCGCCAATAAGAGTAGGGAATTTCCAAACCGGCATGGGCGCAGGCCCATGTTCCAAGCACGCCATACTGTGTATTGGAATTGTCCCAGCGTTGGGCCTGAAATATCAATGCTCCGGGCGGTGTTTGCATATAGGTATAGCCGCCATCGGCATGAATGCTATGTATTAAATATCGGGCATCTTCCTGCAGGACGCGGCGATAACGGGCTTTGTTGGGCAGCAAGGCCATGGTATTGGCCTGAAACGATGCCACGTATGTGCTGCGGGGTTTAAGTTTTACCAAAAAGTTCAGAGCACGGCGCATTTTGCGCGAAAAGATATTGAGCTGCGGTAAATGCAGACTTTGCTGCACATCCAGCAAGGCTTCCGTAACTAAGGCGGTTTTTCCGCCGAATTGCAGCGCGTTGTTGGAATGTGGATATTCCCACAGCCAGCGACGATTCTGTCGAGACAGCAAAAAGTTAACCCCACGGGTGATGGAAGCTATGACTGCCTGACTCCGGCGGCTTATCGGCGCTTGCGGAGGTCCGAAGGAAATCGATGGTTTGGGGTGGGGAACGAATGTGGCAACCTGTGACAATGAGGCGGTATCAGCAACTGCTGGTTTGGACTTCCTCTCGACAACAGGTTTGGACGGTGATCCAGGTGCAGTCGAAGCCAGAGGTGCCGAACGCACTGGCACCTTTGGCGACGATGGTGTTATTTTCAATACTTTCTGTAAAAACGGTTGTCCGCTGATGGGCCTGGTGGTCAATACGGTTTTTCCGATGAGTGCAAGACGAGGTCGGGATGGTGGCAGTGGCAATCGCGGCGGATTTTCCGATGGTGCCAGGGAGCGGCCCAACAACAGTCCCAGAATGATCATCAAGATCAGTCCCACGACCAGGCTCTTGACTCCCGGCTTTCGCCGACTGCGGGTTAATTCCCTGTAGCACTGGACGCATACTACAGAATTCTGCCAAACGAAGGCCTTATCAGTTGGACCGATGATGGCATTACAATTTTCGCACTCTTCCAGATGTTCGGCCATACCTGAATCTCTTCACTGAAACTGGTGCCAAGGCTGCCAGTGTGGCATGTCACCGGGCTGTAATTATTTGGCGGCAAGCCAGTTATCTCCCCAGGCCACATCCACCTTTAACTGCACCCTTAAATCCATAGCGTGCTCCATTTCCTCACGCACCATCTGGGCATACGTTGCAACCTTGTCCCGACGGCATTCGAAAACCAGTTCATCGTGAATCTGCAGAATCAATTGAATATCATCCGCGTGAGGCGTGATCTGGCGGTGAATGCGGACCATGGCCATCTTGATCAGGTCGGCAGCGGAGCCTTGTATGACGGAATTGATGGCAGCCCGCTGACCAAATTGTCTGATCGTCTGATTTTTGGAGTGAATCTGGGGTATCTGACGACGACGCCCCAAAATCGTTGTGACATAGCCATGGGCCATCGCCTCCTGGGTACAAGCGCTAAAGAACTCCTCTATGGCTGGAAAACGCTGCTTGTACGCACGGATAAAGGCGGCGGCTTCTCGTTCCGGTATTTTGAGCAGTTTGGCCAATCCATAAGATGTCTGGCCGTAGATAATGCCGAAGTTGACGGACTTGGCTACGCGCCGCATTTGCGAGGTTACCTGTTCCAGATCCACGTGGTGAATTTGTGCTGCCACGTAAGCGTGAATATCGTGATTGTCGCTGAAAGCTGCAATCAAGGCTGGTTCACGACAAAAGTGGGCCAGCATACGCAACTCTATCTGCGAATAATCCGCGCTGATGAGTACAAAGTCTGAATTTTCGGGTACAAACGCTCGGCGGATTTCCCGGCCGATATCGGTGCGGATCGGAATATTCTGCAAGTTTGGATCGCTGCTGGAAAGCCGCCCCGTTTCCGCGATCGTCTGGTTGAAGTTGGCGTGAACTCGGCCGGTCATCGGAGATACCGCAGCGACCAACGGTTCCAAATACGTACTTCGCAGTTTGGTAAGTTGGCGATACTCCAGAATCAAGGCCGGCACTGGATGGTCATCTGCCAGGGCTTCCAGCACGCTGATATCCGTACTTGGACCGGTCTTTGTTTTTTTTACGACACGTAATCCCAGTTTTCCAAACAGTACCTGGCCGAGTTGCCTGGGCGAGTCGAAGTTAAATTCCATTCCGGCGGCGTCGCGAATGCGTTCTTTTAAATCCACCAGTCTTTTGTCAATATCTACGCTTAGCTGTCGCAGCAGATTTACATCCACCTTGACTCCGTTATATTCCATATCAGCCAGAACGCTCACCAGCGGCATTTCCACATCAGAAAAAAGCTGGTCCATGCCGACCGCGGCCAGCCTGGGAAACAGTATCTCCGCCAGTCTCAGCGTAACATCCGCGTCTTCCGCTGCATACGTGCAAGCCTGCTCCAGCGGTACCTGGGCAAAGCTTTTCTGCTGCATCCCCTTGCCGATAAGCTCGGAAATGGCAATGGGCTTTAACCCCAGGTAATCCGCGGCCATTGCATCCATTGAATGGCTGGCTCGCGATGAATCCAGCAGATAGTCGGCAATCATGGTGTCCAGATAGACGCCCGCCAGCGGCAGTTGGCAACGCCTCAGCACATTGATGTCATATTTAAGATTCTGGCCGATTTTCTTAATTGTTGGATCCGCCAGCAGCGGCCCAAGGTGCTCTTGCAGGGCGTCTCTTGCTACACATTCGCCCGGTCCCTTTATAGCGATATACCAGGCCTGCCCGCGGTCTACACAAACAGAAATGCCACACACATTCGATTTCATCGCCCCCAGCGCATCGGTTTCGGTATCCACAGACAGCCAGCGAGACTTTGATTGATCCAGTACTTCACGAATTTCCTGCACCATCTTCATCAAGTTGGCGGTCGAACTGACCAGACGATAATTCCCTTGCACCGGCTGGAGTGGGTTAGCGGTGGGTGTGATGGCAGTATCAGCAGCGTCTAACGGAACATCACCGGTGCCTTCACCTTCGAGTGGTGCTACCGCATCGCCTTCCGGGGCTTGATTAAATAAGTTGATTTCCACTGGGGAAAGACTTTTGGCCTGCCGAGTTGTGGCGTGCGGTGCCGTAGGCAAAGGGATCGTGTGAGTGCCTGTGGTGGTTGTCCTGCCGGCAGCCACCATTTTGAGTTTCTCGATTTGGGGGATGAGTCGGCGAAAGCTCAATTCTTCAAACATGGGCAATAGAGCGGATAAGCGGTTGGGGTCAAAGCGGCATTGCGACCAGGAGAATACCACCGGTACATCGGTCCGCAATCGCACCAATTTGCGGGATAGATCCAGCACGCCGAGGTTACTCCGCAAGGCCTCGCCTATTTTACCGGGAATGTTGCCTGCGTTGGCTATGAGGGTATCCAAGGAGCCAAATTGGGCAAGCCATTTAGCCGCAGTTTTCGGGCCGACACCGGGGATCCCTGGAATATTGTCCGCAGTGTCGCCGGTAAGGGCCAAAATATCCGCTACCTGTTCGGGCCGATAACCTTTTTTGGCCAATAGCCCCGCAGCATCCATCGTTTCATTTTCCTGAATGTCAAAAAGAACCGTCTGTTGATCAATCAGGGTGTCCAAATCCTTGTCACGGGAACAGACGTAAACCTGGATCTGGGGTAAAGTGGCATCATTTTTTATGCGTTGCACCACTGTCGCGATCACATCATCCGCTTCATAGCCGTCCACCCGTAAAATTGGCACGCCGATAGCCTCCATCATTTGGCCAATACGTTGTATCTGTGTGGGCATATCCTCCGGCATCGGCTTGCGCTGGGCTTTATATTGGGGATCCAATTGATCCCGCTGGCTGGATCCGGCATCCATAGCCAGCGCTATGTGGGTAGGTTGGCGATTGTCCAGCAGCTTCAGAAACATCGATATGAAGCCAAAGGTGGCATTGGTCGGCTCTCCGGAAGGGCTTGTTAAGCCGCTGACCGCATAATAAGCCCGGTATATTTGGGCATGACCATCAATGATATAGAGGATTTTATCATTCATTCTTATTCCGATTATACCGGGGTTGCGTCGATGGCGGGAGCACAGGCTGGATAAACTGCTGTTCAAATGCGTTAAACAATCGCTTTTCACGTAGTCGATTTTGTGCCGCGCTGTATCTTAGCCTATACCCCGAACACTTCCCAAAATTCGCCATACCTTCTTGGCCGCTTGAAAATCGATGTGCGGGCGATGACAATAAAGAAAATAGGGTGCATTTGGCTGCCTCTGCCGATATAGATTGCTACCGCCAGGGGTGATGAGCCAAGAATATGGTGCGGCACCAGTTGGGCAGGCGGGTTTTTATCGGAAGTGACACAGATGGCCACAGTCGGCAGTTCAAAACAGGATACGCTGCTGGGAAGAGTTGTGGTGGAACAGGGTTTTTGCACTCGCGACGAGTTGGAAGATTGCTTGGCGCTGCAAACCGAACTGTCCCAGCAAAGCAATCAGCGCAGCCTGGCGGATCTTTTGGTTTCCAATGGCTATGTCACCCAAACACAGCTTTTGCGCGCGCGAACTACAGCCGACGAGCAGCGCGTGATGCAGCAGATTCCCGGCTACCAGATTATTTCCAAACTGGGTGCGGGCGCTATGGCGACGGTTTTCAAAGCACGTCAGCTTTCGCTGGATCGCATTGTCGCCATCAAGGTTCTGCCCAAGAGGCTCAGCGAAAACAAAGAATTCGTGGACCGGTTTTACATGGAGGGCAAGGCTGCCGCCCGGCTTAATCATCCCAATATAGTGGGAGCCTTTGATGTCGGAGAGGCCGGCGGGTATCACTATTTTGTCATGGAATATGTCGAAGGCCAGACGGTATTCGACCATATTGCCGAAGGTAATCCGTACAGTGAAAAGGATGCCATCAGCATTGTAATTCAGATCTGTAAGGCTCTGGTTCATGCCCACGAAAATGGTTTGATTCACCGCGATGTAAAGCCCAAGAACATCATGATTACACCCGGTGGCGTCGCCAAGCTAGCAGATATGGGCCTGGCCCGTGAAAAGGACGATCAAGAGGCGGCTCAGGCCGAGGCCGGCAAGGCTTACGGCACGCCATATTACATATCGCCGGAACAAATTCGCGGTGAGCTTAATATCGACTTCCGTGCGGATATCTACTCTCTCGGGGCTACGTTTTATCACATGATAACTGGCCGTGTCCCGTTTGAAGGCGCTTCACCCGCAGTAGTCATGCACAAGCATCTCAAGGAAGAACTGGTGCCACCAGATCATATCATTTCCACCATAAGTTCCGGGTCCAGCGAAATCATTGAGGTGGCAATGGCGAAGATTCCCAAGAACCGCTACGCTTCCACGCAGGATATGCTATCGGATCTGGAAGCAGTTGCCCGGGGTGAACCACCCGTGCTGGCCCGAAAAGCATATGATTTGACATCTCTGGCCAATCTGGAGAAAAGTGGGCGCGAGGTACGGGAGGGTGGTGTAATCATGGTGGAGGCCTCGCGAGAACAAACTATCGATTTTGGCTCGCGCACCTGGACTGAAAAACTTTCGGATCCTCTGGTCGTTACCCTTTCCGCATTGTTGCTGATGGCGGTGCTCATCATCATTGTTCTTTTGCTAAGCCGTTAATCTGGTACGGTGTGTGCCACACCTGATCCTTTGTTTATCGTGCAGTATGTCGGTTATCGTGCGTGGCGTTTTTCGCCGACTACAGCGACTGTCGATGCTGGGGGCTGATTTTCTTACAGACTTGCCTCTTTACCGCTACCTGCCAGGCGTTCGCCCTGACATCGCATCCGGGGCCTTGGACTGGCGCTTCAAATTCAATCGAAAATTGTTTACAATGCAATAACCATTTCCCTGTCGGCTTGGTTATTTTTGGACCGGTTGCTGGTTGTCCCGGTCACAAACGGTTCGAGGATACGTAAATGATTCTGAATCTGATTCGATTTATTTTCGCGGTGCTGGTGGCGCTGGTCGGGCTGGCGTATCTGGCCAAAACCGGACATGGCGTGAATTTTCAAGCTAAGCCATATTTCATGCTGATGGCCGGTATTGTGCTGGCTTTTATGGTCATCACGGTTGATCTGATTTTTCGTCGTAAAAATCTCACCGCCATCTCCGGACTGTTTCTGGGCTTGCTGGTGGGAATAGTTCTTTCTCTGGTCCTCGGAGCTTTGCTTAATCAGGTAGCTAAAGTTTTCCTTGATGTCCACGAGCTGCGCGAGTACGGAACCCTCATCCGTGGCGGCAAATTGCTCATTGGGCTATCGGCCTGTTATCTGAGTATCTCCCTTATTTTACAGACCAAGGACGATTTTCGTTTTATTATTCCCTATGTTGAATTCAGCCGAGCCACCCGTGGGCCGCGTCCGTATATTTTGGACACCAGCACCATCATCGATGGCCGCATTGCGGATATTGCGAACACTGGTATTCTCGAAAGCCAATTGATCGTGCCCCGCTTTGTGATCAACGAATTACAAACCGTAGCCGATTCCACAGATCGTTTGAAACGCGCTCGCGGACGTCGTGGGCTGGATGTGCTCCAGAAATTACAGGCCATGACGAAGCTCGAATTGCGCATCTGGGACGGAACCTTGGTGGACAACGCCAAGTATGAAGGCGTGGATCAAAAACTTGTGGCACTGGCGTCGCAGGAGAATGGTCGCATTATCACCAGCGATTACAACCTTAATAAAGTGGCAACGTTGCATGGTATCACCGTGGTAAACCTCAACGACCTGGCCAATGCGGTTCGAGCGGTAGTTCTGCCCGGAGAGCAGATGCACGTTCGCGTGATCAAACCTGGTGAAGCGCCCGGTCAGGGTGTTGGTTATCTGGAAGATGGCACCATGGTGGTGATTGAAAATGCCCGCGATAAAATCGGGGGCGACATTGAAGTCTTGATTACCAATTCCGTGCATACTTCCGCCGGGCGCATGATTTTCGCGCGCTGCACAACGGAAACCCATGCGGTAAATCACCTCGCCAATCACAGCCGGGATTCCGTCTGAGTCCCGATCTGACAGACCGATGAAGATTGCGTTACAGCGAATCTAACCATAGCATGACGGCGCGGCTTCCATGGTGGCGGCTGGTTGGAGTTGGCTTTGAACAGCGAGAATTTGAATAAAGAGTTTCGGCGAATATTTCCGGAGTACGCACTTGATTCTACCATGTTGGAGGTGCGAGCCCCCGGCCGGGTTAACCTGATTGGTGAACACACCGATTATAACGATGGTTTTGTTTTTCCCATGGCTATTGATCGTGTTACCGCCATGGTGCTGCATCGCCGGAGTGACCATCTCATTCGCTTGTACAGCACCGCACAGCAGCAGATGGCGGAGTTTTCCATTCTCGGTCCCGTCCAGAAAAATCCGCCGGCATGGTCTCTATACGCCAAGGGCGTATGTGAGGCTCTCCGGCAGAAGGGGCACACCGGATTGGGTGCCGATATTCTGACCGATACGGACATTCCTCTGGGCGGTGGACTTTCTTCCAGTGCCGCCTTTGAGGTGGCTATGGCGTTAGCCCTGCTTAGTGCCTGGGGCCAAACCATGCCGCCGGTGGACATGGCCCTGGCCTGCCAATGGGCTGAGCACCATTACGCCGGAACGCCGTGCGGTATTATGGATCAATTTATTTCCGCAATGGCCAAGGCCGGTCATGCCATGTTGCTGGATTGCCGCGATCAATCCTACCGCCAGATTCCACTCGATGATCCTAAAGTCTGTGTCGTCATCGTCAACAGCCATGTCAAGCACGAACTTGTCGCCGGGGAATATAAAAATCGCCGATCACAGTGTCAGGCTGCCGTAGCGGCTATGGCGGCAACGTATCCCGTCGTGAGGGCGCTGCGCGATGTTACGATGCCCATGTTGCAGGAAGTGCAAGCTTCCATGGATCCAGTGGTGTTTCAGCGAGCTCGGCATGTGGTGGGTGAAAATCAACGTGCTATCGATTTTGCCGCGGCATTGCAGAAGCGAGATTACGCTGCATGTGGCCGTTTGATGTACGCTTCGCACACCAGCCTGCGCGATGATTATGCGGTGAGTTGTCCCGAATTAGATACCTTGGTGGACCTGAGCCGTTCCGTCAGCGGCGTGTTCGGCGCTCGCATGACCGGCGGAGGTTTTGGCGGGTGTATCGTGGTGCTGGCAAAAAAGGAGGCCGTTTCTCCATTGCAGCAGGTGTTGGAGCAGGAATATCCATTGCGTTGCGGAAAAAAGCCCGGCATTTTTGCCACCGCTGCCGGTCCGGGTGCACATGTGGTGGGCAGTTGAAGGTGCTGACGCGATGGAAATGGGATTGGCATGAAAGATATTCTGGCAAAGCTGGTGGCCGGCGCAACACTTTCCGAGTTGGAAACCAGGCTGGCATTTGAGCATCTTATCTCCAGCGAGGCCGAACCCGTTCAGGTCGGGGCGTTTCTTGCTTTGCTGGCCATGCGTGAACCCACAGTGGAAGAACTGGCTGGTGCAGCTCTGGTTATGCGTCGTTATGTCGTTCCGATAGAGGCTCCCCCCGATGTCATAGATACCTGCGGAACCGGTGGCACCGGCTCGCGAATTTTTAATGTCTCAACCGCCGCCGCTCTGGTCGCCGCGGCTTGCGGTGTGCCCGTAGCTAAGCATGGCAACAGGGCGGTGACCAGCCGTAGTGGCAGTGCCGACGTATTGCGCGTGCTGGGTGTCCAGGTGGAGGCCTCGCCTGATATCCAGAAAAAATGCTTGGAACAGGTTGGTATTTGCTTCGCCTTTGCGCAGCAACATCATCCGGCAATGCGGAATGTGGCCCACGCGCGCAAGGTGCTTGGCTTGGCTACCATTTTTAACCTTATGGGACCGCTGGTCAACCCGGCCGGTGCCAAAAGGCAGCTTGCCGGTGTGCCACGACCAGCTCTGACTGAAAAAATTCTTGCTGTGCTGATGCGATTAGGTGCCAAACGCGCCATGGTGGTCTGCGGCAAAGACCCGGCGGAAGGGTTTCTCTGTGAACTTTCCATCGGCGGCCCAACGCAAATATCCCTTTTTGATGGCAAAGAAGTGCGTCGTTTTGCACTGGTACCCGAGGATGTGGGATTGAACACCGCCAAGTCCGACACTTTACTGATTGATTCTCCGGCGGCATCAGCCCGCCTGATCCGCGAGATTCTCGCTGGTCAAACCGGCCCCGCCCGTGACATTGTCCTGCTTAATGCCGGTGCGGCGCTATGGGTGGCTGGTAAGGCTCAAAGCATCCGGGATGGTATCAGGATGGCTACGGAGGCCATCACTACGCACCAGGCTCAAAACACTCTGGCGGCTTTGGTTCGCATCAGCCATGGTTAGAAATCTCCGTTGGCATGGCTGTACTGACGGCGGCCTGCCGTTTTGACAACGATCGGTCGTTGGCTGCTGACAAATTCCTGCCAAGGAGGCAGCATAATTCCATTTTAATACTCTACCAATGATTTCAGATTATGAATTTGTAACAACTTGTGAAATTGATGTTTACGTTGTTTGTGCGAGGTGGAAAAATGAGGTTGGCATCAGTCTTGCTAAAGTCCTGCGACAGGTGAAGCTGTTCACCGGGTTGTCCCAACGAGGCCCGATGCCACAGCTTCTTTGACAAGGTGCTTAACGGGGCGAAATGCCCATGACCGGTGTTGTAAGCCGGAAGTGAAACGCGGTGTTTCAGGCAAATAACATAACTCAATGAAGGAGTCCACAGAATGGCAGTGAAGCAGATATCGTTTGATGAATCAGCCCGTAAAAGTCTGTTGGAAGGCGTAACCAAGTTGGCGTCGGCGGTTAAGAGCACGCTGGGGCCGCGTGGTCGCAGTGCAATTTTGGATAAAGGTTGGGGCGCTCCAACCGTGACCAAAGATGGTGTAAGCGTTGCCGAAGAAATTGAGCTTCACAACAAATTTGAAAATGTGGGTGCGCAATTGGTTAAGGAAGCGGCCACGAAAACCAGTGACGTTGCCGGCGATGGCACCACGACCGCCACCGTGCTAGCTGAAGCCGTTTTTAAGGAAGGCTATCGCAATCTCGCTGCGGGTGCCGATGCTAACGCGCTCGCTCGCGGTATCAACCGTGCTGTAGAGGCAGTGGTCTTGAATCTCAAAAAGCTCAGCAAGCCGCTCAATGTTGCGGATAAAAACGAAGTCGCCGACGTGGCCGCGGTCAGCGCCAATAATGACAAAGAAATCGGTACGATCATGGCCGACGCCTTTCAAAAAGTTGGCAAGGATGGGGTCATTACCGTTGAAGAAGGTAAATCGCTGGAAACCTACGTGAATGTGGTGGAAGGCATGCAATTTGATCGCGGATACATTTCGCCCAATTTTATCACCAACCAGGATGAAATGACCGTGGTCATGGAAAAGCCCTATGTACTGATCTACGAAGACAAAATATCCAGTGCGACCAAGTTGGTAGCCATCCTCGAAAAAATTCAACAGGCCAAGCGTTCGCTGCTCATTATCGCCGAAGATGTTGACGGTGAAGCTCTCGCCACGCTCGTGGTCAACAAGCTTCGCGGTATCTTAAGTGTGTGTGCGGTGAAGGCCCCTGGCTATGGTGATCGCCGCAAGGCTATGCTGGAGGATATTGCGGTTCTCACGGGCGGCAAAGCCGTTATGAAGGATCTCGGTATTGAGCTTGATAAAGTCACGCTGGACGATCTTGGCCAGGCCCGTAAGATTGAAATCGACAACGACAATACCACTATTATTGAAGGCACCGGTCAGAGCAAGGCGGTTCAGAGCCGCATCGAACAAATTCGCCGGGAAATTGCTGTTACCACGTCGGATTATGATCGCGAAAAACTTCAGGAGCGCCTGGCCAAGCTGGCTGGTGGTGTGGCGCAAATCAATGTGGGCGCTGCGACCGAATCTGAAATGAAAGAAAAGAAAGCTCGTGTGGAAGACGCGTTGCATGCCACACGTGCCGCAGTAGAAGAAGGCATTTTGCCGGGTGGTGGCACGGCGTTGCTTCGCTCTATCAATGTTCTGGAAAACGTAAAAACTGACAGCCACGATGAAGCCACGGGTGTAGAAATTATCCGTCGTGCTTTGCAGGAGCCAACGCGATGCATCGCTGAAAATGCCGGCGAAGAAGGCTCTGTGGTCGTCAAAAAAGTGCTTTCAGGCAAGGGTAATTTTGGCTTTAACGCTCTGAGCCTGGAATATGAACCGGACATGATCAAAGCCGGCATTATTACACCGCTCAAAGTAGAGCGCAGTGCTTTACAAAACGCCGCCAGCGTAGCTGCATTGCTGCTGACAACCGACGCCATCATCGTAGAGAAGCCCAAGCCGAAGGGGGCTGCGGGCGGCGGACCGGGAGGCCCCGGCGGTATGGGTGGAATGGGCGGCATGGGCGGTATGGGTGGAATGGGAGGTATGGGCGGCATGGGTGGAATGGGCGGCATGGATGGCATGATGTAAAGTTTCGCGGCAATAGTTGCCGTACTGAAATTTATTAAAAACCTTCATTTACAGGAGTATATCCCACATGAAAATCAACCCATTAGAAGATCGTCTGGTGGTCAAACCTGGTGAGGCAGAAACCAAAACCGCATCTGGCATTGTTCTGCCCGAGTCGGCCAAGGAGAAGCCCACACGCGGTAAAGTGATCAGTGTTGGTCCAGGAAAAATGCTCGACAACGGCAACCGTGCGCCGGTCGGCGTGAAGGTCGGTGAAGAAGTGTACTACGGAAAGTACGCCGGCACTGAAGTGAAAGTCGATGATGAGGCCTTGGTTATCCTGCGTGAAAGTGACGTGTTGGGCGTTTTGACCAAGTGACATTCAGGTGAATCACTTAATGTAACAGTAGGCCGCCGCCAACGGCTTGGTAGTGTGGCTGAGTCAAGCAACTTACTAAAGAGGTAAAGAATCATGGCTGCAAAGCAATTAATGTTCGATCAGGATGCCCGTCAGAAAGTATTGGTAGGGCTTAGCAAGCTTGCTGGGGCCGTCAAGGTAACCTTGGGACCATCCGGTCGCAATGTGGTACTCGCTAAAAGCTGGGGATCACCGCAAATTACCCGCGACGGAGTAACGGTGGCCAAGGAAGTTGAGCTTCCCGAACCTTTTGAAAATATGGGTGCCAAACTGGTGAACGAAGTGGCCGGAAAAACCAACGATATCGCCGGCGATGGTACCACCACGGCAACGGTTCTGGCGGAAGCCATTTATTCGGCTGGTCTGCGGACGATTACCACCGGAGGAAACTCTGTGGTGGTGAAGCGCGGCATAGACAAGGCCGTGGAAGCGGCAACGGAATCCATCCGTGAGATGTCCCGCAAAGTCAGCGGCAAGGATGATCTGCGTAAGGTCGCCACCATCTCCGCCAATTCCGACAGCAGCATTGGTGATCTGATTGCCGATGCACTGGATCGTGTCGGTAAAGATGGCGTCGTGACCATTGAAGAAGGTAAAAGCACGGAAACGGTCATGGATCTTGTGGAAGGCATGGCCTTTGATAAAGGCTATCTTTCACCATACTTCATGACCAACCCCGGCACGCTGGAGTGTGTGCTGGAAGACCCGTATATTTTGCTCTATGAAAAGAAAATCAGCACCATCAGCGAGCTTCTGCCGCTGTTGAATAAAATTGTGGCCGCGGCCAAGCCGCTGCTCATTGTGGCGGAAGATGTCGAATCTGAGGCCTTGGCTACGCTGGTGGTCAACCGTCTTCGTGGAATTTTGACGGTATGTGCAGTCAAAGCACCAGGCTTCGGCGATCGGCGTAAGGCGATCATGTCTGATCTGGCTACGGTCACCGGTGGCAAGTTCATCAGCGAAGATCTGGGTGCCAAGCTCGATACCATCGAACTCGCCGATTTAGGACGTGCCAAAAGAGTTACGATTGACAAGGATAACACCACCATTATTGAAGGTGCCGGCAAGAAGAAGGATATTGAAGCGCGCGGTGCGCAAATTCGCATGCAAATTGAAAAAACCACCAGCGATTATGATCGCGAAAAACTTCAGGAACGCTTGGCCAAGCTTACCGGCGGCGTAGCGGTTTTGCGCGTTGGCGGTTCCACCGAAACGGAAATGAAGGAGCGCAAGTTCCGTGTGGAAGATGCCCTGCATGCCACCCGCGCTGCGGCCGAGGAAGGCATTGTTGCTGGTGGCGGCGTGGCGTTTCTGCGAGCCATTGCCGCAGTGGAAGCTGCCAAGGGCAAGGCTCGTGGAGATGAAAAAGTCGGGTTCGATATTATTCTCTCCGCACTGCGGGCTCCTACCCGGCAAATCGTGGAAAATGCCGGCGAAGATGGCAGTGTGGTCGTTAACACCATCCTCGAAAAAGAAGGTTCGTGGGGCTACAATGCTGCGACTGGTGAATTCGGCGATATGTTCAAAATGGGCATTGTTGACCCGGCCAAAGTCGCCAGAGTGGCGCTGCAGAATGCGGCATCGGTTGCCGGTCTGTTACTTACCACCGATTTGCTGGTGACCGAGCTTAAAGAAGAAAATGAGCAGATTGCTGGAGCTATTCGCTAAACGGCGCTGTGTCCGGTCTCTGGTTTGATCACCATGATCGGTTCTGCACCGCCCATGAAAGTGGATTTCTCCCGCTGGTTGTGGTTATAATAATAAGTTCGGAAAACTAGGCCTGGGCATATATAAAATGTATTCCCGGGCCTTGTTGTTCATGCCCGGAATTGAAAACGTATGGCCAGCAAACGCGATTACTATGAAGTTCTTTCAGTGCAGCGGAATGCTACCGCTGATGAAATCAAGCGATCCTACCGTCAGGCTGCGCTGAAGTTTCACCCCGATAAAAATCCCGGCAATAAAGAGGCCGAACATAAATTCAAGGAATGCTCGGAAGCCTACGAAGTTCTTTCCGATACGGAAAAGCGAAAACTCTACGATACCTACGGCCACGATGGCCTGCGCGGTACCGCCGTCCATGATTACCAACACATGGAAACGGATGATATTTTCTCTATCTTTAATGATATCCTTGGCGGGCGCAGCGGGGGGCGGGGTGGTCGTGGGCGGGCTTCCCGTGGTTACGATCTGGAAACACAAGTCGTTGTTACTCTCCAAGATGTAGCCAAGGGTTGTGATCGGGAAATCGATTTTACCAGGCAGGAAAACTGCACACTTTGCAACGGGACTGGAGCCAAGGAGGGCAGCAAACGCCGAATTTGCAGCACCTGCGGTGGCCAGGGCAAGGTGGCGCAGCGTGGCTTTGGCGGCATGTTTCAAATGGTAACAACGTGCCCATCCTGTCTGGGCCAAGGCTCCATGGTGGAAAAGCCATGCCCGCAATGCGACGGTTCGGGGCTTAGCCCTGTCAAGCGCACCCTGAAAGTGCATATTCCACCGGGTATTCATGATGGGCAGGCGGTGGGAGTGCGCGGAGAAGGCGAACTTGGTGAGGGCGGAGGCCGCCGGGGCGATTTGCACGTCTATGTGCGGGTGCAGGAACATCCATTTTTCCAACGCCATGAAAATGATATTATTGTGCAGGTGCCTGTCAGCATTGTGCAGGCGGCTTTGGGGGCCGAAGTTGAAGTTCCCACACTTTTTGGAAAATCCGCCCTGCACGTGCAGCCCGGCACCCAACACGGCGAAGTGATCAAATTGAAGGGCCTGGGTCTGCCGGATATTCAAGGTGGACGGCAAGGTAATTTGCTGGCCCATGTTCTGCTGGAAGTACCGCGTAAGCTCAGCCGCAAACAGGAACAATTGCTGCGCGAATACGCCAGTCTGGAGGAGCAAAGCGTTTTACCCGCCCAAAAGAACTTCTTTGAAAAACTTAAGGACTATCTCGTTGGCGATGCGACCACCACTGCGCACGCCGCCGAGGACAAACCCAAGGTTGAACATGCAGAGTAGCATTGAGGGTTAGTGGCGACCGGCCATCAACCAGGTAATTTCAATGGATCTTTTACGATATCATTTGCAGGTGTACCATGAACAAACACAATCAAAAACAGGATCCCCAGGTCAGCTCGGAATCCCCGGAACCGGCAGTTCCCGCGCCAGTCGAAATTTCGGATGAATCCAAGGGTATGGATACGGCGTTGGCCGAAGTCGAAGATCTCCGCCAACGGCTCATTCGCTGGCAGGCGGACTATGAAAATCTTCGCCGACGCAGTGCCCGGGAAATGCTCGAATCGCGAACTTTGGCCATCGGTGATTTCGCCCGTGATATGCTTGAGGTTCTTGATCATTTTGAAAGCGCTCTAAGTGTGGATCCGGGTAAGACCGATACCGCAAGCGTGCTCCAGGGTATGAAAATCACCTACGATGAGCTGAAGAAAATTCTAGTCAAACGCGGGATCGAATCGTTTGATCCTCAAGGACAGCCCTTTGATCCCAATGTGCAGGAAGCCATTTTGCAGGAGGTCAATGACCAGGTGCCCCCTATGACGGTTCTGCAAACGCTGCAGCGAGGCTACCGCATGGGTGAGAGGATATTGCGCCCCGCCAAAGTGAAGGTCAGCTCCAAGCCGTCGTAGATTCCTGATGGAATGGCAGTCCGGCCGGCCTGATGCTGCCAGGTTACGTTTTGTGGAGAAATTGCAATGCCAACGTATGAATATAAATGCAGCGCCTGCGGGCATGGGTTTGAGGAATTTCAGTCCATTTCCGCCAAACCCGTTCGCAAATGTCCCCAATGCGGCAAATTAGCCGTCAATCGGCTTATTTCCGCAGGTGGGGGGGTTATTTTTCGGGGCAGCGGCTTTTACGAAACGGATTATCGTTCCGAAAATTATAAGGCTGAAGCCAAAAAGGAATCAAACAACGGAAAACCTGCAACCGACACCAAACCCGTGGGAACGGAAAAAACCGCCCCTGATCCTGCGGAACATAAATCCGCTGCTGTTGCATCATCCGTCACCACTGTGCCACAAAAGTCCAATGGCAAAAAGCCCAAATTGAAAATAGACCACTGAGTATCACTATGACCACCGACGGCAATAGCTTCAAATGTCCTGCCTGTGGCAAACCAGTTTCGGCTCCCAGACATCCATCGTTTCCATTCTGCTCCGATCGCTGCCGCCTCATTGATCTGAGCAATTGGATCGAAGAAAAATATACCGTCGACCGCCCCTTGGAACCCGACGAAGAACCGGATGTTGCTGGGCCCGCAGGTTCCTCCACCAAGGGTAAATTAATATAGCGATGATTCGGCCGTGGCCGTGCTTTCAGCCGCGGGCGGCCATCGCTTGCTCCCATGCCGTGGTTGTGGTGGCCAAAAGCAGCCCCACGTGGGCATTGGCATCCAGTTGAGCCTCCGCTTTTCGGCCTATTCGCAAACATTCGGCAATAACGGATTCCGGCAAGGCATGGACAGTTGAGGGCAATGGAATGGATACCGCGGACCCCACGCGATTTCGCAGTCGATCATCAAACCACGCCGCGATAAATCCCAGCATAACCGCAACACCATCACGTATCGCTCGATCTTTGGAAGCCAATGGATCCTGCTTTAATGACCGCTGGGCATACTCTTCGGCTTGACTTTGAATCGTTGCGGCCAGTTCCATTGACACACATCGGCCATTGGCCAGATTATCCAAACCCGCAGTGATTTGTTGCACCCATGTGAAAACGTCAGCGGAGGGCTTTGCGGCTTTTGTTTTCGTCGCGGTACCAACTTTGGTGGGGCGGGCAGGTGCCACAGTCTCTTCCTGATCAAACCAGGCCAAGGCTCGGCCCAGGCTGCCGCCGCTAAGCCGGGCCAGCAATCCCGCTTGTTCGGATGTGGCCCCGCGTTGTTTCAAAACTGTGACAACGACCGCTTCCGGAAGAGCGCTAAACAGCACGATTTGCGAACGACTGCGGATGGTGGACAGCAGTTCACCAGGGCTGGCGGTAATCATCATCAGGTACGACGCAGGCGGCGGTTCCTCCAAGGCTTTGAGCAGTGAATTCTGGGCTGGAAATTCCATCAAATCCGCCTCATCAATAATAAACCATTTGCCGCGATTGCGCTGTGATCGTTTGTAAAGCTTAGCTTCCACCCGGTGTTCTTCCGAAGCGTTCCCTGTAATTTCCCCACGAATAACATCAATGCTCAGTGTGGTGCCTTTGGATTTACCACTTTTATCGTGGTATCGGATCAGTTGTCGACTGACAACATGCAAATCCGGATGGTTGGAATGCTCTATCGCAATGCAGGATTCGCACGTGTTACAGGGGAGCGTTAGGATAAAATCATCGGGCAATGCAGGCACGCGGGATACACCTGCCTGGCAGTTTGATGTGCTGATGGGATGATCGCACAGGCAGGTCTTCGCCATAGCCAGAGCCGCATTGAATTTGCCGACGCCGGGCGGGCCGGCAAAAATCCATGTGGACGCCAGACGCCCGGAATGAACAGCCCTCTGCAAATGGGCTAAAGCGCGTGGCTGTCCCAAGATGTGGAGCATGAAGGCATCTCACTTATCACAAAGCAGCGGCGGCCGACGGTACGTCAAAACACATCTATAACAAGTCTTCGGCAAGTTCATTTAATATCTCAATGCCCTGCTGAAGTTGGTCGTCACTAACAGCATAACTGATTCTAAAATGTGTGTCCCGTATGCTGAAGACCTGCCCTGGAATAACCAGGACATTTTTTTCGATGGCCCGGGCCACAAATTCCGTGGCCGTACCGGATCCCGGTACCTGCGGAAACACATAAAACGCCCCACCCGGCGGATTGATGGTGAAGTGTTCGGCCAAGCCGGAGACCACCCGATCCCGTTTGCGCCGGTAGGCGTCAATCATGGGGGTCATATCTACGCTCTGGCTCTGGTAGAGCTCCAACGCCGCATATTGTGCGGGAGCCGGGGCGCACACAAATGTGTATTGCTGCAGTTTGCTCATCTGTTCAATGATAACTTGGGGGCCGGATGCATAGCCGAGTCGCCAGCCGGTCATACCATACGTTTTGGAATAGCCCTTGAGTTGTATGCACTGGTCCGGCAAAAGTGGGGCGATGCTTTCATGTCTTTGATAGCAGAAGGCATCATAAATTTCATCGCTCAACACCATCAGGTTATGTTTGCGGGCAATCTGCGCCGCGGCTGAAAGCTCCGCTGCCGTCAACGTAATACCGGTCGGGTTGCTGGGCGAGCAAATGATCATCATTCGTGTTCGCGGGGTAATGGCCGCCTCAATCCGATCTGCATGCAGCCGAAAATCCGGATACGTATCGACTGCCACCGGCACGGCGCCGATCAGCCTGGGCAGTTGGCGGTACATCACAAAATAGGGATCCAGGAATAACACCTCATCACCTGGATTCAGCAGGGCGCACATCGAGAGCATAATTCCAGCCGAGGTGCCCGATAAAATTAAAATGCCGGGATCACGCCAGCCCGTCGATTCCATCACCTGACGGCGGATGGGGGCGATGAGTTCAGCAATGCCCTGGGTAGGGGTGTAGCGATTTTTGCCAGCCTGGATGGCCTTGATCATCCGTTCCTTCAGGGGTTCCGGCACGTCAAAATCAGGTTGGCCGATGGACAAGTTGATAGGGTTTTTAAGCTTCGCGGCCAGGTCAAAAACCTTGCGAATTCCAGAGGCGTCAATTTCCATGGCTCGCTGGGCGATCAAAGCGCTTGGATCAAAAATAGTGCCGGTACTCTGAGAAGGAATGGATGAATCGGGCAATGAAGTTTTACTCATCGGATGTTTCCGCTTCCTGTCAATAACTGTGTGGCATCAACCACATGGTTATTGTAACCCAAACCAGAATATATGAAAAATTGGACAAGAGTTGAACAGAGAATGCTCTTTGATCTGCTTTCATAGCTGTTGTGCACCAGATTCGCCTGGCCAGTAGATCATTTGCCTGTAGCAAGGCCGCCCTTCGGGCTTGAGACCTGGAGGAATTCAAATACGTCAGGATGGCTGCCGCATGTGATTTGTTGACAATCGCAGCCGGTAAATCGCCGGACGCCTGGGAACCGTCGCTTTCAGCTAAACCAGAGAACCTTTAAATGGGCACACATAAGCTCCTGGCGATACGTCTCAAATGCTGGCTAATTAGCGGCACGCCGCCATTACTTCGTGCTGTAGCTGCCGCCGGTTTTCTCCCGTACTACCGCCTGTGCCGCGGCCAAACGGGCAATGGGTACACGATAGGGGGAGCAACTGACGTAGTTAAGTCCTACCCGATGGCAAAATTCGACAGACGACGGATCTCCGCCATGCTCACCACAGATGCCGACCTTCAGGTCTTTCCGCACGCCGCGTCCCTTTTCAATGGCCATACGGATCAGTTGTCCGACACCTACCTGATCCAGCGAGTTAAACGGGTCCTTGGGCAAAATTTCCATTTCGACGTACTTGGGAACAAATGAACCCACGTCATCACGTGAAAAACCAAAGGTCATCTGGGTAAGATCGTTGGTGCCGAAACTAAAGAACTGGGCTTCCTTGGCGATCTCGTCGGCGGTAAGGGCGGCGCGCGGCAATTCGATCATGGTGCCGACCTTGTAGTCCACCTTGCGGCCCGTTTTGGCTAAAACCTCGGCGGCCACTGCGTGAACTTTTGGCAGCAGGAATTCAAGCTCTTTAACGGTATTCACAATGGGAATCATAACCTCTGGCGATACCTTAACCCCTTTGGCGGCAACTTCGCAAGCAGCCTGAAAGATCGCTCGTACCTGCATTTCCTGAATTTCCGGGAAAATTACTGCAAGCCGGCAGCCACGGAACCCAAGCATCGGATTGGCTTCATGCAGTTCACTCACGCGACGCTTGATCTTTTCGAGCGGCACTTTCATCTCTTTGGCCATTTGGCGCTGGTTCTTATCTTCGTGGGGCAGAAACTCATGCAATGGCGGATCGAGCAGGCGAATCGTTACCGGCAGGCCATCCATAGCCTTGAAAATGCCGACGAAATCTTTCTTTTGATAGGGAAGCAGTTTTTTAAGAGCGGCTCGCCGGTCTTTTTCGTTTTCCGCCATGATCATTTCGCGCATGGCAATGATACGGTCGCCTTCAAAAAACATGTGTTCAGTGCGGCAGAGTCCAATGCCTTCGGCACCGAAATCGCGGGCCACTTTAGCGTCGTTGGGGGTGTCAGCATTGGTGCGCACATTAAGTTTGCGGGCGGCATCCGCCCAGGACATCAGCGTGGAAAAGTCACCGGTAACCGATGGCTTTACGGTTGGCACAGCGCCGGCGAAAACTTCACCCGTAGAGCCATTGAGCGAGATAACGTCTTTGCGGCTGAATTTGCGAACTTTGCCCGCCGTATTGCGAACGGTCACGATGCCGGTACCGGCATCAATGTTCAGTTCGCCGCAGCCCGCCACACACGGCTTGCCCATACCACGAGCGACTACCGCGGCATGGCTGGTCATCCCTCCGGTGCTGGTCAAAATACCAACAGCCGTTTGCATTCCACCGATGTCTTCAGGAGAGGTTTCCTTGCGGACCAGAATAACCTTTTCACCATCCTTAAAACGGCGTTCGGCTTCTTCGGCGGTGAAAGCCAATTTGCCCACAGCCGCTCCCGGCGATGCCGGCAGGCCTTTAGCCACAACATCTCTTTTTGCTTTGGGGTCAAAGGATGGGTGCAAAAGTTGATCAAGGCTGGCGGGATCCACGCGAAGAATGGCGGTGTTCTGATCAATAAGTTTTTCACGGACCATTTCTACGGCGATGCGGACGGCGGCCTGGGCGGTGCGTTTGCCGTTGCGAGTTTGCAGCATATAAAAGCGATTGTGTTCAACCGTAAATTCCATGTCCTGCACGTCTTTGAAATGCTTTTCCAGCAGATCCTTCACCCGCAGCAATTCAGCGTAAGCATCAGGCAGGACGTTGCCCATTTTGACAATTTCCTGTGGAGTACGTATACCCGCCACTACATCTTCCCCCTGGGCGTTGATCAAGAATTCGCCGTAGAACACATTTTCTCCGGTGGAAGGGTCGCGGGTAAAACAAACGCCAGTGGCGCAGTCCTCACCCATGTTGCCAAACACCATCGCCTGAACGTTAACGGCGGTACCGGCCAAGCCGGAAATTTCATTGAGTTGGCGGTACTTGATGGCGCGCTGGCTGTTCCAGCTTTGAAACACCGCCATCACCGATTTGAGAATCTGATCCCGCGGATCGGTGGAGAATTTTTCCCTGGTGTGCTTTTCGTAGACCTTAAGATATCGACGGCAAACTTCCTGTAGATCTTCCACATTAAGTTCAGTGTCTAGTTTGACCTTTCTTTTAGCTTTGACCGCAGAAAGTTCATGCTCGAAATGATGATGATCAACGCCCATGACGGTGTCGCCGAACATATTAATGAGCCGTCGCCACGCATCCCACGCAAAGCGGGGGTTGCCGCATTGTGCGGCAAACGAGTCGATCATTATTTCCGTCAGGCCGATGTTCAAAACGGTATCCATCATGCCGGGCATCGAAACTGCCGCACCGGATCGGCAGGAAACCAGCAGGGGATTATTCGGATCGCCAAGTTTTTTCCCCAGTGTTTGTTCCAGTTGTCGCAGATTTTCATCAATCTGCTCCTCCAGACCCTCTGGAAACTTCTGGCCAGCCTTGTAATAGCCTGCGCAGCACTCGGTGGTAATGGTGAACCCGGGGGGGACGGGCAGACCGATATTGGTCATTTCCGCAAGATTAGCCCCTTTTCCACCAAGCAGTGTTTTATCTTTGGCGGACCCTTCCGCTTTGCCGTTGCCAAAAAAGTAAACCATTTTTTCTGTCATGATTAAGACCTCCGTAAGTTTGTTATGCCGCGATAAAGCGCCAACATCAAAGCACAAAAACAACCTGTTCCGGGAAGACCGGTCAGGCCCCACCGCGCTACCAAGGGCCAAATTATAGGGGCGAAATTTCTGACGTCAAATGATTGAGCCAGGCGGCTTTGTCGGCACGAAAAATCTACATGGCATACCCCTTGCGAGCGAATGGGCGTGACGACCGTTTACGTCCTGCCGAACTTAGGATATCCTAACAAGTCTGTAGGCATCATGGCTTCGATCAGGAAAATTCCAGCATGTCAATGAAATTAATGCGCAAGTACAGTAAACCGTTGATGGCCTTTTTCGGCGTGCTGTTGATGGTTACGTTTTTAGTGGGGTATACTTTTACCTCCGGCCTGGGAAGTCGAGAAAACGGATTTATTCTTGGAAGCCTCAACGGCCGGTCAATTACCACCGGCAGTCTGACCCAGGTGCGCATCGACTTGCGAATTCTGCAGTATCTGCGACTTCGGCCACCTTGGCTTGGCGATCGCAGCAATAGTAACGATTCTTTACAATTCTATTTGTTATTAAACGAGGCCCGTGCCAGTGGCTTTCAGGCCAGTCCAGATCAGGTTCGGTCGGAGTTGAGAAACAAACAGCTTCTTGCCGCAGTGCAAAATCTGGCTGATTCCACCCAGTATGCCTTTCCAGCGATTGCTCAAGCCATGGATGATCTGGATACCGTGAACAACATGGTCAACTTTGTATCCGGAGCGGCACAGCCCAGCCGTCCTCAGGTGTTGCATTTCATGAGCCGGCTTTTTTCGACCGTCAAGGTGGTATACGTACGTCTTCGGGCGGTGAATGCTGTCGATCATGTTCCGGTACCATCGCAGGCGGCATTAACCCGGTTGTATCAGGCGTATTGCCATGTATTTCCGTGGACGCCCGGATCGTCTGTGCCTCCACCCTTGATTAACGGCCATCGCTATCCTTTTGGCTTCCGGTTTCCGGACCGGGTGAAAATTGAATTCATTAAACTGGATCGTGCCCAGGTGCAAAAAACCATGCGTCCCACTGTGGCGGATGTCCAGGCCGCTTATCATTATTACCTGCGACATCCCAGCCGATTTACGATTGCTGCGACAGGCCCGGCCACAACCCATCCCGCCGCACCTGAATTGGAGCCATGGAATCAGGTCAAGGAGAAGCTGGTAGAAATGGAGATCAATCGGCGGATTGATGTGCTGTTTCGGCATATCAGTGACATGATATTGCACCTTACCTCCAAGCCATGGGTAGCCGGAGCCAATGATTATGCCCATCTGTTGCCGGGTAAGCAACGGGTGTCGTACCGACTCATAGCCAAACGGATGAAACGCGAGTTTGGTTATAAGCCGGAGGTCGGTTTCTTGAATCATTGGCTTGATGCCGGTGGCCTTTCCGCCCTTATGGGGATTGGCAGTGCGGTGTACCGCCAAAGTGGTTTTCCAAGGCAGACGCTGGCGGATCTGGCCTTGCAGGTGCGCCAGCTTGAACCCAAGCCCAAGGGCCTGGCACTGCTTCTGCATCTGCAGGTTGGAAGGGAAGGTCCGTTGCTTGTAGATAGACATGGAAATCAATATATTTATAGAGTTGTTGCAGTCAGCCCGGCTCACGATCCGGCAAGCCTGGCACAGGTGAAGCCCCAGGTGCTTCGAGACGCTAAGCTCCTGGAGGCCTATCGCAGTGCAGTAGCCCGTTGCCGGGAGATGGCGGTACAGGCACAGTTCCGGTCGCTTAAAGCCATTGCTAAAACCGACGGTGTGAATTTATTTCAGCCCCAGCCGTTCGGTGAACTTCAGGTAGTCGAGAATCCATACACCGGTATGCCTGTGTTAGTACCGGCACAGGTATCCACCATGACTTATCCGCTGCCTTCATTTACAAAAGCTGCATTCAATCTGGCCATTAGACTTCAAGACCAAGTGCAGCATGCCAGCCATGTGGGTACCAAGCCGACGGTTTCCGCACATCCGGCTACCGCAGTACCGATGGATTCCCGCCTGGAGGCATTCACTATACAGTTGATTCATTCGAGTCCGATGCCTGCAGCCAATCTTTCAAATGTGCAATCACTGGCCAGGGTGATACGCAGCCTGACTCAGTCGCAGGCAATCCGATTGGAGTTGCAATGGCTAAGTCTAAAGGCTGTTTCAGCTCGCGTGGGTTTTGTTCCGGCGAAAAACTGATCTGCTTGATTTTTCACCAGGGGAGGGGGGATTTCTGCAGGTTGTCGAACAGTTCACGTGAATTTTTCATCCGACTTGGTACCGTAACTTCGCCCGCGGATCGGGGTTGATTTTGCCTGTCCTAGGCGTTATCGGACCTATTTGTCCGGATTTTCCGAGATTGCTGTTAAACCAAGTCTATGAAGCAAGTTTACGAAACAACATTGTACTCGATTTGTACATTGCAACGCCAAAAATAGATAAAAATTCAAAAGTTTCAAAAAAATATTAAACGACGTAACATCTTATTTAATAAAGTCTTACAAGTTTATATTTTGAAAATCATGGCAAAATATGACCCGAAAGCTGGTCTATGGCGTATAATAGTGTATGTATAAACCATTTGGCTCGAAAGAAAGGAGCAATCATCATGGTTCAAATGACAGTGAGCAGTTCAATCTACGCGCCAACTAAGCCGACACGCTTGGTAAAGATTTTGGTGGCATTGCCTGATGATATGCAGTTGCGTCTGCGGGAAGCCCTTTCCGCCGATCTGGAGCACGTTGCACATCCATCCTTTAAGAGTCGCAATGCTGAAGAAAAGCTCTTTGCCGGAGATCTGGTTACTGCGGGTAAGTCGGACGGACGATTTAATTCTGCCGATAATGATGATGAATTCTTCGCCAATGGATCCCTTGCGCCTACCATGAGCAAGCAAGCGGAGCAAATGGAGTTCTTGCGGTACAATTTTGCGCGGATGAAAGCTTCGCGATTTCTTCGGGAATTCCGAGCCAATCCATCTCGCGCTACAGCGGCACGGGTGGACTTTTGGTATCGCCGCGTGATTGAAGCCCGCCAGACCATAGCCCGGGCCAACATGGCTCTGGTTATGGCCATGAGCAAACGCACACGCATGACCGAAGTGGACCCCAGCGAATTGATTTCCGAAGGTAACATGGCGTTGTTACGGGCCATGGAAAAATTTGATGTGGGACGCGGCTTTAAGTTCAGCACATACGCCTGCCGGGCCATTATTAAAGCATTCAGTCGCGCGGCCATGAAGAACAGCCGTTATCGCGATCTGTTTTCGGCAGAATATGATCCCGCCATGGAATCCGGAGATATGGCCGCCCAGCGCCATCGCGAAGCGTCGCAGGATGCGGTGGCGGAATTGCGCCGCATTGTGGAATCGAATAGTGCTGATCTCACCGATCTGGAGCGGCGCGTCATTCAATCGCGTTTTTCGATTGGATCCGACGGCCAGGGCCAGGACACCCCGCGCATGACCTTGCGCGAGGTTGGGGAAATGGTCGGCTTGACCAAAGAGCGTGTGCGTCAAATTCAACTCTGCGCGCTGGGGAAATTACGCGCCGTTATGACCAACGCCCATGCGGCCTGATCGGGCCGTTTTTATCGGCACTTGGGCTTCCGCCGGCGACAAAAGCCTGCGGTGAGTCCCAATCGCCGGGGTGTCCAGCTTATTTGTTAAAAACTTTAAAGAAAACATAGCAATTTACTTAAGTGCTTATTTTGACTTATCTTGCAAATGTTCAATCAAATAAAATACGGTCGAAAATTTCACCAAGGCTACCCTGGATAATGCTTTTCCGTATAGAAATGATGGATCGGAAATTAAAACGTTCGATTCGCCAAGTTCTCCGAAGCTGTGATGTCGCAGTTTTGGTTTGTTGAACGCCTTGGTTTTCTTTTGGGAAAAAGGAGAAGCACGTATGAGTAGTACCTTATTGGATAGTTCCGTCAGCGCGGTTAATGTGGTGAGTGCTAAGCCAAAGTCAGCGGGTAAGAAGCTTCCACCACGCTTTCAGAAATTGCTCAGGAATATTTTAAATGCCGATCTTTCCTACGTGGAACACCCTGCGTTCTCCCGGCCGGAAACGGAATCTTTAATCTTTTCAGCGTCTTGGGATGGGTCAATGTCGGCCCTTGAAAATGCCGGCATAACGGCTGCAACCGGCAGCGAAGCATCGACGGAGGATGGGGCGGAGGCAATGCCCATTACTCTATTGACGGCGGACCCCTTGCCAAGCCGCGACATGGAAAACAAACTGTTCATGCGTTTTAATTTCGCCCGCAAGCAGCTTGCGCGGTTGGCCGAACGTTTTCGCGTTCGCTCCACGCTGTCCCTGGCGGAGCAGATGGAGTTCTGGCACGCACGTGCCGTGGAAAACCGGGAATTGCTCGCGCGCATGAACATGGCTCTGGTGCAGGCCATGGCCAAGCGCAGCCGGGCGAACAGTGAGGTGGAAAATGCCGAACTGGTGTCCGAGGGCAATGTGGCCCTGTTCCGGGCCATTGAAAAATTTGATGTATCCCGCGGATTTCGGTTCAGTACGTATGCGTGCCGGGCTATTCTGAAGGCGTTTAGCCGGGCGGCTATCCGCAACAGCCGTTACCGCACCATGTTCGCCGTCGAATTAACGTCCAACAACATCGATCGTGTTGATCGAGAACAGCAAGTACGTCAAACACAGGAGGATTCTATCGTGGAACTTCGTCGAGTATTAACGGAAAACCGGGCTTCACTTTCACGGGTGGAGCAGCGCGTTATTGAATCACGTTTTTCAATCGATGCTCCAGCCGATGATACATCAGCGCGAATGACCCTTGAGGAAATTGGCGATGTGATCGGCGTGACCAAGGAACGAGTCCGCCAGATTCAGATGCGGGCCTTGGAGAAACTGCGTTACGCCCTGGAACGACGCGGCGTTTCTTAAGATGCCGGGGTGGCTCTCCCGGAATAAAAGGAGAAGCCTTGAGAGCAAGGTAGTGAGCAAGGTGGGACGACCCCCAGCGCTGGGGAAAATCCCGGAGAGCAATCAGTAAGGGCGACGTGGCAGAGAGCCGACCGCAAAATTGTGGGGTTGCGCGTCCTGCCGCTCGCCCTTTTTATGTTTCTTAAAGGCCGCGGAATATCCCGGTGGCAAGGAAAATAACCATACAAAGACGGTCAGGCGAACAGGTTACCGCAGGACAGGCTGCCTCAGCTTGCAACAGATATACTATTCTATATTTACCTGTTTAATTATTTTGGTTCCGCCAAAAAAATCGGGGCGACAGGATTTGAACCTGCGACCCCTTGACCCCCAGTCAAGTGCGCTAGCCAGGCTGCGCCACGCCCCGATTGGCGCTATCCTAACACATTATCAGGGATTGTAAAATGGGATTGTGTAAACAAGCTGGTATCGGCGGCCTGATGCAATTTGGCCGGATTGTCCAGACCGGCTGGTTTTTTACTCCTGGAGACCGAAGAGAGAAATCCGCCTGACCATGTAATGGGTGACTTTTCCGGCTTGCGCAGTCAGGCTGTGTTCGGAAACATCATCATATTGCCGGCGCAACGGATTGATTGTCTGTTCCAACAGGTGAACCGGTTCTGGCACAACGGAAGAAATATCGATGGTCATTCCGGATGGATGGCGGACTATAGCCAGCCGGGCTGGCACCAGCACATGGATCATGAACACGGTGGCAGCAACGGCGATGGCCGCTGTGGTGGTCCACAGCAACGTCATTGGCAATACAGACCAATGCGAAGCGATTCGGGCGGATGGTATGCGCCGGCCTTGGGCCAAAGCCTCCATAATCCGGGAGTGCAGCGCCGGGGAAAAGTCGGGCAATGCGGATCTTGCGGCCAGCTTTAAGCGATTGATCCATATTTTATCTTCAGGATCTTTGTGCGTGCTCATGAATGAACTCCATCAATAATTTTCGTGGTCTGGGTGATGTGGGTATCGGCTGCAATGTTCACCCCATAATGAGTTCGCAATTTGCATTGGGCACGATACAGGACAAGCTTCGTGGTGGTACGTGTTTTACCAAGAATTGCGGCAATCTGGTTACGGTCCATCTCTTCAACAAACAAAAGCCAGATTGCCCGAAATTGCGTGGGAGTTAGTAGTTGTGCCGCGTAGTCCCAGAGCTTCCGCAATTCATCTTGGTGTGTGTCGCAATCGGGCGGCACGGCGATGGCTGCCTGACCAGCGAATCGGGCCAGCAGCTTAAGGCCGGAGCGCCGACGCCGGCTGTGACTAACGGCTACGCGAAATGTGATAGTGAAAAGCCATGTTCTTACCAACCGACCGGTCCGATATCTGGCGAGATTCTCAAACGCCTTGAGAAACGTCTCCTGAACGACATCTTCGGGGTCAATGCCGACCGAAAAATTACGCCGCACAAATCGTAAGAGAATTGTCTGATATCGCTGAGCGATGTGACCAAAGGCGTTACAATCTCCTGCTTGGCTCCAGGCTACCAACACTTCGTCACTTTGCTGCAAGTACACGTCAGGATCCGGCACGGCCAATCTCCAATCAATGCGGGGAAACTAAGGTCTGGTGCCGGCGTTCTGCCGTAAAACAGCCAGCAAGGATTTGAGCGACAAGGCCCAATGCAGGCGTACCGTCGTCCCGGCGGCGCGAATATTCAGGTCTTTAACCATCGCCGCGATGATGCGCTGGCGAGGGGTGGCATTGGCGGAAGTTCCAGATAGTTCCATCATGGATTGTATTCCTCTGGCTCCGCGAGCCATCAGCACGGCGGCAGTCGCTGTTTGGGTATGGATGCGGCCGATCCATTCGAGGGTACCATTTTTCTTACGCGCTGCGAGCCACAAGTACCGAACATGCGACATCCACACCTGGCCCCGATGAGGACCCTGCAATTTGGCCAACTGTGCCAGGGCCGTATCGGCTACATAAAAAATTGACCCGTTGGCGACTCCGGCCAGCAGCGGGCTGTTTGCCTTCATAGCCGGCGCTTGACCGTTGATCACTTTGAGTTCATCAACCAGGGACTTTTCCGACCGTGCAACAAGAAATGTACCTTGTATGGGCGAGGCTTCAAATATGGTGTGACCGTGTTTACCGGGGATAATATGGACAGAAGTTTTGCTGACGGTGATAGTCGTGTTGGAGGAGTTAAGGCTTAGAATTCCGTTGATGTGTTCTTGGCTGGCGATTGCATGAATAACCACGACGCCCCGGCCCTGGCCGGGGCGGGCATTAGTTCCGGTTATTAATACGTCATGAAAATCATCCGGGAAGCGATTGCCGATGATTACTTCCGCCCGGTGAATGGCCATCTTGACACCTGGATGGCTGTTTAGATATCGGATCAAAAGTTCTCCGGCGTCGGGCAGGGCCATCGTGTTATCGACGTTCCAATAAATGACCCACTTGGCACTGGTGGCAATCTGTGCAGGGTTGAGAACACGGATAGATGGAATTGCGGCAGCGCCAAAAACGGCAGCCGGGCGACCTGTGTATAGCATTGCACCGGCAACGGCAACTATCAGACTTAAAGTTGCTGGTTTCCAAAGCATAAGACATTTCTCCTGAAAAATAACCGACGTTCGCTATATATACGCGCGCCGCGTAATGCCGGTTACAGATATTGCCAACCTATGACCAACTGGCGTAGCGGCAAATGGTGATGTAAGCAAATCAGAACAGCCGTCATGACGCCCGGGGCAGACGAATAAAAGGACTGCACGGCAGTTTTCAAGAAAGGCCGGTGGATGGTTCGTCAGGCGGCTGAATGGCTTTGGGTGCCGAAGGTGCGTGTTTGGCGGTCTGGTTTCTCTCTCGACGCGGCCGGTACCGACGCTGCACAGGCCTGGCCGTATCACTCTTGGTGGAGGCTGTCGCCGGGGTTACGGCTGGCAGCGATGGAGCCGTGTCAATGGCCCCGAGTGTTTCCATGGCAGTTAATTCATCGCGCAGATTCGCCGCTCGTTCATATTGTTCTGCGACTACCGCCCGGCGCAGTTCACGGCGCAGTTTAGTCAACGGATCCATCGGAATGCCGTGACGAAGTTCGCGGATCATGGTCATGAGAACCTGTGCTTCATAGGATCTTCGCCCCAGCGGTTTTGGATACAGTTCCAGTACACGCCGCAGGGTGGTCTTCAGATAGGCCAGAGCAGTTTTAGGAAACCCATCTTTTATTGCCCGGCACGCGCGGGACCGGCCCTGCATCATGAGAATGTAGGGCCGGTACTGTTCCATGATATTACGGTCGTGGGCTTCGTTGGCAAAATGATGGCAAAGATCCAATACATCCAGACTATGCTGGGTGTCGCGAATGACTGCATCATACTGCTCTAACACAAACAGGCTCAGATAGCGATGATAGAACATGGCGGATTCGGCGCGTAAGGCGGCACACGCAGATGCCGACAAGGAAAAACCGGCAAATTCTCCAAACATTTTGCGGTGTTTCTCCAGCCGGCGTAACTGGTGGTCGAGTTCAGAGGTATTGTTGTGTGGCCGTTTGCCATCTGGCCTTCCGTTGAGTTCCATCTGCAGCAGACCCAAATCAAGCCGCAGTTGAATTTTCGGCTTGCCATCCTTACCGCGGATGATACGTACATTAACTTGCCCAGGTTCAAAGTTCCAACCCGCCAGAGCGGCGGTAATGTCCTTGCCCGCTAAGTTCTTAGATGATCGTCTCATGCCCCAGATACCTCTCGAAGTCGCGAGGTGAGTATGCACCTCTGCGAGTATTATACCCGGTTTGCGGGAACCGCAAGCCTTTTGGAGCAAAAACTTTAATTTTTATTTTACCGGTCCTTCTCCGACATAAACGGTAATGGGGGGGGGCGGCCAGTTTGGCAGGCCGACATTGCCGCCAGGCCGTGGACGCTGTGCTCATACTAACTAAAATCCATCAAGTCCGCTTCGCCGCCAAATCTAACCGTACCCGGCTGGTGGCCATAACAGGGGGTTGGAACCATGGGCTTAAAAAGCGGGCAGATTTGACAAGAGGCCCTTAACCATTTATCAAAGGTCCGCCGTATGGCTTGCGGCGCTGAGTGCCGCGACGGCGGCCAATAGTTTTTGGGACGTCAAATGTAATGTCGGCAGATGGACCGGACCGACGATTTGTGCAAATATGTCGGCCACGGGGCCTATAATGCCGAACATATATGGTTGGGGGGGGGGCAGGTGGTTAGCAGGCGAACAACCGGTGGAATTAATAAATCGGGTCCCTTCGACCCTGCCCCAGCGAAACCTTATAAAGGATGCGAATAACGTGGCGAAAAAAAACACCGAAACCAACAATGGTCCTGCTCTGGTAATTGTGGAATCACCGGCCAAAGCCAAGACCATTAACAAATATCTGGGTGAGCGGTTCCGGGTAAAAGCGTCCATGGGCCATGTGCGCGATTTGCCTTCCAAGGGAATCGGCGTGGATATTGAAAATAACTTTGAACCCACCTATGAAATTCTGCCCACCCGGTTGAAAATTATCAGTGAACTTAAGGCCGCGGCCAAAGGTTGCGGTGAGGTTTATCTGGCTACCGACATGGATCGGGAAGGCGAAGCCATAGCTTGGCACCTGGGGCACGCCTTGGGCTTGAATCAGAAAAATGCCAAGCGGGTGGTGTTCAATGAGATCACGAAAAATGCCATTCTTAAGGCCTTTGATAATCCACATCAGATAGATCAGGACAAGGTCGATGCACAGCAGGCCCGTCGCATTTTGGACAGGCTGGTGGGTTACAAGATTTCGCCGCTCTTGTGGAAAAAGGTGGCCCGCGGTCTTTCCGCCGGACGGGTGCAAAGCGTGGCGGTGAAAATAATTGTGGAGCGCGAACGCGAAATTTCCGCGTTCATACCGGAGGAATATTGGAAACTCGTTGGTGTGTTTACCACGGATATGCTGCAAGCTGCGGATTTGGCGGTGCAATGGGAACAATTCCTGTCCGGACCGGAGGAAGATTCAGACGGCCCGGTGGATGATACTGACTCCGCAGCCGCCGTCTCTGCTCCGACCAACGCCGACAAAACTCAGTGGCTGATGGAAAACAAAGCCTTCCGCGCACAGCTTATAGAACTCGACGGCAAGAAATTTGAGCCTAAAGATCAGGCCCAGGCCCGTCGTGCGGCGGAGATCGTAGGACTCAAGGATGTTATGGCACAAACGGTGGAAAATGACGGCAGCAACGGACCGCGGGGCATTCCCGCAAAAGGTCCCGCCAAGCTCATCAGTACCGTTTCAGGGCGGGTGCAACCAGGTGATCCAAGCACGCCGGAGTTTCGTATCCGCAGTCTTCTCACCAAACCATCCACTTCCAGGCCGCCGGGGCCTTTCAGCACCAGCACGCTTCAGCAGGCAGCCAGTAACCAGCTTGGCTTTGGAGCTCAGCGCACCATGCGTACGGCCCAACAGCTTTATGAGGGGGTAGAATTGCCAGGGGTGGGGGCAGTGGGCTTAATTACCTATATGCGCACCGATTCGCAAAATATCAGCACGGATGCCTTGAATATGGTACGTGGCTACATTAGCAAACACTTTGGTCAAGAGTATCTGCCGGAATCGCCGAACTTTTATGCCGCCCGCCAGGGTGCACAGGAAGCTCACGAGGCCATTCGTCCTACGGAGGTTCATCTGGTGCCGTCGGAAATTCGCTCCAACCTCTCGGATGAGCAATTCCGGCTTTATGAATTGATATGGAAGCGTTTTCTAGCTTGCCAGATGGCACCCGCGCAATGGTTGATTACAGAGGCCATTATTGAGGCCCGGCAGCGCCGCAGCAGCGGAAGTTCTGCGTTTGATCCCGCCAGGCCGCCGCTTTTCAAGGCCACTGGGCGGGCCATGAAATTTGACGGCTTCATGCGTGTGGCGGGAGCGTGGACCCGCTTTGATGATCAACTTCTGCCACCGCTGAAGGAAGGCCAGCCCGTGGCTCCGTTGGACCTTCGGCCATCACAGCATTTTACCGCACCTCCACCGCGTTTTACGGAAGCCAGTCTGGTAAAAGCCTTGGAAATGCAGGGTATTGGCCGCCCCAGTACGTACGCTTCCATCATCTCCACCATTCAGGACCGGCACTATGTGGAACTGCGGGATCGGCGTTTTTTTGCCTCTGATCTGGGCATGAAAGTGACGGAAAAACTCATCGAAGGTTTTCCAGACTTGATGGACCTGGGTTTCACGCGGAAAATTGAAGGGTCTCTGGATCAAATAGAAGAAGCCCATCGCGACTGGGTGGAAGTGGTACGTTCTTTCTATGAACCCCTGGCCCGTGATCTGGCCACCGCGGAAGAACGCATGACCCATGCCCGGGCCGAGGCTACACCGTCGGAATACAAATGCCCCAAGTGCGGGGCGATGATGGCGTACCGGCTGTCAAAAAAGGGGAAGACGTTTTTATCCTGTTCACGTTATCCGGATTGCGATGCCGCTCTTTCCGTTGATCGTGAAGGCAAGCCGGTGGTGCAGGAGTTGACCGATTATAAGTGCCCTGCGTGCGGCAAGCCGATGATCAAGCGTGTGGGAAGATTCGGACCGTTTTATGGTTGTTCAGGCTATCCGGAATGTAAAACTATTCAGGCGGCGGATCGCAAAACCGGCGAGCCGTTGCCACCCAAGCCACCGCCTAAACCGACCGGCTTGACATGCCCCAAATGCGGCAAAAAAGAGCTGGTTGTACGCAGCGGCAAACGCGGCGAATTTTTGAGTTGCCTGGGCTATCCGCGTTGCCGGATGACCTTGCCGGCAGATAAGCTGCCGGAATTTCTGGATCTCAAAACAAAAAATCAATGGCCGCCGCCGGATATCCTGGCCAAGGCCAAGGCTGGCAAAAAGGCTGCAGATGCAGACTCGGTATCGGCCGGGAATGAGCCAACCGCCGCTGCGACTGGTAAATCAGCTAAGACCCTCTCTAAAGGTGCCGCTGGGGCCAGGGCGAAGCCCAAAGCCAGGCCGGTGAAACCTCTATGATGTCCAATCGCAGCGTCGCGTGCCAGATGTATGGTCAGCTTGATCCAACGGCTGGCCATGGCTTGGCGAGTCAGGTCATATGCAGGGCCTCACGATGTTCCACTGCAGCCAAAAATGCCCGCGCATCCAGCCGTAACTGCATTGCATCAGGAACTTGCAAAGTGGTACACTACGGCCAACGGCTTGTTTCCGGCGGATTGAATCGGGATATGCTGTGGATGTGAGTCGCAAAGATGTCGAATCGCAATCTTCGGGACACGGCTTTAGAACAGTATGCAGCCGCCTCCCGGCTTGGGGAGCTATCGCGTATCAGCGGTACCAGCGATCGTGAAATACAAAGGCCCCCGGAAAACTCCGCCATTTTCAAATTATCGCAGCAACTGGACGATTTGTGCTTGCACCTGCGCCGCTACCGTGATTGTTGGGAGTGGCATATAGCCTGCTTGACGAATCGCTTCGAAGTACAAGACCGCTGGTCCGGAGTGGGTACACTTCCGGAGATGCTGTGTCATATAGAGCGTCTTATCTGCGATCTTCGGCTGGATGTGGCTGAAGCAGTCGTGGAGCCTCGAGGATGGTCTGATGTGTCACGCGTTCTCAAGGAGATTTGGACGGGCTTGGCGGATCTTCGTTTCAGCCGACGGTTAAATTTGGCGAGGCGTCTGCCGTTTCGTCGGCAGCGATTAAATATAGATCGGCTGCTGGAGGAAGTCATGGCTATTCAAACATCGCTTGACTCTCTTGGGCACAAGCAAGAGGGTGGCGGCGGGGGGCGCGCGTGCGAGGCCGCAGCGGAAGCGTGGCCGGGGAAGTCAGCGAATCTGCACGGCCCAACCCATGTGGATGTCATCGTACCGGTATATCGGGGCATCGCGGAAACACTGGATTGTCTGTGGAGTGTACTGCAGGCCAAGGTGGAGACGGCCTATGAACTAATCGTGGTCGATGATTGCGGGCCGGAGGCAGAACTGGCGGCCAAACTGGCCGAATTGGCCAGGTGCATGCGGGTCACGCTTCTGCGGAACTCCCGTAACCTGGGTTTTGTGCAATCTGTAAATCGCGGAATGGCGGAACATGTCCAACGCGATGTTGTGCTGTTGAATTCCGATACACTGGTACACGATGGCTGGCTGGACCGCCTGGCTGAGGCGGCGCAGGGGAAGCGCGTGGGCACAGTCACGCCGTTGTCCAATACTGCCGGAATTTTCAGCTATCCGCGAGTGAATTTGCATAATCCTCTGCCCGCCGATGCTGATTCAAATGTGCTTAATGATCTGGCTGCTCGCGTGAATGCCGGCGCGGTCTATAACGCGCCCACGGCGGTCGGATTCTGCATGTACATCAAGCGGGAGTGCCTGTTAGAAGTGGGAATGTTTGATACCGCCAACTTCGGTCTGGGTTACGGGGAGGAAAATGATTTTTGTATGAGAGCCACCAAAAAGGGCTGGATACATCTGGGATGTCCGTCAGCTTTTGTCTATCATGCGGCCAATGTGTCGTTCGGTCCGACCTTTCGAAGCCGGGTACGCCACGCCTATCACACGCTCAAGCGGCTGCATCCGGAATATCCACGGTTGGTGAAGACGCACCTGCGTCTGGACCCTGGCCGCGAGTATCGGTGCCGACTGGATATCCAAAGACAGATAGTGGCCAATCAATCAAGGCCTGCGGTGCTCCATATTTTAGCGCAATCAGCAGGATCGCAACGTCGACACGTGAACATGCTGTGTGAATCGCTCTGGCAACGAGGCGTGGCTTCGTTAATTGCAGTGCCGGATATGGCAACAGGCACTCGGATGGTGTTGATCAATCCGCGAATAGAGGAGACACCCAACGCAGTTTTTGATCTGGATCAGGGATGGGATGCGCTGGTGGCAGCTTTGCGGGCCGGTTATGTATATCACGTGCATTACCACGACGTTTCCTGGTGGAATAAAAAAGTACGGCGACTGCCGGTTGATCTAAACTGTTCTTATGATCTGACGCTCACGGAGGTCATTGGCACACACGGGGAGATTGAGATACGAACGGATGATGATGAGTCATTATTTTTTCGCGGGGCGCGTAGACTTATCGTGTCTACGGCGCTCCAGTCGCTGCAAGTCGGTCGAATATTCCCTCGGCAAACATGCCTCGTTCGCACCTGTGGCACGGCTCCGTCAGCGAGGCGGCTATCCGCACCAGCGCACGAGCCCGCAATTCCGCGGAGAGTGCTGATCCTGCTGGATATGCACAATGCCAATGCCATGAATCACTGGACCGCAGCACTTCGCGATGCTTTTCGCGATGCCGCCCGCCGTCGGTTGCCGCTCCAGTTTTTTATTGGAGGCAGTGCTGACTTACACCGCCTGCGGACGGGTAAAGCCTGCACGATCCTGGCCCCATGGTCGCCACGGCATTGGAATCAATACCTTGCTCTGGCCAGACCACACTTGGTATTAACGGTGCCTGCCAGTTTGGCCAGTGCTGATGAAATGCTCGGGTTTTGCGTCAAAAACGCCGTGATGCCGGTGGCGTTTGATGACAATGTTGCGGCGAATCGACTGCGGACCTTGCAATGGGGAGATGTCCTGCCTGTATTGTGTACAGCCGTCACAATCAACGATGCACTGCTGAAGCTGACACCCATGCCACCACCGCTGCAGCGTAATATTCATGGTTCGATGTTGTTTGAACAATATATGGGTATGAATGATTATTATGACGGTTTAGTTTTCCTGGGTTGAGCTATGGGCATGGGGTTTATCCAGCGGGGCCGGTCCTGCTTGAACGCCAATGTCCAAATGAGCTGCTGGAATATTTTTGGGGTAATCTCCATGGATCGACGAAACTGGATGAACCTTCCGCTGGTGGATGAGATTGACAATTCCATGTCCTGCATGATTGCTCCGCAGCCGTGCGCCAGGCGCATGGCCATGGTTCCGCAGGTATTAGAGACGATCTGCAAGCAGTATCACACAGCCAGTTCGAATGCCTTGGCCTGCATAGAGGCTGGCTTATGGCTTCTGGCTGACGATTTGGATACCAGCCATAAAATTTGTCAGAATATAGCTACCCCGCTGGGGAGTGCCTGGCATGCTATTATGCACCGCCGTGAGGGTGATTTTTCTAATTCCCTTTATTGGTGGCGGCGTGCAGGTGTTATGCGTTGGCTAAATCCGCGTGATGGAACTGATATTGCAGAATGCATCGACCAGATAACCGGAGCGGGCAACCTATGGCGGCAGGTTTCACTGAAATTGGCGAGTCCCTACGATCCGGCGATCTATACTCGTATTGTGGAGGCATGTATGCCTGCAAAATCGACTGAATGTGCGGATGTGCTGGTGCGCATCGGGCGATTGGAATGGTTGGCGTTATTTGCAAAGAGCATGACAGCCGTTGGTGCAGTCGGCACGGAAGATCGCTCTTGCCGGACTCCAGTTGGTTCATAATTGCAGGTGTTATCGCGATTTCCGCTTCGGCGCTGTATATTGATAGAAGAATGATGCTTGGGCAAGGTCGATAGGCCATGCTGGTAGTCCAATGATAATGGAGAATGGTGGCATGAATTCGGAACTGCTGGAAATTCTGGTTTGTCCGCTCACGCGAAGCCGCCTGCGGTTGGAAGGTAATTATCTTGTTGCCGAGGTTGGTGGCCTGAAATACCCGATTCGCGATGAAATTCCAGTGTTGCTTATTGATCAGGCGGAGTTACCGGAAGGCGTGAAATCGCTGGAAGAATTCAAAACAAAATTTAAAGATCAAATCCCCGCGTAATGGCAGGAGCTTGCCGCAAAAAATCTCGGCCGCAAGCGATCTGCCATGGCTCACTTATGGATCACTCGAGCGCAGGTATGGAGCGGTCACACGGGTACTCTGGACAATGATTTGGGCTTGGAAATTCAGCATAATCTGGGTGTTGGTGTCAACCTTTAACCCCAGTGGTGCAATCATTTGGTCCAAGGCTTGCAAAGAAAAAGCCAGGATGGGAAAATTGCTTGGCCAACGGTGGCAAGACAATGACTTTAAGATGGATAATTGATAATCATGAATAAAATAGAAGGAAAAGAGTTAAACAATATGAGTAACGGTTCGGCTGAGCCGACAGGTAGTATTCTTGTCGGCGACTTGGTAACGTCCTATGCAATCAGCAAGACCAAATCAGGCTATAAGATGCGCAACGGCGAAAGATTTAAAGTGTTAAGGCAAGCCATCGTGGCAGATGCCAAGGCGGGTGTGGATCGCGAGCAACTCGCTAAAAAATATGGCGTGGAATCCTCTTATGTTTATGCCGTTTGCAAAAAATCAGGCATTGTGCTTAAAAAGATTCGTCCTATTCCCTTGGCCGAATGCTTACAAGCCCTGCGCTCAGATATGCGATTGGCGGACATAACCGCCAAATTACACGTGGATTACGCCAAACTCAAGGCTTTGGTGGATGAATATCACATTGATCGGCGACGTGCCCGACGGCAGACCAAGTCCTGGGAAGTAATTGATCTCCTGGCGAATACCACACTGACCATGGCTCAGATCGGTCAAAAAATGGGCGTATCGCGTCAAAGAGTGCATCAGATTTATCAACGTGCCATAGTGGAGGGAACCCAATTTCCGCAACGGAAGAATTATCGGACATCGGTTAAAATTTAACGGGTCACGAACCTGACAGTGTCGGCTTCGTCTTCGGGTTGCTTTCTCCGCCGGGCCGATCTACGATTACTTAGATGGAGTTTAGGCAATTTACCTTGCGTATACCTGCCGATATCCATTGAAGAGGTTGACTCCATGAAATGTGATCGCTGCAATAAACCCGCCACCATCCACTTTACCGAGATTCGTGACGGAAAAAGTTTGGAATTGCATCTGTGTGGGGAGTGTGCGGCGAAATCCGGTTATGTGCAACAGGCTCATCTTACTATGAACGAGATGCTCAATGAGTTTGTCAAAGCCAAGGCCGGCATGTCCAATCGTGATGAGCTGGTGTGTCCTGACTGCGGCATGAAATGGCAGGAATTTAAGGATACGGGCTTGCTGGGGTGTCCGAAAGATTATGAGGTGTTTTCCGATCAATTGCGCGGTGTTATTGAAAACGCCCAAAATGGTGCAACTCATCACACCGGTAAAACACCGGCTGCCACCATGGCCTTGGAAGATTCAGTTAAATTGCGCCAGGCTGAATTAAGTCGGCTAAAAAAAGACCTCACCCAAGCGCTGGAACGGGAATCGTATGAAGTGGCAGCCACGTTGCGTGATCAAATTAAAGCCCTCGAAGCGGCTTTGCCGCCAAGCCGTTAAGACGGCATTGGGGAGCGGTGGTGTAATACCCATGCCCATCGGAGAACTTGGATGAACCCGCAAATTCAAAAATTGCTCGGCAAAAATGGCGAGTGGCTGGCGTCAACAGGTCCCGAAAGCGCCGTAGTGGTCAGTTCACGGGTGCGTCTGGCTCGCAACCTTGCGGATTTTCCGTTCATGACCAAGGCCGGTCGATCGCAACGCGCCGAATTGCATCGCTTATGCCGCGAACAGTTGTTATCCATGACTTCGCCACGACCATTTTTTTATATTGACATGGAAAAGACCGATCAAGTTGATAGGCAACTGCTGGTCGAACGGCATTTAATCAGCAAACAACATGCTTCCGGTGACGGCAGCCGCGGCGTGGCTGTCAGCGATGATGAAGCCTTCAGTATTATGGTCAATGAAGAGGACCATATCCGGCTTCAAGTGATTCGATCGGGCCTGCAGTTACGCGAATGCTGGCGGGAGGCCGATACACTTGATAACGCTCTGGGCCAGCACCTCCGCTATGCCTTCAGTGATCGCTTTGGCTTTTTAACTGCATGTCCAACCAACCTCGGAACTGGTATGCGAGTTTCGGTCATGTTGCATCTGCCGGCCTTGAAGCTAGCCGGTGAAATTGAAAAGGTATTTGTCGCAGCCAAGGACATGCATTTGGCGGTCCGCGGACTTTTCGGGGAGGGCACTGAGGCCATCGGTGACTTTTACCAGATCAGCAATCAGACCACGCTTGGTCGTTCGGAAGAGGAGATACTGGCGGAATTTGTGGATGTCATCCTGCCGCGGCTTATCGCCGCGGAGCTTTCAGCGCGATCGGTGCTGGAACAGGAACGCCCCTTGATGTTGGACGACAAAATTGGCCGAGCTGTGGGATTGCTGCGCAATGCCCGCCTGTTGTCCAGCGAAGAAGCGTTGTTTGGCTTATCTCACCTGCGCCTGGGCGTGGCCATGGGTCGCGTTGCTAATTTGACCATGCCGACGATTAACCGCATTTTCTTGACGACCCAACCAGGACACTTCCAGCGAACTCTTGGCCAGTCTCTGGATGGTGACGCCCGTAAAGCGGCACGGGCCAGCTATGTCCGCCAACTGATGACTCCTTCCGGGGGTTGAGGGCCTTCTGGTGTTCAGGCAGAGCACTATCCGCGGAAAAAGGTATATGATTCCAACGTTGCTCCGGTGCGGACGGAGGTTGTGAATGGTATCAGGGAATGGCCACGATAAAACAGTCCCTTCCGGACTTTGTACACGATATCAGCAGCTCCCCGGTTGCCCAGGAAATCGCCCGGCGCTTGTCAGGCCGCGAGCATGTTACGGCCACCGGACAGTGGGGATCCTGTGCGCTGGTTCTGGCGGCGGCGGTTGGCCACCGGCTGCGGTGCCCCATATTGGTTGTCATGGCCCATCTCGATGAAGCGGATGGTGCCGTGGACCAACTTCAGTTTTTCCGGCCAGAGGCCAGTACAGAGTTGTTCCCGGCATGGGAAGTGCTGCCGGGGGAATCTAATCTTTCACAGGAACTCGCCGCGCAACGTCTGAAACTCCTGGCGGATTTAGCTGCTGCAGCCACTGGGAGCGGCCCGGTCGTGCCGGATTTTATTGTTGCTCCTATACAGGCCCTGATGCAGCCGTGCCCCAATCGTGACTTGCTTGCCGAGCTGCTTAGAATGGTTACTGTGCGGCAAAAATTAAATCGTGATGAACTTACGGCATGGATGACAGGCCATGGTTATATCCGCCTGGATTCAGTGGAAGACGCCGGCGATTTCGCCGTGCGCGGGGATATTGTGGACGTTTGGCCGCCAGGCGCGGCTGCACCCGTGCGAATTTCCTTTCTGGATGATCTGGTGGAAACGCTGCATCAATTTGATCCGGAATCACTGGGACCAAAGGGAGAATTAGAATCCATAAAACTTACCGCTCTGGAAGAAAAAGCAGTGTGGCCCGCGGAGAAAACCACAACCCTGCAAAGCTATCTGCCCGCAGATGCCGCGGTCTGGATCGTGGAACCCGATGAAGTGCGGGAGCAGGGCAAAAGTTATTATGACCGTCTGGAAAATGCCCGCGGCATTTACCCGGTCAGCGCGGTATTCAGGCATGCTCAGAACTTCGCAGGGGCTGAAATTCACCAGTTTGGCCACGAGGGTAAAGATGCCGTTCATCTGCCATGTGGATCGGTTGAAGAATTTGATACGAATCCCGACGCTGCACTTCAGGCACTCTCCGACCTGTCGCAAAACCATCGGGTGTTCGTGGTGTGTCAGAATGGATCAGAACTCAGCCGACTGAAAGATCTTCTGGAGGTCAAACATCCGCAGTGCCGGGACAAAGTCTCCCTGATGATCGGCGAATTGGGTATGGGCTTTCGCTGGAAAGGCTCGCTGGCGGCACCGGCTGGTGTTGATGAAGCTCCCTCATCACCTCTGACCACAGCCAGCCAGCGTGCCACGATTCTACAGCCGGGTGTGGCTTCCATAGTGGTGGTTGCCAATCACGAAATCTTTCACCGCCATCACCAGAAGCGTCGCGAATTAGCCACCTCGGAAACTCATTCCATTGAAAACTTTCGCAGTCTGCAGGAAGGCGATTATGTGGTGCATGTACAGCATGGAATCGCTCGATACGCAGGCATGACCACTATTAACCGCAGTGGCAGCGCGGAAGAATATGTCACGCTGCTATTTGCCGGCGACAAATCGCTGCACGTGCCCGTTTCACAGATTCATCTGGTGCAGCAGTATGTAGGCATGGGACAGGGGCGGCCACAATTATCCGTTCTGGGTTCTGGTACGTGGGCGAAGCGGAAGGAGAAAGTGTCTGAATCGGTGGAACAGTTGGCGGCGGACATGCTGGAGGTGCAGGCGGCGCGGGAGCAATTTCCGGGCACCGCCTATCCGGTGGATACGCCATGGATGAAAGAGTTTGAAAATGCCTTTCCCTACCAGCCCACGGAAGATCAGCTTCGCTGTATGATCGAGATTGGCGCGGATCTGCAAAAAAGTCGGCCCATGGATCGTCTTTTGTGCGGGGATGTGGGATACGGCAAGACGGAACTGGCGATACGGTCCGCATTTAAGGTGGCGGAATTCGGACGGCAGGTGGCGGTGCTTGCTCCCACCACCATTCTCGTTGAACAGCATGAAAAAACCTTCCGCCAGCGAATGGCCGGTTATCCGTTTGTGGTGGAAAGTGTTTCGCGGTTCAAAAATACGGGACAGATTCGCGATATTGTGGCCCGCACGGCCAAGGGCCAGGTGGATGTGCTCATTGGCACGCACCGACTGTTAAGCCAGGATGTGCGTTTTAAGAATCTGGGATTGGTGGTAATAGATGAGGAGCAGCGTTTCGGAGTAGATCACAAGGAGCACCTCAAGCGTTTGCGTACGGAAGTGGATGTTCTCACCATGACCGCCACGCCAATTCCGCGTACGCTGCACATGAGCCTGCTGGGTATACGGGACATCTCCAACCTGGCCACGCCGCCACGTGATCGGCGCAGCGTAGTTACAGAGGTAATCAGTTTTGATAAGCCGCGTATCAAGCAGGCTATTGAGCGCGAACTGGCCCGGGATGGGCAAATTTATTTTGTGCACAATCGGATATGGAACATCCAGGAGATTGCCGATCGTCTGCGGCAGTTAGTGCCGGATGCGCGCATTGTCATCGGTCATGGTCAAATGCCTGATGGCGAACTCGAGGAAGTGATGCACAAATTTTATCGGCACGAAGCGGATATTCTGGTATCCACTACCATCATCGAAAGTGGACTGGATATTGCCTGTGCCAACACCATTTTTGTCCATGAGGCTGACAATTTCGGATTAAGCGATTTACACCAGTTGCGGGGACGGGTGGGGAGGTCTCGGCATCGGGCCTATTGCTATCTGATTCTAAGCCCGGATAAACTGCTTAGTGAAAAAGCTTCTCGTCGGCTCAAGGCGATGGAGGAATATACCTCGTTGGGAGCAGGCTTTAAAATTGCCCTGCGCGACCTGGAAATTCGTGGTGCCGGAAATTTATTGGGCGACGAACAGTCCGGCCATATTGCCGCAGTTGGATACGAGCTTTACTGCCAACTTTTGGAAGAAGCGGTGAAGCGTCTCAAACGTCAGCCAATTAAAAAGCCGCTGGAAGTGAATCTGGAAATCGGCATTTCCGGTACGTTGCCGCGCAGCTATATTTCCAGTGAAAAGCAGCGGATGGACTTGTACCGGCGCCTGGTCCGCTGCGATGATCCAGAATCGCTGGAAACTTTCCGTACGGATATCACTGACGCTTTCGGGCCGATTCCTCCATCGGCGGCGACGCTTTTTGACCTGGCGGAATTGCGTATTCTGGCGAGGGTGTGGGGAATCAACAGCATGATTGCCAGGCCACCGGATGTCATCTTTACGCTCGAGGATATGGCCATGCTCGGACCGCTGTTGAGTAAATCACCCGGCAGTGTGCGCGCGGTGGATGAAAAAACAATTCATCTCCGCTTACCGCCCAATTTTTTCCAGGGGCCGACGCTTTTGACTGTGCTGCGGCAACTCTTGTTGCGGCAACCAGGTGCATCGGCCGGATGAAGGTGGTTGGCTTTCCAAGTGCGTCAAGCTGGATATGATGGTCATTGTCGGTGAGGCTGGTGGGTGGCTGGATCAACACATGAGTATGAAAGTTCTGGTAACAGGTGCGGCGGGTCGGCTTGGCCGTTATTGTGTGGCGGATCTTATCGCAAGCGGCATTGAGGTCGTTGCTACCGATCGCCGGAATAATGATTCGAATAACCCTCCGGTCAATATTGTTAATCTGCTGGATACAGCCGCCATCGCCGGCCTGATGAAGGGTATCCAGGCAGTGGTGCATCTGGGCAATCATCCCGGCTTGCTCCCCGATGCCAAGGACCGGATTTTTCAGGAAAACACCGCCATGAACATGAACGTGTTTCAGGCGGCGCTGAATCACGGCGTTAGGAAAATTGTTTTTGCCAGCTCCATTCAAGTCATCGCCAGCGAAACCCTTGAATTCACTCCGGCCTGCCCTCCACCCCATGTTTGCTACCTTCCACTGGATAGTGACTCGCCGGCCCAACCTGCCAATGCTTACGCCTTAAGCAAATGGATCGGAGAAACCATGTTGCGTGATTATTTCGTGCCGGCCGGAATGGAAGCGGTGGCGTTGCGGTTTCCGGCGCTGGTTAATGCAGCCCGGCTGGCACGTGTGCGACAGTACAACAAAGAAGTTGTAGTACGAGCAGGCGTTGTGCCCACGCGGGTTTCTCAGTGCTTCGGAGCGCTGATGTACGAGGACGCAGCGAGATTGATGACCCGGCTGCTATCTGTTCCGACGCCTGGATACCGCGTGTATTTGCCGGCGGTAACCGTGCCGCCCATCAACAATATGTCGGAATTAATTCATACTTATTATCCAGGCGTGCCACTACGCCTCCCTCTGGAGGCGATGCGCAATCTGATTGATCTCTCGCGGATGGAAAAAGAAATCGGCTGGAGGCCGCTGGACCTCATGCAAGAACCTCCGATAGAATCAGTCCTTACTTAAAAGGAAACCATGATGCCCACCATCCGTAACATCCGTGTGATTCATACTGCACCGGCCGGCGCGAACCTCACCGTTGTACGTGTAGAGACAGATGCCCCAGGTCTGTATGGGTGGGGCTGTGCCACCTTTACCCAGCGCTATCTGGCTGTGGGCGCGGCGATTGAATTTCATCTTAAACCGCTGCTGCTGGGCCGCGACGCGGCCCGCATTGAAGATCTCTGGCAATTGATGATGGTCAACGGCTACTGGCGCAACGGCCCCGTACTCAACAATGCCATCGCCGGAATTGACATTGCATTGTGGGACATAAAAGCCAGGCAGGCGGAGATGCCGCTGTATCAGTTGTTGGGCGGAAAATGCCGGGAGGCGGCGGCGGTGTATCGGCACGCCGATGGGCGCGAATTGCGGGAAATCGAGGACTCCGCGCGGCAATTCATGAGCCAAGGTGTGCGTCATCTTCGGGTGCAATACGGTGGTTATGGTGGCGGCCGCGCTGACCAACGGCACCCGGATGGAGCAGTTCCCGGGAACTATTACGATCCGCGGGCTTACACCCGCAGTGCACTTAAGGCGCTGGGACACATACGCTCCGTGCTTGGTGATGAGTTGGAAATTATTCATGACGTGCATGAACGTCTAAGTCCGGCTCAGGCAGTTGAATTTGCCAAAGAATGTGAGCCGCTGCGTTTGTTTTTTCTGGAAGATCCGTTGGCTCCGGAATATCTGTCGTGGTTGGAAAATATCCGCCAGGTTTGCAGTACGCCGCTGGCGATGGGCGAACTTTTCAATCACCCGCGTGAATGGCTGCCGGTGATTACCCGGCGGCATATTGACTTTATGCGCATGCACGTGACTCAGATGGGTGGACTCACGCCGGCACGAAAAGTTGCAGCTTTGGGCGAACTCTATGGCGTGCGCACCGCATGGCATGGACCAGGCGATGTTTCACCGGTCGGTCATGCTCTGAATGTACATCTGGATGTGGCTACGCCGAATTTTGGCATTCAGGAATTCAGTGGTTTTAACGATGCTCTGAAAAACGTGTTTCCCGGCTGTCCCGAATTGCGCGATGGGTATTTGTATCCCCTTGATAAGCCCGGGTTGGGTATTGAGGTGGATGAGACGTTGGCGGCAAAGTTTCCGTGCAACAGCAAGGTTATTGACTGGACGCAGACGCGGCTGCCGGATGGCACACTGCATCGCCCGTGAGCAATGAGGATGAAATGGAGGAATTGTTCCCTGACTTCATCGCAACTGATTGATGTTTATCTGGGGTGTTATACGCAGCCGACTGCCGCAGTATCCCATGGGAGTGAGGGCGGAATAACGCTTTGCCGGTTTGACCCGTCCGGGGGCAGGTTGTCATTTCAAGCCGTCATTGCCAAAATCCTGAATCCATCATATCTGGCTCTGGATTGCAGCAGCCAATTTATCCTGGCTGTCTCAGAGAATATGGTAGACGAAGGCGCCGTTCACGTTTTCCGACGTCGCATCGACGGCAATCTTATTCCCCGGAACCATCAACCTTCCGGTGGAATGTCAAGCTGCCATGTCTGTGTCACACCGGGCGGGCTGGTGTGCGTATGTTCCTATGTTGGCGGCTGCGTGACCTTCTATTCCATCCGGCAAGGCCGGATCAGTGCTCCGAAGTCACGGCACTGTTATCAGGCGGACCTATCTGGTGGGCCGCGAAAACTCTCCCGCGCCCATCAGGCCGTGGTATCGCCTGGAGGTCGCTGGTTGTACGTGTGTGATCTCGGACTGGATTGCATCTGGTGTCACGCCCTGTCCGATGCCGCCACCGCCGGCGTAATGCCCGTTGCCACCAATACGCCTGACCATTACGGCCCCAGGCACATGATATTTCATCCGGTTCAGCCGCGGGCGTACATCATCTGCGAGCGAAACGGGCATTTGCTTACGTACGATTGGAATTCCACCACCGGCAGGCTTACACTGATGGATGATGCGGCGAGCCTGCCATTGGATTGGACCGGCCAACCGGCAGCAGCTGCCATACGTATTCATCCGTCACTGGCAACATTGTACGTGTCAAATCGAAATCATGATTCATTGGCGGTTTTTCATCTGGACTCTGCAGGTCGCGCCACGCCGGCCGGTTATTTTCCATGCGGTGGAAAAACTCCGCGGGATTTTACCATCGATCCATTCGGACGCTGGCTGCTGTGCGCCAATCAGCACTCTAATAACATCGCCGTCCATCAACTTGATCCGATTGTCGGCCTGCCCACGCACAAGCCGCCGGAGTTGTTCGCTGCAACGTGCCCCACCTGTATACTGTTCGTGGTGTGACGGGGGTTCAACTCACGCGGAAACGGTGTTTGTCTGCGGCTCGTCATGGACTGGAGATTTTACGCTGGCAATATAAGTGTATATCACAGGAATCACGTAAAGCGAAAACAAGCATCCGATGGAAAGACCGGCGGCAATCATCAAGCCCATGTCTCTACGACTGACCGCACCGGCACCGGTCGCTACGAGCAACGGAACCACGCCAAACACCATGGCCCCGGTGGTCATCAAAATGGGCCGCAGCCGCACGCTGGAAGCCCGGATCACGGCTTCAGTCAGGCTTAGGCCTTCGTGTTCCTGAAGTTTATTGGCGAACTCCACGATCAAGATGCCCTGTTTGGTAATCAGTCCAATCAAGGTAATTAAACCAACCTCGGTGTAGATATTAATGGTGGCAGCGCCCAGAAACATAAACAGGGCTGCTCCAAAAATCGACATGGGTACAGTGAACATCACAATGACCGGATCGCGGAAGCTTTCAAACTGAGCCGCCATCAGTAGAAAAATCAGCAGCACGGCCAAAATAAAGGTAATGTAAATAGCATTACCCTGTTCCATGAACTGGCGGGATTGCGCGGCATAATGGGCGACATATCCTGTTGGAAAGAGTTTTTTAGCGGTACGGCGTAAAAATGCCAGCGTGCTGCCCAAGGTGGTGCCCGGCATGGGTACCGCCGAAATGGTGACGGAGTTCTGTTGCTGAAATTGCGGTAAAAATTCCGGCTCTACAATATGGTCAATCGTTACCACGGTCGAAAGCGGCACCATCTGACCACCTGCGGTGCTGATATAAATGCGTTTGAGCATGGCAGCCGTGGCCCGCAGATGATCCTGCAATTGCGGAATAACCTTGTAGGTACGGCCCTGCAGATCAAAGCGATTGATGTAATTGCCGCCAAGCAGCGGCTGGAGATCCGCAGCTATATCACTGTTGTTTAAGCCCAGAGCGGCCACAAGATTGTGATTGACCTTGAGCCTGATCTGCGGGCTGTCATAGCGCAAATCCTTCTGCATGAACAGAAACTTGCCGCTCTTCATACCGGCGGCAATGAGTTTGTTGGCGGCTGTATCCAGAGCCTGATAACCCCTGGTGGATGTGAGCACAAACTGCACGGGCAACCCGAAGGGTTCGCCGGGAATGGCCGGCAGAGAAAATGATGCCACCTGCAAGCCTGCAACCTTGGAGAGTTTTTCCTGGAAGGGACGGGCCAGTTGCATTTGTGTAACCGTGCGCTGGTTCCATGGCTTTAACAACATGCCGCCCACCAAGCCATTGTAACCCGGCGTGAGCGGTGAAAAGCCGTTGATTTGAAACACCTTGGCCTTTTCCGGAAAGCTGTCGCAGATTTTGCGGATCTGATCGGCGTAGGCGGTCATATACTGCAGCGTGGCTGTGGGCGGGCCAATACCGGTAAAAAAGAGTATGCCCTGATCTTCGGTCGGGGCCAGTTCACTTTTGGTCTGCAGGAGCATGAAGGGAATACTGACAAACAGCACCAGAGCCATGATCAGCACCACCCAACGAACGCTAAGTACCGCGTGGAGCGAACGTTCGTAGCCGTGGCGTAGATTCATAAATAAGCTGTCGAGAAAATGTATCAGGCCGTGTTCCGGGGTCGGGCGCAAAATTCTGCTGCTGAGCATGGGGGAAAGCGTAAGGGCCACAACCATGGAGACCAGCACGGTGAAAACCAGGGTAAAAGCAAATTCAGTAAATAAACTACCGGTCAGGCCTCCCATAAAGCCGATGGGGGCAAAGACCGCCGCCAGCGTGGTGGACATCACAATGATGGGGCTGGCCAGTTCGCGGGCACCCAGCATGGCGGCTTTCATGGGTGGCAGGCCTTCGTCAATATGGCGGTGGATGTTTTCCACCATGATGATGGCGTCATCCACAACCAGACCTATGGCCAATATGACCGCCAGCAAGGTAAGCAGGTTGATGGTGAAGCCTGTGGCGATCATCAGGATACCTGCCCCAATAATAGAAAGAGGAATGGCTACGGCCGGAATCAGCAAGGCCCGAAATGAACCGAGAAACAAAAAGATCACCAGTACCACAATGCCCAGGGTAATCAGCAACGTATGTTCCACTTCCGAAATGGCGGCTTTGATGTAAATAGTGGCATCATAGGGCGTTGCTACATGAAGCCCGGGAGGCAGATTGGCTTTAATTTGGGCTACCGCCTGATGGACTTCGTGGCCAAGGGTAAGGCTGTTGGCACTGGGGGATGGAAACACACCGATGAAGGTGGCCGGAATGCCGTTCATAAAAACGCTTTGGTTGTAATTTTGTGCGCCCATCTGAACATCGGCTACGTCCTTGAGGCGAATAGGTGTCGAATTTATATATTTCACCACCAGATTTTTAAACTGGGAAAGCGTGCTGATGGAGGTGTTGGCGGTAATCACCTGGGCGATATTGGGACCACGGATGCGACCAATGGCGGAGACGAAATTATTCTTCGCCAGGGCTGTGGATACATCCGCCGGGGTCAGCCCCAGGGCAGCCAGTTTGGCGGGCTTAAGCCATACGCGCACAGCGAAGCTGTTACCACTGGAACCGGTGCCCGCAGGCAAGATCTGTGCCTGACTGACTCCGGGCAGCGATTGAATTTTGGGTTGCACCACACGCAGAAGATAATCGTTGATCTGCTGCTGGTTCATGGTTTTGCTGTAGAACGAAAGGTACATCAATGCCCGGGCATCTCCGACCTGTTCGTTGATAATCGGGGTCTGGCTTGCCGGAGGCAACTGGCTGGCTACCTGCTGGACCTTGGCTAATATCTGCGAGACGGCGGCATTAGGGTCTGAATTCATCACCATATTGCAGGTGATGGTGGAGGTGCTTTCGGCACTGGTCGTGGTCATGTAATCGATATTGGGGGCTTGGGCAATGGCCTGCGCCAGGCGCGAAGTGATGTAGGCTTGCACCTGAGCCGGGTCGGCTCCGGGATAGGATGTGGTTACCGTCACAATGGTGCTGACAATGGTGGGGTATTCCTGTGTGGTCATGCTCATCCAGGCACGCAAACCCAGCACCAGAATCACCAGACTAAGTGAAGTGGCCAGCACCCAGCGTTTGATAAATATGTCGGTAAACTTCATGAAAAAACCTTGCGTTACGGCTTTATTTTATTGTTCACAACCACCACATCGCCGGGCCTTAATTTCACCTGGCCCTGGGTTATTACCACCATACCGGGTTTGAGTCCGGCCTGAATCACCACATCATTACCTTGTCGAGGCCCGGTTTTGACCAGAACGGAATGAACCTGCAACACGGACTTGCCCGCTTTTTTTACCTTGGCTACCACATAGACGTAGTCTCCAAAGGTGTTATACGTAATGGCATCGGCATTCACCACCAGCACTTGGTGTGTTACGCCGGTGAGCAGGGTTACTTCGCCAAACAATCCGGGCCGCAGCAACAGGCGTTTGTTGGGCAGCGCTGCCTGCACGGTGATATTTCTGGTGGTGGTTTCTACCTGTGAGGAAAGGGCGGTAACTTTTCCGATAAAGACTTTGCCCGGATAGGCGTCCACCGTCAGTTGCACGGTTTGCCCAAGCTTTACCTGGGCCAGGTCGTTTTGGGGGATGTTGAAGTCCAGATAAATGGGCCGCCATGTGTTGAGTACCACAATAGGTGTTCCCGGTGAAACATACTGGCCCAGGCTGATTGCCCGTATGCCCAGATGCCCTGCAAAGGGGGCGGTGATGGCCAACTTGGCCAGCGTAGCTTGATCGCCGGCCACGGCTGCTTTCGCCTGCAGCAGCGCGGCATGGTAAGTATCCAACGTTTCCTGGCTGGCGGCCTGATGGGTGATGAGTTTTTGTGTTCGCGCGACGTTAATCTGAGCCAAAGACTCGGCTGCTAAATCTGCACGCAACTGGGCAAGCTGGGTGCTGTTGTCAATTTGGGCCAGCTTCTGGCCGGCCTTGACCCGATCTCCGGAGTGAAAATAAATGCCCGTCATATTGCCGGAAATCTGGGCCGTCAATTCCACGCTTTGGACCGCCCTGACACTGCCAATGACATGAATCGACTGGTTTTCCACCGCCCGGCGAACGGTGCCTGTGGATACGGTTACCGGAGGAACTGGCATGTGGCTGATGGCAACGGCGATCTTGGCGTTGATAAATGCCTTGAAGGCGAAAAGACCGCCAATGACTGCCAGAAACAGGATCAAAAAAAAGACGGCTAATACAACACGGCTGGTTTGGCTCATGGGTGTAAAGTCCTTCCAGAGGCCGGCTTGGTCTTTGACAACTGGTGTTGCGGCTGCACAGCAGGTTGCGTGGCAGTGGTGGGGCCGTATTGCCGGGGCCACCAGCCGCCACCCAATGCTACAAACAAAGCCGCGGTGTCCAGGTAGCGCTGAGCCTTGGCCGAAACCAGCGCCAATCGCGAAGTATCATATTGTGTTTGACTGTTCAGCAGCGTGATATAATCGATGGCACCCTGCTTGTATTGGAAACTGGCCAACTGGTACGATTGACGGGCGGCATGATAGGCAGCCTGGTCATAAGCGAGCGTCTGGGCATCGTGTTGAACAGCCCGGAGGGCATCAGATACCTGTTGGAAAGCATTGAGCACGGTCTGCTGGTACACACCTATCTGGGCCTTAAGAGCATCCTGGGCGGCACGTTTGTTGGCCTGTAAGGTGCCACCGTCAAAGAGCGTAACAGTGGCGTTGGCTGCCAGTGTCCAAATCAGGCTGGAGGCATCAAAAAAGTTGGTCAAGCGACCATTTTCAAACCCAAGATCACCGGTGATTTGCACCAGCGGATACATTTTGGCCACGGCCTGGCCTATTTGTGCGTTCAAGGCCACCAATTGATCTTGGGCCGATCGAATGTCCGGTCGTTGCCGCACCAGATTAGATGGCAGGCTTACGGGCAGCGTCTGCGGCAGTTTCAAGGTTCTTAAATTGAGGTCCGGCAGAATGGCCTGGGATGGAATTCTTCCCAGCAGGGTGGCCAAGGCATGGCGCTGGAGAGCCAACGCTTGTCGCAACGCCGGCATTTGCGCTTGTGTGGTGGCCAGAGTACTTTCCTGATTTACCAGGTTCAGGTAGGTGACTGCCCCAAGTTTGTATTGAGACCTGATAATGTCCAGAATGTGCTGTTGGCTGGTAATAAGTGCCTGCCTCACCCTGATCTGTTCATTTAATGCGGCTATTTCGATGGCTGCGGCTACGGTATTGCCTTCCAGCGTGAGATACGCCTCCTGCACGTTATTGCGTTGAATTTGCTGCTGGGCCTTGGCGGTTTTGGAAACCAGCCGGTTTAAGCCAAAAAAGTCAGGCGTGTAGCGCACCTGCACCTGGCCGGTATAAAGAGAAAAGGTGCGGGTAGGGCCGCCGAAGGCGGCACCGCTTTGGCGTTGTCTTTCCGGATTTAAGTCCAGACCAATCTGCGGCCAAAACACACCCTGTACGGAAAGCAGGTTTTCGTGGGCCTGGGCCAGTGTAGCCTGGGCGGTTTGCAGCGTGGGGCTTTGCTGGACCGCCTGGCGCACCAGACGATTAATATTTTTGGAACCAAACAGATGCCACCAGTCTGCCATCACGGTTTTGCCATAGGCAAACTGCTGCACTTTTCCCGCTTCCCCGGCTTTGGCCACGCCGACCGTGTGGTGGATTTGCGGTCCAGCGGTATAGGTGTTGGTTTTGGGAAGCTTGGGTACATGCAGCGGTGGTTCAAACGAACAACCTGCCGTCAGCAAAATAACCAGGGCTGCAGACAGAGCGACGGAACAAATTTTTACCGAATTTCTAATCATGCAGCCTGTTTCATTACGCGCTCATGCCAAGCAGCGTCGAACCGTTCCATCGCGTTGCGACGCCTGCCGACATTAAAACCGTTGGTGGCATTTGGGCACAGCCGTTACTGCAGCTGTAACATCTTTGCCACTTTAGCAGGGCGGCCAGCAAGCCGCATTGCTGGGTAGTATAGGCATAAACCTTATGAGCTGTCAAAAATGAAGCATTAATGAAGCATTTAAATCTCGAGCTAACAAGGGTTGAGCAATCCGGGTTAGTTAAGGTTATCTGATACGCGCGATTTGTTGATAAAATTCAGACGGTGTCAATATATAGTTGTGTGTTGCGTTAATCTTATTGGGAAGCGAAAATTATAAAATGCGGATCGCCTCCCCAGTCATTCTGACTGACAGTCATCGCACCACCTTGGAAAGTTGGGCGCGTGGACACGGCAGTTCGGTGCGGAATGGATGGGGCGGGGAATTGAATTTTGCATAGCTATGTGTGGAATTCGGCTGGAAGGAAACAATGATGCAGCGAAATGAGATAATCCATCGACAGCGGCTTTTTACGGCCAGTTGCATGGCCTTGGTAGTAACGGCCATGAGCTTCGCGGTGCGTGGTGACATTATGCCGGCGCTGACCAGGCAGTTTCATCTGACACATGAACAGATGGGTTTGATTGCCGGTCCGGCATTTTATGGTTTTACGCTGGCGATGATTTTTGGAGGGCCGCTATGCGATGTTCTGGGCATGGGTACGTTGCTGGCCATGGCATTGGTCGGTCACGCGGCCGGAATATTGATTACCATTTATGCCACCGGATTTAAAAGCCTCTATGCAGGCACGTTACTCATTGGCATTGGCAACGGCATGGTGGAGGCATTCGCCAATCCCCTGATTGCCACTATGTATCCGGAGAAGAAAATCAAGATGCTCAGCCATTTTCATGCCTGGTTTCCAGGGGGTATAGTCATCGGTGGACTGTCGGCCTTTGCGCTGGGGGAGATAAACATCGGGTGGCAGTGGAAAATGGCGGTAATGTTCGTGCCGCTGGTTCTTTATGGAATAATGTTTGCGGGTCAAAAGTTTCCACGTACCGAGCGTGTATCCCGTGGGGTCAGCACGGGGGAAATGTTCGGCGCAACGTTGCAGCCATTTTTTATTTTTATGGCCTTCTGTATGTTGCTCACGGCGGCGACGGAGTTGAGCACCAACCAGTGGATCAGCAGTTTGCTGGGGCGCACGGCCATGGTGCATGGCATACTGGTGCTGTGCTGGATTAATGGTCTGATGGCAATTGGGAGGCAGTTTGCCGGGCCGGTGGTGCGCCGTCTTTCGCCATTCGGATTGCTGACCACCTCGGCGACTTTGGCATTTCTGGGACTGCTGGCTTTGAGCTATTCGCGCAATGGATGGGAGGCGTTTGGGGCCGCGGCGGTATTCGCGGCCGGCGTATGTTTTTTCTGGCCGACGATGTTGGGGATTACCTCGGAACGAGTTCCGCGATCCGGGGCATTGGGGTTGGCGATTATGGGTGGGGTGGGAATGTTTTCGGTATCCATTGTGTTGCCTCTGATGGGGCGGGTGTTTGATACCAGCGGGCCAGCAGTGGCGCTGCGGAGCATGGCGGTACTGCCGCTTATATTGGTGCTGATCTTTGGCATGATGTACGTGGTACTGAAGCGGCGGGGCGGCTATCAAAAGGAGGTTCTGGCGGTAGAGGAGGGATTGGGTGCGGAGGCACCGGTGGAATAGCAGCGTACCAGAGGCGGACGCGGCTTTTGGCCGGTCAAGGCCACAATGGGCCCAATCGCGGGTAACTATAACCTCTCCCCTCGGGCCATGGAAGAACCTATCAGGAAGCTATTTTTTCGTGCCGATCAGGATCAACGTGCCGAACTGCCTTGGATTCTTGGCTTCGTACCGGACGAAAAGGCCCAAGGCGGTCGGATCGGGCTGTGTGGTTGAATTCATGGAGTTTACGTAGGCGGCGAAGCCGACGCACCGCCCCGGCCGCGGGGCGTGGTTGGCCCCAAGGCTCTTCCACGGAATCGCTATCCGGTAATCCAATCCTTTGGCGGTTCGCCAAACCTCAACATGACACTGCGATTGGGACAGTTGTCCATTGGGCAATTGAGCACCGTAGCTCTGCGTGCGGTAGGCCTGAGGGCCTTTGGACGTCAATGCGACATCAATTTCCGTCTGCCGGATCGAACCCTCGTCAAAAGCTTTATTTCCAGTATGCTTCGCCTTCTTGCCCGGATCAAGGTTGAATTCCAACTGCAGGCAATCGCCCTTCCACGTATTATATCCGGTGTACTGCTGGACATAGACCGGATCGGTCACATTGAAGGCGATGTAGAAATTGGATTTGTCCCAGGCGAAGCGGGCGCGGGCGGCAAGATGGCCTTTGTAATATTGCGGAGATCGCACAATGTGGCTGCGGCCCGCCAGAGCAACAACCCGCCCGGTTCCCCAGCTATGGAGGGGAACATGCAACTGCAACGGCGCCGCGACAAACGGAATGGGATTGAAACTGAGGTTAAACGCGGTTGTGGATCGGCGGCCGACACCATCGGCCACGCGAACCTGAAACGTATAATAACGGTTATTGGCAGGCCTGAAGGCCGACACGTCAAACGAAACATGGGTCGATGCCCTGGGCTTGAGGGTAACGCTTTTACCAGGAATCGCAGCCCGCAATGCCTTGGCATCCAGAGCGAGGTTGGCGGTGATGGCTGCGGACGTGCGATTTCGAGCCACGACCATCACCAAGGTTTTCCCGTTTTTGAAGGCTGGCTTGGCGGAGACAACCTCCACCGGGGAAATCACGTTGAGCATGACGCCTGTCGCAGCGACCACGGTTTTCCCTTGCGTAAGCCTAAGGTTGGCGATGTGATGACCGACGCGAATGCCCGGTGGCAAGACCAATGGCAATTCCACCTTGGCTGGCGATTTTCCGAGTGTGACAGCCCGGCTCACGGCCCCCCCGGAGAGACCTTTTCCGCCCAGTGTGAGGGTCAGACGGCCCGTCCCAGGCCTGCCGGTGGCAGTTGCGACCGTAGCCCGCACCACCACTTTCTGCCCGGGGAAAGCGCGAAAACTGTTTTCGACAACGGCCAGAGGATGGATGGCACCAGCACCCCAGATGGCTGGCGAAACGCCACTGATATAGGTCGGTTCCGGCCCCAACGTCAGCACGATCTGGCGGCCGGCGGTGGTATTGAGCGTATGGCTGTTACCCATCCAGTCGTAAACCTTCACCGTCTTAACACCCGTTGGTACGGTCACCTTCCGCAGGGTGTTGCCGTAATCCCACAACGCGAGGATAACGTCAGAGCCGCGCTGAAATGCGTAGCCAAGGGTGTTTGGGCCCAACCATTGAATTGTGCCGACGGATTTGTATCCCGTCAGAAGAAAGGTCATGGCCGCGTAGGCCGGGGCGGCGGGCTTCGGCCCAATCTTGTTAGGATACCACACCGAGTGTGGCATGAGATTGTAGTAAAGACCATAACCATCTCCGCCGGCACCCCGCGGAAAATCGGTAAGATAAAAGGCGTAATTGAACTGGAAGCCCTCGCCCAGCTCGATCAAATTCGCCCGAATCAGGGCTTCCGCCGATCTCACCTCCATGGACTTGTTCCCGTTGGTGCTGAACCCTTGCTCTGTTCCAATTATGGGAAGGTGCTTGCCCGTGTATTTATAGATGGCTGTTTTCAGTTTCCTGATCGACTGCAGCAAGCCATTCTTTTCTGGCGGGAACCTAATGTACCCAATATAGGGGTGGATGGAAATTCCGTCCAGATACTTGCCCATTCCTTCCTTCAGGCACCTGATTGTCCTGGCGACTTCACCCTTCTGGATGCCGGCATAGGTCGGCCCGAATACCATCGCTCGCGGATCGGTGGCGTGCAGAGCCTTGTAAGCAATTTTGTAGATGCGTATCAATTGACGGTACGTGCCTTTGAAATCCCAAGGGTAATCAGGCTCCCAGGTGATCTGGTAAATATGCCAGCCTCCCCGGCGGCCCGCAAAAAATCGCCCTACCGCCCTGCAGTAGCCAGCCCAGGCCTTTTCCCCTGCGGGCGTCAGGGCGGCAGTGTCGCCGCCACGTGTTTCTGGGATGGTCGCCCACTGGGGCGGGCCGACATAGAAGCTCAGTATGGGGGAATACACTTTCCATTGCTTTGAGCCTCCGACGTGCTGCGACCCCGCCCACCTTTGTTGGCTACGAAGAAGAGCCAACTGCGGCGGAAACTTGCCCGTTTTCTTCGCCGCCGCAATTTCTGCGGCAAATTGGCCGGCCTTAACCGGCTCCATTTGGCCCCAGCTGCATCCACCCAAAACCAATCGAACGCCGAGGTATGGTAAGACGTCCACATTGGCCGTTCCCTGCATGCCAAAAAAATTATCTTTGAAGGGCAACAGTGGCCGTTTAGCAGGATCAGGCACAACACAATAAGTCAGGTAACCCTCTGGGCGAGACCCCAGCTTCGGCAGTGTTACCCCGTCGGACAGATGGGCGTAGACGCGATAAAATCCGAAACGGTGATTCGGGCCGGCGATAGTGGTCATCCAGTCGCCAGCCGCATTCGGGACCACCGCCAGATTTTCTTCACGCACCAGATGTCCGTTCGCACCGACGACCTTGACGTCCAGTCGCAAATCTTTCTCAGGCGGTTTATCACCGCGCACCCGGAACGCCAGGCCAACAGGCCTGCCAATGACAAACGTACTCGTCGCCGGATGCGACGTGTCCGCTGCTAATGTTACACCCGGCGTGCCCGATATGATTGCCCGCAGTTGGAACGCGTTAATTTGGGGAGACGTGTTGCCAATACCAGTAAAGGTAATGGCTTGGTGGCCGGTGGAATCGGCGGTAAATGTACCGAGAACAAATTGGCCGGCATTCAGCGTTCCGGTATGGTAGGCAAGGGTCACCGAATTGCCGACCTTGTCACTTACCTTTTCCGTCCGGCTGGCAGCCAGATTCCGCATGTCATTGACCCATACCTCAAACTGATACTTTGTTCCCGGAGTCAGGTCATCGAGAGTGAAAGCAAGTGGATCAGCGGTCGTTGAGGAAAAAAACGCCGAGTTAAGAAGGGTTTGATAATTGTGGGAAAAGTTCGACGGGAAGCGCGGCGGAGCACCGTAAGCTCCATTGCTATTATTGTAATTTGAAAAACTGGTCACGCCACCCGATGACGTGATCGTACCGTCGGGGGAGGTACCAGACGCAAGCCCCGTGAATTTCACGCCGTTGACAACCGGGCTAACACTTGGGGAACCTCCGTAGCAACTGTACGCGGAAACCAGTGTTCCAGCGGTGCTTACGTTCGCATCGCCCGATATATCCGTGGCCCGGCCCCATTTAATGACGGCAGCCCGCGCGCTAAACGCGGACCCAAACACGGCCACAGTGGCCGCGACTGCCAACGTCAGGGAGGCTTTTTTGAGATGGTTGCTCCAGTGCATAAAATTTACTCCTAATGTCCGTTCGCGCCGACGATCCTGACGTCCAGACGCGGATTTTTCTCATGCGGATTATCACCGCGCCCCAGAACGCCAAGCCAACAGGATTATCAAGGACAAACGTACTCGTCGCTGGATGCGACGTGCTCGCTGTCAAAGTTACACCGGGCGTGCCCAGGATGGTAACCGTTCACGGAAAAAAAGTGGCGAAATCAGCGAAAAAACGACGTTATTCACCTTGTTGCCCCCGTTTTCCGTGGTTTTTATGCCTAATAATCTACAGATTCCAAATTATTTCTCTTATTTTACTGGGTTTTTGGCCCGTGGCCGGTTACCCGCTACGTTGGCCGGAGACAGCACCACGCCCGAAACGCGGACATCTTTTTTGGCCTGATTTCGGTTCCCCGGTACAGGGATGGCCCGCAGTTGGAACGCGTTGATTTGGGGAGATGTGTGCCCAATACCAGTAAAGGTAATGACTTGGTGGCCGGAGGAATCGGCGGTGAATATGCCGAGAACGACCTGGCCGGCCCCCAGCTTCCCCGTGTAATAGGCAAGCGTGACTGAATTGCCGACCTTGCCACTTAGCTTTTCCGTCCGGCTGGCAGCCAGACTTCGCGCGTCATTAACCCAGGCCTCAAATTGGTACTCTCTTCCCGGCGTGAGTTTCTTGAGAGTCAAGATTAGTGGATCAGCGGGGGTTGAGGAATAGAAGGCCGAGTTGAGAAGGGTTTGATACTCTTTGGAGTAGTTCGACGGGAAGGTCGGCGGAGGACCGTAGGCTCCACTACTATTATTGTAATTTGAAAAACTGGTCATGCCACCCGATGACGTGATCGTACCGCCAGGGAAGGTGGTCAGGTTGCCATTAGCAACCGCAAGCCCCGTGAACGTCACGCCGTTGACAATCGGGCTAACGATTGGGGAACCCCCGTAACAACTGTACGCGGAAACCAGTGTTCCAGCGGTGCTTACGTTCGCATCGCCGGAGACATCCGTGGCCCGGCCCCATTTAATGGTAGCCGCCCGTGCGCCCGGCGCGGAACCAAGCACGGCCACGGCAGCCGAGACTGCCACCGTCAGTGATGCTTTTTTGAGATGGTTACTCCAGTGCATAACATTTACTCCTTTTGAATAAGGTTGTGAACGGTTTCTTGGATTCATCCAGATTTGCGGCCAACCGGCTTGGAATAGGCGCAAGCCCCGAATCCACCCTGCAGAGATTGTGGTCAAGGCCAATTTGGCTCCATGTAGGGAAACTTATCGTAGTAATCATTCCAACTGATGCCGGGGCCGAACATGACGCCATTTTGTCCCGGCTTCAGCGGGGCGACGTGGCCGTCGACGTAGGCAAAGTTCGCCGCTCCCATATGCCGAGCCGCGATACGGTCGCCCGCGCCGATGCCGTTACTTCCGGTAAGTTGCCCATTCGGCCACAAAAACTGGGCGTCGGCAAAAACCATGATCTGCGACGGATCCCGCACGGTGTTGATGTTGCGCCCATTGGGCTGCCATATTCCGCCATAATTATGAGGAGCCAGAGCATCAGCATTATAACCGATCCCGTTAAACGCAGTGCTATAGGCTTGGCTGGCGGTCAGGGACGGACAAGCCAGAACCGCCAGCGACGAAGTCAGCGGCGATGCATCAAAAAAGTCATACCAAGGCGACGTAGCCGGTGTGGGGGTCCTGCCGCCAAGATAAGGGGCCAGCAAGTCGCCCCAATAAAGGACCCCTGGGTTTTGTACCTGCACGCCGCTCGGTATCTGCACGCCGTAGACGGGGTAGCCAGCGGGTGGAAAGATTCCATGGTTCACATTTAGGTACATTGTCATCGCTATGACTAGCTGTCGTTGGTTACTTTCACAATCCACGCTCAGCGCGTCCTGCCGGGCTGCGGCCAGTGCCGGCAAGAGCATGGCGATCAGAATCGCAATAATCATGATCACCACCAGAAGTTCCACCAGGGTAAAACCGTGTAGGGGCCGGCGGAAGCCTGTAAAATTCCGCAGTGTGTGTGACTTTTTACAACCCCTAATACGGAGATACGTATTATGTCGAAAGCCACTCCAGCCTTCAAATCGTTCGTTGGTGTTGATCTTCATAAGTCCACCGTTACCCTTGTTGCCGTTGATCCCGTCGGTACAGAACTCCAGTCACTAAGCTGCCACACCAAGTGTGTGGGACG
>JAJYDW010000040.1 GCA_021790385.1 Planctomycetota bacterium
GAAATGGGATGCCGACCATGCCGCCGCCATGATGACGCTACTGGCGATGCGTGAGAGCAACCAGCACCAACAATGGTGGGCCATGCGGGCCCGCGCCGCTTGATGCCAAAAAATATGGCCACACCCCGGCGCAGCCGGATAAGTGGTGATGTTTTTTTAAGTTGGTCGCGGTGATCGGTGGAAGATCCGGTTAAACCAGCGGCCGACCTGCCAATCGTTCCAGCACGCGCAGCGGGGACTGCTGCGGCCGGGCCATCGCCTCCACCGGCAAAAGATAAGTTTGCTCCAGCAGATATTGGCCGGCATCTACCGCATGGAGAACTTCATCCGTAAAGCAGATCCACGTACTATGCGCGGGGAAACTAAAGCTGTATTGGGTAGCGTGTTTTTGATATTCATCGTCCAGCTTGCCGGCATCATGAAGGGCGAGCATGTAATGGTCGTACTCGGTTCGCCAGGATCGGGTAACACGCAACAAATACATCAGTTCGCGGCTGCCCACCGCGGGCCGCTTGAGCCGCGGCAGGAATTTTGCCGCGAAGCTGGGAAAAGGCTCGCCAATGCGCCAATCCCTCCCTTTACCTTCCGGATTGACGTTGCAAAATACACGGATGATACGTTTGCCGCCCGATGGCCGGGCCGGAAAGGAATCCGGATGCAGCCGGGTATCATCCTTGGTAACCTTGGTTGGCCGCCCCTTAATTTCGACCGGGCGAAAGCTGGTGCGGCCGCGGATCAGGCCCAGAGCGTACGTGGGCAGCAAATTGTGCATAAGACTGCGCGTGGCATCGGCATAGCGCTGCAGCAGTGCTGCTAACTCCTCACGGAGGACCGAATTGCCCTTCATGCCGCGGATACTCTTGTTGGCAGCGTCGTAACTGATATTTTTAGCGCTGCCATTACTCCAAACGGGGGTGAGAAACTTTTTCTCCGCTTCACGAAACGTAAAATCAAGCTGCGGTAAAAAGACCACTTGGCCATTTTCCATGGCGGCCAATGCCGCAGTGCGATCTTCCGGGCCTAATTCCGCAGTCCAGCTCTTGGTACCAACGCTTACCAGGCAATCCATGTTGCAACTCCACACCAGATCAACCGGTACAGTGTAGCATCGGTTGGCCATGGCGCAAACTGTTCCCAACCCGGCGGTGCCGGAAGGGTAACATTGCCATTTGCACCCCCAAGCGGATAGAGTAGTGCACAGGAATGGCGGGTGACCGGAGAATCCGGGCCGGTGCTGCGACGGTGGCGGTGCCGAATTTCCCGCGAACCTATGACAGGAGCGAACCATGAAACTTTCAAAAAAAGTTGCCATTATTACCGGTGCGGCCACCGGCATCGGCCAGGCCATGGCGGTACGTTTTGCGCAGGAAGGCGCGGCGGTAGTAATTGATTATGTCGGTAAACCAGGCACCGCGGATGATTCGCTGGCCAAAATCAAGGCCGTGGGCGGCCGGGCCATCGCGGTGAATGCCGACGTTTCCAATCCGGATCAGGCGGCCAACATGATTACGGAAGCAGTCAAAACCTTTGGCGGCCTGGACATTCTGGTCAATAACGCGGGCATTGAATATAAGCATCCATTTCTGGAATTTCCCATTGACCAGGTGCAGAAAATCTTCGCCGTGAATTTGTTAGGCCCGCTGGTGTGTGCTCAGGCGGCCGCCCGGCAGATGGTCAAGCAGGGGCGCGGCGGACGCATCATCAACATCTCTTCCATTCATGAAGACCTGCCCATGCAGACCAACGCCCCGTACTGCGCCACCAAGGGCGGCATACGTATGTTGATGCGGACCATCGCTGTGGAACTGGCTCCGTATAAAATTACGGTCAACAATATCGGGCCGGGCGCTATTTTCACCCCGATTGATAAGGATGTGGAATCCAATCCGGAGATGGAAAAAGCCTTGATGGCGGAAATTCCATTGGCCCGCTGGGGCAAGCCGGAAGAGGTTGCGGGTCTGGCGACCTATCTGGCTTCCGACGAAGCGGGATATGTGACTGGATCGACTTATTTTATTGATGGCGGCATGTTGCGCCAGGCGGGCGCTTTGTAAGCTCGCTGGACTGGAAACTTTCCTGACCGGGAGAATGTTTATGCACCGCATCACCCTGATGGTTTTACCCAACCACGCTGCTTGCGCGGCCACCTGGAAAATGCTCAGCCTGGTGCTTTCGCCGCGGATTGTATCGGTGATTGAAGAAATTGACATCACCACCGATCCGGAACTGCTGGAAAAGTATCGCGATGCGGTACCCGTACTGCTGGTGGATGGCCAGGAGCGGTTCCGCAATCCCATTGATCCGGATGCCCTGGCCCGGTCGTTCAACAATGAGTTTGGCGAAAGATTCATCGGATTTACGTGAGGTAGATGCGGCGGTTCACGCGACGCTGGTCCGAAACCGCCGCTCCGAAAATGGAACTATAAAAAACGCCTTTATGATCACCCAATGTACCATCCCCATTCGTGTGCGCTACGTGGAATGTGATTCCATGGGCTATCTGCATCATTCGCATTATCTGCCCTATTTTGAGATGGGACGTACTGAATTGCTGCGGCTGTGTGGCATGCGCTACCGGGATCTGGAAGACCAGGGCATCGCCTTTGTGGTAACCAAAATCGCCGTCGCCTTCAAACGCCCCGCCCGCTACGACGATGAACTGGAATTAATCACACGTATCGTCCGGCAGACACATGTACGTATTGATCATACGTATGAATTGTACCATCGGGAATCACACGGACTGCTGTGTACCGCGGATTCCACCATTGCCTGTGTGAACCATCAGGGCCAGGTCATCGCCATACCCGAAAAGCTCGCCGTAATGCGTAACTTGCTGCCGGAAAAAAGTACCTGATCTTGCCGTTAGGAGAAATCATGGCTGGATGGGATACACTTCGCTCTCTGGTCCGGGAAGAATTGGTGCAGGCTAAACAGGAGGGGCGGCCGGCGGAAGCGCTGGATGCCCTGCGGCCGGCTTTGGAACAGGCCGGGGACGACGCGAAAAAGCTCGACGAGATTTATTCCGCGTTGACCAGAATATCCATACCGGATGCCTTTCCGTTCCAAGAACCTTCCGACTTGCCGGGCATTCAGGCGTTGCGGCCGTCAAATCCGCCGCAGATGCCTGGCAGACTGAATGAAAAGCAGCTTTTTGACCGCATGTACGGAGCGTGGCTGGGTCGATGCGTGGGATGCGCCCTGGGCAAACCGGTGGAATGTTTTATGGAGCCGCACGCGGGGATGTCATCCAGGGATCGAATTAAAACTTATCTTGCGGCCGTGGGCGGCGGAGAATATCCGCTCCAGGACTATTTTCCTGAACATTCTCCGGCCGAAGCTCGCACCGGGCGGGTTGGGTGCCAGGCTTCGACCCGGGAACATATCGCTTTTATGGAAACGGATGATGACATCCGCTATACCGTGATCGGGCAGATTATCTTACGCGAAAAATCCGCTGATTTTACCTCGTGGGATGTGGCTTTTGCCTGGATGCAGCATCTTCCTTATCGAGCGGTTTGTACCGCAGAAACACAAGCCTATCGGAATCTGGTGCATGGCTATGATTTTCATTGCAGTATTCCCTCGGTAGAGCCGGATTGGCAGTGGGTCAGCACCCATTACAACCCTTACCGCGAATGGATTGGGGCCCAGATCCGGGCGGATTCCTGGGGTTATGCCGCACCGGGCAACCCCCAACTGGCGGCGGAATTTGCCTGGCGCGATGCGCGCATATCGCACGTTAAAAACGGCATTTACGGGGAAATGTTTGTCGCCGCCATGATTGCCGCCGCTTTCACCTGCGATGACATTCACGCGATTATCACCGCCGGTCTGGCCCAAATACCGTCCACCTCACGGCTCTTCAAGGCCGTGCAGGAGGTGGTGGCCATTTGTGAAAAATATCGTCTTGATCCGCAACGATTCGAGATGGTCTTGGACGAAATCTATGCCCTGCTGGGGCAGTATCACCCCGTTCACACCATCAACAATGCGGCACTGGTGGTCGCGGGCCTGCTGCTGGGCGGGCGGGATTTTGGCCGCGCCATAACCATCGCGGTGATGGGCGGATGGGATACCGACTGCAATGGTGCCACGGTTGGGTCCATCGTGGGAGCGATGCTTGGGGCAACGCGGCTGCCGGTTCACTGGACTGCACGTCTGCATGACCGGCTGCATAGCGGTATTCTGGATTATCATCCGATTGCCATTTCCGAGTGTGCCAGGCGAAGCGTCGCCATTGCGTCGAAAATTATGCCTCTTTCCTAAAGAATAACGGCCCGCACGCGGGGCCGTGATTGGATGGCTCGACGATGGTGATGCCGTCACACCGGAGGGCCGTTTCCGTGGTGCCCTGATACGGCGGCCGGTGCGATGGCCATGATGGTACAAATTTGGCAGGTCGTTCAATCCGGCAGAATGAGGCGATGGGGCGTTACGGGCCGCTATTGTCAACGCCATCCGCCGTCGGTAGGATTTGTCGTTGGGATTTTCGGCGACGAGTGATGAACAGTCCGGCTGGCATTGTGACAATGGAGATTTTCTATGGAATATGTGTGTCTGAATCGGGGAACCACCGGGGGCAATTTATCACAGGAAGATTTTGTGAAAGTTGCGGCCGAGACGGGCTTTGCCGGCGCGGATGTGGATATTAATTATGGTGTGCAGCACGGAACCGCTAAACTTGCGGATCTCTACGCGACGCATCATCTGCGCTTTGGTGGGTGGGGGGCACCGGATTTCCGGGCGGAAAGTGCCAAATTGCCTGAGGGGCTGGCGCAATTAAAAAAAATGGCTCCGGTGGCGGCCCAACTCAAGGCCGATTCCTGCGCCACCTGGATCATGCCTTCTTCCGAAATGCCTTTTCTGGAAAACTGGAACTTTCATGTATCCCGAATCAAACCCATTGCCGATATTTTGCGCGACCACGGCCTTCGCTTCGGACTGGAATTTGTGGCACCGTATCATCTGCGGCGCAAGTTCAAACATGAATTTATTTTTACTCCCGGCCTGATGCTGGAACTGGCCGACGCCATTGGCTCTAATGTGGGTCTGCTTGTAGACAGTTTCCATTGCCACACCGCGGGTACCACCTGGCAGCATCTGGCGGAAATCCCGGCGGAAAAAATTGTGCTCACGCACCTGAATGACGCCCCACGGGTTCCGGTAGGCGAAGTACAGGACGGCCAGCGCGTATTGCCCGGTAACGGTGGAATTGACCTGGTGGGATTTTTGCACGCGCTCCGGAGTACCGGTTACAACGGCCCCATGTCGCTGGAAGTTTTCAATCAACAGCTTCGTGAAATGCCCGCCCCGCAGGCGGCTGCTCTGGCGTGGCAGGCCACCAAGCGCGTGCTGCAAGCGGCAGGCTGAAGCTCTTCTGCGGTGAAAACCGGACATCCTGTTCGCCATCGTACCCGGCTTGTCCCAGTGTAGCACAGACATTCTTGTCTGTGGCCGTGCAGCACCGCGTCCGCAACCACATTCTTGTCTGCCAAACATTGAGCCCTGGGACCGCGGGCATCTTGCCCGCAAAATTTGCCACCAAACTGATTGCTGATCGCTGAAAGTTAATTGCTGTAAGTCCCCCTATAGCCTCTCAAGCCAGCCGTTTTCGTTTGACCTGACTGAAAGCTTACGCTACCGTAAAATGGATGGTGTCACGGCCCTGGGCATGCGGATATGCCCCAGGTCGTGGCGGACCTGGCATGGGCTATCCAACCGGAGGCGTGGCAGAGCGGTTGATTGCGCCGGTCTTGAAAACCGGTGACGGGGCAACTCGTCCGGGGGTTCGAATCCCTCCGCCTCCGTTGGTCCGCCAGGTCAACAATGCCGGACTGAGCCATGACAGGGAGTGATTCAACCGCCCGGCGCAGGCTGCGGTTGTACGGGCGACCGGCGTTTATGCCAGCCATTGTTTATTTTCTCCTGTCTATCTTGCGGCCCGCAGGGCCAATAGCATGGGAGTGTGCAGAACACGGAAAGTCGAGATTCAGCTTGGTTGAATTGCCTTATAGAATTGCCGTGCTGGTGTATTTGTTTAATTCCCGCGGACGGATGTTGCTGCTCAAACGCTGCCGCAGCCCCAATCTGGATCTTTATTCGCCGGTTGGCGGCAAGCTTGAGCAAGCCGGCGGCGAGTCACCTTTTGCCTGTGCACTAAGAGAAATTGCCGAAGAAACCGGCCAGCGCCTGACCCTTGCGGATATCCGGTTGATGGGAATTGTTTCAGAAAAGGCCTTCGAAGGCCGCGGGCATTGGCTGATGTTCTGTTTTGAATCTTTGACTGCGGTTAATTTTCCTGCGCACGAGATTCCGGAAGGAAAACTGGAATGGGTGGATCCCGCAGCGGTGGGCGAGCTAGAGATTCCGCAATCCGACCGCCAAATTATATGGCCGCTGGTGCAACAGCACAGCATGAATCTAAACCCAGGCGGCCCAGGCTCGCGTGCAGAGATTTTCAGCGTGCATATTGACTGTTCAGACGGCCAGCAGGGAATGCAACCTGTGCTGGAGCAATCCCGGCGGATTTAATCGTGGGGCGGCAAGGCGACCGGGTTACTCTTCCTCGTCCTCATCGTAATAAATTTCGTCGTCGTCGTCGAGGTCCTCATCATCGAATCCCTCTTCCACGTCGTCTTCATCGTCTGCGAAGTCGTCATCATCGTCGTCTTCGCCTTCATCGTCGTCATCTTCCAGCTCGTCCTCATCCTCGCCGATATCGTCATCATCGGCCCGCTTGCGCTTGGCCAGGCCCATCGGCTGTATTGATCCAGGGCCGGACAGATCCGCGACGAGGCTGCCGGACCACACCCCGAATAAGACTGCAGAGTCTGCCGGCAGCAGGTCCGTGCCGATCGATTCCCGGATCGATGCGAGAATCTGAGGTGACACCGGGAAATAAGGATGATCATGGGCGGGCAATGAAGACAACACAGATACGTTCATGGAACTCTTCTCCTAATGAGAACAGCGACAAACACAACTTTTGGAAACTGTTGTCGGAAACAATCCGCACAGTCCGATTTTTATCATTTTACCTTTCGCGACATATTTTCCGGCAAATGCACCACGGTATATTCTGCCAAACCGCCCGGGTTTTCAACCAGCCGCCAAGCCCGATAGCCGGGGAATTGGTGCAATTTATAAACCTCCGCCAACAATTGTTCAACCCCCCGCGGGGATCGTCCACCGTCTGGATCAATGGGGTTGATCCCGTGGAATTCTCCGGCGTAAATTACCCGCATTTTCCAAACTGTCAATCTACTTCGGCACAATTTTCCCATGGACTGGAGTAAAGACGTCAAGCCGCCGGTCTGATGTTATGATGGGGGCGTTGTTATGAAAGGGACAAATCGTGGCTAAAACCAGGAGAATCGCCATTTTTCCCGGGACCTTTGATCCAATCACCCGGGGGCATCTGGATGTTATCGAGCGCGGCTGCCGACTTTTTGACCAGGTTATTGTGGCCATCGGCAAGAATCCGGACAAGACGCAACTGTTTCCCGTCGAAGACCGAATAGCAATGATTCGCGGGCTGCTGGCCAAAATTCCCAATACTACGGTGGAAGCCTATAGCGGCCTTACCGTTGAACTGGTGCGCCGCCGGCGGGCCGTGGCCATTCTCCGCGGACTGCGCAACATGACGGACCTGGAATACGAATTTCAACTGGCGCTGACGAACCGTGCAGTGGCCGATGTGGACACGGTTTTTATTATGACCAACGAACGGTTTGGTTTTACCTCCAGCAGTTTAATCCGGCAGATCGCAGCCTTCGGCGGCGACCTTAAGAGTCTTTCGGGTCTGCTGCCGCACGTGGTGATACAAAAACTTCGCCAGTATCGCGACTGTAAACTCGGGCCGTTTGCCCAGGCTCCGGTGGAGCCGCTGCGTTAAGCGCCGGTTGTCTGTTGCTGGGGGCGCTGCGGATGCGGCCAATCGAGGTGAAAAAACTCACCGCGTGCGGCGTCGAGTCTCTCGTACGTATGAGCGCCGAAATAGTCGCGTTGAGCTTGAATTAAATTGGCCGGTGAAACGGCGGCCCGATAGCCATCATAATAGGCCAGGGCAGATAAAAACGCCGGCGCGGCAATACCCTGCTGTATGGCCAGTGACGCAACCTGGCGCCACTGGCGCTGCCCGTTGGCCAGGGCTTTCTTAAAGTATGGATCGAGCATCAGGTTGGTCAGCGCCGGATTGCGACTATAAGCCTGGGTGATTTTTTGCAGGAACCGGGCGCGAATAATGCAGCCGCCGCGCCAGATGCTGGCAATGGTGCCAAAATCAAATGTCCAGTGGTATTCCTCCTGGGCCTGCCGCATCAATTGAAAGCCCTGGGCATAGGCGCAGATTTTGGAACAGTACAGAGCCTGCCGTACCGCTTCGATGATGGAAGTTTTGCCGCTGACACGGGCGGGCTTACCGCCTTTAAGCTGCCGGGCTGCGGCTACGCGCTCTTCTTTCAGGGCGCTCATGCATCGGGCAAAGACCGCTTCGGCGATGGAATTGGCGGGGACGCCCATGTCCAGGGCACTGCCTGCGGTCCATTTACCGGTTCCTTTCTGTCCGGCGGCATCAAGCACCATATCCACGAGAAATTTCCGCGGCCTTACCGGGTCGCGCTGCCGCAGGATATCGGCGGTTATTTCAATCAGGTACGAATCCAAATCGCCTTGATTCCACTGGGCAAAAATGTCGCCCAGTTCGGCGGGATTGAGCTTGAGCAAATGCTTGAGCAGGTAATAGGCCTCGCTGATAAGTTGCATATCCACATATTCGATGCCGTTGTGAACCATTTTGACGTAATGGCCCGCACCATCAGGCCCCAGGTATGCGGTGCACGGTACGCCACCGGTTACGGGCTTTCCCGGAGCCGCACCCGGAATTGGTTGGCCGGTTTTTGGATCCACCTTGGCGGCAATGGCCCGCCAGATCGGTTCCAGATGCTTCCAGGCTGCCGGGTTGCCACCAGGCATCAGCGACGGCCCAAACCGGGCACCGAGTTCTCCGCCGGAAACACCCGATCCAAAAAAATTAAGCTGCGTGGAATATTGCTTCTCCCGTCGGATGGTATCAGTCCAGAGGCTGTTACCGGCATCAATGATCAGGTCATCTTTTTCCAGACCGGCAGCCAACAATTGACCGATCACGGTATCAATGGCCGGTCCTGCTTTCACCAGAATAATGATCACCCGCGGTTTTTTAAGGGCGGCGAGGAATAGGGGCAGGGTTTCACATCCGGTGAGTTGGCCCGGCGTGGACGGATTTTCTCGAATGAACTCCTGCATAACCGCCGTGGTACGGTTAAAAACGGCGATATTAAAACCATGATCAGCAATGTTCAGGGCCAGATTTTTACCCATAACGGCCAAGCCGATTAAACCGACATCCGCAGGTTTAACGGTATCATTCATATTGTGCGCTCCAAAAAAAAAGGACTCGATGATTCATGAGCGATATGCTACTGCGGATGAAGTCGGTCGGCCAGCCTGGCGGCCGGTCAAGGTTGTTCATCCGGAACATTACCGACCGTGCTGGACGGCACGGCGCTTAGCGGTTAAATATACCCTGCCGCGATCGAGAAGTCGTCTTGACTGGGCGGTGGTAGTCGGCCCCACGGGTCCAGTCAAGAACTCAAGTGTGAGGTGGCACGTAATAATCAAACCGGATGGAAGGCCCAGATTGGCCGGATTTGGACCTACGGAGTTATCTGTTGTGAAGCAATTTATACGCAGGCATCGTGGCATTCGTGGCACGGTGCTGCTTGGCATAACTGTTTTTGCCCTCACGTGCAGCGGCTGTATTGACCTGACGGGTCTGCCCAGTGATCCAGTAGCCCAGACGGTAAAGCCTGGCAATGCACACCTGTACAAGTATCCCGGTCATCTGTATGCGATGCGGGGATTTTTGGGCATCTTTTCTACCGGGATGGATCTGCTGGTAAACAAGCTTAACCGCCGGCATATTGTGGCCTCTGCGGCGGTGGCGGATGAGGCACGCTATGCAGAACGAAAATTTTTGATCCGCGAGTCCATCGCAGGTCGCCTTACGGGACCGTTGATTCTGGTGGGGCACTCGTGGGGAGCGGATGACCAGGTTCGCATTGCCCGGGCATTGGGGCGGGCCGGCATCAAAGTGAATCTGCTGCTGCTGATTGACCCGGTAACGCCGCCGCCAGTGCCGGCCAATGTAATTCGATGCGTGGATATTTATAAGAGCCATCCGCTGACGGACTGGATTCCAGTGTGGCGCGGCGTTCTTGACGATGCGCGCAATCCCGCGGTGACGGATTTAACGGTGATCAATTTAAGGACGGCCAAGGTCGGCTTTGACACCTCCGTGGTGAATCACATCAATATCAGTGCAGTGCCGGGAGTGCAGAAATTGATGATGCATTATATTTTGGATACTCTGCACCGCGCAGCGGGCCGCCCCGTTACGGTGGGTGTTGCCACGTTGCCAGGCTCTGTTCATCCGCCATCCACTCAACCATCGACCGGTGCGGCTGGCGGAGCCGTCATTCAACTTATGGCCAAATCCGCTTCCGATGTTACAATCAAGCAATAAAAGAGCGTCTGTCGGCGTCGATGGAACGCCTTTTGCGGCTTCTGGTTGAAACGAGATCTCTGGTGCGACTGATTGTGACCATGACCGCTTTCGTGTGTGCCTGCGTGCTGGCTGTTTATTGGGGCACCGTGGTGGTAAAAGCCCGGCGGTTGGCCCGTAAAATAGGGAAATATCCGAATGTGATTCCCCGCGAAACGGTGGGCCGCTGGATGCGATTGATCTGGGCTCCCACCGTGGTGGCCTGGTGTGTGCAGCCGTGGTTGGCGGGTTTGGGCCTGGGCCGGAAAACTTTTTGGTTGCGCAGGCTGATAAATCCGGCTCAGCCAGCAGCGGTGCCGGGAGCGATCATAGGCAGTCTGTTGGCTGTAATGGCTTTAATTTTAACCATGATCTGCTGGCGGCGCATGGGGCTATCCTGGCGCATCGGGATCGACCCCGGCGAGCACACTGAATTGGTTGTCCAGGGGCCATATCGGCTGGTCAGGCATCCCATTTATGCGTTGTCCATTTTACTGATGCTGGGCGTGGTGCTGGCCATTCCGACACCTCTGATGCTGGTAACCGCCGGTATTCACATTTTCATGCTGCAAATAGAGGCCCGTCGCGAAGAAACCTACCTGCTGAAAATTCATGGGCCGCAGTATAGCCGCTATCGGGATACGGTAGGACGGTTTATCCCCCGATTTCGGGTACAGTAGTGATTGTAATACCGGCCGACGTCGGGGTAGCGTGCCCTTGAACCTGTTGGTGCGGCATGATGATGAGACAGCGTGTCTGTAAAAAATACAATTGAACCACAGCTTGCACCCGTCGGATTACTGCCGCTGGCAGGGCCGATTGAGCTTAACGCGTTTCAACTGTTGATGCGCGACTGGACGCAATTGGGGCCATATAATGCCGGTCAGGCCCTGTGCGTTGCAGACGTGCCGGATCCGTCGCGCTGGCAGACCGCCGTTCAGGATGTGATGTCGGCCCTGCGGCTGGGGCGGCCGCAGGTTGAAGGCTCGCGGGCTTTTTTTTATCCGGTGGAAGTTATCCACGTTTCGGTGATCACCGATGCCACGCTTGAATCGTTGGCTGGTCAACAGATGAACCTGCCGTTTTCGGAAAATGATTTTCCGATTCGTTTTTTTATAATCACCGCACCGGACCGCCATTGGTTGCTGGTGATCTATAACCATTGGATTGCCGACAGTTTCGCGATGCGCTGCGTGATGCGCAATATTTTTGACCGATACCGCGATCCCGGTGCGATTCCGGCACCACTGACACTGGCAGCTCCCGGCTTCCACAGTTTGTTTGGGCGCTACCTGGGGCGATTTCCGCTGCTGAGCAGGATACGTATGAGTTCGGCCAATTCCCTGCGGCATCTGCAGGCGTATCGGCTTAATATTGCGGATCCGCTGGATTTTCATTCGGTGGTGTCTTTGCATCAATTGCCCGACGGCCTGGTGGATAATTTGCGGCATCAGGCCAAGAATTTGCACTGTACTGTAAATGATCTGTTCCTGACGGCGCTGGCCTGGGCCTGCGGCCGGCTGACCGCGGCCGATCGTTATCGTCCGCGTCGTCGGCACAGTCGTAAGAAAATCGCGTTGGGAACCATTGTGGATATTCGACATAGCGCCAGCCGCCCTTTGCATGACGTTTTCGGCCTGTACCTGAGTTGCTGCACGATGCTGGTGGCCAGACCGGAAACACGCCAGCTCCATGAGTTGGCACAATCCATCGGCAGCCACTCGCGCTGGATTAAACAGACCGACCAGGCGGTACGCCGCTTTGGCACGCTTAAAACCGCCCACATCTGGTATCACTTGCTGGGCGATCCTCTGCATCAGGCGGGCTTTTTTCAGAAGGCCAGTCCTACCATCGCCGGCATTTCCAACGTCAACCTGACTGGAGATTGGATGGACCAGAACCAGGCTGACTCGGCCCATGGTCCCCAGGTGCTGGACTATATCCGCATTTCTCCCACCGGGCCGCTGCTGCCGATGGTTTTTACGCTGACCACGATTCGCCGGCGGTTGTCCTTAAGCGTGACGTATCGGACTACGGCGCTAAAACAGGAGGCGATGGACACCGTGATTGCCGATTTTCGTACAGCCCTGACGGAGTTGGCCCAATGAGCCTGGGTGGATCGTTGACGCACACGGCGATGTGCCGGGTCCATCGCAATGTATTGCGATCTGTTGCCGAAACTCTCTTTCCACCGAATTGCTGGCTGACCCGTCGGGCGACCACCTGGAATGAAGGTGGACTGAGCCTTTCTGTGCGCGAGGGTATCGCCGCCGCCCTGGCCCGGCCTTATTGCGGGCGTTGTGGCGCCTCGCAGGGGCCATGGTCATTTTCCCATGCTGGATGTCAGCGCTGTTCCCACCGAAACCTGGGCGTAGCCACTATTGCCCGCGCCGGCACGTTTGAGCCGCCTTTCTCGCCGCTGCTGTATCGGCTGAAATTCGGCCGGCACTGGCAGATTGCTCCGTTGCTGGCGGTGCCGTTATGGCAGGCCATGCAGAGCCAGGCCGCACAGTGTAACTTGTTGATGGATGCCATTATTCCCATACCGTTGCATTGGAAGCGCAATTTTACGCGAGGGTTTAACCAGGCGGAAGAACTGGGCTGGCACCTGAGCCGGCTTTCCGGTGTGCCCATGCACCGCGCCTTGATTCGAATTCGCCAGACCGCGCCGCAGGCCAAAACCAGCTCCAGGAGCGCACGGCAGGAGAATTTAAAGGGGGCGTTTACGGTCCGCCGGGGCTACGGATTTCATGGGGCCACCGTCTGGCTGATCGATGATATATGTACCACCGGGGCGACGTTGCATGCCGCAGCCACGGCTTTGTCGCGTTTGCCGAGCCATGAGCGCCCGGCGCACATCTGCGCCGCCGTCGTGGCTGTTACCGACCATACGCCGCCGCCGCTGAAACAATAAAGTGTTTTATGCCGCCGAGAATGCAACCGCTGCCGATTGATCCATATCTACCAGAGATTGCAGCATCGCTGCGCGCCCACATGTCGCTGGTGCTGGTGGCGGAGCCGGGCGCTGGAAAAACCACCCGTGTACCGCCGGCCATAATTCGTTCCGGCTTGCTGCCCGCGGTTTCGTCCAAGCTGGTGCTGCTTCAGCCGCGGCGGGTAGCTGCGCGGGCGATTGCGGGCCGGGTGGCACAGGAGAACCAGTGGCAGGTGGGAGAGCAGGTGGGGTACCAGATGCGGTTGGAAAGCAATATCCGTCCGCACACGCCTCTGCGTGTATTGACGGAAGGAGTGCTGACGAGGCAACTGCTGGAAAATCCATTTCTGGATGGTATCGGCATGGTGATGCTCGATGAGTTTCATCAGCGCAGTGTACACGCGGATTTGGCATTGGCGATGCTCCGGCAAATTCAGCAGACAGTGCGGCCGGATCTGCGCGTGGTGGTAATGTCTGCGACATTGGCGGCTGAGCCGGTGGCGGCATTTCTGGGGAATTGCCCCATCATCAATATTCCAGGCCGGGCGTTTCCGGTCAGCATAAGCCATCGGCCGCCCGGCGATGTGCCGCTGGAAACCCACCTGGCAACCGTGATGGAACAAACGCTGGAACGGTGCGTTGCCGGAGCGGCGGCGATGGGCCCGAATAGCGGGGAAAATCCCGGCGATATTCTGGTGTTTTTGCCGGGCGTGGGAGAAATTCAACGCTGTCAAACCGCATTGGCTCCGGTCGCCAGGCGCTGGAACCTGCTGGTACTACCGCTGCACGGTTCGATGCCCATGGATAATCAGATACGTGTGCTGGAGCGGGCCGACCGGCGAAAGGTTATCCTGGCCACCAATATCGCCGAAACGTCATTGACCATTGATGGCGTGCGGACGGTGATTGATTCCGGGCTGATGCGTCAGGCGGAGTACGATCCGGGCCGGGGTATGGACAGGTTGGAAAAAAAACGCATCAGCCGGGCTTCCGCAGAGCAGCGTGCCGGACGGGCCGGCCGCACTGCTGCCGGAACTTGTGTGCGCTTGTGGTCGCTGCCGGAAGACCGCAACCTGGTGGAGTTTGATGTGCCGGAAATAAAGCGCATCGATTTAAGTGCAACGTTGCTGTCTGTGTACACGTGGGATTCGTGTGATCCGGATAAGTTTGAATGGTTTGAGCGGCCTCCGGAGCTGGCACTGGCTGGGGCGCGGCGGCATCTGGCGATGCTGGGAGCGCTGGCCACCGCACCGGAGCGGGGCCTTTCCCCCTTGGGGCGCATGTTGGCACAGTTGCCGGTGCATCCGCGGCTGGGCAGGATGCTGGTAGCGGCAGGACCGTCGGGGCTATGGGACGAGGCAAGTCTGCTGGCTGCCCTGATTTCGGAGAAGGATATTCTGACGTGGCAGCGTGGCGGGGCAGTGGCGAAAATCTCTGCGGAATCTGATGTGCTGCACCGCATGGAGATTTTTGAAAAAATACAGGCTGGTGGATTGGCCGACGGCGGGCCATCGGCCAGAGTGGATATGGCCGCGGTGGTGCATGTGGACCGGGTGCGTAAAGATATTTTCAGGATCGGGCGCGACGTTGTCTGGAAGGATTTCCCTGCCGGACGAAAGCCGGCTCTCACCGGGTCGGATCGTGAGCAGTCGCTGCGGAAATTATTGCTGGCGGCGTATCCGGATCGTGTGTGTCGCAGGCGCGGCGACGATCATCAGCGGGCGCTGATGGTGGGTGGCAAAGGCGTGCGGCTGGCGGCGGGCAGCGCGGTGCAGCATCCGGAATTTTTCCTGGCCATTGATATTCAGAATGCTTCTCGAAACTCCCGCGGCGAAGCGGTGGTAGTCTGGGCCAGCGGCATTGAAGCCGCGTGGCTGATGGAAATGTTTCCACAGGCCGTGGTGCAGAGTCAGGCGGTGGAGTGGGATTCCACAGAGCAGCGTGTGGTGGCATTGCGGCGTTGGGTGTATCACGATTTGATCTTGCGGGAGAGTCGGACCGGCGCTCCCGATCCAGTGGTCGCTGCGGGCATGCTGGCGGAAAAGGCGCTGCCGGAATTGCGGGAAATTGTGGCTGCCGATGCGGGCGCACGACAGGTGCTGGCGCGTCTGGCACTTTTGCGGCACGCCATGCCGGAATTGGAGATTCCGGAGATTACACCGGAGGTCCTGGCCGAGCTTCTCCTCCAGGCGTGTGCAGGAAAGCGCAGTATAGCCGAGTTGCGGCAGGAGCACTGGCGGGAGTGGATATGGAATATGCTTGCGTATCCGGTGCGCCGGGCGCTGGATCTTTACGCTCCGCAAACCATCACCTTGCCCGGCGGGCGTCCGGCGACACTGGAGTACTCGGCGGATGGCACGCCCACGCTGGCGGTGCGGGTGCAGGAAATGTTCGGCTGTGCTCAAACGCCGCGACTTGCGGATGGCCGGGTTGCAGTGCAACTGCAACTGCTGGCCCCCAATTATCGTCCCGTTCAAATCACCAATGACCTGGCAAGCTTTTGGAAACAGGGCTATTTTCTGGTGCGCAAGGACCTTCGTGCCCGTTATCCGAAACACGCCTGGCCGGAAGATCCGGCCGCCGCCTTGCCACCGATGGCGGGGCGGCATCATAGGCCCCGGTGAATACATACCCAACTGGAGATCTGGCGCATATCATGGTTAGCGGCTGTGAATGGATTGTCCATCATCAGGAGTAACGGATCATGCAGGCGTGGCTTTTGGAAAAACTAGGATCGCTGGACAACATGCATTTGGGCGAAACGGCGGATCCGGTGGCAGGTCGTCATGATGTGGTCATGGAAGTGGCTCTGGCCGCACTGAACCCTGCTGATCGGTATTTGGCCCAGGGGCAGTATCCAGCGCGACCGGAGTTGCCGCATATTTTAGGTCGCGACGGTGTGGGGCGCATTGTCAGTGTCGGGGCGGAGGTTAAAACCTGGAAAGTGGGTGATCAGGCGTTGATTTTGCGTGGGCCGACAGGTGTGGAGCGGGCGGGAATGTTTGCCCGTTTGGCGGCGGTGCCGGCGGATTCACTGGTGGAAATTCCGCATGGGTGGTCGCTGGAGCAGGCAGCGGGAGCCAGCCTGGTATATTTGACTGCGTATCAGGCTTTAACTCAATGGGATGATCTTCAACCGGGACAGGTGTTGATTACCGGCGCATCCGGTGGCGTGGGAGTGGCGGCGGTGCAATTGGCCAAGGCTTTGGGCCACACCGTGGCGGTGCTTTCGCGCAGTGTGGAAAAGCAGAAAAAGTTGCTGGAGATCGGTGCGGATATTGCCTTATGCGCCCAAGACACGCAGTGGCGCAAGAAGCTTTTTGAGGCGTTGGGCCAGCGCCGGGTGGATTTGGCCATCGACAATATCGGTGGTCAGCTTTTTCCGGAGGTTATTGACACCCTGGGCATGTTCGGGCGAGTCAGCGTCGTGGGAAGACTGGCCGGGCCGGTACCGCAATTCAATACCGCAAGCCTGTTTTTCCGGCGAAATAAGATCGGCGGTGTGGCCGTGGCCACCTACAGTGCGGAAGAATCCCGCAGGGTCTGGGCGCATGTAACGAACTTGCTTGGGGCAAGAAACGCCCGCCCACTGGTGGACAGCGTGCATCCCTTTGAACAACTGCCGGCGGCGTTTGCCCGGCTTGAGGCCGGCCCTATGGGCAAAGTGTTGCTGCGTGTGGGCGGTGCTTGCTGAACTTTACTGTATGGCTTCGTCCGGATGGGCCATGGTTTTGCGGCTGTACGTGCGGCCAGACCAGATATTTCCGCCCGTGTAATAGTCCCGCACGGAAGCTCCCAGTATGACCAGGCAAAAAATGACGGCAGGTGAGAGTATGAACTCGGATCCGGGGGTGCCATCCAGAAAGCGGCGCACCCGGCGCATGTGTACCAGCGCCAGCGCATTGGCCACCACTGCCAGCGTCAGGTTGACCCACGCCAGGGTGGCCGGTTTCAGCAACACCAGACTGGCCGCGACGACCGGATAAATGGGCAGCAGGGCGCCAACGAATAAAAATCCCAACGCCAGGGCCAGGGCGGCGAGCGGATTGTATTTCAGCCCGGCATAGACATTTTTCTTGCCTCCGCGGAACGTGTCCACCACGCCCTCGTACATGCGGCCGAAGAGTAATTCCCGTGTGAGCACGGTAAAAACGCGAAATCCGCGGTTTTTAGCCCGGCCACCCAGGGCCAAGTCTTCAATCAATTGCCCTTTGATGGCTTCATGACCACCGATGGCTTCATAGGTATGCCGGCGAAAAAGCAGGAACGCTCCAGCGGTGAGAATGGCTTTTGATGCCGGATTGTTGCTGCGGTGCGGTGCGGCCATGGTAAACATAGCGGTCATTGCTACCATTAAGAAGCCCTGCTCCATGACGCTGTTGCCCTGTGGCCGCGGCAAAATGCTCAGCAGGTCCAGGTTGCGGTGCCGGACCAGCCGCATGGCCTGTCGCAGGCATTGTGGATGAAAATGCATGTCGGAATCAACAAACAGCAGATATTCGGTATCAGCCCATTGGCGGGCTTGATGGATGGCCCAGTTTTTACCCATCCAGCCGGGGGGTGGCGGTTGAGTATTGTGGAGAATGTGCAGATGCAGGAATTGGGCCGCCAGTTGTCCGGCGATCTTGGCGGTGTTATCGGTGCTTTGGTCATCAATGAATATCACGCGACAATTGGGATAGTCCTGTCGGCAAATGGACCCCAGCGTATCCAGAAGCACGTGACCTTCATTGCGGCCCGGTACAATAATAGTGACGCTCGGAAGGGGTAGTGATGAATCTGCCGACGGCGGTTGATCTGGATGGAGGTCCAAGGTTTCCGGGGGAGTGTGGCTGTCATACATCAAACGATGCACACGCCCCAGACCGCCCAAAATGGTGATGGTGATCCAGCACAGGAGTACCCCCACCAGAATAAAAAGCAGGACTATATTCATGCGTGTATTACCCAAATATCCCGAAAACCATGGACGGCCTGACCCAGGATGTGCGAAAAACTTCAGAGGCGGTGAAGGGCTTTCAGGTCTTCGGCATTGGCCCGGCCTTCGATGAAATGGCGCAAATCTTCATTCTCCATGGTTTTGATCTGCTCCGGTGTGCCCTGGGCGATGATTTTGCCGTTCAAGAGCATCACAATCTGATCTGCCACCTTGAAAGCGCTGGCCATGTCATGGGTTACCACAATGCCGGTTACCTTGAGTTCTTCCTTGAGCTTCAAAATTAATTCATTGATAACGTCGGCGCGAATGGGGTCCAGACCGGTGGTGGGTTCATCATAAAGCACCACTTCCGGATCCATGGCAATGGCCCGGGCCAGGGCCACACGTTTTTTCTGGCCGCCGGAGAGATCGCCGGGCATTTTTTTTTCACTGCCGCTTAACCCCACCACCGCCAGTTTTTCACCGATAATCTGCTGAATATCTCTTTCAGAGTTCAGGCCCTGATACCGCAGCGGAAAGGCGATGTTTTCGCCCACACTCATGGAATCAAACAGTGCTCCCATTTGAAACAGAAAACCAATACGTTTACGAATGGGTTCGAGTTGCCGTTCGCTAAGCTCGTTAATGCGTTGCTGATGGAAATAGACGTTTCCCTGATCGGGCTGCAGCAGTCCCACAATATGCTTGAGCAATACTGATTTTCCTGTGCCCGATGGGCCGATGATCACAGTGGTGCGGTCCGCGGGAATTGCCAGACTCAGCCCGTCGAGTACCACCAGCGATCCGAAACGCTTATGGACATCGGCGAAGCGAATGATGGCTTGATCGGACTTATCGTTGGGGGGCTGTATCATGGTATTCCGCAGTCTCCTGCTGGCACGTTGCAGGATTATAAAATCGGCGATTGATTGGGCCAAAACATGACATAGATATTGGTCAGTAGCAAAGCCAGCACCAGGTTCAATATCAAGATGACGATAAAGCTGGTAACAAATGCCTCCGTGCACGCCCGGCCTACGCCCTGGGCCCCGTTGCCGCAGCGAAACCCTTTGTAGCAGGCGATGGCACCGATGGCCAGACCGAAAAACAGGGCTTTGATCAGGCCCGTGTTGATGGTATAAATATCCACCCCAACGCGGGCGTAGTGCCAGAATTGGTCATTGTTGATGCCCTGCACATGCACCGCAATCAACCAGCCGCCGAAGATTCCCAAAATATCGCTGAAAATCGTCAGAATTGGAGTCATCACCACGCAGGCCAGCACCCGCGGCACGGCCAGTGTGCGAACGGGCTCCGCGGCCATAGACCGCAGAGCCTCGATTTGTTCGGTGACGCACATGGTTCCCAACTCGGCAGTCATGGCCCCGCCGACACGCCCGGCCAGCATGACGCCCGTGAGCACTGGGCCAATTTGTTTCACCACGCTCAGGACGGTAACACTGCCGAGCCGGCTGGCCAGCCCCAGGGCATGAAATTGTGGGTAAGCTTCAATGACCAGCACGGCCCCTATAAAAAAACCGGTCAACATGACTACTGGAATGGAAAGCGTGCCCAGGTCAAACATCTGCGAGAACATCTCGTGCAGGCCAAAGCGGTCCATGCCACGCAGAGTTCCCGCGAGAATGGCCATGAAGAACCGCACAAAATCGCCCAGGGTCAGCACAAAAGAAACACAGATATTCCCCAGGAACTCCAGGGGCATCAGGATGCTGGAACGATTGGGGGGTGGATCTGCGGGTGTCAAAGCGGCTAGCCCTTATCAAGCACCATTTTCCCAATGCAGTGCACCGCACCGGTTCTGCGTATTGTATACGCAGATGAAGACCTTGGGGCAAGTGGGTACAGGAGGCGGTTGGAAGTGTGGCTGATCGGCGCAGGCCTGGGACCGGAGAAAGAGGGCAATTGGCGCAATTTCGCGTATCATAGGTCTTTGAAGTTGGTACCCCGGGCAACAGGACTGGGGAAAATTTACTATGGATTTCCATGCATGTGCGCTACAATGTCCGTTGCAGAACTTACTCCCGCCAAAATCGTCGCCGAGCTGGATAAGTACATCATCGGCCAGAAGGCGGCTAAGAGAGCCGTCGCCAATGCCGTGCGCAACCGCTGGCGGCGTTTGCAATTAAGCCCCGAAATCGCCCGTGATGTACTGCCTAAAAATATCATGCTGATCGGCCCGACCGGTGTGGGCAAAACAGAAATCGCCCGCCGTCTGGCAACGCTGGTGGAAGCTCCGTTTATCAAGGTGGAGGCCACCAAGTATACCGAAGTGGGCTATGTCGGCCGCGATGTGGAAAGCATGATCCGTGATTTATTGGAATCGGCCATTCGCATGGTGCGGGCGGCCCAGATGCAGGCGGTGGCCATTCCCGCGTCCAAATTAGCTGACGAGCGGCTCGTGGAACTGCTTTTGCCGCTAAGCACCACGGCAGACGAAACAGACCCGGCAGCGCAGCAGCGTCGCCAGCGCAGTGCCGCCAAGATCAAGTCCCAACTGGCCGCAGGTGTGTTTGATGATCAAATGGTGGAGGTGCCGGTGGTCGAAAAATCTCCCGCTCCGCCCATGTTCGGCATGATGGGCATGGATTCGGCGGAATCCATGCCGCCGGGTCTGAATGAAATTTTTGAAAAGCTTTCGTCGGGCCGCAGCACAGTACACAAGGTCAAAGTAACGGAAGCCCGGAAGATATTGGCGGCGCAGGAAGCTGAAAAGCTTGTCGATCAACAGGGTGTGGTTGAACAGGCGATCAGCCTGACCGAACAGTCCGGCATTATTTTTTTGGATGAAATAGACAAGGTGGCCACAGGCGGCGAAGGCCGCGGCGGTGCCGATGTATCGCGTCAGGGAGTGCAGCGGGATTTACTGCCCATTGTGGAAGGCAGTGCGGTAACCACGCGCCACGGCACAGTCCATACGGATCATATTTTGTTTATTGCCGCCGGGGCGTTTCACGCGGCCAAGCCGTCAGATCTCATGCCTGAATTACAGGGGCGTTTTCCCATTCGGGTGGAACTTTCCGACCTGGAACAGGCGGATTACGTACGAATCCTCCGGGAGCCGAAAAACTCGCTGGTGCGCCAACAAATTGATCTGCTGGCCGTGGAAGGCGTGCGCGTTTCTTTTACGGATGACGCCATTTACGCCATGGCCGAGTACGCGTACAACGTCAACCGTAACACCCAGAACATTGGTGCTCGGCGCCTGAACACCATTTTGGATCGAGTGATGGATGATCTTTCATTTATGGCATCGGAAATCCGCGGCGAAAAACATGTGATTGACGCTACGATGGTGCGGGAAAAGCTGGCCGATATAGCCAGCGATGAAGATTTATCGCGTTATGTTTTGTAGCGGGAAAGCGGAAAACGGATGATGGAGGCCCGGCCATCTGCCAGGGCTGCAACACATATAGGACCTGGTGAATATGCAACAGCAGCTCATTGAACTTTCCATTATTGCTCCGGCATTTAATGAGGTGGATAACGTTCAGCCGCTGGTGGAACGCATCCGTGATGTGTTTGTGCCACTGAACATCGTCTTTGAAGCGATTATTGTGGATGATGCCGGCACGGACGGCACACGTGAAAGGTTGCTGGAACTGGCCCGACAATACCCGTGGTTGCGGGTGATTTCCCTGGCCAGTAACAGCGGCCAGACTGCCGCCATGGATGCCGGCTTCCGCGCCGCCCGCGGCCGGATATGGGCTACCGTGGATGCCGACATGCAAAATGACCCCGGCGAAATTCCCCGCCTCATGGCCATGCTCTCCACAGATGTCGATATGGTCAACGGCTGGCGGCAAAAACGCAGCGACAATGCTCTGCGCCTCATTCAAACCAAAATAGCCAATGGCATTCGCAACCGGCTTAGCGGAGAAAACATCAAAGATTCCGCCTGTTCGCTGAAAGTTTACAAGCGCCAGTGCTTGGAAGGTCTTACCCTTTACAAAGGTATGCATCGCTTTTTTCCGACCCTGGTCAAAATGCGGGGCTTTAAGGTTATTGAGGTGCCGGTGAGCCACCATCCGCGGGCACATGGTGTTACCAAATATAAATTCGGCAGCCGGGTGATTCGGGCTTTTGTGGATCTTTTGGCCGTGCGCTGGATGAAAAAGCGCCAACTGCGTTATGAAACCCGCGATCTGACGTCCGAGCGATCGGCGGCAGGTGCGGCCAAGTCGCGGTTGGGTTAGAATGGTAAATATGATTGATCCTACGGCAATTGTTGATTCCCAAGCCCAGATAGACCCAAGCGTATCCATCGGGCCATATGCCGTCGTGGAGGGGGCGGTGCAAGTTGGCGCGCAGTGCCAAATTCAGGCCCATGCCAAACTCATGGGGCCGCTGACCATGGGGAGCGGCAACATCGTCCACAGCTTCGCTTCGCTGGGTGATGTGCCGCAAGATTTGAAATTTACCGGCCAAAATAGCTACCTGACTATCGGTGATGGAAATATTTTTCGGGAACACGTCACGGTACATCGCGGGACATCCGGCCAGACCGTGCTTGGCTCCAACAACTATCTGATGGTGGCCAGCCATGTCGGACATAATTGCCGTGTGGGAAACCATGTTACGCTAGTCAACGGAGCTTTGCTGGGCGGCCATGTGGTGGTGGAAGATGGAGCGATCATTGGCGGCAATTGTGCCGTTCATCAATTCTGTCGCATCGGCCGGCTGGCCATGATTAGCCTCACGTCGGCTTACAATGTGGATGTCCCGCCGTTTTGTATGGCCGTATCCACCAACCTGATCACCCAACTCAATGCGGTGGGTTTGCGGCGATCAGGCATGAGCGTCGCGAGCCAGAATGCCCTTCGCCGGATGTTCCGTTGGATTTACCGTACGCACGCCGGCGTGCCGTTGGCCAAAGCTTTGGGTAATTTGCCGCCGGAGTTAGGGGCAGTTCCTGAAATTCAGGAATTCATGGTGTTTGTAAAAGCCTCTAAACGTGGTGTGGCTCGGTTCCGGCACTGGTCCACCCGGCACGGTCAGGCCGCCGCCGAGACCGACGATGCCGACATTGGTTAAAGTCTTGAACGCCGCACAGTTAAATCCTGTAGGTAGCTTCGGTTCCGAACGGAATGACTCCTCAAAAGCTCGCCGCATGGATGGATGGTGCTTCGTGGCCGACGGTCGCAATTATGTTGCTCTGTTGACTTGCTATTGAGGGCTGTTGAGGCGATAAGTAATGGTGCCGGTATGGGCCGGTCGGCAGTTCGGAGCTGAATCATGATCCGCTCTGAAAATGCCCGTCCCAACTGATGGATATTGAAAATACAAGGAGTAACTCTATGGCTAAAACCGTAAAATCTCTGGTGCAGGAAAAATTTACCTTTGGTCTCTGGACCGTAGGCAACATTGGCCGTGATCCGTTCGGCGGTCCCGTGCGCGGCGTGCTAACGCCTGTGCAAATCGCCAAATTGCTGGGCGAAGTTGGCGCGTATGGTGTGAACTTTCATGACAATGATCTGGTGCCCATTGACGCCACGCCCGCGCAGGAAAGACAAATTAAATCCAGTTTCAAAAAGGCCCTGCGCGATAACGGTTTGGTAGTGCCCATGGCTACCACGAATTTATTTGGCGATCCGATTTTCAAGGATGGTGCTTTCACCAGTGCCGATGCCAGAGTGCGGGCCTACGCTCTCCAGAAAACCATGCGGGCCATGGACTTGGGAGCGGAGTTTGGCGCGCAGACGTTTGTTTTCTGGGGCGGTCGGGAAGGGGCCGAAAGTGATGCCGCCAAAGACCCGGCTGAAGCCATCAAACGTTTTCGCCAGGCCATCAATTTCCTCTGCCAGTATTCCATCGAAAATAATTATGGCTACAGGTTTGCCATGGAAGCCAAACCCAATGAGCCACGAGGACATATTTATTTTGCCACCACCGGCAACTACCTGGGATTTATTGAAACTCTTGATTATCCGGAGATGGTGGGGGTCAACCCGGAAGTCGCCCACGAAACCATGGCTGGTCTTAATTTTGTCCATCACGTGGCGCAGGCGCTCGAGACCGGCAAGCTCTTTCACATTGACCTTAACGACCAGGAACCGGGCCGGTACGACCAGGATTACCGCTTTGGTGCCGCCAACATCAAAGCCGCTTTTTTTCTGGTCAAATTGCTGGTCGATCACGGCTATGATGGTCCCCTGCACTTTGATGCCCATGCCTACCGCACCGAAGACTACCAGGGCGTGAAAGACTTTGCCCGCGGCTGCATGAAAACGTATCTGTTGCTCAAACAGAAGGTGGCAAAGTTTAACGCCGACAGAGAAATTCAGGCCTTGTTGAAGCAGATTCATGTGCGCGATGAAAAGCTCGAAAATTTGAGCGCTGCCTATTCCATCGACGCGGTGCGCCAACTCAAGGCATACAAGTTTAATCGCGTGGCCCTGGGTGCTCGCGGCATACCCTATGAAAAGCTTGACCAACTGACCATGGAAATCATCATGGGCACGCGGTAAACGGGTGTTTGGGCCTCCGCGGAGCGGTGTGAAGTCGGGCCGGACAGGCGTTTGGTTGCCATTCCCTAAGCCGCTCAACACCGGAGGCCACGGCTCATACCACTGCCGCTATGGATTAGTCTATCTTCGCGGAATTCTCATGGACGGCAGTTATTTTGCCGCAGCCAACTTCTGCAACACCTCGGCATCGCGGGTGGATAAATCCGGGTACGCCGGATTTTGTCCCACATCCGGCCGGCGTTTCCAGCAGCGGGCGCAGCTTGCGTACCGCTTGCGACTATCGGTAATGGTGATAGCCCATTGATCGCCGGCTTGAATCTGATGGAAACCCAATCCCAGAGCATCTTCGAGTTCCGGGCCATAATCAGCCATGAGTGGGGCCAAAGCATCGGCAGCCGGAAAGACAATCAACGCCTGTGCATCCAGGGCATTGCCCAGACCGATCGATCGCTTAAGATTATCGAGTTGTTTTAGTCCATCCTGAATCAGCGGCATCAGGGTTTCCCAATGCCCAGCCAGTTCTTGAGCCACCGACGACTGCGGTGTGGAAAAAATACGTCGATGAATACTGCTGTCACCGGCCAACGGCTTCATACCCGGCAGTTGCAATACCGCCTGCCAGGCTTCATCCGCGGTAAAAACCAGCACCGGAGCCAGCAGTTCCACCAGGGTAATCAGCAGGCGATGACACATCGTCTGCGAAGCCCGGCGGCGCCGCGACCCCGGCAGTTCGCAATAGAGCCGGTCTTTGATGGCTTTGGCATAAATGGCCGAAATGTCCACATTGCAGAATTCATATAGCAGCTTGAATACGTGATGAAATTCATAGCGTTCATAAGACTCCAGCACCTGGCTTTGCAGCGTCGAAAGCCGATGTTGCATCCACGTATCAATACTACGGGGCTGGGGGGCTACAGCATCGCGCGTGATGTCAAAGTCAAACAGGTTGCCCAGCAGATAGCGAATGGTATTACGCAGCTTCCGGTAGGCTTCGCCGGTGCGGGCGAAAAGTTCCTTGGAACACGGCATATCATGCTGATAATCAACGCTGCAAACCCACAGCCGCAGCACGTCGGCACCGTTTTCCTTCAAGGCATCAACCACTTTAATATCGTTGCCCTGGCTTTTGGACATTTTCCGACCCTGGGCATCTACAATAAAACCGTGGGTAAGTACCTGCTGAAACGGCGGCTGCCGGCGGTAACCCGCCGCCTCCAGCAACGATGCCTGAAACCAGCCGCGATGCTGGTCCGATCCTTCCAGATACATAGCCGCCGGATAGCCCAGTTCCGGGTGGGTCGCCTCCAGCACGGCGCGATGTGAAGCCCCGGATTCAAACCATACATCCAGAATATCCGCCCCTTGGCGAAGCTCCGCCGTCTTAAAGGTGAAATGGCTCACCACCTGGCCATCCGGGGTAATTGCCGAATCCACCCAGGTGTCGCCGCCGAGAATCTGTTGCGGTGAATGCTGGTACCAGCAGTCGGCCCCGTGGGTACCAAAATAAGCGGCGATGTGCCTCAATGATTTTTCAGACAGCAGAATGTTGCCTCGCTGGTCAAAAAATGCCGGAATTGGCACGCCCCACCAGCGCTGACGGGAAATGCACCAGTCCGGGCGGCTTTCCAGCATCCCCACAATCCGATTTTTGCCCCAGGCTGGAATCCAAGTAATCTCTTCCACAAAACGCCGGGCCGTTTGCAGCAGCGGACCCGTGCCGCTTGCCCTCACGAACCATTGCTCGGTGGCCCGGAAAATAACGGGTTTATGACACCGCCAGCAATGGGGATAGCTATGGTCGATTTCCACCTGATGAAAAAGCAGATGGTTGGCCTTCAGGAACTCTACCACCAGCGCATTGGCCTGCCAGATGCTCTGGCCGCGCAAAAACTCCGGCACGGAGTCATCATATTTTCCATTGGCCAACACCGGGCAATAAATGTCCAGATTTTCCCGCCGGCCTGTCTGATAGTCTTCCAGACCATGGCCGGGTGCGGTATGCACCAGGCCCGTGCCGTCTTCCAGCGTAACATAATCGGCTAACACCACCGGCTGCGTCCGCTCACCGTGCATGGGATGGCGATAAGTTGGATGAAGTGCAATCCAGTCCGCTCCGGTTACCGGTGCGGACGTCTGGCTGCCCGCAAGGCCGGATAACCGCACTACCGCTTCGGCCAGGGTGGCGGCAACAATCAGCGGTGGTTCTTTGCCATCCGCCTGGCGTACACATACGTATTCGTGCCTGGGACCAACGGCCACGGCCCGATTCGCCGGCAGCGTCCATGGCGTGGTGGTCCAGATGAGCAAATTCGCGGCGGCGGGCGCGGGCCCCCAGGCCGCAGGCCAGCTTTCCGCCGTTACGCACAGCGGAAAACGCACATAAACCGATGTATCTTTTTTTGGGGCGTATTCAAGTTCGGCCTCGGCCAGTGCGGTCTGGTCCGCCGTACACCAATGCACCGGCTTACGCTGCCGATAAACCAGGTTATTTTTGACCAGTTCCGCCAAAACGCCAACCACACCTGCTTCATAACGCGGATCCAGGGTTAAATATGGATGCTTAAAATCTCCTTGAATGCCCAGCCGCTGAAAAGACGCCGATTGAATCTGGACAAATTTCATGGCGTAATCGCGGCAGTGCTGGCGGATCTGGGCCGGAGAAAGCTCCCGCATTTTCGCCCCCAGTTCCTTCTGCACCGCACTTTCAATCGGCAGCCCGTGGCAGTCCCACCCCGGTACATACGGGGAATCCCACCCCTGCATGTTGCGAAAGCGCACGATAATATCTTTGAGAACTTTGTTAATCAGGTGGCCGGTATGAATGTCGCCATTCGCGTAGGGCGGACCGTCATGAAGCACCCATTTTCCCAGCGGATGAGAGCGTTGGCGAAGAGCTTCATACTCACGGTTGGTTTCCCAGCGTGCAAGGATGGATGGCTCACGCTGGGTCAGATTCGCCTTCATATCAAAATTCGTCTGCGGTAGATTCAAGGTGTGCTTGTAATCCCTGGCTGCCGGCTCGGTGGGGACGGTGGGTTTGATTTCAGGTGTGGTCATGCTGCTATTTGGAACTCCGTTAAGAGAGTGTGTTTGGCCCTGCGCCCGCGTCACGCGCCGTGACGCCAGATCCAACATGATAAGACACTTTCACCGGTTATCCCAGTGGCCGGAAAAGTGGGCCCAGTCAAAGTCAAAATTCTCTCTTTTGGCGGTGCGCCGGGGCCGCTGCGGTCATTTGGCCCCGGGGACCGATCCATCGTGGCTCATTCCAGTGTGTGACGACGCCTCGGGCAAACAATCCCAGGCCCCTCACTCTCTTTGCGCCGCGTGGAAACCTGCTACAATTATTGACTTGGATCAATGAAACGTCATTGCAGCTAAAAAGGATAGAACGGATATGGCGGCCACAGCGGATATTTTTGATTTTACAATTATTGGCGGTGGACCGGTGGGACTTTTTGCGGCCTATTATGCGGGTCTGCGGCAGATGCGCACCAAAATAATAGATTCGCTGGATCAGCTTGGTGGGCAATTGGCGGCTTTGTATCCGGAAAAGTTTATCTTTGATGTTGCCGGTTTTCCCAAGGTCATTGCGCGGGATCTGGTGAAAGACCTGATGGCGCAGGGGTTGCAATACGGTGCCCAGGTGCATCTTTCCGAAACGCTCAAGGGCCTGAAACGTGATGAGACCCATGATTGCTGGGTACTCTCGTCGGATCGGGCTGAGCATTATACCAAAACACTGCTTATTGCCGCCGGTTCTGGAGCGTTTCAACCGAGAAAAGTGCCCGTGGCATCTGCGGCAGCATGGGAGGGTCGCGGGGTGTATTATTCGGTGAAATCGAAAGAGGATTTTGCAGGCAGGCGGCTTTTAATCATCGGCGGGGGGGATTCGGCGCTGGATTGGGCTATGAATTTGCACGGTGTAGCGGGGGCCATCACCATCATACACCGCCGCAATCAGTTTCGGGCACATGAAGACAGCGTGAAGCGGGTTTTAGCCAGCGGAACACCAATTTTAACCTTTTGGGAACTAAAAGACCTGGTTTGTGCCGATAATAAGATTACGGGGGCTCTTATCGTCAACAATCAGACGAAAGAAGAAAAGACGCTGCCTGTGGATGCGATCTTGGTACAGGTAGGCTTTATCAGCTCTCTGGGAGCCATTAAGGACTGGCCGATCGAAATTAAAGGCAATTCCATTATGGTTAATTCGCAAATGCAAACCAATCAGAAAGGGATTTTTGCCGCTGGCGATGTTGCCAGCTTTGATGGTAAATTAAAGTTAATTGTCACCGGATTTGGGGAGGCGGCTACTGCGGCCAATTTCGCCAAAGCTTTCATTGATCCCCATTCCCGAGCGTTTCCAGGGCATTCCAGCGAAATGAGCCCGCAACTTGTTACCACGGTTAATTAGGAGATTCTAGCAACTCTCAATAACTTGGTGTCTTAGGCTGGGTAGCGGATGGCATTGGCGAGCGCTAACGTTAAAATAGGGTTGCATGATCCTATGGTTAAGGAGTAAGGTAGACGTTCGTTGGGAGGCAGCGGCTGGAGTACCAGTAATGGATGGTACGGGCCGAAAATGGTTGGATATAATTGACGTGTGCGGCCGGAACCTTATTGAGCAAGAAGGAGCTCAATGCCAGGATGGTATTTGTGGTTGCATGGATCGCGTGAGGCGACAGGTGTGGATTTGAAGTTTTCGGGATTAACTACTTTCAAGGTGTTGGGCGTGGCGGCTTTAGCCATCTCGCTGGTATCTATTTGGCCGGGCTGTAAAGACAGTTCCGCGGCGACTGGTTCAGCTTCACCCCAAGCCCGCGGTGGTTACGTTACCACTATTTATGCACCGGTGCTTCATGCTAAGTTAATGGTCAATCCCGTCACCAGCCCGGTCTGGCAAGCCATGACGTGGCGAAAACTTACTCCGGCTCCGGGACATTCCCGGCTTTACGGGGTTACCCGTGTGGCCACGGCGGTGCGGCATGATGCCCTGTATGCCGCGTTTATATGCAGTGGGGATGGCTTGTGGTACCAGCCGCACGCCAACCGCGCTGATCTGTGGCGACACGATGCGGCAGAACTGTGGCTGGATACATCCAAAGCTCAAAATGGCACGAATTTTCTGGAAGTGGTCATGGCCCCCAACGGCCGGACTTATGAATGCTGGCATCGCGCCTCGGCTCCACCCCAACCGCGTGCCAACGGCAAAATAGACTTTGCCTATCCGTTCAGCTTAATTCCCTGCAAAATTTCCGGATTAGCTGTTATGCCGGGCCAAGGTACGTTCCGCGGCCAGACCGTGTGGACGCTGGTGGTAAAAGTTCCATTGGCCCATTTGCCCCGGCCTTTGCGGGTACTCGTGCCTCAACCCAAAGTCGGTGCCAAATTCCGCATTAACCTTATTCGTTATGATTGGCATGTGGCCGACGGAAAACGCCGGCTGGTACAGTACAATCTTTTCCCGATAGCCACAGCCTGCCAGGCCTTTGCTCCATATCGCATGGGTGCCGTGGTGATTGGTTCCGGTGAAGCCATGAGTAACGTGGCGCTGCGCGGCCCCTAAGTAACCTTCATGCCAATTACAGCATGGGGCGGCTGCCCCACCAAAAACGCCCCGCAGTGATCACTGTAAACTGCGGCAACGAGACGTCTTTATCGGCGGCATGGATCGTGGCAACATGGCGCGGTTGGCCCGGCTTGCCTGCGCCAGCGGGCCCATGGCGTTTGCCCCATTACAAAGTTAGTCATTATAATTACTGCAATGGTGGCGCGGTGCAGATAATGGCAGTTGACAAAAAGGGTATGAAAAACTCATGGTTTTTGATGTGCAATCCTTGATTCCTCCGCTGGATGGTCCCACATGCTACCGGCCATCATTTGATATTCACGCCATTGTCGCCGGCGAACAGCGCATGACCGATGGCCAGTTTCTGGAACTTTATCATCACGCCGCTCTGCCGGATTTGGGGCGGTGGGCGTTTGCTGCAGCATCGCGGCGGCATCCGGAAGATTACCGCACCTATGTCATTGACCGCAACATCAACTATACCAATATCTGTACGGCCCGCTGTACGTTTTGCGCCTTTAAGCGCAACGACCCCGGTGCCGCCGATGCGTATACCTTGGATCGGGAGGTTATTTATCAGAAAATCCGGGAACTCGTCGCGCTGGGCGGCACGCAGATTCTTATGCAAGGGGGGATGAATCCGGCGTTGCCGCTGAGCTATTACCAGGATTTACTCCAGGGTATTCGGCAGCATTTTCCAGCGGTGCATATACATGCCTTCAGTCCGCCGGAGTTTGTGGAATTCTCGCGGTTTTTCAATATGCCCGTGCCGGATCTGCTGGCGAAGTTCAAGGAGTGGGGTTTGGCGACCGTGCCGGGCGGCGGAGGGGAGATATTTTCCGATCGCGTCCGTAGTCGCATCGGGCCGGGAAAATGCTCCGGCGAGCAATGGCTGGATGTGATGGGCGCGGCCCATCGTCTGGGCATGCATACCAGCGCTACCATGCTGATCGGGCATATTGAAACCATTGAAGATCGGCTGGACCATCTGGCCCGGCTGCGACAGCGGCAGGACTGGGCCTTGGCCAATGCCCCTGCTCATTACTCCGCGTTTATCCATTGGACATATCAGCCGGACAACACGCCCCTGGACCGCAAACGCAAGTGGACTCCGGATTCCGGCAAGCCTTATGAATTTGACGATGGCCGAACGGTACGCCTGGCTGACGCCTACGAATATCTGCGGATGTTGGCCCTGGCCCGGCTGTATCTGGATAATTTCTCCAACATGCAAAGCAGTTGGGTAACGATGGGACCGAAGATTGGACAGTTGGCTCTGTACTTCGGAGCCAACGACATGGGCTCGGTGATGATGGAGGAAAACGTGGTCAGCAGTGCGGGAACCACCTATTGCCTTGGCGAAGAGCAGATATGCCATTTGATCCGTGACGCCGGCTGGATTCCCGCCCAGCGCAACCAGTACTACCATGTATTGCGACGGCAGGATGGGGCGGATGCACCGGATCTGCGGCCGCGTAAGCCGGGGAGTTTCCCTATTCGGCAACACAAAATAACGCCACAGGAAGCAGGGGCGTACAGGGCGATATCACTAAGAACATGTTCGTCAAGGGTGGAACCTGCCGCCAGCCCTCCGTAGCACCGTCTGGGAATGCGGCACCGCCGGTCCGGAAAATATGCCCCCCAACGCCATCATTTATCGCAAGCGGTGGTGTACTGCCTGTTCTGCTTGGACCCGATCAGCGCACGCAATAGCGCGATGGATCGGATGATTGCCCTGGCGGGCGATATCTGTTGGTTGCAACGTCGGCGGGAGGTGCCATTATGAATCGACAAGTATATCTGGATATGGCGGCGAGTGAAGCTCGCGTGCCGGTGGGGACGGATCTGGTATTGCGCCGGCATCCGGATCCCGAGGCCATTGTGCTTAATGGCATGCGGCTGGCGGAAGTGTGTATGGAGGCTGCAGATACATATCACACGTCACTGGCTTTTCCGGTGATGGATTTGCTGCTGGAAAAAGCCGCCCTGTTAAGCCTCCTCGGAATCACCGAAAATGCCCGGACATTTCATTTCGAAGCAGGCACCGATGCCGGGCTGGTGGCCCGTTTGCAATCGGAACCGGTCAAGCCCTTGCCGCCGCAGATGCAGGCCCAGGTGGAGGCGATCCAGGTGATCGCTCAACAAGGGGCGGCCCGGTACATTCCAATGGGCATGAGTATTGGTCCGGTAAGCCTGATGACCAGGTTGCTGACAGATCCGATTACACCGCTGTTTATGGCCGGCAGCGGTATTACGGCGGGGGAAGATGAAGACGTGCGGCTGCTGGACCTGGCCGGCGAGTTGGCCGTGCACATGGTGGTGCGGTATGTACAGGCCCAGGTAGATGCCGGTGCGGCAGCCATGTTTATTGCCGAGCCTGCGGCCAACCTGGCCTATTTTTCTCCCCGGCAGATGGAGGGCGGCAGCAAGGTATGGGATCGCTACGTGATGATGGGCAACCGCCGAATTGCGGCTTTGCTTGCGCAGCACGGGGTCGATCTTATTTTTCACTGCTGCGGCGAACTGACCGACGCAATGGTGCAAAGCTTTGGCAGCTTGAATCCGGCGATTCTGAGTCTGGGATCTTCCCGCCGGCTTTGGCAGGATGCGGCCCTGGTTCCGGCGGATACCGTGCTGTATGGAAATCTGCCCACCAAGCTGTTTTATTCCGATGAAGCTATGCCTGCGGAAAAAGTCGCCGATCTGACCTGTGAACTGCTGCAAAAAATGCGCTCTGCCCACCATCCGTTTATCCTGGGCAGCGAATGTGATGTCCTAAGCGTACCCGGCAGCGAAGCGACCATACAACGAAAAATTGATCTGATGCTGCGGTGTACATGCCGGTAATCGCTTACGGGATTACCGGAATAAACCACCGGGTGATCGGATATTGCATGGCGGATTGCAACGAATAAGTGCCGCTACCGGAGACTGATGGGGCATTGTTAAATTCCACTGCCGGAACACTCTGTACGCTGCCGTCCAAAAAGCCGATATTGCCCTGGCCGTTATGGCGGGACGTCAGATGGTCACCTTGATTGAACGCTGGCGGATCCAACACTTCATCATTGAAATTGGAAAGCAGGGCGGATTCTTCAATAAAAACTGCAAACTCGCTGTTTTGGATGGCGTCGGCCTTGAGTGGGTAGGTCCACGGCGTGGAAGGATCGCCGCCCGATGCCCCCGGTGGATAAATGGTGGCCAGTGTGGCAGACTGCGAGTTAACCAGAGAATTAACCGAATAGCTCCAATAACCACCCGCGGCGGCTGGTCCTATGCTAATTTGGCCGCAGCCGAGAAGGGCGCTTGGCCCCATGGTTAAAGCGGTAGCGGAACTGCGGTTACCCATATCCTCCGGGCACATAAAGATCTTTGCATACTGCGGATTCAGTGGTGGCGGGCTGCCGGGGGCAGGCGTTGTTGACGTGGGAGAAATGGTATAGGGAGCAGCGGTACTCATCTGGGCCAGCGAGCCATTGAGCTGATTGTAGAGAATGCCGGCCTGCAGGCGCCAGTCCTGCTGGTTACTCCAGAAAGTTCCGGTGGGGGTACCTACGTATGGCGGATAATTCACGGGATGGGGGAAAATCAGGCCATCAGGCGGGAAAAATCCGTTGTCCGTAACGAAATATTCTTGCAGAGCCTGGCCTAACTGGCGCATATTGCTGGCACAAACAATTTGTTGGGCACTTTGCCGGGCGGAGGCCAAGGCTGGTAGCAGCAGGGAAATTAGCACGGCGATGATGGAGATAACTACTAAAAGTTCAATAAGAGTAAACCCGCGATTCTTCATAAACATGTACCTTTTTTTGCCGTCGCGTTAGAGGATTGCGAACATCTTTCCGGTTCGTAGTCCCTCTTGACCAAGCAATCCGCAAGCCAATGAACCACAACGGCCACCGGTGCAACGCGAACCTGGAGAACTCTATGATAAATGCGCACCGGTTGATTTTGATGCGAAATTTAGCTTTTTTTCAAAAACTGGTTATCGGGCTTGAGTGAAACCAATCACCATGTCCATGGCCCCATTGGCGGTTATAAGAGATGTGGAATCCGGTGCAACGGCAAACCTCTCTCTTTTATTTTAGGGAAGCCACAGCCTGTGACTGCAGGCGGAAACTTTATTTGTAAAACGGACAGGGCTCACTCCTGGGCCACAGCCCCTAAATCCGTCACCAACCACCGCTGCCTGCTGACCAAAGCCCGCCGCCAAAATGGCCAGCCGGATGGTACAGATTATTTCCTGACAGCCCCTTAAGATTCTTCCTCTTCAGTGTCTTCTTCGGGTGCATTGGATTCATCTGCTGCTGTGATCAGGCCCTGTTCCAGCATCCGTGCATATTCAATGCAGTAGTTGGCCCATGGTTTAGCTTCCAGACGGGCTTTGCCGATCGGTTTGCCGGTGGCCACGCATACACCATAGGTACCCTGATCAATGCGATTCAGCGATTCCTGAATTTCCCGCAGCAGTTGACGTTCACTTTCGATCAAGCCGAGCGTAAATTCCTGCTCAAAATTATCGGTGCCGACATCGGCCATGTGCATGGGGCTGGAAGAATGATTGTCCTGGCTTTTGAAGGCTTCGTTTTCCATCGAGCCAACATCACCAAGAATCTCCCGGCGTTTTTCCAGCAGAAGCGTGCGAAAGTGTTCCAGTTCCGCTTTGGAAAGTTTAGGTGCCGGGGCGCTGGCGTTCTTTTCCAGCACCTTGGCTGGTGCATTAAGTGGCTTGATAACGGAGGTTGCCCGGGCATGGCCTTTGGCTTTTGCCGCCAGCTTGGTCACCTTCGGGTGCGATGCGGCTTTGCGAACGCTGAAGACCTTCTGCCTTGCCGGCGTGCGTTTAGCCTTGGCGGCGGCGGGAGTGCCGGACCGGCGGGCCTTTTGGCCGGCAGAAAGCTCCCGAGTTTTGGACGACTTTAGTTTCTTATTTGCCGACATGAAAGCTCCAAATTTGTATCTTTCTTTAGCGCCACAACCATCTCCATCGCCCGTTTCACCGTCGCTGGCGCTATCCAAAGCAGCGGTTGGGTAAAGACCCGCAAGAATATAGGATTTTAGGCTGTATGTCAATTTCCGGCCACTCGGTTATCGGGTGGGGTGTGCCCGTTTTTGTCGGGATGTGAAAAAATGGCATAAATGCAGGATAATACGAGGTGTACTGGCAAGGAAGCTGGTGTTTTTTAAGGAGTTCGGCCATGGAAGGGCTATCGGCAACAGACAA
>JAJYDW010000041.1 GCA_021790385.1 Planctomycetota bacterium
TCGTCAGCCATAACGCCGACCCCAAGGCGTTCGTGTGGACGGCCAAAGTGGAGAATATTCTCGATAAAATCCGCCGAGCAAGAAATACTTTGGATAAGATACCATCTGCTTGAGACACTACACTAGGTCAGTTGACGTTGGCTCCCGCCGCAGAGTCCAACACTTCGGTTCATGACGCGGCCGTGCAAATTTTACATGTTTATTGGTATGGGTTGGTAAGTCTGGCCTAAACACGTCCGCCGGCCATCATCAGGCCCCGCCAGATCCTATATCCCGCCGGTACTGCATTCCCGGAAAATGAATCAGTTGAATCGCGGAATACACGGTTTTACGCGCTGCGGCAAGATTTTCGCCAAGTGCACATACGCCCAGCACACGGCCACCGCTGGTAACCAGTTGCCCTTCTTTCATGGCTGTTCCACTGTGAAATATCCGCACATCCGGCAGCCGGGCAGCCGCGCTTAGTCCGCTGATGGCAACGCCCTTGACCACCTGGTCATCAGGTTTCCAGCCATAACCTTCACTGGCCAACACCACGCAAACGGCGGGACGCGGATCCCAATCTATGGTGATGGTATCGAGTTTGCGATCCAAGCAGGCCAGCATCACCTCCACCAGGTCGCTGCGCAGACGCATCAACAGCGGCTGAGTTTCAGGATCTCCAAAGCGGCAATTAAATTCCAGCGTCTTAGGTCCACCGGCGGTGAGCATTAAACCTGTATACAACACACCGCGATAATCAATCTCATGGCGATGGAGAATGTCCAGCAGCGGCACCAGGATTTCTCGCTCAACTTTGGCCAGCACATCATCAGTCAGCAGCGGTGAAGGGCTAAATGCACCCATCCCGCCGGTATTTGGGCCGGTATCGCCGTCGCCGATACGTTTATGATCCTGTGCCGCTTCCATGATGTAGGCATGGTGGCCGTCAATAAACGCCAGCAATGACACTTCCGGACCTTCCAAGCGTTCTTCAATAACCACGGTATTGCCGGCAGAGCCGAAGATTTTTTTCTCCATGATATTGCGCACGGCATCCAGGGCTTCCACCGGATCGCGGCATACCACCACGCCTTTGCCGCGGGCCAGACCGGCCGCTTTTACCACCAGCGGCTCGTTGCGACTCTCAACAAAGGCCATGGCATCCTGCAGACGGCTGAAGGATTTTCCTTCCGCAGCGGGAATACCGGCTTCGCGCATCATTTTTTTGGAGAATGCTTTATCCGCCTCCAGTGTAGCTCCAGCTTTGGAAGGCCCAAAAGCCCGAATTTTTTTTTCGGCCAAGGCGTCTACCAGACCCAGCGCCAGCGGATCTTCCGGACCCACGGCCACCAGATCAATCTGATTGTTGACGGCAAACGCCGTGATGGCGGAAATATCATCCGATTTGATCGGCACCAGCTCGCCCAGATCAGCCATGCCGGGATTGCCCGGCGCAATAAACAACCGCGTACATAAAGGGCTGGATTTTATTTTCCAGGCTATGGCGTGTTCGCGACCGCCGGAACCAATAAGCAAAATTTTCATAATATCCTGGCGTGTGGTTGGGCCGCGGTGCGGCGGTTATTTTTTGACCATTCCGGACGCGCGAGCGTATTCAAACACGCCGCCCGCTTCAATGATAGGAGCCACATCACCCAGGGGTTTAAGCACATGCGTGCGGTGGCGCGTAACGTTGGTAAGCACAGATTTCGCCAGGTCCACGATCATTTCATCGCCGGTATGAACCTGGTCCACAAGACGTTCGGTGGCTTCACAAGGCACCAGGTAGCCGCCGTTGACGCAGTTGCGGAAGAAAATACGGGCATAAAATTCCGCCACCACCACGCGGACGCCGGCTTCGGCAATGGCCAGCGGTGCATGTTCCCGCGAACTGCCGCAGCCAAAGTTTTTGCCTCCGATGACAATATTGTATTCGCTTTTGAATTCGTTGGGTTTTACAAAGCGCAAATTTCCATCGGGCAGGCCGCTTTGCCCCGCCGGCACGCCATCCATGGCATACATGCCAAAATACTTGCGCTCCGCCGGGTCCGATGGATTGTAACTTAAGAATTTGGCCGGGATGATCTGATCAGTATCGATATTATCGCCAAGCACGAAAGCCTTTCCGCGAATAATATTGTTCATTGCAAGATTCCTTGAAGAAAGCAGTGCTTAAAATTGCCGTTCCGCAACCGGTGCCCGAAGGCCTGGTTGATCGCCGCCATCAGCGGGGCACCGACCATCGTACCCTTCCGGCAGACGGGCCACTATGAATTCTAGGCCAATCGCAGCCGCGCGACAAGCGGCTGGCGCGATGAACCCGACAGTGCTCTTGTCGGCGGCACTGTCTTGCGGAGTTGTCGACCAGGCCTAAATTGTATTCTCGCGGCAATCGTTCGCGCAGATGACGGAACAGGCCTGTGCGTATAAGATGGCCCGGCTTAGAAATGGGGCTGCATGACCGCACGACACGCAAAAAAAGATTCCGCATGGCTTGATATCGGCTATGGTGATTCCTATTTCGACCGTACCCATCGTCCCCTGCAATGTTTGCTCGTGATATTGCCGCTGCTGGCCATTTACCAGATCGGCATCATGTTGCATCCGTGGACGCCCGGACATGGCGACACCCCCAATGTGATTGCGTTTGCCAAAATGCTGGAACTGGCCCAGAAACTTTTTGGTCATATTGGTCATTACATGCCGTTGGCTCTGGTGGTTGCGTGCCTGCTGGGGGCACACTTTTTTCGTAAGGACAAATGGACGCTGGAACCTAAGCTGTGGCTGGCCATGTATGCCGAAAGCATCCTCTGGGCCATTCCCATTTTAATTTTCGGAATGCTGGCTTCTTCCGGTGCCCCGCTGGCTGGACTGCAATCCAAGGCTGTAACCATGTCCTCATTTCCATGGCAAACACAGGTGGTGCTGGCGGTGGGAGCAGGCGTTTATGAGGAGCTCGTTTTCCGCCTGATACTGATTGCCGCCCTTGATTTTCTCCTGCTGGATTTATTGGGTTGGTCCAAAGCTCTGGCGATTCCTGTGATTATTTTGACCAGCGCGGTGCTGTTTTCGCTTTACCATTACCTTGGAGCGGAACAGCCGAGCTGGGGTACCTTTATCTTCCGCACCCTGGCTGGCGTTTATCTGGCCGCCATTTACATCTTCCGCGGTTTTGGCATTGATGTGTGTACCCACACGGCTTACGACCTGATGGCAGTGGGACTGGGCCTTTTTAGCGCTCATCATTAACAGCCACATTGCAGCAGCGGAGACCTGTATCAACCCCGCCGCCCGGACCAGCCACCCCCAGCGGCCATGAGCCCCCCTAACGCCGGCGCAGATCAAGAACCTGGCAAAACGTCGGACCCTGCTGAACAGGAAGGATTTGCACGTGCCATGTTTTCCGGCCGGCAATTCGCCATGGCCCCTGTCGGGCTACTTTGGCCAGCAGCAATGACGGCGAAAGGTGGGCGTTAAAATTCAGCACCACGCGACGATTGCCCGGAGAGCCTGCCCAGCCCGTGGTCTGCCCGCCATTCCAGATGATATGCCGGCCATACCAGCGCAAATACAACTGAAAATTCACCGGCACCGCCTTCATCGGTTGCACCACCACCAGCCCTCCGGAATTTGCGGCTTGCCGGACAACGTGAACCACTATGCTGCGAGCTTTTTCGTCTGCGGGGGTTTTGTAGGGATGCAAAATATCCCGCAGCGCTCCAATAATGGCCACGGTCAGAAGCAAACCTCCGGCAATGTGCGTTGCCAGGCGATGCTGGGATTCAAGCAGCAGAAATTTTTCCACCAGCCAGGCAATTCCGGCACCCGCCAGCAGACAAATGACCGGAGCTAGATGCTGGGCCACACGGGCACTGCCGCCATAGGGATAGCGGCGCAGGATGGCTGCAATAAAAGTGAGAATAAAGGGGGTCAGCAGCAGCACCAGAAACTTTCGGCGATAACGGATAAACACCGCCAACCCGACCAGAAACACCAGAAAAGTAGCCGTGCTGCCGCCCCGTTTGCCACCCACGGGATACGCAAAGAGATTACCGGTATGAATACGGATCAGCCAGATCAAAAAATGCAGCGGATTGCCGGGTGGAAATGAATGATGCCAATACACACGCATGGTCGCACCGGTACGATGATATTGACCCGCACCGGCCAGCTTCAGCACCAGCAAAAAGCCCCCCACCGTGGCCACAGCCAGCAGAATGCCGGCAACGAAATTGGTCCAGCGGCGGTTTTTCAGCAATTCCACCGCCACTGCCGCGCACAAGCCGCCCGCTACAAAAACACTCGGATAAGAGAATCCAAGAAGCAACGGCGTAATGATTGCGGCTATCCAAAGATAGCGTGTACGCTGCGGTTGTAAGATCCAGGCGGTACCCAGAAAATACAGGACAAGTGCCGTGAGTTCATCAAATGCGTAGGGTTTAACTTCCACACAATGCCGAACGGGGTAATAGCCCAACGCGAAAAAACCCACCGCAACAAGAGTACCCAGCGGACTCAAAAGCATCCGGCTCCAGCGCCAGAAAATAAAGCACGAGGCCATGCCCGCCAGCAGCGGTCCAATCCGCAATATGTACTCCGAATTCCCCAGGCCATGCTGCATCAGCCATTCGCCGAGCAAAAATAGCGGCGGAGCCACCTGTCCGAAACCCAGCGGGCGCAGCATCTGGCCCAGGCTCCGGTCCATGATGTTTAAGTCCAGCATAGCCTCATCACCCCACATGGGCATCTTGAGGGCAAAACGGATCAGCCGCCACGCCACCGCCGCCACCAGCAGCACCAGGGTCCAGCGGTCTATGAGTTGATACGTATGGCTGCTCCAGGGCACCGTGGGAGGCGTCGGTCCGGTGTTGAGCACGGGGTTGGTTTTGGTTTCACCGGCCATCCACCACCCCTGTTACAGCCGGGCTGGAACCTGGAATCCGGGCTGTCTCTGGTACCGGCTCACTTAACACCGCCGCGGTCCATTCCATGCCCCCTAAAGCCAGCAACCACCAAAACATGGTAAAAATCCAGCGCGTTAAAAGATCATCGAGTTGTCGATCGTCGAAATAAAGGGTGCGAACCGTGACACCCACCAATACCGCGACGATTAAAATCGCAAAGCACCAGTTGATCCACCACCGTGCATGATGAGCGTTTCCCCGCCATTCGCCGGCCATCACCATAACCGCCATTGCCGCAATGGCGGCGGCAGCCACCATTGAAGCAATCAGCAGAATTCTCAAACCGACCAATCCGTGGTAACTGCTGGCAAACAAGTGCGGCGTGCGCCAGGTGTTGAGTAAACCTTCCACTCGAACGATCAACACGGGAACGGCAAGGGCCAAAGCCATGCCGGCGGCCAAGGCTCTAAGCAAACCGAATCGGCGGGTCTGGCTCGACGCAGCGGAAGATTGATTCAATATCCACAGCAGCGACGGAGGCAGATACACCACCAGGCGTTTAAGCTCGTACCACGGCAAAAAGAAATCCACCACCAGATGACGCAAGGCGATGCACAAAATCATCCCGCACAAACCTATCACCGTCAGCGCCACGCCCCTTCTTTTACCCGCCGCACTTGCGGATACAGCCATCACCGCCAGCCCCGTGAGCGCAAAAAGTAGAGCCAGAATATGCACCAGAAACAGGCCCGCCTGATAAAAGACCCGGTTTTGCGACCCCCGCGGCACCATCGCAAAGCGGCCATCACTCCACCACACCGCCGCCGCACAAAGTACCACCATCGCCACTCCGATGGCAATTCCGCCCAGACGCACCCGGCGCAGCAACCATGGCACCGGCGGCAACGTCGGTAGCGACACTGTCGCTTGAATGGCAGCGGGCTGGGGGGCCGTGTTATTGAACATTCAGCGGTCTCCAAGACGTCGTTATTTTAACCCCGTGGTGGCAATACCGCGAACGAATGTTTTTTGCGCCAGAAAAAACATAATCAGGATCGGCAGGATGACGATTACCGATGCCGCCATCAGCAGATTATACGTGGTTCCTCCGGACCGGCTCTGATAAAATTGCAGAGCCAATGGCAATGTGAAAGTGCTTTGATGGGTCAGATACACCAGCGGCCCGAGAAAATTATTCCACGCCGCCATGAAAGAGAATAACCCCACCACGGCCAACGCCGGGCGCGTCAGCGGCAGCATGATACGCCACCATATTCCAAAGTGCGTACAGCCATCCATGATGGCCGCTTCTGACAGTTCTTTGGGGATGGTCAGGTAAAATTGACGCAGCAGAAAAATAAAGAACGGCACCCCAAAAAATGCCGGTACCCACAATGGTAAACTGGTGCCCACCCAACCGACCTGCCGGAAAATGCGATACAGCGGTACCATCAGCACCGGAAATGGAATCATCATGGAAGCCAGGGCGATGCCGAACACGACGTTGCGGCCCCGCCATTGCATCTTGGCCAGACTGTAGGCCACCAGGGAAGAAGAAAGCACACTGCCCAACGCCGCCAAGAGCGCAATAATCAACGTATTGCGGGCATAAAGGGACATGTCAAACGCCGGTGAGTTGAAGACCCGCACGTAATTGTGCAGTTCCAGCGGGTGTGGAATCCACAGCGGAGGCATTTGGACGGCTTGGCTCTCCTTTTTCAGACTGGTGCTGATCATCCAGAGAAAAGGCCCCAGATACGCTACCGCCGCCAGCAGCAGGCAAAAGTGAACCAACAATCGATACCGTAGTTTCATGCGTAATGCACCCATTTTTTAGCGGTAATAAAAGCAATGGCCGTAAAAAACAAAATGATCAGCAGTTGGATCCACGCCATGGCGCTGGCCGGACCCATGCGTAAATTGGTAAAGGCGTTGTCGAAGAGGTACATGGTGTAAAAAGTAGTGCTGCGTCCCGGACCGCCATTGGTCATCACATAAGGCACATCAAAAATCTGCCAACTGCCGATGATACCCATAATCAAGTTGAAGAAAATTACCGGTGAAAGCATCGGCAGCGTAACATGAAAAAAACGCCCCACTGCGCCTATGCCGTCCATTTCCGCCGCTTCATAAAGGTCTTTGGGTATGTCCTGCAGGCCAGCCAAAAAGATCACCACCGTCTGCCCGACGCCCCAGAAACTCATGAGGATAATGGCGGTCATCGCCCACCGCGGCTCGCCCAGCCATACCGGCGGTTGCAGGTTCCGCAAGGTTAAAACGGTGGAGGAAGCCGCCCCGAAAAGCCGGGCCAACCCTGCCAAGACCCCACCCGCCAGGTGCAACGGCCCGCGCAGGGCGTAATCAATCAGGCCCACATCTGAATTGAACAGCCACTGCCATATCAACGCCGTGGCCACCATCGGCACCAGGCATGGCAAAAAAATAATGGTGCGATAAATCGCCTGGCTTTTCAGCGGCGTATTGAGAAGCACAGCCAGCAGCACACTTAGGGAAAGCGTAAACGGCAGAGAAATGGCAGCATAGATCAGCGTATTGACCAGGGATCTCCAGAACACATGGTCGTGGAGCAGATGCCGGTAATTCATCCAGCCAACCCACAAGGGCGGCTGAAGCATGTTGTAACTGCAAAAGCTGTAATACAAGCTTATGGCCAGCGGCAGCAGCAGGAAAACCAGCAACCCCACCAGGTAGGGTCCGGCAAAAAGCATGCCCATAAGCTGGCTGCGCCAATCGATACGGGATTTTTGCTGCTTCATGGATTCTCCCGTGCTCGTTGCGCCGCGATTCTCTGGCTGGTGCGAACCCAGCGGTTCACCAGGTGCTGGGTATAAGCCAGGCTTTTTTTAACCGGTGCCCCCAGCCAGATCCGCTGAGCCATTACGTTGAGTTGGCTGTTGACGCGCATCCAGATCGGGCTGGGTGGTGAAAACTCCACTCTAGAGTGTAACATAAGATTTTCAAACACCATAATATAAGGGTTCGGGTTATGGCGGATAAAGGAAACACTGAATGTTGCCAGAGGCGAAGCCTTACAGTGGAGATCATCAAGTTTTTCAATATTCTCCTGCCGAATAAAAAAGGCTAGCACCTTCATGGCCGCTTGGGTATGCCGGGCATGGCGCGGAATTAACAACAAATCCACATCACCCATGGTTTGGGTCCCCGATAGGCCATTGACGCATGGAAATGGTGCGACACCGAAATGGCCCGCCATCGAAGGTTTGTTGTGCTGGATAAAGTTGGCGAAATAGGGGCCGGAAAATTCCATCGCCACTTTCCCGGTCAGAAAAGGATTTAGCGGCGAATTAAACTGCCCAAAGCCGCTTTTGAATGTCGTCACGGCCCGATACCCAAGCCGCCGCGAAAAGCCCTGAAACCATCGGTATGCCGCAACCTGCCGTGGCGTGTCGATATAAAAATGCCCCGTGTGGTAGCTGTAAATGTGATTGCCGAAGTAAATGCCCCACAAGCACTGCTGGGGCGGTAAAAAGCCCGCCTGTTTTAGCCGACCATTTTTATCAAAGATAGTCAATCTTTGAGCGTCCGTGTCAAACTCCGCGAGCGTTGCCGGAGCATGGTTCGGGTTCAGCCCGGCCTGGCGAAAAAGTGTTTTGTTCCAATACAAGGCAAAGGGATTCGCTGCGACGGCCACGGCATATAGCGTGCCGGATGGCGCGCACGCTTTCCACACGCAAGGCACGAATGTATGCGGCGTGATAATGCCGGCATGCACCATTGGCTCCAGCGAAGTTAATGCGTTATGTCCGATAAAGGATCCGACGTCATAGGTTCCAAGCTCCACGATATCTGGCGGATCTCCTCCTGCCACTGAAATCACGGTTTTGATGTCTACTTGGCTCACCGAGACCATGTGGACAAAAATCCGGCTTTGTGACAGGTTGAACTTATTGACGACGTCGCGCATGGCCGCTGCTTCAAAACCGGACCACCCCACCCACAGTGCCACCACGGTCCGTCCACGTACCGCTTGGCCATTGGGCAGGTGATAAGTCGTGGGCTTGTGACCAAAAATCAACAGCGATACGGCCGCCGTCGCCAACAGCACCATGAGCACACGAGATCCCAGTTTTGCCATGATCGCCAATTCTTGCCTCATGCCTTGGTTTGAGACTAATTCTTCACTTGCTATTACCGCGTTTAAGCCTTCCAGGCCAGCGTCTGAAATGCTCGCCTGCACAGCTGCAATCAAGTATTTGCCGCCTCGCCGTTATCCCACGGCCCAAGCCCGCGGCTAGCCCATTGAAATCACTTCACAGGTGTCTCCTGACGCAGTTTTCCTATTGACGAGCGCGATTATGGCTGGATTGAAGCCAGGATGCAAGTAAAAAAATAATATATCTACCATCGAACTTACCACACGATCAGTTTTTATTGCCGCAGACCACTGTTAGTGTTAGTAATCATTGAAAATATAAAATCATTTAACCTTACCATTGATAGTTGCCAAATCGCCTTAGCCTGCATTCCTGCGGAAGAAAAAATGTCCATCCATCTCAACGGATCACCACCGAGGCGTCCTTCCAGTCGATATGTATGGCATAGACTCTTGAACCGGTGGTTCACGCACTTTTTGGCCCACCCGGTGTCACCCGATTTTATATATAGATATCTGTGTTATCCACACCTGCAGGCGTATCCCGTTTGTGAGAATTTCGGTAGTTGCGAACGCCTCGACCGCATCCCGCGTTTTTAATAAACCATGTTTTATCATTAGTCAGTGGTAATGTTATATGATTGATCACTACTCATATTATAGAGAGAAAAATAAACATATACGCGATTTAGAGCAATTGAATGGTAATGTAATACTGAAAATTTAACATTTTTCCTTGCGTCGTGACTCAACACGTGGCATAATTACACCTGCGATCAGAAGCCCGCAAGCAGATCCGATGTGCGGACCTGCCGTCCACTCAGTTCGGCGATAATTGAGGGAACGGGCACCGGATAAGCGAATGTGACGCTGGCCGTGTAGCCGCCAAGGACGGACGATTATATTTTACCCGGATAATCTAAATAACAGCCGGAAATTATGGCACTATTAATGCGTCTTGCGACGGCCTGCAGATGTGCCACAAGTGAATGGTTCTCTGCCATCGGTGATACTCGGCGATCCGATCGTTTTGGGCTATATAAAATTTCGTGTGGACTTGAATTCATTTATTTTTCCCATTACCGGGAAGGACACCAAGACCGTGAATTACCCTCTTTGCCCCAAGACACGCTGGTGCTAAGACCGGACGGTCGTTGACAATAAGGCACATAACTATGAAGAAAATTACGGTTCATCTTATTCCCAATGCCCATCTCGATCCGGTTTGGCTTTGGGATTGGCGCGAGGGGCTTAATGAGGGTATGGCCACCTGCCGGGCAGTTCTTAACCTGATGGACGAGATTCCGGAATTGACCTTTATTCGGGGCGAAGCAGTCATTTATCAACATCTGGAGCGGCACGACCCTCGAACCTTTCGACGTATCCAAAAATATGCTTCTCAGGGTCGTTGGGATGTAGTGGGAGGAACCTGGCTTCAGCCGGACACCAATATGCCGGCAACGGAAACATTTGCCCGGCATTTCTGCCATGGCCAAACATATTTCCGGGAGAAATTCGGCAAGCCGGTCAGCGTTGCGTGGGCCGCGGATTCGTTTGGGCACAGCGCGGGCCTACCGGCAATTCTTCGCCAAGCAAATATTCGGGGATTTGCGTTTACGCGACCGCAGCCGTTTATTCTTCCTATTGCGAAATCCGCCTTCTGGTGGGAGGCTGCAGGCGGCGCTCGGGTGCTTGCCTATCGTCCGGCGATTGGCTGGTATGGTGCAGAGCGCGATGAAGTGGTGCGACGTTTGGATGAGATCATTGCCACCGCACAGAAGGATAACCTCGAAAATGTGGGCTGTTTTTTCGGTTTGGGCAACCATGGCGGTGGACCGACGCGCCGCCATCTGGATGACATTGCCCGGTGGTCGCAGATGCATCCCGACGTACAAGTCATTTATTCAGGACTGCATCGTTTGTTTAACGCCCTTTATGCTGAAATCGGGCGCAAAGGAGAGCGGTTTCTGCCGACCCATCGCGGCGAACTTAATTTTTGCCAACGAGGTTGTTATGCGTCAGTGGCAAAATTCAAATACGCTTACCGGCGAACCGAGGCGATCTTGGCCAGCGCCGAACGCACGGATGCTGCAATCAGCGCCGGTCTGCGGTGCAAATCTCCAGGTCTACGGTCAGCCTGGGATTCGGTATTGTTTAATTCCTTCCACGATATTTTACCAGGATCCAGCATTGAACGGAGCTACGACGAGCAACTGGCGTGGCTGGGTCTGGCGCAACACCAGGCCCAAAGCGTCAGGTTTGACGCCCTCAATGCATTGTCGCTGCGGTTGGATACCACGGTTCCGCCAACCTCCGCTGATCATCCCACTGCTGTGCCGTTATTAGTATGGAATCCACATCCCTATTCGTTTGTGGGCCATGTCGAACTGGAGGCCTGCCTCGACTACAGGCCCATCTGGCCCTATACCGACCGTGTCAACGAATTACCAGTTGAAGTGCGCAGTCCGCAAGGCCATTTGGTTCCGTTTCAATTGGTGGCCACCGAACACCACGCAATGGTCAACCTGGCGTGGCGCAAACGGGCCATCGTGCCAGTTAGGCTGCCCCCGTTGGGCTGGAGCGTCTTTACCATGGGCTGGGTAGAGGGGGCAAGGCAATCCCAGCGTGTGCCAGTGCCATTATCCGTGAAAGCTGGTGTCGGCGACAGATACCTGCGTCTGTGGGACAGCATTAACGTATCCGCCATCACGGTGGAGGACCCATGGGGATCCTGGGGTGGAATGGACGACCCGCTCGAATCGCGAAACCTTTCTGTGGTGCGCGACACATGGAAGATCAGCCGCGTGGCAACATTGGAGCATGGCCCGGAGCGATCAAGACTATGGGTGGAGATGCTGGGGGGCGATTCGCGCCTTGAGTTACAGGTATCGCAATGCCGTGGAAGAAATACCATTGATTTTTGCGCACGCCTTCTCTGGAACCAGCGCGGTGCGCGGTTGAAGCTGGTATTCTCCGGTGCCGGAGAGCGTGCAGATTTTGATGTGCCCGGCGGCACCATTACGCGCGGACCGCTGGGCGAAGTGCCGGGCGGACGATGGGTGAGAACTGCAAGCTTTGGTTTCATCAGCGATTCATTGTATGGCTTTGACCTCACGGACGGTGAATTACGCGCTACGATTGTGCGCGCCAGCCGGTATTGCGACGACACTAAGGCCGATCAGGATACGACTCCGTGGTTACCGGCTACTGATGCCGGCGAATTGCGGTTTCGTTTTGCTGTAACGCCTCCCGATGCCGATTTGCCACGGCTTGCGCGGGAACTTGAGCAGCCGCCCTTGGTTCTGCTGGTGCCTGCGAAGAAGGGACCACTGGCCCGGCAAGGCTCATTTCTTGAACTGTCGCCAAGATCATTGCAAATCTTGGCGCTGAAGCGAGCCGAAGATGGCCGCGGGCTTATCCTGCGGGTCCAAGAATCAAAAGGCCGGAAAGTGCAGGGACGTCTGACCTGGCTGGGCCAGCGATTGGATTTAGGAGAAATCGCGGCCTGGGAAATAGCCACATGGCGAGTTCTGGGCCATAAGGCTACGCGCACGAGCATTTTGGAACGGTGAATAAAGGGAATAACTCATGTCAAACGCAATAACACTGGGTGTAATTGGAACTGGAACGATTGCTGAATTTCATTTCAAAGCTTTTGCTCAATCCAAGACGCCTATCGCTATTATCTCGGACATAAATCGGGCGCGTGCGGAACCGTATCTGAAGGCCTTTGGGGCCGCCTACGCCACGGATTTTCACCAGGTGATCGCAACGCCGGATGTCAACGTGGTGGTGTGCCTTACACCGTCCAAATTCCATTATGAAATCGTCAAGGGCGCGCTGGACGCGGGTAAGCATGTTATTTGTGAGAAGACATTGACGCTGTCGGCGGCGGAATCCCTCGAACTGGCGCGCCTGGCCGAAAAGAAGGGATTGCTGTTATTTACCAGTTACATGAAACGGTTTTTTCCCGCGGTGAAAAAGGCCAAAGAACTGATGCCGGCTTTGGGCCATATCACGAGCGTATATGCCTGGAGCTATCAGGGAATGGGCATGGACATTCAAACCGGCGAGATTCCGGAATCCTGCCGACGGATCGGTGGTGGCGATTCGGCATTAAAACAGCTTATAGGCGGCGGAATTCTGGTGGCGGGCGGCAGCCATATTCTGGATTTGCTGCTCCATCTGGTAGGCAAGCCGCAACGCGTCTTGGGGATGGTTCACCGGCGGCCTGGGTTAGATGTTGATTTTCTGGCCCATGCCATGATGCAACTTCCTGCGGGCGGGGTGATTCACCTGGAAGCCAACTGGCATCCGCTAAAAAAGATCGGCTACGAGCAGCGCGGCTGGGACGAAGGTCTTGAAATCAGCGGGGTCAATGGACGATTAATTTTGAACACTCCCGTCTGGAACCAGCCGGAACACAACGCTGCGCAGTTGAGTTTTTATGATAATCAGACTCAGACTTGGACGGATTTTCGTTTTGATATTGTCAATCCGTTTGTCGAGGCGGAGGGGTATTTTCTTTCGTGCATTGCAGCGGGGCGGCAGGATGATTACGACCGATACGTTGGCTACAGGGTGGATCACCTGCTGGAATTAATACAACTATCATCCAATCAGGGCACAGTGGTAGATGTGCGTTGGGAGGATGAAGGCGAATCATAATGAGCGGCGCTTGCTGATTCATTGAACCGTTTGGCGGGCTGGCGGCCAACGTCGGCACGCCAGCACCATGTTGATGTTTACAGACATGGTGGAATTTTGTCGAGGTTCCCGCGATCATGTTGCCTTGGCTTTTCCTTCCTGGTGAGGAAAGGCCCGTGGAGTTGCATATGCGTACCGCGAAAAAGGCTAATGTTGTCTATTCTTACCTCCTGCATGGGATTGAAGCTGGAAAGTTTCGAATCGGTGAGCGAATCCCGGCCGAGCGGGACTTGGCGGCACAATTTAATCTTGCACGGCCGACAGTTACCGCCGCAATCCGCCGCCTGGTTAAGGAAAATATGATTCGTCGCGGTCGGCGAACCGGGTCGGTCGTGATGAACCTTCCACCGCGAAAGTCGCGAACCTTTGGAGCCATCATCATGGGCTTGGTGCGCCAGCCTCAGGAGCAATCCATTTTTAATGCCGTGGGCAACGCCATATCCTATTGTGCAGCCAGCGACCATTCAGTCGTGCTGCTGCAAGATCCCTCTTGGGGGGACGATCCAAAAATGCCCGGCATGGCGGAGCGGTATCGCTCGATCACCGACCAATTTATAGCGCGCAAGGTGGATGGCGTATTCCTCATGCCGCAATGGATCATGCCTGATCAACAGATTTCCGCATCGGCCGAGATTGCAGAAAAATTGGAGCACGCCGCGATTCCCGTGGTGCTTATAGATGCCGATATTGTCCGGTATCCGGCCCGCAGCCATTTCGATCTTGTCGGCATTGACAACTTTCATTCCGGTTATATTCTGGCCACGCATTTCCTTAAGTTAGGCTGCAGGAAAATTGACTTTTTCGCATTGGCTACACGCCACCCGACGCAGGAAGCCCGCATCGCGGGATATTTGAACGCCATGGAAACCTTTGGCCTGCATCCTGATGCCGCTTGTATTCACCACGGTAATTTGCTTGACGGTGGATTTGTGCTGCCTATCCTTCACCAGCGCCGCCCAGAAGCCATCCTGGTCGCCAACGACCTTCGGGCGGCAGCGATCATGCGGCTGGTGTTACAGGATGGAATCAAGGTTCCGGATGAATTACGTATAGGAGGATTTGATGACATGCCTTTGGCCGCACATCTATCCGTTCCCCTGACCACCATCAGACAGCCTGCAGTGAGCATCGGTTCGATCGCCTATCATACGCTGCTCAAGCGGATCAACGACCCCGGCCTTGCACCAATGCATACGGATTTAAATAGTGAATTGGTGGTCCGTGCATCCTCCGGTACACGCGTTGCCACCCACGCTCGAACCGACAGAACCAGGATCTAAAAATGCTTGAACGCGCCCGCCCTAAAGCCAAACCCGATAGCTACCTACGCCCCATCCAACATCCCCGTGGTTCCGATAAATCACATTTTAATGTCAATCAATGGTAAGGTTAAATCACTTCATTTTTCTCATATTATTTAGAATAACGCAATAACCTTGTGGCCGATTCACCGTGAGTGGATAGGTCATCGAAAATGGATGCGTTTTTTTCTTGCATCGCCATCTATCGCATGGAATAATTGATATTTGATATCCGCACCCCGTTCGGTGTGTGGGACCGCAACCCGCCCGGTTCGGCGGGTAAATCAGAGAGGCTCCCGGCGGGAGCAAAGGAGTTTTTATGTTGTTCGATTTACTTGCCCGTTCGTCTTATGCAGCCCGGCTTGGCGCTGCCGCTATCGCCGTGGCCGCAACATCCGGCTTGGCCGGTACGGCTACCGCCTCTACGGTTGTCGCAGATTGGACGCTCAATGCCGCACCCGTGGCCGGCGGTGGATATGTTGGCTATTACATCTTTCAAACGGGCCAGGGCTATGTTTCCTTGGACGCCACGGGAAACTTTAATAGTCTGTACGAGGCCTATCGACCTACACCGACTGCCGGCCCGCAGATCGGTAGCGCGCCCACCGCTGTATCAACACTATTTAATGGCGGCGGCTATTATGGCAACAATAACCCTTTAGCATTGGATGCGGCCGCCGGCAATAATTACTCCATCAGCCTCTACACTGAATCAACGGTTGCCTCGCAAAATGAATACGCCTTCCTCACTGGCGGCGGAGACAGCAGCCCCGGTAGTCTTGATATTGGGATGAGCGGGACGTCCTGGGTCGCCAACTACGATACCCCTTCGGGCCTCGTGTCCCTCGGTTCCACACCGGCAGTGATAAACGACGCCTACCATCTGGTGGTCAATGATAACTCCGGAGCATTATCATTTCTCGTTAATGGAGTGGATGTCACGCCCGGCGGCAGTGTAAGCAACAGCGGTACGCTCGATTTTTCCGGGGACTATATTGGCATTCAACCTGGCGGCTTAAGTGGTTATAACGGGTACATTAGTGATATCACCGTTACCACACCGGCACCGGAGCCGGCGGCCCTGGGCATGATGGGCGCGGGGGCGATGGGCATACTCTTACTGCGTCGCCGGAGGGCCTGATCGGTTGAGGGGATGGGAGGATATTGACGCCATTTGGTCGCCTGGTGTTTTCCTGATTTCGGAAAAAGGAGTTGTGCTGTGAGTATCTACCCGACTGGTTGTGCTCGCCCCGATGCGCGTCAATCGGTAAAATCTGGGGCGAATCCGTGCGATGACCAACGGTTGGCAGGCTTTCGGCATAGGCTTACGTCGCACGCCACCACAGTATCGACACGCCGTGGCACTGCTTTTACCCTCGTGGAGCTTCTGGTGGTGATTGCAATCATCGCCATTCTCATTGCGTTACTCCTCCCGGCCTTGGCTGGGGCCAGACGCGAGTCTAACAGCATCTTGTGCGCCTCCAACCTGCGACAGTTGGGTACCGCCTATCAGGAATACACGCAATCGTCCGCTGCGGTTACACGTGGGTTTGCGTATACCACATCATTTGACAGTGGTCAGTGGGCTATATTTCTGGCCCCAATGTTCGGTGAGAACCTTGCTGAAACTAACCCAGCATTCACCATTCCGGCTGCCGAACGGGCAGTCTTGATGTGTCCCAGCGCACCCACCCCGGCTCCCACCACAATCCCCGGCTATGGAAGCGATGTGTATGGAACCTCCACCGGAGCTTGGCTTCAAGACGTGAATCCCGGAAACGTCCCAGGACTGGATCAGTTGGAGTCGGGGTATGGGTTTAACGGCTGGATGTTCAACTGGGCTACCAGTACACCTGCGATGCAATCAATTCTTCAAAGCTGGGGCGTTGGTGATTCTAATAATTACTGGAGCCAGGGCCAAGCTTCTGCGGGAGCCCAGACACCCCTGCTTTGTGACGGCGATTGGATGACATTTTGGCCAGAGGCCTATACCCCACCACCAACGAGTGTTGAGGAGCCGGGATTATTCTGGGCCATGCCGGCGGTCAATCGCCATGATGGTGCTATCAACGTCGCCTTCTGTGATGACCATGTGGAACGGGTGGCGCTGGGCGATCTGTGGACACTGGACTGGCATCCTGATTTTGTGCCCAAGTTGCCGTGGGGTGGCTATCCGCCGCCGGTTCAGTGAGTTCGGGCTGGCACACCACCGCGATGTCTCTAGATGCGCTCGTAGGTTCTGCGTGGGCAGGCCCAATGATGTCATCAGAGGTTGGCGGCACTTTCATGATAACGCACGCGACTGCAGTCGCGATATCAATCCAGCTTCCGAATCGATTTGAAAGGATCCCAAGTTATGGAAAAACTCAGTCGGCGTACGTGGGGGTTGGCCGTAGGTGTCGCCGTGACCCAGACATTATACGGATGTCAATCGCCACACACCGAAAAAACTGTCTTGAAACCAGCCGGATTGACCGTGTATGCCAGCCCTTCCGGCAACGATAATTGGAGCGGCAACCTGGCCACAGCAAACAAAGATAAGACCGATGGCCCGGTGGCCGGAGTCGGGCGGGCATTGGAAATCGTACGCGACTGGCGCAAAGCACAACCAGAGACTGCTCTACCCGCGCACATCATCCTACGCGGGGGTACCTACGAGATTACCAATTCCATCGTCATCGAACCTGAAGATTCTGGAACGCCAGACACTCCATTGGTTATCACCGGCTATCCAGGAGAAAACGTTATAATCTCCGGCGGCGTCACGGTGAAGAATTGGAAGGTTCGACGCGACGGCCTCTGGGAGGCGGACGCGCCCCAAGCCATGGACTCTTCGACTGTTAACCAGTTCTTTGTTGAAGGGCATCGCCAAGACCGCCCACGGCTGCCGCGCAAGGACTGGTATCTAATGGCAGATATAGTTGCGCAGCAACAATACCGCCGCAGAGCATTTTGTTTTGAAAAAGGCCAATTCAATCCAAAATGGTATGCGCTCCAGGATGTGCAGGTGGTGTCTTACGACATCTGGACCACAGAGAGGCAGTGGGTGCAGTCCATTGATCCGAAAACGGACACGGTGTACTTTCAGGATAATGGCTTTGAGTTTCAGGCATACCATGTGCGGCAGCGCTTTTATATTGACAACGTGCGAGAAGCCCTTAATCAGCCGGGACAGTGGTATTTTGATCGCCCACGGAAAAAACTTCTGTACAAACCGATGCCCGGGCAAGGCTTTCAGGGATTTAACTCGGTAGTTCCGATTGTCCGGCGGCTTTTTGAGTTTAAGGGTATCCCGGAACAGGGCAAATACGTCGCGCATGTCACCCTGCAAGGCCTGCATCTACAACATTCCGCATGTAGCGTTTCCCATGTAAATCTGGCTAATGATGGACAGTCTTCTACCACGGGTTTTGAAGCGGCCGTCTTTGGCTACGGCGTTAAAAACGTGAATATAGTGGATTGTGAAATCTGCCATGGCGGTGAACATGCCGTGCGATTTATGGGGGCCAGCGAAAATGTGGTTGTACAGCGATGCCACGTGCATGATATGGGCGGTGGAGGCGTATATCTGGGGTTGGATTGCCCGATCGGAGATTATTATAAATTGCCCAAAGAAATCCGGTTAACTGGGCGATGTGTGGTAGATAACAATTTTATCCACGACAGTGGAAAGCTTTTCCCGCAGGCCTGCGGCGTATGGATCGGACACGCCGGGGACAACCGTATCAGCCACAATACTATCGCCAATCTCTATTACACCGGCATCAGCATTGGTTGGTGCTGGAATACGGCTCCCACGCGCAGCCCGGCAATTCGCAATTTGGTGGAATATAACCGCATCTATAATCTAAGTAACGGAGTGCTGAGTGATGGCGGCGGCATTTACCTGCTGGGAGCTTCGCCCGGCACGATAGTCCGAAATAACTGGATTTCCGATCTGGTGCCCTACCGGGCTTCGCACAACTTTAACGGCCTTTATCTGGACAACGGGGCGTCAAAAATTTACGCCACAAATAACATCGTGGAGAATGTGGAATTTGGTAAGGGGCTGCTGGTTCATCAGGGGTCAGACAACGTGGTGGTGAACAATTATTTTGACCGGGTCGGAGAGGTTTGGGTTGTGCAGAATACGGACAGCCAAGGGAATCGCATCCCTCTTAGCCTGACTTTTGACCGCAATGTTGTCGTGGTCACTGGCGATAACGTGTGGCCGCCTGATTCGCCGGCCACACCTGATGCGGGGTGCCGGTTCAACCATAATGTTTACTGGAGTTCGCGGGGAAGCGTTCCTACAATTCACGGAAAAAGTTTTAAGCAATGGCAGTCCAGCGGCCAGGACGCCGGATCGCTGGCGAGCAAGCCCGGCCTGCAGACCTTGCGCGGCGTGGTATGCGCGGCCATCGGGTCGCCTGCAAAGCAGATTGGGTTCCGACCCATTGATATCCGAACTATCGGGTTATATGGTTCTGCCGCGTGGCGGGCTTTGCCAAACACCGTTCCGCCACTGCCAATTGCCGATCACGCACCGTATCCCAATCCCCCGGCTCAAGCGGTGCACACAGACTTTCAACAAGTCATATCGAATGCGCCGATCTATGGTTTGACCACCATGGGCCGTGGCAACGATGTGGCAAAAGCCACACCCATCACTGGCCGAAGAGCCTTTCGCCTTGGGCCACAGAACGTAACCTACAGCTACTACCAACCGTGGATACGGCGATGTATTCTTGATCTGAGATTTTCAGTCTTGATTCCAAAGCATTTCGGAACATCAATTTGTGTTGAGCTAAGAGACTGGCGAAGCGAGCCCTATATCACTGGTCCAAGTGTTGTATTCCAATCAAACGGAAGCATTACCGCCAACGGAACTTCGCTGGCCACTCTCCCGTTGAATAAATGGGTCGACATTCGCATTCTCTATGACTATAGGCTCGGATCGACGTGCCAAAAATACCGAATCAGCCTGCGACAGGGAAAAAAGAAATTGGATAGCCACGATATAGTAGTTCCCCAGGCAACCGGCTTTTCAACCTTGACCTGGCTGGGGTTCATAAATGATGGAAAGACGGGCCAGGAATGCTATATTGGTTACGTTGATTGTGCCCCTCTGAGAAAATAGTCAAGAGTTTGCACTCTGTAGCAGAGCCGTGCCTGGCTTAACAACTGTTACTTCCATTGGTAATGGGAATACGTGGACGTCGTATGCAGAAGTGAAAAGGTGAGGGCCGCAAAAGAAATTGGTAAGGCATTGTAACCGCTACGTATAGGGCGATAATTCAGCGATCTACCGGCGCCATTGAAGCGGAAAATCCACCCGACGATGGCTGTCGAGACCCGGAATAACCGGTTGAATGGCGACAAACCAGCAACTTGTCGAACCTCAAGGTGCCGCACAGTCCCCTCACAGGTTCAGTGCATCTTCCCAAGATCTGAAATAAGGCAATCGGCCGATACCCACGCCGGGACTCATCTTCCGATTTGCTTGGGCCAAGACCAATTGGTGGTCCGTGCATCCTCCGGTACACGCGTTGCCACCCACGCTCGAACCGACAGAACCAGGATCTAAAAATGCTTGAACGCGCCCGCCCTAAAGCCAAACCCGATAGCTACCTACGCCCCATCCAACATCCCCGTGGTTCCGATAAATCACATTTTAATGTCAATCAATGGTAAGGTTAAATCACTTCATTTTTCTCATATTATTTAGAATAACGCAATAACCTTGTGGCCGATTCACCGTGAGTGGATAGGTCATCGAAAATGGATGCGTTTTTTTCTTGCATCGCCATCTATCGCATGGAATAATTGATATTTGATATCCGCACCCCGTTCGGTGTGTGGGACCGCAACCCGCCCGGTTCGGCGGGTAAATCAGAGAGGCTCCCGGCGGGAGCAAAGGAGTTTTTATGTTGTTCGATTTACTTGCCCGTTCGTCTTATGCAGCCCGGCTTGGCGCTGCCGCTATCGCCGTGGCCGCAACATCCGGCTTGGCCGGTACGGCTACCGCCTCTACGGTTGTCGCAGATTGGACGCTCAATGCCGCACCCGTGGCCGGCGGTGGATATGTTGGCTATTACATCTTTCAAACGGGCCAGGGCTATGTTTCCTTGGACGCCACGGGAAACTTTAATAGTCTGTACGAGGCCTATCGACCTACACCGACTGCCGGCCCGCAGATCGGTAGCGCGCCCACCGCTGTATCAACACTATTTAATGGCGGCGGCTATTATGGCAACAATAACCCTTTAGCATTGGATGCGGCCGCCGGCAATAATTACTCCATCAGCCTCTACACTGAATCAACGGTTGCCTCGCAAAATGAATACGCCTTCCTCACTGGCGGCGGAGACAGCAGCCCCGGTAGTCTTGATATTGGGATGAGCGGGACGTCCTGGGTCGCCAACTACGATACCCCTTCGGGCCTCGTGTCCCTCGGTTCCACACCGGCAGTGATAAACGACGCCTACCATCTGGTGGTCAATGATAACTCCGGAGCATTATCATTTCTCGTTAATGGAGTGGATGTCACGCCCGGCGGCAGTGTAAGCAACAGCGGTACGCTCGATTTTTCCGGGGACTATATTGGCATTCAACCTGGCGGCTTAAGTGGTTATAACGGGTACATTAGTGATATCACCGTTACCACACCGGCACCGGAGCCGGCGGCCCTGGGCATGATGGGCGCGGGGGCGATGGGCATACTCTTACTGCGTCGCCGGAGGGCCTGATCGGTTGAGGGGATGGGAGGATATTGACGCCATTTGGTCGCCTGGTGTTTTCCTGATTTCGGAAAAAACTAGACGTGGGCATCTACCTGATGGGTTGCAGGCTGCCTGATGCGTGGAGATTGATTAGATAAGGGTGAATTCGTTTCATGGCCAGCGGCAGCAGCAGGAACACCAGCAACCCCACCAGGTAGGGTCCGGCAAAAAGCATGCCCATAAGCTGGCTGCGCCAATCGATACGGGATTTTTGCTGCTTCATGGATTCTCCCGTGCTCGTTGCGCCGCGATTCTCTGGCTGGTGCGAACCCAGCGGTTCACCAGGTGCTGGGTATAGGCCAGGCTTTTTTTAACCGGTGCCCCCAGCCAGATCCGCTGAGCCATTACGTTGAGTTGGCTGTTGACGCGCATCCAGACCGGGCTGGGTGGCGTTATAGCTACGTGCTGATGCCGCATGGAGTTTTCAAACACCATGATATAGGGATTGGGGTTATGGCGGATAAAGGAACGGCTGACCGCCGTCAGCGGCGAAGCCTTACAGTGGAGATCATCAAGTTTTTCAATATTCTCCTGCCGAATAAAAAAGGCCAGCACCTGCATGGCCGCCTGAACATGCCGGGCATGACGCGGAATGGCCCACACATCCACATCACCATACGTATCTGTGCCGGGCGGAAGATGGGCACACGGAAATGGGGCCACGCCGAAATGGCCCACCAGCGACTTTTTATTGCGACGGATGAAGTTGGCGAAATACGGCCCTTGCAACTCCATCGCCACCTTGCCGCACATAAATGCATTTAATGGCGAATTAAACTGTCCAAAACCGCTTTGAAAATTATCCACCGCTCGATAGCCATATTCGCGCGAAAAACTCTGGAACCAGCGGTAGGCGGCAATTTGCTGCGGGGTATTGATATTAAAAAAGCCGGTTTTGTTATTGTACAGGTGATTGCCGAAATAGACGCCCCAGAAGCTGTTCCACCAGCCTGGCTCCGTGGGCAAAAAACCGGCTCGGATCAGTCGGCCGTGTTTCCCGATGATGGTCAACTTCCGGGCATAAGCGTCCAGTTGCCGGAGGGTCGTCGGAGGCTGATTGGGATTGAGGCCGGCCTGGGCAAACATAGTCTTGTTCCAGTAGAGGGCGCAGGTTTCGGGGGTGGCTCCCAGGGCATATAGCTTGCCGAAGGGGGCACATACTTTCCATACATAAGGTACGTACGTGTGCGGCGTAACGATGCCCGCCCGGACCATGGGTTGCAATGAGGTCAGGGCGTGATGTCCGATGAAAGCTCCCATGTCGCCGGACCATAACACCACAATATCCGGCGGATCGCCGCCCGCCACGGAAATTACAGTTTTGAGGTCCGCCTGGCTCACCGAGACCATGTGTACAAAAATCCGGTGTTGCGACATGTTGAACTTGTTGACGATGTCGCGCATGGCGGCTTCTTCAAAGCGGGTCCAATTTTCCCAGAAAGTTACCACGATGCGTCCGTGGACGCGTTGGCCATTGGGAAGATGGTAGGCTGTTGGCTTGTGACCGAAAAGGAGCAAGGCCAGCGCCGCCACCGCCAGCAAGGCCATGACCAGCCGCGAGAAAAACGCAGAGAATTTAGCAAAAGCCACTTTCATGGCTGCAATATTCCACGACTTGGGCACAAACGGCAAGCGGTAGGCAGCGGGCTGCGGCCCGTGGTCAGCTTGCAGCGGTCGGCGGGGATGGGGATTCACCGCAGAGGCAGGGAAGGCGCAGAGAACGTTCAGTTTTAACCACGAGGAAGCGATGGCACGAATGAGCAAACGGTTGGGGGAAGATTATCAACATTATCAAGGTTATCAAGATTTTCATACATTTTAAGGCTCCGATGGGTCGGTGTTTGGGCGCAGTACGGGCGCGGGGGTCGAATTCGTTTTTCAGGCAGAGTGTGGGCCGGTGCCTTGACGGGGCCAATAACTGTGCACGTATTTACTTGTCAATAATCGTCGGCATTTTTAGGGATGTCCAGATGCCCGCGGTCGGGCGGAACAGGCTGGTCTACACAAGGCAGGTGAACCTTAGGGGCCGCGACAAGATAACTTCACACTTTCTAGCTCGTTCTTTTGGCGGCTGGGCATTGTTGGTCGCTCCTTACAAATCTGCGGGCGGGGTATGCGCGTCGCTTACGCCTCGCCGGCGGTTAAAACTCCTGGGCCGCAAAATATGAATTTATTTGGCGAGGCCCCTTTTGGGAGTTCCACTTGAGTTAGTAGTAGGCGGGTTATGGAGGGGGATAACGGGGGCGCGGGCTGCGGCCCGCGAGATGGGAGACGGGAGATACGTATTTTGCCGCAAGTGCGCCCGGCAGGACTCGAACCTGTAACCTCATGGTTCTAAGGCAGTTAAAATCATGCTGCTGAAAAGCTCACAAATTCCTTCAGCTACCTTATTCTACAGCGTAAAACACTTATTGGAAGGCTTCGCTACACGTTGCTATTGTTGGTGTTGTAAGGCGGTATTTTCGAGCCAAAACGGTACCAAAACGGTAAGCGAAGGTAAACCACCCCAACGGGATGAAAAATTCATCAAGTCAATATCGGCGAATTCGTCAAGCATTGCGTTTTCCCCATGGCCCGGCGGCAGGCCAATGCCCGTCGAACGTGGTTCGCTTGTTGATTGCGATGAGTACCGGCTCCAAAAATGTTCGGACTTGTCGAACGGTCGTCAGAAGGTCGGTGGAATCTTCACCAGAGCGGTTATTGTGAATAAAAGCCTTCCATTGGAGAACCTTTTGGGCGTCTTTGCCAAACTCATCCGTCAACGAGATCGGCAGATGATCGGGCACTTCCCGTTCGCGACGCTTTAGCGTCGCGTTAATAGCGGCTTGCAAGGTGTTTCCATCAAAAGAGAAGTGCCGCGCCAACATGGCCATATCAAAATAATCCTTCATTCGACTATTTTTTATCCCCCGCTCCAGCATCGCGTCGAGTTTCTCCGCGATAACCGTTTCACGCGGATAAATTTTCATGTGCGGCGCGGGCATGTCGAGTAACGTTGGATATGCCACTTCTTCCGCTTTTTGAGAAAGGCTGTCGCCAAGCCCAATGTCCACCTGAAGGTTCAATCGGGCTGTTCCGAGAAAACTACGAAGCTTGACGCGTAGTCCATGGTATGCCTGCCCTTCCCTAATTTCGGTTACGGCAATTGAGGCTGGATCAAACTTCAAACCATCAGACTTGACCGGCACGGTGCAGATGTCCTGAAATATGCCGGTAAGTACAGACTGATTAATTCGGCCAGTGGCCAGAAGGTCCAAATCGCGTGTTGGTCGGTGAACGCGCCCCAGCCACAGCACAAAAAGCGCCGCCCCTTTGAGGATAAACTGCTTGCCGTGTCTTGTACGGCTTAGCCGGTACAAGAGTCGCTCATTGCCGTAACGCAACAGGATGGCATTGAAGTCCTCTTTTCGCGTCATCGCGAGATTCAGCAGACGGTCGTGAACGCTACGCGCAACGTGATCATGGAGTTTGTCGGTCACAACATCGCCTCCAGATATGGACTCATCACGCGTTCCACCCGGCAGATGCGGGCGTAACGGACCAATTCGTCAACACTCGCCTTTCGCTGTTGCACGCAGTCGCGCAGGGCCTCAATGGCTACATTCAACCCAATCTTGTTTCGGCATTTAAAGCAGTCTGCTACTGTTTTGGCGATGCCATAGACTCGGACCGGCACGCCATGAATCTTGTGCGTTTCCACGCCCTGTGTGAGCGCCGCGCCGGAGAAGCGAATGATATGTAGCGCCACCGTATCAATACGCGGAGAGATCGCTTTCTGGTCAATGGCAAGCCAAACCTCATGTGGATTCTGCGTGGTCAGATCATGAAATTGCAACGCGGAAAGCAGGCATACTACTCCGGTTGGCGTTTTCTTGCAGACTTGGGCGAGGGATTGATGCTCGGTTGCAATGGTTCCGGGCGTGCGGTATAGACCGCGGGCCAAACGTTCGATGAGGCCCTGTTGCATTGCCAGCACAAGGTATTGTCTGGCAATGCCTTTGGCCTCCAAATCACGAGGACGCAGCAATCCCTGTTGGCGTGCCAGATTAACAACCTGAAAAACTCTTGAATTACTCATGATGCCATTTTACGGTATATCGGTAGTAACACACAAGTATTAATATAATGTAAATATCGCGGATGAAGTGGAATTTAATCAGGAAATCGCCGTGGTCCCGGTCCGCGTGCGCTACAAAAAGCCACCGCTGCGCTTGCCATGCTCCGGCTTCACTGCGCGTTGCTGCGTTCCAGGCGATGTGCGTGGCATGTCTTTCTTCCGCTCCCGCCGACATCCCCGGCTCAAACAGAGTGATTTATGTGAGGGATACTACCAAAAGTTGTAGACGGCGTAAAGAAGGCGGCCCATATTCTAAGCAAATTGCCCCAGCGTTTGCAGGGTCCTGCCGGAGACCAATTGCGGCAGATTTGGATGGCGGACACGAAAGTTCACGCCCAGGAGGCCTTCGACTTGTTCCTGCGGACTTACGAAGACAAATACGCCAATGCTGCGGACTGCTTGCGTAAGGATCATTAGTAACTCTTGATATTCTACACTTTTCCCACTAAGCATACGACGCACATTCGCACGGCCAATCAGATCGAGAGCATATTCTCGACCGTGCGGCTGCGCCATGACAAGACGCGGAACAATGCCAGTCGGAAAGCCTGCGTGGCGATGGTGTTCAAGCTGTGCGAGAGTGCCCAGCGGGGCTTTCAGAGACTCAATGGCTCGGAATTAATCCCGGATGTATTGGCCGGAATCAAATTCGAAAACGGAGTCACACAAATTGCCGCCTGATTTGCGCCAATCCACAACATTTGACAGTAGCTCAATGGACGCGACGACGGATTAGCCATCCCGGCGCGGCCGGGATAAACTCCGATCACCGAGGACTCAGAGAATGACGGCGACGGGGGGGGGCGCTGCGCGAGACGGGAGCGACGACTGTTAAACATCCCGATTACGAACTTTTGCAGTGGGATATCGGGACAGATCCCGATTACGAAAGTGTTTTCGATGCCATCGGGGGTTGTGAAACGGTGTCAGGTACCGTTTTTACAACCTAAACGGTACCTGACACCGTTTTCAAGGCAGGAAGATCGTGGGCGGCATCGGTAACCAGTTGAATGAATATGACCGCTTTGCCTTTTTCTATGCCCGCTGCAAGCGTGCAGCTATGTCGCACACGAACAGCGGCAGGTCCAGTTGCGTCCACCGTCCGGGGCTGGTGCACTGCCGGTTGGCAATGACCGCACCGCTGAGCGGGTCTATCCATTGCACTTGGTAGCAGCCTTGAGGCAGGTCCATTTCCAGCCCCTGTTGGCGTACGCCATCTTTGCTCTTGAGATACACTGCATATACGTTTCCAGGCTCTGCCAACACACACGCCTGGGTCTCGTGGGCGAGTTGACGCACCGCTGCATGGAGAGGTCTCATCCGCACTAATGGCAAGCCAGTGACGAAGTCCTTCACTACTTTCAGGTGTTGGCGCGTAAGCTGGCCCACCGCACTAGCACCTCGTGCATCTGAGGGGGTGTATGTCCAGCTCAGATGGTCGTAGACGGCACCGCCGGAGAGCAGGAACTGCCAAGCGTCACTCCGTACCTTATCTACGGTGCTTCCAAAATCAACATCCGAGGTCTCATCAAAGCTCAAAACCCCGTGCAGGTGACTGGCCTGTTCGGTCAGGGCCAGTGCGCCTATCCACCGGTCGCCATAGGCGTAATGCACGTTGTGCACTGCCACCGCCGGGTGCACCTGGGCCAGCAGGTCGGCCCTGTCATAGTTGGTGGCGATCAGGTGGCGTTGGGGCAGCCTTGCCTCCGTGTCGAGGATGGTCTGGATGTGGTGGTTGTGCCAGTCAATGGTTCCGCCTGGACCGGGGATCGAGTTCGGCTCGTTGCAGATTTCGTAGTAGAGATTGTCGAACGCGGCCAGCTCGGTCACGACCTTGCGTACCAGTTGGCTTTGCCGCTCGAGCAGCGCCTGCGCGTAGGTGGTGGTGAACTGCTCGTAACCAGCCGAAGGCAGGTGGTTGACGTTGTTGTCTGGGTGGAGGGGAGAATGTCGCCAGTTGTCGTCGTTGTACTGCTGGCTGAAGAAGACAAACTCCACGACGATGCCGTGTGCGCTAGCCTGCTGCATAAACTGGGTCAAACGCTGGAAGTAAGTTTCATCCCAGCGGTCCAAATCGAAACGGCAGCCGCCATTGTGGTAGCCCGGCTCCTGGGTGCGAGCCCAAGGGCCCAGGTAACGCTGCGGCTTGGGGGCCAGTGTGTTGCGATCTTTCATCCACTGGAGGAACTGCTCGCCCTCGACGTAGGTGCCGCTGAACAGGCGGGTGAGGTTAAATCCAGAGGCTGCCAAAACATCAAAGTAGGCAGCAAAGTCAAAATCCAGGTTGATCAAGGCACCGTAGTGTTCCGCTGAGGTGATCAGTATCGTCGGCTGGCCGCGGAATAGAAAATAGCGCCCGTTTTCCGGATGCAATTGGATCGGTGTTTCGCTTTTCATCAAGGAGACTCCAAAAAGAATGATAAAATCAGGATAACTTACAGGTCTTGTAGTGAAACGTATTAATGATAACCAAGAACACAACTTGGCCAAGTTTGGCTCATTTGGCTTTCTTAATTATCAATCAACCTTGCCGATCGCCCTCATTTCACCACCGCCTTGCCCCACCACTGCGGGTTCAGGCGGGCCTCGGTGGGGATGTCATCAATCATGGTGGTGGTGCCGTTTTCAGGTGAGAATAAATAATTCCGCGATACCACCTTCAGACCCTCGTTGGTGTAGCCGGAGTAATTCACCTCTATATCGGCCCGAATCGCCACGCCGGGCTTCAGCGGCAGGGCGAGGAATTTCCGCGGCACCGCCAGTATCGCCACGTAACCCTTGCCGTCGGCGTTGCGCACGATGCTGACCTTGCCGCCGGGAATGTAACCCACAAACGCAAAATTAATGTGACCGCCCGCTGGCGTGTAATAGCCGGCTTTTTCGTGATAGCGCCGGCTTAGCGGCTTCATGCCGATCAATTCCGGTTTGCCGTTGATCAGCGCCGCCAGAATGCGCACCTGACCAAGCACCGGCTTGGCCCCCTTGGCCGCCGCCGGCCCCAGGTCCAGGCCCACGGAATCTCCGCCGTTAAACGCCAGCGTTGCCGAATGGGCCGCATTGGCAATGGGCTTGGCGTCCACCACCGCAATTCGGGCGCAGAGATACTTGGCGTCATAACCCAATTGGGCTTGCGCCAATAACTTCCCGCCGCCACGCACCGCCGACAGGGGTACGTGGTTCCACGCGGCGGGATTATTCCACGGCTTGTGCAGCGGCGAAATCACCAGCGGAGTGGCCTTGGTAGTCATCCCGGTGTGCCGTGACCACTTGGATGGATACACCTTGGAAAGCGCCACCTGCCCCCACTGCCGGCTTTGGCCTTGCACCTTGCCATGGTCAAACCCCAGCACCTTATAGGCCATTCCTTCTACGTACGCCCACACCTGATTTTTGGCCGGAAAATAGCGGACAAAGCCGGAGCCGATTTCACTGCCGAAGGTGTACGGCCCCGGCATCGGCGCCTGATCCGGGTTGTTCATAATCGATCCGACATAAAAACCGTCATGGGTATAAAAATACATCGGACCCCATTCGCTGCCGCACACCACATAGTGATTGCCGATCAACCCGGCGATCACCCAGAAAATATGCAGCAGACCGTGGCCACCCTGGCTGGCATCCTTACGCCCGGCCATCCACCGCAATTTTCCGTCCGGGCCAAACTTTATAAATTTCATGGTATTGAAGTCGCTGTCGTGTCCAATTCCACGGCTCATGGCCTTAGTTTCGGCCTTGCTGTGATAGGCAGCTATGGCGGCGACGCACGCATACAAATCGCCCTTGGCATTGACCCGCATGCCCACTATGACCATGCGTCCAGCCAGCCGACGGTTGAACACTACAGGAACCGCGTAATGGGCCTTGGCTGTGTTCCACACAATCGTTCCATTGGTCAGAAAATCTTTCGCCGGAATCTCAATGATGCTGTTGGCCTCCGTCGCCAGATACACATCGCCATTCCTGGCCATCCACATGGATCCGGGGCCTCCGGCGAGCGGCGGCAGCGGCTTGCCGCCAATGGAAAATAGCTGCTGCACTTCATTGGGCTGAATATGGTGATCGCCGTTGGTATCAGACCAAATTTCCAGCACATTGCGATGATATGGATTGCCTTTCTGGCCGCTATTCAGAAACAGAAAATGTGCCACCGGCAGCATCTGATTGCCCTGGACCAGGGCGATGCCGTGTGGCTCTGCATCGCAGACAAAATATTGCCGATGGTTATCCGCCAGCACCACGTCGTCTTGCGCCATGTAATCGAAACCAAGCGTCCCGACCGAATGGAATCCCGCCCTGGGCAGAAGCCAATAAGCCTGCGGCGCGGCGATCGTATTGCGACCAATCACCCGTGCACGGGCCACGCCCAGCGGCTCCAATTGGTAATAGACCGTACGTGGATGCACCGGGCTGGGTGATACCTGGCCCCAGTAGCCGACACAGCCAAACCATTGCTTCATGACCTGGCCTGTGACTGAACTATTCAGCGAAAACACCTTGGGCAACGCAGCTTGGGCGGTTAATATCCCACCACGAAAATCGGCGGCAATGCCCGCTGGCCTGAGATAATTGGAGGCAACATATTTACCCACCCAAGGCCGGCCACCGCGTTTTCCCAGCGTCTGAATCAATTGTCCTGTCGGCAAAAACACTTTTACCTGTTGGCTGGTCCCCTCATCTGTAACATGAATGCGTCCCGCGCCATCCACCGCCACGCCCCACGGCATCGCCAGATGATCACTGACCACCACGTGGCCAACGCCCGCCGCGTGAATAAACTCTACAATCTTTCCCGGTTGGCCCGACACATAAGAAACAGCAAACAAATTACCTTTGCTATCCAGACACACCCCGCGCGGACCGGCGCAGACTAGCGCACCCAGCAACTTGCCCGTGTGCGGGTTAAAAATGCGAATCTGATTTTTAGAATAAACCGACGCAAAAACTTCATGGCTATTGGCGGCCAGCCCCACGCACTGGGGCTGAAGTCCCGGCCGCTTCAAGTGTCTGGTAAGATATATATATTGATCTAACGTGCGCGATCCAAGATACGCCCGCAAGGGCGTGGAATCCGCTGGCACTGCCCCCGCCGCCATTTTACTGTGGCTGATAACCACGGTAGTTCCTCCATGCGGCCAATTGAGCAATTGACCGGTCCGGGCGTTTAACCGAAACATCTCCGGGTTGGACCCGCGAAAGACAACAAACACCCGCTTGCCGTTTGCCGCAATGGCATAATTATAACCGCCGCCCATGTAGGGGCTTATCCGCCACATGGTTTGGTACTGGACATTCGTCTTCACCACGTAACTTTGTCTTTCTCCGGAAGTCCAGAGGAAGTACATTCCGGTTTTATCCGCAGCCGCGCCAATACACGGGCCATGATCACCGCCCCAACCGCCGATCCCATCGACCGTCGGATATGGCGGAGTACCAGAACTGCCCACCGTCCCGACATATTTGGCCTTAATTCCCGGCGAAAAATAAGCGCCCCATTTGTAGGTTCCCAGCGGTACCGCTGCTCCCCACCCATTGCGGCCATTCCAATACACCGTTATCGGCCCTTTTTTATGGACTGCACCGGTCATCAATTCCCGAATCACCTGGCCATGGGGGCCAAAAATGTTGATCGAGACATGCTCTTTCCGCGGCACCTGTACCGTAATCGGCACACCCTGGTGCACATTGGTCTTCAGACCCGCCAGGAATTTAGCCAACGGCGGATACTGCGGCGCGATGTGGCCGGTTTTGGCAAATTCCACCTGGCCCCAGTCCTGGGGGCTGCTGAATGCGAACCCGCCCGGGGATTTCCGGTAAAGCGCATTGGCCGCATACATAATGCCGCCCCAATGGATGCCGAGGATCGCGGCCATTTTCTCACCCGGCTTAAACGGCATTATCCCGCCCGGGGCGTCCATGGCGCTCCACGGAATCCTGGCGGTCATGGTGTAGCCGTGTTGGCCATGTTCCACAATTTTGATCTCCGAACCGACCGGATTCGCCTGGCTGCCCAGGTTGAACTTAGCGCCGTGGGCTATATTGATGTAACACTTGCCGTTGATCGTATCTTTCCAGAACGTCAGATGGCAGACACGGGGATTGGCTTTGACATTGGCGGCCCCGGGATTTGCCGGATAGGCGACCGCTGGATCCGCCACCACGCGCAGTTCCACTTCGTCGCCATTCCAGAACGCATCCGACGGTCCATTGGTGTTGGTGATTTTGCGATCCGGCAGCGTCACCCGCACCCCATAATATAGGGCGCGCTGGGTGTACTCCAGCGCCGCCAGGGCGTTCATCTTCTTGGCCGTGGAAACGCTCATCCAGATCGGATCCGCCGCCGCCAGATTCCATCCCTTCAGGCTGCCGTTGATCTTGGGGCCGTGCGCAACCGGCAACGCCAGCATCAAACCCTTTGACATATCCGCCGCATGAGTCCTCGGGGCGCCGCATAACATAACACCACCAAGCAGTCCGAGAACCACAGTCAACAATTTCAATTTACCCATGGTCAGTACCTTTATAATAAGCCTGCTTTCGCATTGTCAAGTCTAAAAAACAGCATCACGTTTGCGCCGCCTCATCTGCGGCCATAAATCAACACGCCCCGTCGCATCTCATCGGGGCTTCCCCCCTGGCCGCCCACCGCCCAACCGTGCCGCGCATTAAGAAAAAATAACTTGCGGAGGCTCAGCAGGTGGTGGAGCACGTTGGGCCAGGTCTGGCCACCGTTGGTGGTGTGCAGCAGCCAAGGCAATGCGCTTAAGGGATTGGTGTAAGCGTAGCCCATAACCGAACTGATCCAAGCCTGCGTGGGTGAAATCGCCCATACGTCGGTTAAACCGCCCGTTCGGCCCGGCGGGGGCTTTTGTACCGTCCAGGTTTTTCCGCCGTCAGTGGTGTTCAGAATCACCGGCTTGCTCGGCATCCACCAGCCGCCGTTTTTAAGCCACTTGCCTTGCCCGCCCACCGCCCAGCCTACCTTGCCGCCCTTGGCAAAACTGATCGCGGATAGCATCGCCGCCGGGCCTTTCAGGCCAGTGGCCACTTTCGTCCACGTCTTGCCCGCGTCGTTGGTGCGGATGATAGCTTGGCCGCCCGCACCCGCCAAAACCATTTTTTCCCACGAGCCGATCCACCAGCCGCCCTGGAATGGTTGCCTCACATTCATGGTTTTGAAGGTTTTACCGCCGTCGGTGGTTTGCCAAAACACCGTGCCGCCACCGGGCAACAGCCGGCCATGCTGGCCATGGGGGCCAAACCACACCCCGTTCAAACCGCCGATGGTTTTCGGCAAAGCCACCCTCCGCCAAGTTCGCCCGCCATCCGTAGTTTTCAGCAGCACACCCCAGTTTGGCCACCCCGGAGTTCCCCCGTCCGCCCAGCCCAGTTTAGCGCTGGAAAACCATACGCCCTCCAGATTAAATTTTTTCACGTCCGCCCTGATTTTAGCCGCGTGCCAGTTGCGACCGCCATCTCGCGTCCACACAATCGCCGCCCGGCCGGGATTGGCAGCCCCGCCTATTACCACGCCGTGGCCGGCATCGGTGAAAAAGATGTTGTCCGTCGACAGCAGGGGAGTAAAATCAAACCGCCAATGCAAACGAGCCGAAGCGCATTGCGGCCACGCCGCCGACAGCACCAAAAATAGCACCAACCCCAAACCATAAGTCCTTAGCGCGGTAAAGCTGTTCATTCTTAATCCATTCACGTTTTTGTACACCAAACGTTTTTTTTACACCAAGCCAACGAAGGAAACGAAGGAAAGGAAGAAATCTATTCAGCGTCCGCTTTATTTTTTTCTATAAGCGTTCTTCGTTATCGCCTGTCCCGATATCCCAATGAAGAAGTTGGTGATTGGGATTGTTTCCTTCTGTAAAACCTCTCACGTTTTTCTACACCAAGCAAACAAAGGAAACGAAAACTTTTGTTGAGCATCCATATAGCCATCCGTATCAATTATTGTTCGTTATCGTCCGTCCCGATAATCAGGTGAAAAAGAGTGCGATCGGGATGTTAAAAAACGTCTTCACCTGATCACCCGCTCCAAATTCACCTGCTCTCGCGCAGCGCGTCTCGCGTCTCAGACGCGGCCACAGCCGCACCCGCTACGGCGGTGGTTGCGGCTGGCCGGGAAAGAAGCCATATCCAGTATTGCCCTGCCCGGTTATCGCCCACGGAGCCTGAACATTGTCATTGCCGTCCGTCACCAAAAAGACGCTATCGCTGGGTAACGCGATCGCGCTGTTCCACCCGCTATAGACGACGTATTTATCGCGATCAGTGGTGTCAAGGACGCCCACCGGCATCTTGCTGCGCGGCATCCACACCACCGAGCCATCCACCCGGCCCACATTGCCTCCGCCATCCATTCCCACCTGATTGCCCGGATGATTCGTGTATATCGGCAATGTTAAATTAGTGAAATTGCCAGCCGACGCAGGAACACAATACCGATCGCCCCATAACGCCGGCAAACTGAAATAAGGCGAGCGCACCGCCGCCAGAGTGATCAGCCGCATTGCGTAGGGATAATATGGCCCACCCGCCGACGGTCCTGTAGGAAAAGCGCTTCCGGTATAGAACGCATAGTCCAGCGGCATGCCATGGGTGTACGGCCAATTCGGGTTCGGGGGGGCGGCGGGACATATCAACCCGGCCGGCGGATAGTAGGATAAATTGGTATAAATACCGCTCAATCCGGTCAGCGTCCCACCGTTCCAGGTGAAGGTGGAACTTACATCGTAAAATTCGTGGAAAAATTCCAGCATGCTCGAATTCTGGAGACATTGCCCCGCAGTCATGTTGTCATACGTTCCGATGGACATCAGTACGTCATTGTTTTCATCCGCGTACATCAGTGTCGCCATCGTCAGCGAGCGCACATTGGCGGCGCAGGCGATGCGCAGAGCCATCCTGCGAGCTTTGGCCAAGGCCGGCAGCAACAGCGCGATGAGGAGGGAGATAATCAGGATTACCACCAAAAGTTCCACCAGGGTAAAACCGTGTAGGGGCCGGCGGAAGCGGTTAGACTTCCGCAGTGTGTATGACTTTTTACAACCCCTTACACGGAGAATCATATTATGCCCGAAGCCACTCCAGCCTTCAAATCGT
>JAJYDW010000042.1:0-26885 GCA_021790385.1 Planctomycetota bacterium
CCCCGGACGGAAAATAAGATTCTGACGAGGAATGTCGATATGAGACCTCCATAACGCCAGCCCCCTCCGATGCCCACGCCTTCGCCATCGGAGCATCCCCTTGACAATAGGCCCCTACAGAGATGAACGCGCGGCCTGCGGGCCGCCAGACGGGAGACGGGAGACGGGAGAGGGGAGATTTTCCCAGCCCAGCCGCAGTCGTCTGCCCAGCCATCGCCTGCCGTGCGAATCGAAAGCGATCCATGGTGGTGCTCCTTCTTACTGGCCGAAACTGCCCTGAAACGTTCGCGACTCCGCGGCTACGCGGAACCGGGGCGAAAAGGAAGACCGGAATTTATTGCCCCGGCCATCCTTCGGTCATCTGTTTAGCCCGGCCGGCGGGTTTGGCCTTGGGGCCGCCGCCGCACAGCCGGTCCGCCGTCAGGCTCGGCGTTGCCGGCGGCCGGAGGCCAAAATCCCCAACCCGCCCAAAGCCAGCAGCCCCAGCGTGGCTGGTTCGGGCACGCGCGACAAGGTGATCGAACTGTTCGAACCCGTACCGTAGTTAATGCTGTAGCCCAGCAAATTAAGGTTGGCAAACGTGCCCGTGAGCGTACCGGAATACGTAACAATGGTATACAAGCCGGCCGTCGGCGTACCGACAAAATCCAGCGTGTCACCAGTGCCGGAAAGGTTCAAGGTGCCGTCCACTGCCAGCAGATCGGAACTGGCGCCCACCGCATCGATTGACAGCGTGGAACCCGCACTGAAAACCATGGATGCCGGATCAATGGTCAGCGTGCCCATGGCCGCATCACCCGGTTTGACGGTACCGTTAATGGTCAGCGTATGGCCACCGGTGCTCACCGTACCCACGCCTTCCAGGGTTTGGCTTGCGCCGACGGTAAAGCCGGAGGTCAAGGCGCTAACATCCAGGGTGGCGCCGCTTTGCACGTCAATCCTGCTGCTGTCCGCAACGGCACTGGCCACGCCCAACTTCAAGGTGCCGGCGGCCACCGCTGTGGTGCCGGTGTAAGTGTTAGCGCCACTCAGGGTGAGTATGCCCGAACCTTGTTTGGTCAAACCGCCATCGGGTGTCGATCCCAATGCCGGATCATGCATCAGCAACTGAGCAATGGTGTCATTAAAACCGTTGGTATCAAGGACCGCCCCGCCCGCCTGCACGTTGGCGGCGGTCAGGCCCTGCATAAAGGTAGCGCTGGTCGCATTGGCCTGCAGTGTCCCGCCGTTGAAATTGAAGGTGGCGGTGGCACCACTACCGGTGGTGTGCATATTAACTTGGCCCGTCGCCAAGGTGCCGCCGTTGAGGTTATACGCGGCCGTAGTGGACAAGGTCGCGCTCGTAGCACCCACCATGCTGACCTGGCCCGTATTCACCACGCCAGCGTTCTGGTTGACCGTGGCAGTGCTCCCGCCGGCGACGGCCAAACCGATGGTGCCCAGCACGTCCGCCGTCGGAGTCGAGGCATTTTCCACGTAGTTGTTCAACGTTCCGCCGTTGACGTTCAACGTGCCGGTGACGCCAGTTGATTGGCCTATTCGCAAGCCGCCGTAAAGGGAGGAAACATTGACATTCAACGTCCCGCTGTCGAGGTTGTATGTGCCGTTGTTTCCGGGCCCGCCCACGCCGATAAAGGCGGCCCAGACGTAATTGGTGAGCGACCCGACGGTTCCCAAATTCACCGTGGCATTGTTGTCCTGGGTCATCACGCCCGAGTTAACGCTAAAGCCACCCTTGATGGTCAGGGTGCTGTTGACGCCGGTGACGTCAAGGTTGGCGTTCGCATTCAAGCGAGCACCGCCCTCCACAGCCAACCCCTGGACGGTACTCGCAACGGAACCGCTGAGCGTGATCGTAGGAGCGCTAGAGCTGGCGACTAGTAGGGCTGCGTTGTTGGTCGTGGTTATGCCGCCGCTGAAGTCAAACGTAGCGGTGCCGGTACCCGCAAACTCCACAGCATCGCCGGCCGCGAAGGCGGTGAGCGAAACTGGTGCCGACACGTTGTACGTGAGGCCCGCGGTGCCCGCATTGGCATTGAGATAGGCAACGATGGAATTCGCCGCCGGGGCGACAAGATTGAGCGAGGATCCCGAGGCGGCGGCGATGTTGATGGTGGCGGCACCGCTGGCCGGCCCCGTGCCCTGAAGGTTGATGACGCCGGCCTGGAATGCACCGCCGATGTCGTCCGTATTGATGTTGGTCAGGCCGTTGGCCAGAATCGTGGTATTATTGCCGACAAACGTCAGCGTGGTCGTGGCACCGCTGACGGGTTTCGCGGACCAGTCGGTCCCCGCCGACCACGTGTCCGTAGCCGCATTGTTGGGCGTATAGGTGTAGGTACTGGCCATGGCCGTTCCGGCAATACCTGCCGCGGCTAAGGCCGCCAATCTTAACGCCGACCGGGCCACTGCGCCTGGAACGTGAGAACGGGTGAACCGAGAGAACTGGAAAAATCTGGAAAACATGGAAACCTCCTTTTGCTCCCTCGGGGAGCGCTTTTGATTATCCGCCAGACCGGACGGAACGCGGTTGGCCGCAACGTGCGACCGGGAACCCAACTGAAATTTACTCGCCATAACATAGCCTCCTTATAAATTCTCCAGAACGCCAATGGGGCCTGTTTGATTTCGGGACAGGTCCCAACCCTCGGGAGATACCTTAAATTTGCCCCGCGGACCGAACGGTCCGCGAAAAAGGGCAAGTTTATTTTTCATGGCCTGCGCCGGGCATACACCGCAACGCCCGTTAGACCACGCCACCTACTTATGGTATTTCCTGGCCGGGCGAAGGACAATGACAATTATCGTAAAAAAGAGTGCATTTTTTCATCATTTTTAGCGGATGAAAACGCCGGGGAAATGAGGCAACCGGTGGCCTGGAGGTCCGGGACTCCACCACACGCTACGGATTCATCACGCTCCGCCAGGCAAGTGTCGGGTTATGGCGTAAGAAAAGGTGCCCCCATTCGATTTCCAGACCGCTTGACAACGGCCACGCGGGAATGCTAACACTACCAACAGGAGAATCGTGCTATGGAAAAAATTGAGGAACTGCACTGCAAGCTCCATCGCGTTCGCGCCTGGATGCATGACCAGGGGGTCGGCGGATTGCTTCTGCGGCGAAGGCCTAATTTCGCATGGATTACCTGCGGCGGCCAAAGCCACGTGAATACGGCAACGGATGTCGGGGCGGCCGCTGTCTTGATCACGCCCGACCGACTGGCTCTGGTGGCGAATAACATTGAGATGGAACGTTTCGCCGCTGAGCAGGTCGCCGGTCTGCCCTTTGACCGCGTGGACTTTCCCTGGCATGACGCGGGCCGACAGGCTCGGTTGATCGAAGAGTTAACCGGCGGCGGTCGCCTGGCCGCGGACACGCCCGGTTATGCGCTCGCCGCCGACGAGGCCACGCAGGTGATGCGGGCCTCGCTGCTGCCGCCGGAAATCGACCGTATGCGCGGGTTGGGCCGGGTGACCACGCGGATCATCGAAGAAGTGTGTCGGCGAATGGAACCGGGCTGGACAGAGTATCGGGTTGCCGCGGAGTTGCTTGCCGCCGCCACCGCCGCGGCGGTGCGCGTCCCGGTATGCCTGGTTGCCGCCGATGAGCGCATCAGGCAGTATCGCCATCCGGTGCCCACCCCAACGGTGATTCATCAACGGGCGATGGTTGTCGTGTGCATGGAAAGTCATGGGCTGATCTGTTCGGCCACGCGTGTGGTGAGCTTTGCGCCGCTGGACGAGGAACTGCGTCGGCGTCATCGCGCGGTTTGCGCAATCGACGCCGGCGCGATCAGTGCGACGCGGGCAGGCCGGCCTTTCCGCGATATTTTTAATGTCATTACCGCGGCCTATGCCGAAGAGGGTTTTCCGGATGAATGGCGTTATCATCATCAGGGCGGCAGCACCGGCTACCAGCCGCGGGATGCGCTGGCCACACCGACCAGCGAGGCGGTCGTGCAATCGGATCAGGCCTTCGCCTGGAATCCCTCCATCGCCGGCACCAAGAGCGAGGACACGGTCCTGATCACGGCGCAGGGCTGGACATGGATGACCGCCCCAGGTGAGGGATGGCCGGTGGTGGAGATCCATGGCGCCGGGCACTGCCTGCGCCGGGCCGATATTTTAGTCCGTGGCTGATGACGCCAAACCGGCTTCACTGTATCCCGCGGCGGAATTGACCGGGCGATAGGTTGCGGTGTGATTTGAAGAAGCGGTTGAGATGCGGTTCGCCGCCCAGCCCGGATATCTCCGCGATCCGCCAAAGCGGATACTCCGTACCGCGCAGCAGCCTCTCGATGCGGCGCAGTCGCACGCGAACGATCTCATCGTGCGGCAGGAATCCCAGAAGGGTCTTGAAACGGCGTTCCAGCGTGCTGCGCGAAACCAGCATCGAATGATTATTCAGATGCGTCAGGACATCCTCCACGGCAGGTATTCTGGTCTCGGTACGAATATAGCGCAGCGCCCTGACCACCATTGGATCGGCCACGAAGATGGTATCGGTTGAGGTTCGGGGGACCACCTCCAGCGGCACCACCAGCAACGCGGTGGAGGGAACTTGTGCACCTTTGATCAGACGGTCCAGCAGTTCGGCGGCCCCAAAGCCGATCCGATCAGATCCCGGCTCTACGCTGCTTAAGGCGGGAATTGCCAGTGCGCAAAGTACTTCATCGTTGTCCACGCCGATGACCGCAACCTGCTCGGGAACATGCAGGCCCTTTCGTTGGCACACCGCCAGGATGCGCCGGCCGCACAGGTCATTGCACGCCATAATTCCCACCGGCTTTGGCAAACGGTCCAGCCAGAGCGCCAATGCCGGATCATGCGGTTCCGCATGCGCCGTCCTTCTTGTTGCGTGAATCGTGCGGAGTGGCTGCGATCCGGCGCGTACGCGCACGGCTATTTGCAATACGGCGGGCCGGATTCCGCGGCCGGCAAGGTGTTCTTGAAAAGCGATCTGACGGTGCGTGGAAGCGAGTTGTCCCTCGAAGCCGCAGTAGGCCAGGTTTGGCAGCTCACATGCCAGAAGATGCTCGGCGGCCAGCCGGGAAATGGCGGTGTGATCAGAGTGAATATTGGCGATGCCCGGCGGCGGCGGCAGACTGCCCAGGTCAACGATCGGAATATTAAGCCGCCGCAGGGATTCAAACTGGCGGGGCTTGCGTATCCTGCACAACACGCCATCAAATTGGCCGCGGGCAAGCCAGCGGGGTACAGCATCGCCTTCCGCCCATTCTTCATATCGGACCGCCCAACTGGGGTTGGCATGCACAAAGCGGGCGATGCCGCGGAGTAATCCCCGACCATAACTGCCGATGGCGTCAATCACCAGACCAACGTTGATCATGTGTCAGGCTCCTTGATTCCGGCCAGCCGCATGGCGCGGGCTTCGGAGAGAATCAAAACCACCGCGCCGGCCAGCAGGAGCACGGCTCCGCCCCATTGTCCGCCGTGCAACCGCTGCCCCCATATTAACCAATCGGCCCCCGCCGCCATCAGTGGAGAAAGCAGCATGAACACGCGCAGCTTCCAGACCGGCATGCGATGCAACGCCGCATAATACAGCGGTAACGAAATGGAACCCATGACTCCCAGCGCCACGAGCCATCCCCAGGCAACCACTTGCACCGGCGGCCCGACCTTCTGAATCAGAGCGAGAACCACGAATCCGCCGGCACAGAGAAGGTTATTGTAAAACGCCACGACGTGTTCGCCAAGATGATGGAGGATGCTCCGGATAATGAACGCGTTGACCGCGAAAGAGAAGGCCGCCAGCAGAACCAGCAGGTCGCCGCGGAGGCGTCCAGTCCATTGAAAATACTGAATCCGCATAATCAGCGCCATGCCCGCAAACATCATTGGCATGACCAGCCATCCCGCCCAGGTGATTCGTTCCAATCCCAGGAACCACCCGATCAGGATGACAAACAATAAGTCGGACCGATACAGGAGTGCCGCGTTGGCGACCGTGGTCCATTTCATGGCCGTAAACAGACACACGTTGACCGCCACGGCCGCGCCACCCATCATCAGGATTCGCCGTCCCTGGCCGTTAAAACGCATGCGGCGCCAGCCGATGGCCCGGCTGCGGAGAATCCACAGGCCGATGATCCCGGTGGAAATCAACCGGGACAAGGCCCCGGCCCAGCCGGCAGGCCACATTCGCATCACCTGGTTCACCAGCAGCAGGTTGACGGTCCACGCCACGGTGGCCACAAGGGCATAGGCAATGGCAATCATCGTATTCCAGCCCGAATGGCGCTGGCCGTCCGCGCAGCAATCAGCCGCCTATCCATCCACGCCCCCCAGAGATACGTGTTTTGTTTCCAGAAAGGCATCCAGCCCCTCCCGGCCCAGTTCCCGCCCCCAGCCGCTTTGTTTAAGTCCGCCAAAGGGACAGTTGCTCGTTGACGGCACGGCATCGTTGATACCGATGGTGCCGGCTTCGAGCGCCTCGGCCACGCGCCACGCCCGGTTCAAGCTGGTTGTGAAAACGTAGGCGGCCAAGCCGTACTCGGAGGTGTTGGCCCGGGCGATGCCCTCCGATTCGTCGGCGAATCTACACACCGGCATCACCGGCCCGAAGGTTTCCTGCGTCATACATAACGCGTCGTGCGGCACATCCAGCAGCAGGGTCGGTTCCAGGAACCATCCACGTTTGCCCCATCGCCGGCCACCGGCCGCAAGTTTGGCCCCCCGATTCAGGGCGTCCTGAATGTGCGCCAGTGCCGTATTCAGACCGGCCTCACTGATCAGGGGGCCGACATCCACCGCGCCGGCCAGACCATCGCCCACCCTTAATTTTTTTACAGCGCCGGTCAAAGCCCGCACAAAGCCGCCATAAATGCCGCTTTGTACGTACACGCGATTGGCGGCAATACAGGATTGGCCGCTATTGCGGAATTTGGACCACAGCGTTCCCGTGACGGCCAGGGCCGGGTCGGCGTCATCAAAAACCAGCACGGGGGCATGACCGCCAAGTTCCAGTGATAATTTGGTAACATTGGTCGCGGCGCCGGCGATGAGTTTTTTCCCCACCTCGGTCGAGCCGGTAAAGGTGATTTTGCGGCAAATGGCGTTTTCGAGCATCTCGGCGCCGAGTTCATCCGCCTTGCCCGCGGCAACTTGAAATACTCCCGCCGGCAGCCCCGCCGTTTCGACCGCCCGGGCCAGTTCAAGGGCGCACAGCGGCGCAGCGCTGGCCGGCTTGAGCACCACCGGACACCCCGCCGCCAGCGCCGGTGCAGCTTTGCGGGCTGCCAGCACCAGAGGAAAATTCCATGGTGATATGGCCCCGACCACGCCCACCGGTTGTTTGATAATAAAGTGTCTCTTGCCCGCCACCTGAGGCGGAACAATCCGCCCGTAGGCGCGCCGGCCTTCCTCGGCAAACCAGCGAAAATGATCCGCGGCCACGGCCACTTCGCCCCGGCTCTCCGCGAGAGGTTTGCCATTCTCGCGCGTGATGATGCGCGCGATGGCCTCGGCCCGCGTATCCAGCGCGTCGGCGACTCTGCGCAGCAGCGAGCCTCGGTCGGCGGCGGTCCTGGCCCGCCATCCGGGCAGGGCCTTTTGGGCATCCTCAAGGGCCACGCGCAGGCGCCTCCTGGAAATAATGGAGACCCGGGCAAAAATCTCACCGGTGGCGGGATTTTCAACGCTCATCACGCCCTCGCCCGATTCCCACTTTCCGTTCAAGTAAAGTTTGCCAATGTTCATATTTTAGACCCGCCTCATTAACAGATCCCGATCGTTGAAAAATATTTCCGCCTGTCGCCCTGGACGCCTCCACCCGGACGCACCGTTGCCAGGAAAAGGTCGTGCCACCTACGGCTGAGGCACCTTTTTCCAGTCTTTGAGGAACAATTCAATGCCGATGTCCGTCAACGGATGGTCGTAAAGCTGGCTTAGCACATCCATACTCATGGTGCAGATGTCGGCGCCAGCCAGAGCCGCTTCCAGCACATGCAGTGGATGGCGCACGGCTGCGACAATAATCTCGGTTGGGTAGCCGTAATTCGTGTATATTTGACGAATCTGCCGGACCAGATCCATGCCCGTGTGGCCCACCGCGTCAAGACGACCGACGAACGGGCTGACGTATGTGGCTCCGACTTTCGCCGCCAGCAGCGCCTGCAATGGTGAAAATGTTACCGTTACGTTGGTCTTGATTCCTTCCGATGCCAGACGTTTGACGGCCATCAGTCCTTCCCGGGTAACCGGCACCTTGACCACTACATTCCCGGCGATCGCCGCGAGTCTACGCCCATCTTCGACGATCTGATCGGCCGTCAGAAAAATTGTCTCAAGGCTTACCGGCCCCTTCACCGCCTGACAAATCCGCGGATACAGCGAGTGCGGGTCGGCCCCGGTTCTGGATACATGGGTGGGATTTGTGGTCACACCGTCCAGCACGCCCCAGCGGTTGGCCTGCGTGATTTGTTCCACATCCGCGGTGTCCAGGAAAATTTTCATTATCGGTGGCTCCTTATAGTCATCATGGAATTCAAATGTCTTTTTCCGGCGATGCCGTCACCCAGTGCAGTTTGAAACGCCCCTCGTCAATCATTTGCTGTACCGCCAGGCGACCAGCCCGAACGTGCCCACGAGCCAGTGATTCTGCTTCCTCGGCATTGCCGGCCTGAATAGCGCCCACAATGCTCCAGTGCTCACGATAGACCGTCTCGATTTCCCGCTCAGCGCGAACCATCATGCCCAGCAACCAGTAGTTTCCCGTCAAGCGTTGAAGCAATTGATGGCCGCTGATACGGATCGTTCGCAGATGGAACTGACGATCCAGGCGGCCCATCTCCTGAGCTTCACCAGCTCTGCCGGCCTGGCGGATTCGCCCAATAATGTGCTCTAACTCCAGATGGTCCTGCCGATTGGCGCGCTGACAGCAAAGCCGCGCCGCCAAGCCCTCAAAGCCCTCGCGGATTTCGAAGGCCTCCAGGATGGTGGCCGCGTCCAGATCACTCACGAACGCTCCCACCTGGTCAGCCAGCCGAACCAGGCCGCTGGAGCCGAGCTCCAGCAGCGCCTCACGCACGACAGTCTGGGCGACGCCGAACTCCTTTGCCAGTTCGATTTGAGTGAGGCGCTGGCCGGGCATCAATTGTCCTTTCAGGATACGATCTTGAATCGCATCGCGGACGCATTGGCGGGTGGATGTCGGCACGCGGGAATCGTCGGCCCTGGCAGTGCGCTCGGATTTGACAAATAGATTATGATCGCTTATTATCGATTTCATGAGCATCCATATACCAGCTTCGCCGAAGTGTGTCAAGCGTGTCGCCAAGCCGTGTCAACGCCAGGCAGGCTATTTGAGGTCCGATGTCATTGGCGAGGAACGGCTGCAAGAACAGGGATCATGAGGCGGCGGTGCTGTTTGGTGCCAAAATTCGTGTCCTCCACTACCGGGAAAACCATTTTATGAATGATACTCCTGCCGCTTCTGAACAGGTTCGTATCGGCCTGCTGGTGATTGGTCGAAACCGACCGGGTTTTGATCCCTTATGGGGCCGCGAGGTTCAAGCCGCCGCGGGCCAAGCCCTTCGTCGGCTGCCGTGGCCTTGTTTTGAACCTTCCGCCCCCGCGGTTGACGACGCATCGCTGCGGCAGGCGGTTGCGGAACTGCGCCAGGCCGGATGTGAAGGGTTGCTTGTCATCCAACCCACTATGGGTGATGGCCGGCTGGCTCCAGGTCTGATCCAACTCTGGGCCGCTCCTCTGGTCTTATGGGCCACCACCGAACGGCAGGATACCAACCGCGTCAGCGCCTGCACCTTGGTCGGCACCCACGCCTTCGCTTCACTGCTGCGGCAGTGGCACCATCCCTACGAAGTGGTCAGCGGCCATCCGGACGATCCCGCCACGTTGCCGATGCTCAACCTGGCGTTGCGGCTGACGTTGACCAATTCGCGGCTGCAACGTGCCAAGGTTGGTTTAGTCGGTACGCACGCCCCCGGGTTCCTGAATATGCATGTTGATCCGGCGATGATTCGGCAGCAACTTGGGGCGAGCGTTCATCACGTCGGGATACAGGAGTTTATCGACGCGGTGCGCGCGGTGGATGACGAGGCAATTCTCGATGATCGCCGGGCCATCGATGCAATGGGCCTGCGCTGCCAGGACGATATTCCCAATGCCGCGCTTGATATGACCAGCCGGTACACCCTGGCCATCCGCCGGATGGTGCGCCAGCAGCATCTGGAAGCCTTGGCCGTGCGCTGCTGGCCGGAACTACCAAATGTTCTGGGGGTGTGGCCGTATTTCGCTTTTGCACGCCTTGCCGACGAAGGCCTGGCCATTGCGATGGAGGGTGATGCCGATGGGGCCTTGACGTTGCTGTTAGGACGTTTGATGGGCTACGGCGCCGGTTATCTGTCGGATTCGTTGGAATACGACGCGCACAGTCTGACTCTCTGGCACCAGGGGGAAGCACCGCTGCGGCTCTGCGACCGGTCAACCGTTGCCCTGGGCCGGCATTTTAACAATGATAAGCCCGTTGTGGTCAACGCCCAACTTGCCGCTGAGCGGAACATGACGCTGGCCAGGCTTTGGCACTGTGACGGATATTATCGAATGACGGCGGTCAATATTCGGACCGCCGCGCCTCGGCGCGAGCTGAAAGGAACCCGTGGGCTGGCGATATTCGACCAACAGGATGTGTCCGACTGGTTCGACCATCTATGTCACGAGGGTATGCCACACCACCTGGCATTGTTTGAAAACCACAACGCCGCGGAGTTGCGCCGTCTGGCCCGGCAGCTTGGCATCACTTGGATCAAATCTTAACCGTCGCGGCAAAGGAGATTTCATGCACGATTCCAAATTAGGCTGTCAGACGATTACCTGGGGAGAAAGTCAGCGGAACCATTTTCCCGACGTCTTCGCCGATATCTCCGCGGCGGGATTCTCCGGCGTGGAAATCGGCTTCCGCCATATTCAGCACCAGTCGCCCCCGGATATCCAAAGAATGCTCGCCGCGGCGAAGTTGACGTTCATCGCCACGCACATCGGCGGCAACCTGGAAGACGCCGGCCAGGCGGCTGGAGAACGCGATACGCTCGAGCAAGTTCTCGACTATCTGCAAAAGATGAATGCCACCATCCTCATGTATTCGGGGTTGAAATATCACGATGCTCCGCAATTCCAGCGCGACTTGCGGATGTTGTGCCGTGCGGCACAGCGTTGCCGCGATCGCGGGGTTACATTGCTCTATCACAACCACGATTGGGAATTCGCCGACCATGGGCGGGTGATTAATACCCTGGTCGAACAGACGGACCTGGGTTTCTGCCCGGACCTCGGCTGGGTGATGAAATCCGGTGCGGATGTGCCGGCCTTTCTCCACCGGATCGAATCGCGAATTGGCGCCATCCATTTTAAGGATTTCGCCGCCGCCGGATCGATCACAACTTCGGGGGTCGACACGGTTATGCTGGGTGAAGGCGTGGCTCCGCTGGCCGAAGCCGCCCGGTGGACGCTCGGCCGTTTGCCGCATGTCTGGATGATCGCGGAGCAGGACAAGACCGATCGTCCGGTAGCCGAAGTGGCCCGGCGCAATGCCGATTATCTGCGGCGGATTTTCAGTGTCGGTGGCCAACCCGTCCGGGGAAATCCGCCGGTCCACAATATTTAACAGGCCCTGTTTAAGAAAGGATTTTGAAAATGCCATTGAAAGTTTGCATCGTCGGCGCCGGCAACATGGGCACGCACCATGCCAGAGCTTGGGCCGCATCATCCGACGCCAAGGTTGTCGCTGTCTGTGATGCCGATAAGGCCCGTTCCGAAGAACTGGCCCGGGAATTGGGTGTCACCACGGCCGTCGATTACCGCCAAGTGATCAAACGCGGCCGGGTCGATGTGGTTTCCATCTGCCTGCCGACCTTCCTGCACAGCAAGGTCGCCTGCTTTGCCGCCCGGCAGGGTTGTCATATTCTCACGGAAAAACCGCTGGCCCTGACCGTGGAGCAGGGACAGGCCATGATCGACGCGGCCCAACGGCACCGCGTCAAGCTGGCCGTGAGCCTGCAATACCGCGACGGTTGGCCCGCGCGTTGTCGAGAGATGATCCGGCGGGGAGATTTCGGCGGGCCGGTGATCCTGCGTTTTGCCGACGTGCGCGAGGTGCGGCCCAAACTTGCCATGCACCGGCGTGGCATGAATGGCGGGCCGGTCATTGACATGGCCTGCCATTATTTCGATTTGATGCGGTTTCTCACCGGCGGCGAACCCCGACGTGTCTTTGCCCGCGGCCACGTGTATGGCCGCGGTAAGCCACGCCTCAAAGAAGTCGATGATTTTGCCCGCGACGCCGCGGTGATCACCGTCGAATACGAAGGCGGCCACATTCTCGATCTGGTCGTCAACTGGGGCATGCCCGAAGGATTCCCTTCCTACACGGAAGAAATCCTGATGGGGCCGGCGCTCCTGGCTCGCCCCAGCGCGGGACGGCTGTGCTTACAGTACGGCGACCACGAAGAATTCTGGAATGTGGAAACGATGAAGTTTCCGCCGCAACAACGCATCGCAGATCTGATCGCCGCCATCCGGGAAGACCATGCTCCGGAAATCACCGGCGAGGACGCCTTGATCGCACTGCGCGTGAGCCTGGCCGCCCTCCACTCCATGGAGACCGGCCAGGTGGTGGAATGCACCGATGACAGGAGAACAAAATGACGGCCAATATCCGAGTAACCGTATGGAATGAATTTCAGCATGAGAAAACCAATGCCACGGTGCGTGCCATTTATCCCGAGGGTATGCACACAGCTATCGCCAATGCGCTGCGGGGATTCGGCGATATGGATGTCCGCACCGCCACGCTCGATGAGCCGGAGCACGGCTTGACCGACGAGATTCTGAAAACTACCGACGTGCTCATCTGGTGGGGCCACAAGGCTCACGATCTGGTCCGCGACGAGGTGGTGGCCCGGGTGAAGAAGCATGCATTGGCCGGCATGGGCCTGATTGTGCTGCATTCCGGTCATGCGTCCAAAATTTTCAAGGCGTTGATGGGCACCGGTTGCTCGCTGAAATGGCGCGAATCCAATGACCGCGAGATTCTATGGGTTACCTCCCCCGGCCACCCCATTCTCCAGGGCATTGACGATCACGTCATCATTCCCGTTGAGGAAATGTATGGCGAACACTTTGACGTTCCGGAACCGGATGAAACCATTCTGATCAGTTCCTTTTCCGGCGGTGAAGTGTTTCGTAGCGCCCTGACCTATCGTCGCGGCGCCGGCCGAATCTTCTATTTTCGTCCTGGACATGAAAGCTATCCGACGTATCATCATAAGGAGGTTCAACGGATTATCGCCAATGGCGTCCGTTGGGCCGCACCGGTAAGCAACAGCGCGGCGCAGACCTATGGCAATCGCGGGCCGCTGCCATGATTGGTCGTGATTGCCTGCGGGAGTCCATTTGAAAACCAACCCCCAAATCGTCTGTCCCTGGGTCACAGCCAAGATTTTTCCGAATTTTGGGGATCCTCTTCCGCGGGTGCGGGCGTTTTTCGATCACTACGCCGAATGGTTTCGCCACACGGAAACGGTGGTGCTGAATTTCTGCGCCGGCAACGGCGACCATATCCTGAATTACCGCGGTCGCGACGCCTGGGATGACTCCTTCGATTGGGCCAGATACAACGTCTATGTCAGCGATGATGAGGCCCAGGCCCGGCACAACCTCAACTGGCTGCGCCGCATCCGGGACGGCGGCGAACAGGGCAGCCCTTTTAACGCCGGCCCCTCTTTCATCCTCAGCGATCAGGTGCTGACCTACCGCACGCTCGATCGCTTCTACCGCTGCTTCCGCGAAGAAGCCGCTCGACGCAAATTGAATTTCCGATTGCTGGAGTACCTCGAGCCAGGCCCCGAATTTTGCCGTTCTCGATGGAAGACCGAGTACCACCCCGAAGGTGTCTGTGGCCGTGCCGAGGAAGCCGGCAGCCAGTGCGTGATCGACGTTTGCTCTACCCTGCGGGCGGATGGGCGGCCATACGCGGCTTTTCCCAACGGGTTAGCCGCCGGAGTGAACACGGGTGATTTCGTGATCGCTCAGACGTCCGCATTTGTAAATGATTTTGGTCTCGACGGCATCTTTCTTGGAAACCAGTTTGGACTAACCGGCTTCTGGCATCCCGATAATGCGCCGGCGCCCACAGCGGAGCGGCGCGCCGGCATTCGCCGCTTCTTTCATGAACTTCGCCGCGCAATGGGCGGGCATCTGATTTACTGGATGGACACCTATTGGCCCGCCGATGTCGAGATGGAACGCTGGGCAATGTGCCAGGACAACTATGCCCAACTCGACGCGGTGATGGTGAGCACGTTTTCGGTGTTGACCCGCCGCGAGCAGGTAATTCCCAATGTGGAAAGCCGTTTGCGCATCGCCGCCCGGTACGGCGGCAAGCCCTTGACGCTGTTTTCATTGGATTTCGTCGATCCCTGGTATTGGTACCGCGTGTACCTGGACCACCGGCATAATTTCCTCATGCAACACGACGAGTATCGCCAATGCGGGGCGCGCTGCCAGGGCACAAGTTTCTTTGCCAACGACACTTTCGGTCAATGGGTCATGCCGGAGCCGCTTAATGAAACCCTGAGTGTGCTGCGCAGCGTACAGGAATGGGATGCGCCGTAACACGTTAAATCCAAATTTTCAGCCCTGCACAAATGGCAAAAGTCGCGATCTGATCGTGTTGCCGACGGTACCCCCGAATTCCCCGCCTGCCGTCGGCCCACGCCTGACCCAATGAAAACTCCGGTATTTTTGGTGACAAATAATTTAATGTCGATTCGGTAAAGCGTTGCGCGGGGACCGAGGCTTGCCGGCATGTGGAGTTTTGCATGGACCTGCAGTGGACGAATATACGCGCCACGATAACGCACGCGGAGCCTGCGACCACGCGTCAGCAAACACCTCTGCTTCCCCCGTCGTTCTGATACCGTTTCCGACGTTACCACTGCCCCGGCGGAGCGGCCGGGACGAGCCTGGCGATGCCGGGGCGCAGGTAACTCGGCGGCGGCGAAAAAAAAGGCGGCGGACCGGGCTTTGGTTTCGCCCCCGGCAGGATTTATCATGGGCGGTGGCATAGTCGTTCATGCCCAAGGGGATGTCGCACTGCGGTCACGGTCCCTCTGCGTCAAACCTACGAGGTTTTCGCGGAGATCACCGGGCCGCGGTGTGACGCCTGTTCAGAGGTCTAAGAGAACATCATCCTTGCAAGGATCGTGTATCAGGTCGACCGGCAACAGGCTTTCGGCATCCACGGCGGCGGACGGCGTTTTATCGAAAGGAGATGCCGCTATGGACACCACCCTCGCACCGGTCGAATTCTCTCAACTCACCGCCCTGGCCGGGTTCGACTGGGCCACCGAGAAGCACGATGTGGTCGTGCTGGATCGCCAGGGCAATAAACTGCTGGAACTGCGGTTTGCCCACACGGCCGAGGGCTGGGAGAGCCTGCGGGCCAGGCTGGCCCCCTTGGGCAAAGTGGGCGTGGCCATCGAGACCAACTGCGGTCCGGTCGTCGAACGCCTGCTGGCCATGGGACTCTCGGTCTATCCCATGAACCCCAAGGTTGCCGAACGATACCGGGAGCGTCACGCGTCCAGCGGGGCCAAGGATGATGCCTTCGACGCATGGTGCTTTGCCGATGCCCTGCGCACCGATGGGCAGCATTGGCGTCCCCTTGAGCCGCAGGATCCCAATACCCAGTTGCTGCGGTTGCTCTGCCGCGACGAAATGGCCCTGATCGAGCAGCGCACCGCCCTGATTCTGCAACTCAAGGCCGCACTTTACGAGTATTTTCCAACGGCGCTTGAGGCGTTTGATGATTGGACCCTGCCGTCAACATGGCAGTTCATCATCAAGTTCCCCACCCCTGGGAAATTGGTGCAGGCCGGAAAAATGGGCTGGCTCAGGTTCTTACACACCCACAAGCTCTATCGCGCAGACTCCATTGAGAAACGTCTGGAACTCTTTGCCCGGGCCGATGAGTTCATCAACCCCTCCGTGGCCGTCGAACAGGCCAAGAGCATGCTGGCCGTCGTTTTGGCCCGGCAATTGGATGCCTTGGAACGCCAGATAAATCAATACCGGTCGCGCATCACCGATCTGTTTGATGAACATCCCGGCAGCGGATTATTCAAATCCCTGCCGGGTGCCGGCGAAAAGCTCGCACCGCGGCTGCTGGCAGAGATTGGCAACGACCCCAAAACCTTTAGCTCGCCGCAGGGACTTCAATGCATGGCAGGCACCGCGCCTGTGACACGCCAAAGCGGAAAATGCCGATCCGTTTCATTCCGTCGAAGTTGCAACACCATCCTGCGAACCACGGTTCACCTCTGGGCTGATCTGAGCCGGCGTCAATGTGCCTGGGCCCAGGCTTATTACGCCCAGAAAATAGCCCAGGGTAAAGGTCGAGCTGAAGCGCTGCGATGCCTGGGACAGCGATGGCTCAAGATCCTCTGGAAAATGGTTCAAACCAATACGCCCTATGACCAGGCCAAGCATATGAACGATATGCTCAAGCATGGCTCCTGGGTGCTCGGCGTCATGGCTGCGCCTCCCAAAGAAAACGTCGCCGAAGCGGCAGCTTGAACTTGGACATCATGGACTTAAACGAGGACCAAACATGAGCAACCGAATGAAAAAACCTTGCTTGAAAAACAAGAGAACATCTCCGCGTCTCCTGTGATAAAAAACTCCCGTCTCCCATCCCCGACTCGCGGGCCGCCGCCCGCGCCCCGCCTCTCATCTGAAATTCAATGCACTCGCGCTGCCTGCATTTGCACTTGCCGTGCTCGGCTATTCAATGCCTGCAAGGTTGCCACATCCTTTGGAAAATCCCCAAATAACTTCACATACTTGGCAATCGCTTTTTGCACCCGTGCACAAGTATCCCCAATGTTCGCTAGCGTATCACGCTGGTCAGAATTTACACCACGTCGAACCATGGTCCGGCCGCTGCGAACCTTTTCATTCGCCAGACGCTGGATATGGTTCACACTCGCCTGCAGCGACGTAAGCCCCGCCGTTATCCGCGATGCCATGTGTGCACTGATCGAATCCACGGCCGCCAACGCCGGTGGCTGGTCGCTTTTGGCCGCAGACGACTCTTTCCCCCCGGCTGCCGCCGCGCTTTGCACATCCACCGCCAGGCGGAGCGCCGGCAAAAGACGCAAAGACGAGTCCAGCGAGGCTCTGCGCAATGCCCGGATTATTCTGGGGTGAAGCGCTTTCCACTCTTGCCGGGCCAGATCCTGCATAGCCTGCCGACGTGAAGCCTTCGGCACGATGCCGATGCGCTTGACGATCAGGCGGTCACCCTGATGAATGCGGTGCATGTAAAAACCGCCGGCGCTGTGATCAATTAAATCGGCCATCGCCCGGCTTTGACGGGCATCTGGAATGGTTGGTGCTACCGCAGCCGCGGCACGAAAGGCAGCAATAGCCCCGGCAAATGCGGAAATCCGCAGCATCGCCCTGGCCCGAACGCATTGCAATTCGTAGCGGGTTAGATGCTTGTGCCGCATGGCCCGACGATTGAGGTTCAGCCACAGGGTGGCTTTCTGCAGCGCCAGGTGGTAATGCCGATGGGCCAACAAGGTGTTGAGTTGATCCATGGCGGGAGTCCCGGCCGCCTGCAATGCCCCGGCCAAAACCAGAACACCGCAGGCAAAAGCAGCACCCATCAATCGGCGCGGACCTGCCACGCTACGACACGCTATACGTTCATAATGACAGTGGGATTTCGTTAACATCGGTTATTCTCCGTAAAATACTTACCTCTGAAACAAAGCACCAGCCCGATTTTTTATTTGGGCCGATCAATCGATTGCTCATCGGGGATTCCAATGGGAGTCCGTGAATAAAACAAATACAGCGACTGTACCGCCGCTATGTACAACCCTATGATCATCAGAACTCCACCGAAAGTCCACGTGCCTAGTGAAAAAATCGGAACCAGCGTCGCCTGGTGGGAAGAATCCGCCGCTGCAGGGGGGTAATAGGCCACCAGGTAGGTCTCTCCGATCTGCGCGTCCGAGATACCATGGTAGGCCAATTGCAGGCGGCCGATGTGGACATTCCCATCCGGTGCGCGATAACGGGCCAGAAAGTGAAATGTGTTGGCCGCATCGTATCGGATATTGTGCTTGGCCGTGAAAATCCGGTTGGGCTGGCCGGGGTGGCTTACCACTTCCGTCGTGATTCTGGCCTTGACGCGGGTCCCTTCAAATACCAGCCGCATGGGTGCGTAAATGCTGGAAAAGCCAACCACGGCTACGGCCAGGCCAAAGACCGCGAAAAACAACTTTGTTTTTGAATAACCTGGAATATATGTTTGCACAGTTTATATCCCTTTTTTATTTCTGGGTGCCACCGCAAGGCCACGTCCCGTGGAGGGGAGAGTGTTTCCATCCCGCCACCAGGCTACGCCGACACCTCGGGAGTGGCCATCTCTTCTTCCACACCCGCCCGGTGAATCTTACCTTTCCGTTCCAGCCAGCTTATGCCCAGGGTTATACCGACGGCCGCGATTCCGCCGAAAATCGTCAACAGGTAGCCGGCAAAATAATCGTTCACTCGCGGTGAGTACGTACAGTGTACCACAGCTTTGGCCACCGGAAGATTGTTGCCGATGCTGGCCTGAAGCGCATCCTCATACAGATGCTCCGCAGCCCCCAGGTGAGACTTGGCGGCGGACAATGGGGCTGCTCCAGCTTTGCCGGAAGGGTCTGCAACCGGCGCAGGCCAACCTTCAGCCAACCGTTGCGCCACCGTAGTGGATACCTTGGATGAGGAAGTTGACGGTGGCGGCAGCGTTTTGAACACCGCCGTGAGGGTCAGGCCCGGCCCGGTGGCGCTGCGCGTAAGAGCCGCCGCCCGCTGTTGTAGAATGGCATCGTTTAGATCGCTCCATAACCGCGGAAAAAAAGGCAGCCTGGTATGGTGGTGCCGGATATCGGCATCGTAAACGATTCCACCCGGGGCCTGTACGATAACATCTTTCAGATACGAATGGGCCGCCAGTTCTCTGGCCATGTCGCGAACCTGGAAGACCTCGGCCGCCGAGGCCGTGGCCAGCGACAGCCGCAGCGTGCGATCAGCAGTCCAGCGGCAATCGCTTACCTCTGCGCCATGTGGTACCAGCACGCCGGATAACGCCTTTTCCAGCGCCACGCGAAATGCCTTTTCATGCTGGTGAACCACCGCCTTTTGTTTCTTTTTCTTGGCCCTCTGCGCTGCCGGATCGGTGGTGCGCAAGATCCAGACCTTGCTGACCTTGGAAAACTCTCCAGGTGCAAACCATGCGCTGCAAACGAGCTTGGTGGGGCGGACCAGGGCGAGTTGGGGTTGGCGTTGCACGGCTTGGTCGAGCACGCTGACAATCTGCCGCTCCGCCATCGGTTGGGAGAACACCACCATGGCCCGGATGCCCGCGTGCGGCATAAACCATCCGGAATAAAGACTGATCCACGCCCCCATCACACTGCCCAGAGCCAGGCCGAAAAAGTTACGAAGCAGCGCCAGACCCGCCGCCGCAGTGCCCATCTTATCGCGGGGAATATAATCATAGATCAATGGGTAACTTACCACGCCGGAGAGTGTACCGATCGCCGCACCGATCTCGCCGAAGAGAAATATCTGAAAAAGCGTGGGCCGATGATCCGGTAAGCCATACATCACAAACAGGTAATACACGATGCAGGTGATGATGTTGGCAATGATGCACGCCTGGTACACGCGCAATTTATTGTACTTGTCGGCCAGAAAACCGGTTAGTATGGTGATGGGAATTAATATGACCGCGCCAATGGCCACGTTATTGCCCATTTCCTGCTTGGTATAACCCCATTGGTCGGTGTACAGCAGTATTCCCAGTCCGCCCAGCCCAAGCCCATACAGGGCGCTGGAAAACGTTAGAAAGTAAATCGGCAGAAATTTGAGCTCAAACACGTCCACAAAAAACTTGCGGACAAACTTCCACAGCGATAGGGTTCCTCCCATGGACTGCCGCAGCGTCTGGCGTTTCGCCGGAGGCAATTCCTTGATCCCCAGCGTTACCAGCAGAAAGTTGGCCAGATTCATCAAGGCCATAACATAGAATATCAGCTTTTCACCGGTAACCCCGCCGAAGAGGCTCCAGGGCCAATAATTGTACACATCATCGAAACGCCCGATCATAAAAGCGAAAAACGCCATAATCGCAAAATTGATCACCAGTGAGTGCACAATAGAGGCCCGCCCACGTTGGTGCGGCGGAATGATTTCCTGCGTCAGCGGTTCAAAAGTGGGACCCAGCGCGCTGATCACATTCCCCGCCACCAGCAGAATCAAAAGCATCACCAGGCTGTTGGCATAGGGAATCAGCAGGCCGGTCAATACCGCCGGAAAACCCAGCACCAGTAAGGGCTTACGCCGTCCCCACGGTGTCCATATGAGATCGGAAACATAAAGCATGATTGGCGTAAGCACATAGCCCACAATACCGTAGCTTACTCCCAGCGTGGCGATAACAAACGGACTGTTGGTGAATTTACGCAGTTCCAGCGTAACCACTGTGCCAAAGGCAATAGATACAAAAATACCAAAGGCCCAGGGCATCATCGTGATGATGACCCATAGCCACGGCACCCGCTTAAGACGAGTTGTCATCATAGACTGGGAACTCCATACCCGCCCCGTTACCGGAGGTTGTCCCTGTTGAGACATGGGCGTTACTGTTTGCCGCAGTAGCCGACCATGCTACCATCGTCGGCTACCGTGCCAACCATGGCCATCGGCTGGCGCGGGTAAAATTACCTGATCTCTTTGCCCTCAAGTCTGGCGCACCTTGATAGCATACAAGTCCAAGCTGCCGCTGACCAACTCCACACGAATCATCGCCAACCCCGCCGGAATGCGCACTTTGCCCAGTACGCTGCTCCAGCCCACTTTCTTCGGCTGGGCCATCTTCACCGTACCAAACCGGATTCCGTTCACCCAAATAGCCAGCACGGTGGGTACGCCGGGCTGACCCTGAAGGCTCATCTCCGCCGTAAACGGTGAGGCCGTGTGCCCCGGAAAGGCCAGCCAGTCTCCGACGTTGCGAAAGCCTCCCAGAACCTTATGACCATTGTATTTAACGCCGTAGGGACCGGCCGTGGCGATGTTGGGAACCTCGCCACACCAGATCAGCCCCGGCAGGGCCTGGCCCAGAGTTACCGCATCGCGCTGCCAGCCTTTGAGAGCTTTCAATGCGTTAAACTTGGGCGTGTTGAGGTTCAGAATATCGGGGGTGAATTCCCAGTCCGCCGGTCCTTCCACGGTGTAATACACCAGCATATCTCCGCCTTGCTGGGCATAGTAGTTTTGCATGAATTCCGTCATGGTTTTCATACGTGGGTCGGCGTTGATGGCCAGAATTTGCGCCATCGGCAGGCCGTCCACTCCATCGCCGCCTTCATACGCTACACGCTGCAACCCCCAATTTTTTGCCGCCATCGCGTCATTGCGAAAACACATAATGGTTTTTGCATCCGGGTAATTCCCCGGCGCAAAATACTCATCCGGATTGCCGGACATTTTGTTAACGCCATAGTACGCCGAGCCGCCCGCCCCATGAACGTAACTGTTAACCGTTCTTGGCGGATGCTGTTTGGCCCCGTACGCATCCAGCCAGCATATCTGGCTGAAACCCTGCCCAAAAGTGCCCCCGGAGCCTTTTTGCCACATCAACTGCGGCTTCACTCGCTTCATCATGGCCGAATCACCGAACACCGACCGGAACATATCGCTGATCTGCGAAATCCGGTAGGCCGTGTAGCGCCACGCCGTGTAATAAGGGTTCTTCTGCTGGTCAATGGCCTTAATCGGATGGGATGCCGGCAGGTTGGTTACAATATCCTTGATCACATAGAAGCACCAGAATCCGCCGGCGAAATTCCATGTTTCATTGCCATATTCCACATACGCATTCAGGTCCGCATCCAGCGGCGGATATTTCGGATGTGCCTGCGGCGAAGTGTACGGATTGGTGCCATCTGTGCCATACCGAATGGCCTGGGCCATTTTTATTACAAAATCATCATCCGCCACCACCGGCACATTGAGCCACAAATCGCGTTTGGCCTGGTTGGCCAATTGTATGTGGTGCTCCAGCGCCACCCCCAGCGAGGTGCCGCCCATCCGTCCGCCGCCGGAAGCAATGTAGGGCGGGCAGGGCTTGTAATACGTGAGCGGCGTTTGCCGGTCCGCCCAGTGCACCACGGTATTGCCGTTGGTTGCCGTCCAGTCCATAGTGCGTATCACGCTGCCAAACTGCATGGCCTTGACGTAATAGTCCGTAAATGTCACGCTGCCGTCGGTGGGATAACCCGGACGGTACAGCCGCACGTTGGTAAACCCGGATCCCTTCGGCGACTGGGCCGTACGTTTGGAATCCGTGATCAGAATACTGACACTGGCCCCCTTAGGGTTGGTAACGGTAAAGGTGATATCCGCAGTCGTGGTATTGGTTTTAGCATCGTAGTGTTGATGGGTCACCTGCATGGTGTAGCCACTATATACCCAGCCGATTTTCCCCTGCCCTTTGAATATCAGTTTATACGTACCATTGATGTGCTCGGCGTTGCCGGAGTAAACTACAGTTCCTGCGTCCTGTGTCGGCCAGCCCAGGCTGTCGTATGTAGCCATGGCCCGCATGTCGGGAGTATGCCATTGCCGCGCCTGCTTCATAGCATCCACAAACGCAAAACCACCATCCCAGTCGCTGTTCGTCCATACGCCCATCCCAAACTGGTTGGGGCCGCGGCCCACAGCAGCATCTACACCGCTGCTCCGGGACACATTGGCCACCACCCGGCCCGGCAAGCCCACCAGGCTGTTTCTGGCCAGCGCGGCACCCACACCTGCCGCCACTCCCAGTTGCGCCATGCGCGCCAGCATTTCCCGTCGGTTCATTCCATTTGACTTGGCCATGCTTTATCCTTTCATAAAAGACCGATTGTGTTTCTGGCCGGGCCGCGACCAGCGCCGCAGAAATTTCGGCCGCCCGTTATCGGCCTGCCCCATGCCCCATCCTCTACGATCTGTCTGGTGGCGGCAATAATCATTGTGTTCTATACTGTTGATTATGTTCGATATTTGGCCACCACCCCGCGCCGCCGTCCTAATAAAGGCACCTGACACCATTGGCACTTCCCGAAGCGAGTTGGTGTCGTGCATAGCGGCTCATTTCCAACCGTTTGCGGGCCTGTTGCCGCGGTACGGTAAGCAGCGAGATCGGGAGAGCTCGCCGCTTGTCGACCTGTGGCTCCTAGGAGCCTATCCGAGTAATACTCTTTTCGCATCAGAATTCTTTTTTTGGAGGATTTACATGAAGTTATAGATATGATAAGATTATTTAAATATTAAGATATGCAAGGACACTGCATCTATGAGTAAGACGTATCGCGTAGGGAATCCCCGGCAAAGCTGGCTTCTACCGCCATCCCCCCCCAGGATTGGATGCCGGAGGAGGATTTGGTCTATTTCCTCATGGATGTCGTGGAAACGCTGGATATTTCTTCGATTACCGCGGTTTATGAAAAGAGCGTCCGCGATTTTCCACCGTTTCATCCTCGGATGATGCTGTGTCTGTTGATCGACAGTTAGGCCATGGGCGTGCGTTCCTCCCGGCAGATAGCCCAACGCTGTCAGCGGGATGTGGGGTGGCGTATGATTGTGGGGGAGGATATTCCGGACTTTCGTACCATCAGCGGGTTCCGGAAGATGCATTTGCAGGCTTTTTCCGCCCTGTTTTTGGAGGTATTGGGGATATGTCAGGCGGCGGGACTGGCGTCACTGGGGCATTTAGCGCTGGATGGTTCCAAGGTGAAAGCCAATGCCAGTCGGCATAAGGCCATGAGTTATGGCCGGATGGTAGCGGAGGAATTGCGGTTAAAGGAAGAAATAGCCACACTACTTCAGGAGGCCGAGTCCCAAGATGCCGCCGAAGATGCCCTGCTTGGCGCAGCGGATCAGGCCCACAAGCTACCGGAGGATCTGGCCCGACGGAAGACCCGGCTTCAACGGATACAAAAAGCCAAAGCCCAATTGGAGGCCCGTTATAAGAACCTGGCGGAAGGCCAGCAAGCCATCAAAACCCAAGTCTCTGCAGCACCATCAGATCATGATGAAAACAACGATCCATCAACAGGATCAGCCGTCCATGCGGCGAAGTCGGCGGCAGAGGATCCAAGGGAAGTATCCCGGGGAGCCGGAAGCGAAGCGACAGTACCGGACAAGGAGCAGATCAACTTTACGGATCCGGAAAGCCGCATAATGAAGGCCAGTAACCAGGGCTGGGATCAAGGTGGCAATGCCCAGGTGGTGGTGGATTCGGCCGGTCAGATCATTGTAGCGGCCGAAATAACGGATCAGGCCAATGATATGCGTCAGGTTCTCCCGATGATGCTGTAGGCGCAGCAGAATGTGGGAGAAGACAATCGTATTGAAAAAGCGTCCATGGACGCGGGCTATTTCAGTGAAGACCATGTGCCATGGCTGGAGAAGCAGGGGATTGATGCCTATGTGGCAACTGGGCGTTTGAAGCATGGGGTGCCCGTACCGTTGGCACCCCGTGGACGTATTCCCGAACACCTGAGTCTAAAGGATCGTATGGCCCGGAAATTAAGGACGGTTCCAGGGAAGGCCATCTACGCCCGGCGAAAGGCAGTAGTCGAACCGGTATTTGGGCAAATCCAACAGGCGATGGGGTGTCGTCAATTCCTGCTGCGTGGCCTGCCAAAGATGCAAGGTGAATGGAAGTTGATCTGTCTGGTATTCAACCTGCGGAAACTCTTCCGGGCCAAGCAGATCAGCAGGGCATGACGCAGGAGCCGGGAAACCCATCGGTATTCGCATAACAATGGCCGCCGATACAATATTGAATCTGATTTTTACGGTTCACTGAAAAAAAGCCGTGGCTCACCTGTAAACCGCAACGGAAAATAATGAAAATCTTTTTCGGTGCCCCAAAATGATTACTCGGACAGGTGAAACACCGTCACCTTGTTCCACGCGATTCCCTCGGCCTTAACCAGCGCTTCGAGCATCTCGAATTGGGAAGTCCCCGTGGCCACGATGATATTCGCGAGTCCATGCCGCGCAATTGCCCGGCGAATCCGCGCCGTCCCCTCGCCTGCGGCTTTTTGTCCCAATTCCTTTTTGTCCCGACAAATAACGGCCCTAATCATGACCACGATACTCCTTATTACCATAGCAACCAAGAAACTCTGCGTACGCATGCATTCGATCGACTGGTCGAAATAAAAACCATGGCATTTCCGAATCTGACGGCGCGCATGTCCCAGAAGTTGCCGAAGTGTTCCACTATCCCGCACAAATCGTAATCTCCAACCCGGGAATCGCACTCACCGGATCAACACCAGTTGCGAAATTCCACTGCCCAGCCCCGTAACGCCCCAAACCAACCGCCTAAACCGAAGCGAGCCCCGATGACCGCCAACAGAAGCTTCTCTCCGAAAGGCCGCAGGCTCTGCCGATACTCCACCGCTCCGGGAATACTTGGGGCGAGTAACACCGAATAGGCCGGCATATCAGGACATTGATGTTCCTCATAACGGTCCGTCGACATGCGTTTCCAGCAGGCGGCGGAATACTGCTTCTGGTATGAAGCCAGCCGTTCTTCGGACCCACGCAGCCACGGCAACGGTTCATGGGCGAACTTGGTCGAATCCAGATTCGCCATGGTGCTGTGAAACCGCGTGGGCAGATATTGCGTGACCGGCGGCGCATGGCACACGTCCGCAAGACAGGCGGGCAGGCGTCGCCAGAGAAACGAAGCATCCGGGACAGATGCTGTGTCGGCCATGATATGGAGTTCCTTTCGTCATAGACGGTGAAAATAACTTGAGTCACAAATATTTGCGAAAATAATTCACCGATTCGCGTGCGCCCCAGCTATGCTCGCCGGGAAATAAATCCAGGACCAAAGACTGCCGTGCTCCGGCAGCCTCGTAAATCTTCTCGACTTCGTGGAAACATGCCAAAGCGCCCTCGCACTGAAAACATTCATCGTGAATTCCGATTTCCACCAGCAAGGGCCGCGGGGCTACCAGACCATGCAAATCCGGCACGTCGCAGAGGGCATATAGACCCGGGGTTATCTGACTGCCGCAGAAATTGACGTCGCGAATGCCGAAGTTCGCAAAAAGATCGCTGTAGCAAATAATGTCGGTCGCAGTGATACGCTGGTCGATGATGCTCAGCCAGACGGCCATGGTACCGCCGAAGGACAGGCCCATCACTCCTATCCGCCGCGGATCGACAAAATCCAACCCGCTTAAATAATTCAGGGCGCAGATGCCATCGTGAATATCCATTCCCAGCACCGTTCGTCCGAGGATCGCGGCGCGCAGGAAGTGTACATTGCACAGGTCCCCGCCGGCATTGCCGCCGCCCACGGTGCGATAATGTGGCTTACGCCGATCATCGCGTTCGCCGAAGCCCCGCCAATCGATGGCCATCGTTACAAAACCCGCCTTGGCCATTTGCAGGCCGTAGTCATAGTTGTGGAAGGCGATATTGGCTGCCATCTCCGGCGTGCCGCGATTGCCCATAACCGCTTCCTTGCCGAATGGCCCGTGCCCATGGCAGGCGAAAATCGCGGGCAGGCGGCCCGGCGCATTGTCTGGGCGGAATACGTAGCTTGTTGCGGACAGGCCCTGTTCCACATCAAAAATGATTTTCCGCTTGATCAGGCCATCTTCCCGCCATTCCACCAGAAGTTCCGGGTTCAGCGGAACCGGCTCAGGCATCAAGCCGAGTGTCGCCATGAGCCGCGGCCTTAGCGCATTATGCCAGCTTTCCCAGTCATTCCG
>JAJYDW010000042.1:26985-34911 GCA_021790385.1 Planctomycetota bacterium
CGGGCGGATCCGGAGTAAACAGATTCTGAAGAATCAGGGTATCGCCGCCTCCATGGGCACCGTCCACTTGGGGAATGTCCACCTGATACGGCCGGCCGAACATGGGAAATACCCACAGCGATTCCACCTGGCCCTGGCTTTGGGCGGCGGCCAATTCCTGATCACTCTGCCCGGCGATGATGTGCGAACCGTGCTTCACATAGAGTTCCACCCGCCCGCGATTACCGGTAATGGCCACCCGGTAACCTTCCCATGGGCAATAGGCGATGAGTGAATAGTTCATTACCACATTATTACGGTAGCGTACCATGACGGCCATGGTGTCTTCAATAGTGATGTGATCGCCAAAAACATTGCGATCGCGTAGATAACCACTGTCTTTTTCGGCGTCATAATAAAGCTCTTTAAGGCTGGCCCAGGCGAATTCTTTAGAGGATCCGTCCACCGGGAAATAAAATGGATCATGGGCAGCTTCCAGATGGCCGGTGTAGCGATCATAGTTGTAATGCTCTCCGCGATCGACGGCAGCCTGACGACCATAGAATTTCAAGTCGCCCATGGCGTAAACAGTCTGCGGATAGGAGTTGATCCACCAGTTGACAAGGTCAAAATGGTGCGTGGCCTTATGCACCAGCAAACCGCCGGATTTATCCTTTTCTGCATGCCAGCGACGGAAATAGTCGGCACCGTGCCGGGTATCGAGCACCCAGGAAAAATCCACCGCCAGCGGTCGGCCGATGATGCCTTGAGCGACCAGTTCACGCATCCTGGTGGCCACGGGCGCATAACGGTAATTAAAGGCCACGCGCAGCTTGCGGCCGGTACGAGCGATGGCCTCAAGAATAGCCCTGACTTTATCGGCGTCGATGGTCATGGGTTTTTCGCTGATGACATCACAGCCGAGTTCCATCGCCCGGATAATGTATTGATGATGGGTGGAGTCCATGGAGGTGACGATTACCACATCGGTTTTCTGCTCCCGCACCATGCGGTCGAAATCCGTGGCCAGGTACATGGGGACCGATGGAAGGTGATGCTTTTCCACCGCTAAATGGGCGTACCAGGCCATACGAGTGGGGCTGATATCGCATAAAGCAACCAATTTTGCATGTTCGCGGTAATCGGCCAGGATAGCGCTAAAATACATCATGGCCCGACCGCCGGTACCAACGATGGCGTACTTACGGATATTATTCATAATACAGTCCTATATTAATGCATATAGATAGAAAGTCGTTCTTAGATGTATGCCATCCCGCCACTATTTCAAGACCAGCACGCCCAGCCCGGTGGTGTAACGGTAGTCATTATTATCGCCCGCCCAGATCACCCGGTGTAATTGGCGGTATGTTTTGGACATATCGCGTACGGAAATGCTAAAGCCCATAAAATTGCCGACCCGGGGCTTAAAGGCCGGTGGAAAATCTTTCCAGGGAACAAAAATGACCACCCGGTAACCGCGGGCATTGCGGCTGGATTGCATAACAACCGTATGGGGTTTGGCATAGAGGTTGTGGTAACGGCTGGAGGGAGGTTCATGGCCGCGCCAGGCGATATGGGCGATGTTGATGCTGCCCTTACCGCTTCGGACCGCACAGATGACCTGGAAATCGTCCGGACCATAGTGGGCATGGCTGAATTGATTGTTAATGGTGGGATTGAAGTACAATTCCAGTCCATCGGCCTGCCAATCTGCCTTGCCGGAAGACGGATTAAAACCGCGGGGTGTAGTGTCATGTACTTTGGCGGCGATGTACAGCCCGCGGCGATCCCAGGTGATGGAGGCTTGGGCCCATTTGGACAACCGCCGAAACACCAGGTGTTTCCATCCTGCCGCATGCTTACCCAGGGTGCTAGGCCGGACGTTATGATCGGCCGGCCAGATTTTCAACCTGAAGCTATGGACAACCAGGTTGGATCCGGTGCGTATGCCCAGACGAACAGGCGCATCGGCCCCTCTCCGCAGACCGCTGATGATTGGCAGTGCCAGCGGCACTGTTTGCTCAAGAGCCAACGCCGGGAATGCAACCGAGGCCTGGCTAAAGCGCCAGCCGTGCGGACTTCCCATGATGCTTAGGGTACCACGTTGCCCGGCGGCTACGTTGCCTTTCACCATGGCCACGAGTTGGGGATGGCCATCCGCAGCGCGGCCAATGACCACGCGGGTAATAAGCACCTGCTGTAGCCCAGGGATGGTGGCACCAGCCAGAATCCGGGACAGCGTCGCAACCGGCAGATGTGCTGCCCGCAGGTACACCACTTTGCTAGTAACCCGCACGGTGACGCTGCGGCCATTAGCAGCCTGCGGCTGGATGGGCTGGCCCGCCATGTTGTCCAGCACCATCTGGCCGGCGGACAGAGGAATGATGACGGTGTGAGAGGCAGCCGCAGCCCACAGCAGGGCGACGCTGTGCCCGCCATTGCCAAACACGTAACACCGAAGGTTCCCGCCGAGGTGGACCACACGATGCGTAACCGATGGGCCGATATAGTCAATGAGGGTGTTGTAAGCGATCAAAGGCATCGATGGAGCCCCATCATACTCCAGCAGATCAAGACTGTGGGCGAATATGCCCAACTGGGAGGCAGTAACATTGAACCAGCTTTCACGAAGAACTCCAGCGACACGCTCCTGGGCGATGTATTCCACGAGCTGCTGAGGCGTCATGGGGGTGGGATTCTGCACGCCTTCGGAGAGGGCAGGCAGAAGATTGGGATAAATGGCTCCATTGGAACCACTGGATTCGGAATTGATGATGGGATAGCTTTTGCCGGTGAACTGCCGGGCCATCCGCCGCACCTGCCCGGCCCAGTTGTGCTTATTACTGCCGCCGTGAATAGCGATACCGTCCATGTAGCGCCCAAGCCCGAGTTGCAGGCAATGTTTTAACCAGTGCATGGAAGTTACACATAGGCCGTATACCTGATTACGCGGATCCACCTGTTTGAGGTTAGTATACACCTGCTGTTGGATCGGCACGTAGAGTTGAGCTGCCATCTTGACGCCTGGCTCGTTGTATGGTTCCCACATGAAAATGCGGCCTTTATAGTGCTCGGCGATGGCCCGCGCGAATTTTCCAAATTTGATCGCGTTGACGATGTGCTGGTTCTGAAAAACAGGCCAGGAACCACCGACACAGGCAATGTCTGATCGGGCCCATGTCGGCTGCTGATCCGGGCCGCCATGAGCGGCCAGATTCGCATAAATGTCAAGATGATATTTTTCCGCCAATGACACCAACTCATCGCTATCCCGCCAGCGGAATTTAGTTGGCCCATCCGGTTGAATGGTCTGAAAGGCCAGTGCCCAGTAGGTATGCCACCAGCCCCAGCCGAGCTGGTGAACAAATTTGAAGACCTGCTGTGGCGGATAATCAAAGGTCATCAACGAACTGTGATTGGGCTCAAACCCCCAGTAGGGCGCAACGGTGGAACTCATGATGCAGGCAATACTTCCGCCGAAAAAGGCCGCGTCAGCATGCGGACGGTGGCCCAGCGGTTTGATGACACCGTAAGCTATCTGTTGAAATCCCCGTCCGTCGGCCATGCGTGCGGTAAGACGGTACAAGCCTCGCGGTTCAGGCTTCAGCGGAATAACCACCGAGCCGTGGTTGGCATTGATGGTGGGTTTTAAGCGCAGCGTGAGCGAGGGAAACTGTCGGTGTGAGAAGAGTTCTTCTTCGGTGATGACAACCGGTTGATCAGTTACTTTCTTCCCGGCTGCGTGGAGGACAATATGAGGAACTTCCGCAGGGGTGTACACTTTTATAAGACGGTTGCAGGTAAAGGCCAGATCGAAACGGGCGGGATTGACATAAGGTGTCAAACCACCGTGTTGCAGTTGAATCGCATCCAGCCAGATGGTCTTCCATGGACGGGTGGAGGGAACCGCAATCTGCACATAAAAGGCATTGCGTATGCCTGCAAAGTCAGGGTAATACCAGCGCTGCGGGGTAACGGTAACATGAAAACGCTTCCAATGCCTGGTAAGCGTGGCGCTGCCGTAGCAAATGGCTTTAAATCCGTTGTTGAGTGTGAAGGAAATGGCGCAACCGGGGGTGTCGGTTTTGGCATAGAGTGACAGCGTAATGGGGCCGCTGTGATTGACGATACGGATACCCTGCGAGGAAACCCGGAATACATCATCGCCGGAACCATTCACCAGCTTGAGGCTGCAATGGCCTTGGGCCGCATTAGTGCAGTCGATCGACGGAGGAACATACGTTTTCCAGTTTGGCAGCAAGATCAGGGGATTTACGCTCCAGCCATCCCAGCCGGCTTCAAAATTACTCCCTTCGGGAATGAGATTCGCGGCCCCGGCCCGCACTGTCGCGTTGACCAGCAGCAAGGCAACGATCAGCACCATGATCGAAAACAAACGAATGAGTAAAGTGTTCTTCCTGAATTTTGCGGTCTGCACAACAAACATGAAATGCTTCCTTTGTCAGAGAGACTTTGGTGTCACCGATGGCGATCATGGGTGCTATTTCTTATTTTCGTGGAGCCGGTGAATACTCACGTGCTACGTTATAGATTTTGAACTGTTCAAGTTTATAATCAGCCTTGGTTCCGCTGGGATTCAAATACAGCCATTTATTGCTCTTCGGGGACGGAGATTGAATCGCTTTGGCGGCAAACCGGATGGTCAGTTTGGTTCTGGCTTTTTGCAGTGTGCCGTCCAGGTACAAGGCCATGGAAGACTTGCCGGCCGTGTCGGTTTTCCAAGTGATGGCAATTTGATGCCACTGGTGCGCCTTCCAGGTCGTCAGCGGGATGGTGATATAAAAACGCTTGCCCATCTTATCAGAGATAATATAAAAGAGATCATTCTCGCCCCAATCCTTGGATCCACCGACAAACAATTGAATGGACGAACGGAACCAGGCCTGGGCGTGCCAAATAAAAATCTGCCGCTCGTGAACAAAATGCCCTGGAGCTTTGTCAAAACTGATCCACAAAGAAAGTGTGCCCTGCCTGGTCGGCATAACCGACGAGTGATAAGTGATACTGCCGCCCTTGAGGAAATGGGCGCATCGGCCGAACTTGCCGCGGGTAAACACAATTTGGTCGCCGTTATAGATGACCCGACCCGGCGGGACATGATGATGCAAGCCGCTGAGCGGATCGGAAAGCACCAGCGACTTATCATTGGTCTTGGCCGGTACCGGTGTCTGGCCTGGCTTCGGTGCTGCCCCACAAAGTCCGATCGTGAGGAGAACCAGCAGCCCCCAAAGTCTACCTTGACGGCTGCTACGGTAATCGGCGTAGATAACCTGGTACTTTCCATCAGTCTTGTACGGCCGTAAAAATTGCCTCACGCTCTTTACACACGTGGTGGCACGACCCAGACATGGTCTTCGCCTTACCAACAACCATAACTTGCGACGCATAAAATTATTTTTTTTCTGTGCACAGTTTCTAAAATGAAAACATTGGGAATAGAACGTGCTCATATATGGCCATCCTTTCACTGCCTGTCCGCTCCCGGTTCTTGAGGTTTATCATAGTCCTCTGCACCGACGTTGTATAGTACAGATTTTACTCATGAAAGGACGATCTTTTATCACCCGTCTAGTGCGGCGGCAGGATAAAAATAGGTTGCGGAAGGTGAAGTTCAACTGGGTGTTCTGATTCCACCATCGTTGCGATATTGGTCAAAATACGCCAAAGCGGCGTGATAAAAGATCGTCCTTTGGTGATACAAGAATGTACTATACACGGGTCGGGCCAGGTGCTACATTTACTACATTAAGAAAGCGGCATCCGGTTGTTGCAGTCGGTATTTCGCCGGCGGACCGGTCAGGAGTTCAAGTCTGAATTCTGGGCTGCGGGTTTTCTAATGAGGAGTAGCATTATGAACAGTAACAGCAAGTGGACGATTGCCATGGTCGCGGCGGCGGTCGCCGGGGTATGCGGGATTTATCCCGCTGCCGGTGCGATCGACACTTTTACTACTACCAGTGGTAATTGGGATACGGCAACTAACTGGAGTCTGGGCGCGGTCCCCACAGCGTCAGATACTGCGGACGTCGGTTTTATTTCCGGAAAGGTAAGCACCGCAACAATCATTCATACCGACAGCCTCGCCGCTTCCAATGTTGTGCTAGGTGACGGCAACAATAGCGATCGCGGACAGGTATTTTTCGATGGCGGCACATTGACGGTGGGTAGTGGTACCGGCAGCATTACCACCGGCAGTGGAACTGCGGATGGATGGATCATTTTCCAAAATGATTACAACAACACCCCCAGCGGGTACGAGGCAACAACCATTAATGCAGCAACCGTCAACGTGGACAGTGTTTTCGTTGGCCAAGGCCCTGGCGGAGGTGAATATATTATTCCTGTTGGGCAGTCGTGGTCCGGCGGCGGCAGCTTGGTCTTAGGCAACGCCAACGGCAATTCAAACCCTGGATTGGGGATACTGACCATTAATGGCAGCGCCGCATTTCCGACGGTCGATGTGGCCGTCGGCGCGGTCAACTACACATCAGACCTTACCATGAGCGACGTTGGGATATTGTCTGCAAAAACCCTGACTTACGGCAGCTTATCGTCAACCAGCCTGGCGGTTTCCGGATTTAGTACCGGCCAATTCAGCCAGATCGGTGGTATAACTGGCGGAACAGCGACATTCGCCGGCACGTTAAACCTTAATTTGACCGGCGTAACGGGGCCAGGCAGCGCCCAGGTATTTAACTTTTCGAGCTACAGCGGCACCTTCGGCAGTGTGAATATCACGGGTTTGACCGCGGGGCTGACGGCATCTTTTGACGCGGCTAATGGCACAGTTACGGTTACCGCAGTACCCGAACCAGCCACGCTGGGGCTGATGGCTGCTGCGGGTGTCGGCATTTTGCTGGCAGGCCGCAAGCGTAAAACAGTGGCCTAAGACCACGCATTTTTAGACAGGCCGGTGGCACAACGCCACCAGCCTCTTTTTCCATCGTGCGGCGGCGCTGCGGGTCAGCCGCTTTGGGGCGGCGCCTGGAGTTTCAAGGGAGGTTGTAGTTGCCCAAGCAAACGAGTTGCCCATGAAATGCACACAAAACTATCGCTTCCGTAAGACCCGCTTCCGCCGGCCCCTACACGGTTTTACCCTGGTGGAACTTTTAGTGGTGATTTTGATCATCAGTATTTTGATTGCACTGCTTTTGCCAGCCCTGGCTGACGCGATCAAGCTGGGCCGGCAAACGGTGTGTCTTAGCAACCTGCAACAAATAGGTCTGGCCTACGGCATGTACGCCACGGATTATTCCGACCGTTACCCACCGGCCGATTTTGATCCACTCAATATGGGAGTGTCATACACGGGCACGGCCAATGGCTCGTATTGGGTACAGTATGTAGCCCCCTACCTCTCCCAAGGTGGGCCATATATCAATTCCTCACAGTGGCTGCAGTGGTATTATCAGCGTATCGCTTTGGTCCATTCGCAGGCGATGATCTGTCCGCAAGCCTGGATGAACCAACAGGCAGGGTCGCCGTATTCCAATCCCTCTACCTACGGAGCTAACCGCGATTTGGAGCCTTGGCTGCCGCAGACTCAGTTGTCAGTGAACAGTTATTTTCCCATGCCGATCCGGATTGTGGACCCCGCTTCAACCTGCCTGTTGGCCGATGGCAATTTTCAGATTCAGATCGGCAGTGTGGGTTATTGGGTTGCTTATGTGGCAACGGATTCGGGCAATTATCCGTTGCGTCCGCCGGGCTGGGTGGAATCCTCCACCACCACCGGTCCCGGTGAAGGCGTTTTTACCTCCGGTGAAATTACCGGCTCGGTGCATCCGGGCGGAGATAATGTACTATTTGCAGATTTTCATGCGGCAACCTTACCGGCCGCATCCATACCCACCGTGTCCATTCCGCAGGATGGCCCACCCTGGGGTACAGCCAGTGCCCGGGCCGTGATGTTCTGGACCGGCC
>JAJYDW010000087.1 GCA_021790385.1 Planctomycetota bacterium
CGTTTCTTATTACGTTTGTATGTTATGCCGCGACGATTCCCATGCTTTACCTGGTCTACCGGCACTGGCGGCGTCATGGTGGACCACATCACTACGTGCCACCGCTGCCGCTAAAGCGGATGTGAAATATATGCATTTATTTCAAAAGGAGTACCTCATGTTAACTTTTGCCCAGGCCAGACAATGCCGCAGCCAACCGAGTTTTACGTGGTGGTATAGCTTGGCGGTTTATGGTGCGTTGGTTATGCTGGCTAACGCGATGATGCCCGCCGCAGCCAGCGCCAGGCCCAAACACATACTGGCGTTGGGCCATGGAATTGTGCTGTCACTGAATCGCTTTGGAGCTATCGCGGCAGTCAAAAGGAAAAAGCATACCATTATCGAAAAGGCTTTGATCAGCGGTGTAGCCATCGCCCCATCGGCGGGGAAAAAGAAAAGCGACAATTTGGGTTATTTTCAGGCATGGGGCGATGTGGGGGGCAATCACGCGGTCATCCGCAAGGAAAAAAAATATGGCTATTACGTACGGGGGCTGCTTTTGCCGAAGGGGCAAGCCAGCTCGCACCGGCTTGATTTCATCGTACAATACCAAAAGACCATCCGGGGAAAGCTTAATGTGCGCGTGCATCTGCAATATCATGCCGCGATGACTTGGGCACAAGCCATGCGGTATGACTGCGATTTTCCGGTGAGCGCATTTGTGGATGGCCGATGCATTATTGAAAATGCCGACCACACCGTCACCATCGCCCGCATCGGCGTAAAACCGATGTATCTGCTCAACTGGGGTGATAAGGCTATCTGGCTGCAGAAACATAATACCTGTGTGAAGATTACGGCGGCACGCGGCAGTCAGTTACAGTTGCTGGATGCGCGAGGCTGGCACGAACAGTCTTTGGTTGTTCGGATTATCGAAAAACAGCCGTGGCATACCGGCCTGCAGCAAACCTCGGCTCACGCCAAGCAGGTCTTTGGAGCCGGCATTGACTTTCGTGCGACTCTCCCTGCAATTCCAACCAAAAAGTCCGGGATGATCCATTCGCACGCCGATTTCCGACAGTAATCGCGAACATCCCCGGGTTGACCGCATCCACAAAGCCGTGGAGAACTGATGGAATGAATTCAATCCTTTCACTGCATCGGGAAGTTCCCGTTGATATTCGCGCGGTTCACCTGGATTTCAAGGGTATGCCGCCAACATTCTCGAGGCTGTTACGGCTGCTGGATATATTCCGCGTGGCCGGCTTTAATGCCCTGCTGCTGGAATGGGAAGACGCTTTTCCCTGGACGGTGGATCCGGCCTTTCGCAGTCCGACCGCATTTACCCGCCAACAGGTGGCCGATTTTTATCAGAAGGCTCAGTCGCTGGGCTTTGAACTGATTCCCCTGGTGCAGACCATTGGCCATATGGAAACGCCGTTGCGATCGAAAAAATATGCCCATCTGCGGGAGGTAGCGGAAAATTCCGACGTACTCAACGTGTTAGCCCGGGGGGCGGACGAACTGGTTCGGGCGATGGTGGATGATGTATTGACGGCTACGCCAAACTGCCGGTTTTTTCATCTGGGCGGGGATGAAGCGATAACATTCGGCCAGCACCCGGACACCCGGGCATATATTCAGGCGCACAGCCAAGCCACCCTGTATAGTCACCACATTGAACCCTTATGCGATCATTTGCTGGCCCAGGGAGTGCGGCCGATCCTATGGCATGACATGATGCTCACATGGTCCAGGGCTGACCTGGCAGCGCTGGGAGCCAAGGCAGATTTGTGTATTTGGGCTTATCAGAGGGCAGCGGATATTCCCTGGCATTTTTCGATGCCTGACGATGTGGAAGATGATCTGCCGTTGATTTTTGGAGGCGGACAGGTGGTGCATGGCGGGACGTTTAAGAGATTTCTGGCAAGTGGTGTGAAGCTATGGGGTGCCGGAGCGTACAAGCTCAGCGAAGGTCGTGACAACGCAGACTTGCCGGTGTTTCACATGCGTATGCTCAATGCCCGCGATTGGCTGACCTACAGCCGGGCGTTTCCACTGCAAGGGCTGATTGCCACCGGCTGGAGCCGCAACTGCTCGGACAATGTACAGTACGTGCCGATTGATGCGGCGTTGGACACCCTCATGGCCTGCGGAAGTACTTGGGCAACACCGGGAGAGGCACATTGCCAGCGGGAAGCATGCCTGTCCCGGCTGGAAGAGCTTGGTGAGAGACAGGTGTATCAAGCGGTAGCCGATCTGATGCAACGTCTGACGCAAAGGCGAGATGGTGGCTGGAGCGTGGTGGTGCGTCTGCGCGAACTTCTGGCATTGGCAGAAAATGAACCCTATCGCCGCGTGGGAGGCTGGGCGAATAGACATTTGGTATGGCTGAAAGACCATTGCGATAAAGGCGATGAACTACTGGCTCAAGCCCTTATGGTTTTTGCTCCGTTGGTGGAACCAATATGGGTGAAGCATTATTTTCAGGAGCGGTTAGGAGCTCTGCGAACGGAATTCGCGGATTTACAGGTCCGAGTGGAAACGCGAAAAAAAATGGAGTGATAAGGTTGCCGGACCGGTGAACTTCTGAGTTCTGCCTGGTTTCATGGGCCGACGGCGTGGCCTGTTATTCATTCTTCGCTGGTGAATCCATAAAGAGGTGACGGTAGAACCTCGCACTGCCGCCGCGGTCCTTGAAGAGCCGCCACCAGATGGCGCGCTGGGCGGCGGAGAAGTGGGTAATTCTTCCTGCAGATCCAAGCGGTTCGTGGGCGGTTACCAGATCAATTTCCCGTTGAAGCTGCCGTGATTGTTCAGGAGACCACCGGTCAATAAACGCCGGCCATTGCCGCGGTATCCATGTTGGACTCACCGCGCGGGCCGCGGCATCGAACCGGGCACAGCCCAGCCGGCGAAAGGACCCGCGGACAATCGTGTCGGGAATACCCCAACGCCTTTCCTGGGTTATCGCAAGCTGGCGCAACTCCCGCAAGCGAGCAGCGGCGGCCTGATTGGGAGCGTTGGCCAGATTACAGGTTTCGTGAGGATCCCGGCGAATATCAAACAACTCTTCTTCCCCAGTCCCAAACCAGTAAATATATTTCCACTTATGATTTCGCATCATAATCCAACGCGGATTGTCCGTGGTAAGATCGCCCCACTGAGCATACTGGAGCGTACGGTCCCTGCGGGAATTCAAGGACAACAAGGATGCCCCGGGAAACCCGCAGGACAGGCCGTGGCGCTGTGCAATCACGCGTATGTCGATGCCGGCCGCATCGAGTAGAGTCGGTAGAATATCGTTCAGATCCGCAAACCGCCGTTGGATGGTTCCGGCGGAAATACGTCCCGGCCAACGCAGCACCATGGGCACGCGCACGGAGGCTTCATACGGCAGTTCCTTGGTCCATAAACCCAAGTCTCCCGCCATTTCCCCATGATCGCTGGTAAAGATGACCAGCGTATCCCTGGCCAAACCCAAATCTTCAAGGTGGGCTAACAGTTGTCCAATAGCGTGGTCCGCCTGGGTAATGGCGGCAAAGTATAGTTCGCGAAAACGTCGGAAATCCGGGGCTTCGGAGCCGGATAAGCCAGCGACTGCCGGCAAAGGCCTATTCTGGTAAAGATCAGCGTATGCATCCGAGACATTTGCCGGCGGGTGTGGCGCTATCCAACTGGCCCAGAGAAACCACGGGCGCTTCCGATTGGCCTCGATAAACCTGCAGCTTTCCCGGGCGACCCACGCAGAGCCATGATGTGACGCATCCAGCAGGCTGCGTTGCGGCAACTGATAGCCCAGGTGTCTTACGCCATGAATATGCAGCAAATGACCCAGACCCGCGTCGCGCAGGTAGGCCAGAAATTCGTCATCATCAATATGGCCGGGAATTTCTTCCATTAACCGCAAATGATGGAATCCATGGTGTTCACGCACCGGGTAAAAGTGCATTTTCCCGATACCCGCAGTGCTGTAACCGTATTGCGATAAAATCCGCGGCAGCACCGGTAATTCCGGTGGGAGCGCCCGATAGACATTATGCGTGAGTCCATGATAGGAAGGTCCCAGCCCGGTGAGAATATGATGGCGGGCGGCAACACATACCGGATTGGGTGAATGGGCGTTGATCCACATACAGCCCTGGCTTGCCAGGCGGTCCAGCGAGGGCGTCTGAACCAGTCCCTGGCAAAGTGCACCGAGCGCGTTGAAGCGATGTTGATCGGTGGTCAGCAGCAGGATATTGGGTGGTTTGTCAGGCATGGATTTTTCGTGCTTCCTGTGGTACCGGTTCTCTCAGTTGCAACACCCCCAACCGATGGATAACCGTTGTTAGATGTTCCAGCGCGGTTGGCAGATCAGGCAGTTCTGGGAACCAGTACCGCTCCCACTCCAGACTCAGCGGTCCGGCAAAACCATCCTCCCGGAGCACGTGGAGCAGTTCGAGCAATGGAAAATCACCCGTGCCGGGCAGCACATAGCGGTAGCCTCCGGGGGCAGCCGGATCTCGGACGCTGTCCTTGATATGAATATGCTTCACCTGCGGCCCCAGGCTCTTCCAGAAACTTATCGGGGGCTCATTGCTGATGCGCCACGTATGATGTGCATCCCATAAGAGGCCAACATGAGAATCGCTCTGGATGAGTCGGCGGCAGTTCTGGATGGAGGTCAAGGCCCAATGAGTTTCCACCAGCAAATCCACCTCCCAACCATGCTTCAGCCGCAACTCCCGCCACCAGTCCAACGTACTTTTAAGCCGGTGCAGATCGTCGACAGTAAGCCGGCCGGCCTCACCGCCATCAAAAGCCCTCAGATAAGGCACGTGCAGTATCTGTGCCCAGCGGGAAAGTTCCATGATGTCCTCCTGCCCCTGTGCGGTAGAGTCGAGTATTCTCCAGGAACTGTCCAGGGCCACGATATTCACCTGGTAGTTGTGCAGAAGCACCGGAATTGAGTTGACATCACCGCCCACAATGCTGCGGAAATACTGCGGCAGGTTCAATTCGCCACCAAGTGCACGAAGTTCCATCGCAGAGATTCCGAATTGGCGAGCCAGAGCCGCAGCCTGCCACAGGGAATACTGCGGACAGCCCAGCGTGGAAAAGCCAAGCTGCCACTGCGGATATTTAGGTTGTACTGTCATACATCTCCAGTGTTATTTGCGCTGCAGGGGCCTCGCCTTGCATGTACCGACGCAGGTTGACCACAGCCCATTCTCCGCAATCACGCCGGCGATCCATGGTTGGCCCGGCCATATGCGGAAACAACGTTATGTTGGAACACCGGCGCAGCGGAGAATCGGCCGGTAACGGCTCTTGTTCGTAGACATCCAGGGCCGCCTGAATACGCCCCTCCTCCGCCACCCGGACCAACGCCCCTTCATCTACTACCAGCCCACGCGCCACATTGACAAACACCGCGTCCATGGGGAGCTTGCGCAGCAGATTTTCCGTAACGATATGCCGGTTGCCGGATACACCGGCCGTCAATTCCACCAGCACCTCCGAGGTAACAAACAATTCCTCCACGTCACGGCATACCTGCACATCCGGAAAATCGGGGAGCTTCCCGGATACATTCAGCGCAAAGGTGTGCAGGGTTACTTGAAACGGACGCAGCAGCGGTACCAAGGCCCTCGCAACGCCGCCAAAACCATGCAAACCCACCCGGCGGCCTATCAGGCTGCGGCACAACTGTTGGTCTCGCCGCGATCCGCGCCAACCGTCTTGTTGCGGCTGATGCATCTCCAGGGCATAGAACGTCGCCCGGCGCAGCGCCCCGAGAATCATCAACAATGCCGCTTCGGCTACAACGCGGTTGGCCACGTGCCCCCAGTTGCTGACCAACAGGCCATCGGTCAGCATGGTACGCGGAACCAGGGGCCGCACGGTTCCTCCCACATGGCATACGTAATTCAACCGCCGGGTGGAATTACGGCGTAATTCCATGGGCAGCGGCCAGCGCAAAGCTTCCCAGCCCGTGATCATTAATTCCGGCGGTTCACACAAGAGGGCCTCCCGCCAGGCAACTTCATTCGACAGTGGTACGGACAATAACCGCAATCGTGGCAATAACTGGCGCAGCTCACTCCATAGAGGCTCAGGAAAAAAACTCCGACGTTCCTCGTCGCTTAGAGCGACGACGGCTGTAAGATCGGTTTTCACGTGCCCGTTTACCATGGGCCTCCCATCTCTGAAAGTCCTAACGCGGTGAGGCTCAAATGCCCCACCACATTGTGGTAATCCGAAAAACACGGTCCGTCTTTGGTCCAGATCAGCCGCTGTTTGGCAAAAGGCAGTTGAATGTCCGCCACGGCCAAACCATTGGGCTGCCGGGTTTCCGAGATAACCCCACCATCGGGTGCGATAATGCGGCTGGGTGCAATTCCTCCACAGTCGTGGGTGGTACTGGTAAGGAAATATACGCCGTTGTCCAGCGCCCGGGCACGCCAGCAACTATCCCAATGGCGCGGGTCAGCATCACCGGCGATGGGAACAGCAATAATCTCGGCACCTTGTGCGCCCAAGGCCGCTGCACCCTGGGCATACCAGATATCCCAGCATATCTGCAGTCCAATACGCCCCAGGCGGGTGTCGAACACCGGCCAGTTGCTGCCAGGGTAAATGCCATCCTCATATTCCGGGATAGACAGATGGCGCTTTCTATATATGCCAACAATCTCACCGGCGTCATCGGTTAAAATCGCTGCGGTAAAAATCCGGCCGCGTTGTTTTTCCAGCACGGAATAAACTAGATGTATCTGATGGTCTTTTGCAGCGGTGTGTATTGGCTTTAAAAACGAGTCATCTATCGTGAAAGTCAGGGGTTTACCCGGCCGGGAGATTCCACGATCTAAAAATGCTTCACTCGTGCATAGCAACTTCACGCCCTTCGCCGCAGCGTTTCTGATGGCCTCCAAAAGCACTTGCCGATTGCCTTCGAGCGTTGGCGGCTTCGCCAATTTCTGGTGAACGGTTCCAATACAAAAAATACGTGTCGGCGAAGATGCATCTGCACATTCAAAATAGTAGCTGCCACCGCCCGCCGGACCAAGCTGGGACCAGTGCAGCAAGGTGATGCGCAACGCCACCGCGTGGGCTGGGGCAATATGCGTTCCCGCCCAACCGCCGGCCCGGCGATCCAGAAAGATCCTCTTTAACGGACTGCCGGGTTGTATATATGGCGCGTCGGATCCTTCTGGCAGTGGAATTTTAGCATTAAGAGGAGCCAGCCAATCCAGGACGGCAATTAAATTCGAAGGCTTGGCAGCTTTTCGGGCCGGCATCACCTGCATTGTGTAGGCTTGACCGGCTCGAACAGCACGCCGCCATTGCATTATCTTTTTGAGCATCACTATGTCTCCAGTTAGGTCTTAGCGCCGGTCTTTATCTGGAAATCAGCCGCAGGCGGTCTTTGTGGCGATCCAGGCGCAGCCCGACCCGGCCACAGACGATCTTCCAGCCCCCTTTTTCCGCACTGCAAGTCCAGCGCGGGCTGCGGTCACTCTGGGCAAGGGCATACAGC
>JAJYDW010000088.1 GCA_021790385.1 Planctomycetota bacterium
TCGTCAGCCATAACGCCGACCCCAAGGCGTTCGTGTGGACGGCCAAAGTGGAGAATATTCTCGATAAAATCCGCCGAGCAAGAAATACTTTGGATAAGATACCATCTGCTTGAGACACTACACTAGGACGTCCTTCTGGCGCGGGTGCCAGGGCTTATCGCCGGGCCGCACCCCCTTTCTGGGCGGAGAGTGTGCGCAGTGCCGCCATGGCCCGAATCAGTTTGGATAGGTTGAAGGCCGTGGTCACCCATTGCCACTCCATGCCGAACCTTGGCGATGCCGCGGAGAAGGAACTGCCGACAATTCATGGTCTGCTTGATGATGCCGAAAGGTGACTCCGCCACCGCCATGCGTTTGGCATAAGCCTCCTGCCCGGCCAGGGTGTGCAGGCGTGCCACGACGCGCTCCCGCAGACCGTCATATTCATCGCGGCAAATCTTGCGTTTTTCTTGGCCCTTGCGTAGGCACTGCAGGGCCAACGGGCAGCCTGCACAGTTGGCTGACTCATAAATCCGATAAGTGCCCTGGCCACTATCGCGTTGGTAGGGCTGGGTTTTGCTGAAGGTTAAAGGCTGCCCCATGGGGCAATATAGATATCCGTCGCTTCCTTATATAGGAAGGCCGCCTTATCCAAAACCTTGGACTGCGGATTGATCGGCAAGGCCACCCGCTGGGCCTCTTCCACCGCCACGGTCGGATCAGGCCGCAGGGCCGGGTTCTCTTTAAATTCTTGCCGGGCGGGGATGAGCGTTTCCACTTGGCGTTTTTCCAAAGCTGCCAAGGCCGCTCCGTTGTGAAACCCGCTGTCCGCCAAAACTTGCCGGGGCTTCTCGTTGAACTGCTCCTGCATGCTATCCACTGCCGGTACCAGGGCCGCTTCTTCGTTGGTGCCCACCACCACCTGGGTATCCACGATAAACCCGCCGTGGGTTTCCGTGGTTGCTACCGGGCTGTAATTCGGGGCGTATCCGCCCTCCTTGTTGGGTAATACCCAGGCATCCGGATCGGCCAATGGAATCTGTGGACCCTTGGCGGATAGATCGGAACGCGAACCCCTTTTTTCCTGCAGCAACTCCAACTGTGCTTTGGCATCCTCCAGTTTGGCCTTGCGTTCCCGCAAGGTCCGCAAGTTCGCCGGCAGTTTGCCGGGCGTGGCTTCCGGGCCATAAAGTTGCTCGTCCCGCTGGTCTTCCGCCGCGGCTTCTTTTAATAATTCCGCGATCTGCTTATCGACTTGGGCCAAGAGTTCTTCAAGCTTCGGGCTCCGTGCGGTGTTATAACGGGCATTACTGGCCTTCACCCGGGTACCATCCGTGCTGACTTGGTCAAACACACCACCCCCATGCCGTGTCCCAGAAGAATGATCTGTCGAAACACCTGTTTTAATTCCTTGTCAATGCGGGTGCGGAATTTGGAAAATGTGCTGTGGTCAATCATCCTCCCTTCCACCAGCCAGAGAAAATCCAGGCGATTGCGGCAGGCATCCTCCAGCTTCCGGCTGGAGCAAAGGCCCAGCGTCAGTCCATAAAGGATAGCCCAGGCCACGATCCGCGGATGAATGGGCGGTTGCCCGGCCACAGGCAGTAATGTCTCTCCCATTCGGACCAATCCATAGAAGCCAAGACCTCCTCGACCAGACGCACGGTATGGTCCTGACTGATGGCGGCATCCACGGTGGGGTAAAATAAAACCGTCTGATTACGGTCCATGGGGGCTTGGTTCCAGCGGCTCATCGGTGTTTCTCCTACCAACAACGTCAGCAGTATACCCATAGAAATTTTGTAATGCAAATGACTAGACTACTTAATTTAACTGGCGACGCTGGGCGAGGCTGGTGGTGGTGGGACGGCTCGCGGATTGGGAGCCGGTGCCGATGCTGAGGTGGCGGCCCGGGCCAGCCTGTCAGCCCGCCCGGCGGGCCGCTGGCCCCAGCAAAGTCTGCGCCAATTAAATCGACAGGCCCCGCGCCGGGAGGCTGCTGATTCAACTTCTCCTTAATCCCAGCAAATTCCTTACGCAAGGCCATATTTTCCGCAGCAAGCTTATCCAACCGTTTTTGCTGGCGGTCGATCTTCTGATAGGCCCGATAGACCTCCGGGCGTATCGCCTGCAGTTCTCCTTCCAGTTCGTAACACCGCGCACGGTAATGGCTCAATTCTTCCTTGTGTTTGTCATATCGCTTGAGAAAATAATTGAACCGTTTAACCAGATCACGGTATTGCGTGACACCGTCGGCTCGACCCTCGACCGCGTTGGAGACCCAGTTGCTTGCGATGTTTTTGAACTTCACCATCCATGGTGAAATCCAGCATACCACCAATTACCCGAGCGCGCCAGCGCCGCTATTGTGAATATTTGCCGCGGAGCGGTAAACAGTTACGGGCGATCATGGTGGTCTGCTGGTGCTCAATACAATCCGGATCACGGGGGGCGAGGATGCAGGCAGAAATATGCTTGACCAGATTCAGCTTCTGATCGGCCTGCCGCAATTACAAGGCCCGGGCATCCGAGGGGATCTTGCCGCCATCAAATTCAATGAGCACTTTCTGCCGTCGGAGAGATGACAACCTGATAAATTTTGTGGTACAACCTGGCAACATGGCCTTGCCACCTTGCAAAATTGAAAAGTTTTATCAACCCCTTGATTTTACACGGTGCAAGGCCTGCGCGCAAGCTGCCGCTGGTTAAAACTGGTGAAATATCCGGGTTAAAAGCAAGAACACTATTCAATTATTAAAAAATATTGTAGTGGCCACGCACGAAAGCGAAAAGCAACACGTGACTCATCGTCAATACATGAGATGCGTCACAATGCCGTTGCAACATCCGCTGCATTGCTCGAAAAGGTCTCACCCCCCGCGCTCTTCGGTGGGTGTGCGGCCGAACCAGCGATGATAATCGCGTGAGAATTCATGAATTCGGCCATAGCCCAACAGTTCTGCCACTTCCGTTACGCTGTGGTGCGTATGCCGCAGCAAACCACGGCCGCGTTTTAAGCATATCTCCGTGAGTCTGCGCTTGGGTGACGTGCCCACCGCCACATGACAGGCGCGCAGCAATGTCGCAACGCTCACGCCGTGCGCCTGCGCCAGGGCGAATAGGTCCACGCCATGACGTGGATTGCGGCGATATTCCGCTTCCACCGCCCACCACAGGCGGCGGCGCGAACTGGACGTTTTCGACGATGCGGGCCAGGAGCCTAATTCGGCCAGAATCTCCAGAAGGGCCGCATGCACCAAAAACGTACGTTGGGCCGCCCCCGCGGACTCCTGCCAATGTGCGTGTAAACGCGCGAACCTCGGTCCCAAGGCATCGCGCTGCTGCTGAACCCTCCCGTCCAGCGGCGGCGGTGCCAAATCCGGCGCGTAAAAGTTGACGGTGTAAAACACCCATGGCCCACCACGCACAAGGCCCCGCACCAATTCATTCTCATAATACCAAACGACACTGCCGGGCGCCAGCTTTTGGTGCTGCCCGCCGCATTCCTGCTCCACCTCACCGCTGACCACCCAGTGCAGCAGATGGCCCGGCAGAGATCGAGCCTCATAGCGCCGCCCCGTGGGGCCGCCTTCAAATCGCTGTACCAGCAGGATGTCCTGTATCGGACTCGGACCGATGTGTGCGGCAATGGTCATATCCGCATTATATTGCCTTGACGTAAATTGCGAAATCAATGATTCATTCAGCTAAAGACACGGAACCGACGGATGCTCATAATGGATTGCGGCTGAAAGTTTTTAAGGAGAAATCAGCATGCCAGATAACCCGGCTCGTTGGCTCGACTCTTACCATCGCGATGGTTACGTTGTCGTTGAAGACATTCTGGATGCGAACACATTGCAACGCCTGCGCCGCGGTATCGAGAAAATCACCGCCGACCCGGAGAGCGTGCCCGCCCACCTCAAAGCTCACCTCGACTTCGAACGCGACTTCATGAAGCGGCGTCCCGGTGCCACCGAATTGTCCGTCCAGGATGTGGGCAGCGCACTGCGCAACATCATGGAGTTGCCATTATTTGACCCGATGTTCGCCGAGTTGATTCTTTATGCGCCTCTGCTGGATGTTCTCCAATGCCTGTTTGGCACGCCCGAATTTCACTTTCATAATTACAAGTGCATCATCAAGGCCCCGCGTGTGAGCAGCAAATTCGTCTGGCACCGTGATCTGCCCTACCTGAACCATTCCACGCCCAATTTACTCACCGCCATGCTTTGCCTGGACCCCATGACGCCGGAAAACGGTGCCACCGTCGTGTTGCCAAGCACTCATCGCATCGACCATGCGCACGTTTCGGCCGCAGACATGGATATCCCCGAAACCGAATTACCCGATGTCCCACGGGTAACGGTAACTTGCCCAGCCGGCGCTGCAGTGTTGTTCCACGTCAATATTATTCATGGTGGCGGCGCCAATCGCTCCGATATGCCGCGCCGCAATGTCATCGGCATCTGGGCCGGACCTGATACGTATCCGGTAACCGCAGCGCGCTATGCCTATCAGGGACTGATGCCGCGCAGCGCCAACCCGGCCCGCCAACGGCAGGTGCTCCGGACTTTTCCCCATCTTTTCGCGAGTACCCCGGATAAAAGGAAATGAACCAATGACATCTCGAGAGCGTCTTCTGGCGAGCCTCCAAGGCCTTCCCGTGGATCGTCCCGCGGTAAGCTTTTACGAAATCGGCGGCCTGCGTATGGACCCCGATGATCCGGATCCATTCAATATCTACAACGATCCATCATGGCGACCCTTGCTGCAATTGGCCGAGCAGCAGACGGATTTGATTCGGATGCGCTGGCCCCGGCTGACGTTTCGCCATCCCGAATTGCGGCAGGAATTTTTCCAGGACCGGCAGTGCGCGCACGATGATGTTCGCGAGAGACGAACCAGTCTTAAAATCGGTGGGCGAGAATTAACCCAAATTCAACAGCGCCGGGCCACGGTCGATACCGTCTGGACGATTGAGCATATGCTTAAGTCCGAGGAGGACGTGCGGGCATTTCTGAGCTTGCCGGATGAGATTCTCATGCAAGACGCCGACTGTTCCGAAATCCACCAAGAAAGCCAGGCCTTAGGACAACGGGGGCTGGTCATGATTGACACGCCCGATCCACTTTGTCAGGCCGCCACCACGATGTCGATGGAGGATTACACCGTTCTGGCCTTTTCCAACCCGCAACTATTTCATGCGCTGTTGGCCAAACTGGCCGCTCCGCTCCACGCGGTCACGGAGTCCGTCGCACGCGCCTGTCCCGGCTTTCTGTGGCGAATTTTCGGTCCTGAATATGCCAGCGAGCCATATCTTCCCCCGCGGCTCTTCGCGGAATACGTGGTCCCCTACACCGGGCCGATGGTAAAAACCATCCGCCAATCCGGCGGCTATGCGCGCCTCCATTGCCACGGCCGCATCCGCAACATTCTGCCCCATATACTTTCCATGAACCCGGCCGCGATCGATCCGATAGAGCCTCCGCCACAGGGCGATGTGAGTTTGATCGATGTGCGACGGGAGTATGGCCGGGCGCTAACGCTTTTCGGCAATCTGGAGGCCGCCGACATCGAAAACCTTGATCCTCCCCAATTTGCGCAGCGCGTCGCCAGTGCTTTGCGTGATGGAACCGCCGGTGAAGGTCGCGGCTTTGTGCTTCTGCCATCGGCTTGCCCCTACGGGCGCAGCATCACGCCGCGTACCTTGGCCAACTACGAAACCATGGTACGTTTGACCAGAGAATTTTGATTTATTTTTAAAACAACCAACGACAAACCGCCATCCATCCCAGCGGCCATGCCCAACTACGCGTCAGCAAGCACCGGGATGATAATTCGGTGGTTGGTCGGCTCACGAGCGCACAACCCCCCGCATTACAATGGAGAGGCTTGGGTGTTCTCCAGACCGGCACGCGGCTTTACGACCGGCGAAAGTTGGCGTAAAGTGATGCGGAAATGTGGGGCAGCAATCGGGTGCGGACGACGGACGCGGGGCCAGAGAAATTGGCGGCGCCGTTAGGGGCCGGTGGCACCATGAGTTTTTTGAGTTTAAGGAGATGACATGCGCATGTCAGAAACAGGTTTGAGTGCTTTGGTTTCACCGCCCATTCGCATCGGGCAGATTGGTTTGGCCGGCGGTATTGGACCGCTGCATCTGACGGAGCAGGAAAAGAATCCGAATTTTACCACCGTCGCGGGGTGCGACAACCGGCTGGAAGACCCCAACGTGGCCCGCCAGGCGGAACGAATTACCTTTGCCGGCGGAAAAATTTATGGCGATTATCAGAGTTTGCTGCGGGATCCGCGGGTGGAAGCGGTATGTATTGCGGTGCCGCATTTTCTGCATCGTGAAGTGGCGGTCGCGGCCTTTCAAGCCGGCAAGCATGTCCTGTGTGAAAAGCCGATGGCGACGCACCCGGACGAATGCCGGTTGATGCTCCAGGCCCGCCAGGCGGCGGGCAAGGTGGGGGCGGTGCAGATGCAGCACGTGGGGCGCAGCTCGATGCTCAACTTGCGTAAGGCGCTGCACGGCGGAGCGATCGGTAAAATCAAGGAGGTGTTTCTCTCGAGTCTGTGGTGGCGGGAGGATTCTTACTATGGGCGGGCCGCCTGGGCCGGCAAGAAAATGATGCAGGGCCAATGGAATCTCGATGGCGTGATGTTCAATCAGGCGGTGCATTTCATCAATCAGTCGTTGATTTTGGCCAGTCCGGGCGAGTTTCCGGTGGTGGCGGGCGCCCGGGATTTGCGGGTGGCCTTGTACCGGTTTCACGATTCGTCGGAGCTGGAATTAGAGGATACCGCCATTGTTCAGGCCATGCTGGACACGCCGGATCATCCGCGGCTGACCATGGTGGCAACAACGTGCGCGCGGCAGGAGCGGCATATGATTGAGTTACTTGGTGAGAAGGGACGGGCTTTGTGGAATGGCAGCGGTTATCTGCTGGTGGATGGTCAACCGGAGGTGGAATTTCACGATGACGCCCGCGACTTTGAGGGCAATATGCGAACGTTCAACAGCTTTGCGCTGGCGATACGCACCGGCTCTGTGCCAATCACGGATTTTTCGCAGATCGTGAAGACCACGGAATTTATATTTTCCTGCTATGAAAAAGCCGGGTGGAATATCAAGAAAGCCCCATGGGCGGCAACGGAACACCTGCCGGCGCTTTTTCAGCGGGTGTCCACCGGACGGGTGTTGCCGGGCGAGTTGGATACGCCGCCCGATTGGGCTTGATGTTGGGGTGAAATGCCGCACCATGAAAACGAAGAGGCGATGGCATCGAATAATCTTGCCATTACGCCGCTGGATCCGCGGTATGGTTCGGGTGTGGTAAATGTTTACAATTCTTATGAAAACCTGATCGCCGGTGAACACGCCGCCACCGGTGCCACATCGCTGCCGGTTAATGCCGTTCCGG
>JAJYDW010000043.1 GCA_021790385.1 Planctomycetota bacterium
CAAGGCCTAAGTCTTCGCCCTCACCGCCGGACCGTGACTTTCACCGGCGCGACATGGCTGGTCGTATGACCCGCTCCCTGACATAAATTCCCCGACGGGGAGCCGCTAAGGCTCCCCGTTTTATTTTAACCCAGTGTCTTCGGGCCGTGAAAATTGGTACAATGACGACTCTTGGGCTTGGCGGAAAAAACGGAGTACAGATAAAAGTGACTCAAACAGCCCATCGTTTATTGGTAACACCGTCTCCAGTGACACATGCCACAGAAACGGTCGAACGATTAACTGTACACGGAAAATTTCTGTACCGTGGGAATGTACCGTTTTTTATCAAGGGTGTGACGTATGGGCCATTTCGGCCAGAAGCTGATGGCTGTGAATATCATACCCCGCAGCAGGTAGATATTGATTTTGCAATGATGGCTGAGCACGGCATAAATGCCGTGCGTTTGTATACGGTGCCTCCCCGTTGGCTTTTGGACGCGGCCCAAAAACATGGCCTTGGTATACTGGTCGGCCTGCCCTGGGAACAACACACGGCTTTTCTGGATAATCCGCAAACCAGGGAATCCATTTTCCAACGGGTGGGACAGGGAGTAAAAGCATGTGCCGGCCATCCGGCTCTATTGGGCTTTGCCATTGGCAATGAAATTCCCGCCTCTATTGTCCGTTGGTATGGCCATCGCCGTATCGAACGGTTTCTAAAATCTCTGTACAACATTGCTAAAGAGGGGGATGCCCAAGCCTTGGTGACGTATGTCAACTACCCCACCACCGAATATCTGTATCTGCCGTTTCTAGATTTTATGGCGATGAACGTTTATCTGGAATCCAAGGATCAGCTCAAACGATATCTAAGTCGCCTGCACAATATCGCCGGCGACAAGCCCCTCATGCTGGCGGAGATTGGGCTGGACAGTAAGTCCAAGGGAGAGCGTGAACAGGCCGCCATGATGGCGTGGCAAGTTCGCAGAGTTTTTAAAAGCGGCAGTGCCGGCATCTTCGTATTTGCCTGGACCGATGAATGGTATCGCGGAGGCCAGGAAATTACCGATTGGGCCTTTGGTCTGACTACGCGGCAGCGCGAACCGAAACCGGCATTGGCAACGACAACTGATGCTTTTTCAAAAGTACCGTTCCGCCGTGATGCCGCGTGGCCCAAGGTTTCCGTAGTGGTCTGTACTTATAACGGCTCGCGCACCATCCGATTCTGTCTGGAAGGTGTGGAACTGCTGCGATATCCGGATTACGAAGTCATCGTGGTGGATGATGGATCCACGGATGGTTTGGCGAATATTGTTCAGGAGTACCCGGTCAAGTTGATTCAGTCGGATAACAAAGGGCTCAGCCACGCGCGCAATCTCGGATTGGAAGCGGCCACCGGCGAAATTATTGCCTATCTTGACGACGATGCCCGCCCCGATCCCTACTGGCTGCACTTCCTGGTGGAAACCTTCCGTACCGGACAATTCGCCGCGGTTGGCGGTCCCAACATCGCCCCACCAGGCGATGCGGACGTGGCCGATGCGGTGGCCCATGCGCCGGGTGGACCAATTCATGTTCTGTTAAGTGATACCGAAGCCGAACATATTCCCGGTTGCAACATGGCCTTTCTGACACGTGAACTTCGCGCAATCGACGGGTTTGACGCCGCCTTTCGCATTGCCGGTGATGACGTAGACGCATGCTGGAGATTGCAGGCGCGTTTCCGCCGATTGGGCTTCAGCCCGGCCGCGGTTGTTTGGCACAAACGCAGAAATTCCTTGCGCGCGTATTGGCGTCAACAGCTTAATTATGGTAAGGCCGAAGCCATGCTGGAACGCAAATGGCCGGAAAAATACAACGCTTTCGGTCATATCGCCTGGCGCGGCCGACTGTATGGCCGCGGACTCTGGCAATTCCTCAATTGGAGCCGCCGCCGTATTTATCACGGGTCCTGGGGCGGGGCATTGTTCCAAAGTGTGTATCATGGCTCCCCGGGTATTTTGACTTCCCTGGCCATGACCCCCGAATGGTATCTGGCTGTGCTGACATTAAGTGTTATGTTCATGGCCGGCTTTTACTGGCATCCAGTGGTCTTGGGAATATTGCTGGCTGCTGCGATGGGCGCAACGATTACTCAAGCAGCCATCGGAGCTTTTTACTGCCGTTTTGATGAAATTCCACGGACTACCGGGGCAATTTTTAAATTACGATTGCTGACCATGTGGTGCTATCTCATTCAGCCGGTAGCGCGGCTGCGCGGACGGTTATCGCGTGGCCTGTCGCCCTGGCGAATGCGCTTCCCCGGCGGGCTGGATATTCCCGTACCGCGGGAGTTTGTGGTCTGGAGTGAACAGTGGCGAAGCTCCGAACAACGTCTGACTGCACTGGAGGCATTTTTGAAAAGCGAAGGGCTGTGCGTACAGCGCGGTGGCGATTTTGACCGCTGGGATCTTGCCTGCCGCAGCGGTACTTTTGGCGGACTTCGTATGCGCATGGCCTTGGAGGAACATGGCCACGGAAGACAATTGGTGCGACTGCGCACCTGGCCGACATTTCCGAGCGTCATGTTGATAATCCTCGGCACATTGACCGGCTTGGGACTTTTTGACCTGGGTGCGCGAAGCTGGCCGGGTGCCATTCCGATGTTACTCGTGGCGGCAGTGCTGTTCCTTCGCATGTCAATGGATGCCGGCGCGGCGCTGGCGACGGTATGCAAGTCCATCCGCCGCGATCAACCCGGTGAAACTGAAATCAGGAATGACTGATGGACCCTTCCGTGGACCCAGCCCGTGCGAACCGCCCCGGCGCATTTCGTACCGCAGCCAGACTCCTGTCCCTGTGTATAGAGGGGGAAATTTGGCAAAGCACTCTGGGCATGAGCTTGATGTTATTAGGGTCCGGCCTGGGTCTTTTGCAGCCATGGCCGCTTAAATTCATCGTCGATGCCCTGACCGTCAAGGGCCCGCCACCCGCTTTCATTGTCTCCACGCTGAAGTTTATCAGCCATACGTTGTCCATTGGCGACCATAAAATGGGGCTGATTGTCCTGCTCTGCGCCGCTTTGCTGCTCATCAGTCTGGCCGGAGCCGCAGTGACGGTGTTAAGCACGTGGCTGCTGATATCGTCGGGTCTGCGTATGGTCTTTAAATTGCGATGCCGTGTGTTTGATCACATCCAGAGGCAGCCGCCGGCGTTTCACGATGCCACCACTGTCGGCGATTCGCTTTACCGCATTACATGGGATACGTATTCTGTGCAGTCACTGTTCAACGCAGGCCTGGTGCCGGCGATATCCTCGGCTTTGGCCCTGATGGGTATCGCCGTGGTGATGGTCGATCAGGACTGGAGCATCGGCGTGGTGGCGCTGGTGATTGGCGGCCTGCTGCTGATACTGGTGCGGCAACTGGAGAAACCCACGACGGATCTTTCCACACGCGTGCATGAAAATGAAAGCCGCGTCAGCACACGCGTGGAGCAAACACTCGCGGGCATTCGCGCCGTACAGGCGTTTGGCCGTGAAAACTATGAAGCCAATCGCTTTGCCCGGCAGGCCAATGAGAGTTTGAAAGCCAATTTGCGCCTGACGCTGCTGCAAACCGCCGGTCAAAGCGGCGTGGCGGTGCTCTTTGCCGGCGGCACCGCTGCGGTGATCTGGATGACCGCCCAGCGAGTTATTCACGGCGAATTGACTCCCGGCGATATTGTGCTGATGGTGAGTTATACGGCGATGCTTTTTAAGCCACTGGAAACACTTTCCTATACAGCATCTTCCATCCAGGGTGCGGTAGCCGGTGCCCATCGCGTATTTGAAATTCTGGATAAGGAGCCGGTCATACGTGACTCGCCTGCCGCCCGCCCGCTGGGGTCTCCAGTTGCCGGAACCATAGAATTTGATCGTGTCAATTTCGGATACCGGGCGGATCAAAGCACCCTGCGCGATGTGAATCTGACCATTCCCGCCGGTTCATCGGTGGCCATGGTCGGACCATCTGGAGCGGGCAAAACGACCATGGCCAGTCTGATCGTCCGGTTTTATGATCCAACTGCGGGCCGGATCCTGCTGGATGGGCGCGACCTGCGGGTAATCACGATAGAATCCCTTCGCCGACAGATTGCCATCGTGCCCCAGGAACCCGTGCTCTTTGACGCCAGCATCGGTGAAAATATCGCCTATTCGCGTCCAGATGCGACTCCAGAGCAGCTTCACGCCGCTGCTCGCTCCGCCGGAGCATGGGACTTCATTCAGGCTATGCCCCAAGGCTTTGACACACCCATTGGTGAACGCGGAGTGATGCTTTCCGGCGGCCAGCGTCAACGACTTTCCCTGGCCAGAGCTTTTCTGAAAGATGCCAAAATTATCGTCCTTGATGAACCCACTACCGGTCTGGATGCCCAAACTGAAGCGGATCTGCTTGCCGCCCTCAAGCGATTGATGGCCGGCCGCACCACCATTGTCATCGCTCATCATCTGCACACGGTACGTTACATGGATCACATTGTGGTGCTGCAGCAGGGCCAGGTCATACAAAGCGGCACCCACGAGCAACTGCTGGCAATGGAGGGCCTGTATCGCCATCTTTACGACCTGCAAAGCCAACCGCATCGCGCCCCGGCGGAGGCTTTATGAGCAATACCGAGCCAGCAGCGTCACTCACCGTCTGGGATCACGGCTCATTGCCTGCGGGCGTGTGCGCAGGCCAGAACACCCGCATTCACGGCAGTGCCGCCTTTCGTCGATTTCGCGGCCAGTCCGCCCAAGCCTTGGTCATTGGGGCCAATGCCACGATGGACGGCGTACAATTCTCCGTCGGCCCCGGCGGCCGGATTCGCATCGGGGATTATTGCTGCTTTACCGCAGCCGTATTGATGTGCGAATTGTCCATCTCCATCGGCAATTATGTCCTGATAGGCTGGAACACGGTCATTGCTGATAGTGATTTTCACCCACTGGCACCCGCCCAGCGTATTGCCGATGCCGTAGCCTGTTCGCCCGCCGGCAGCGGCCAGGTGCGCCCGCTCGTGGAAAGCGTAGCGGTGATCATTGAGGATGATGTGTGGATCGGTCCGAATGCCACGATCTTTAAAGGTGTGCATGTAGGCCGCGGAGCGTGGATCGGGCCGGGCAGCGTGGTCACACGCGATATTCCCGCAGGCACGCGGGTTACCGGCAATCCGGCACGCCCCATGGAGGCTCTATGACCGCCCGCACCATCGCCGGCGACTGGCATCCCGGCACCATCCCGGAAAACGTGCAGTTGGACGCGGGCGCGTATATAGAAACCACGTATAGCTTTCATTTGTATCGCAGCATCCGCCCAACAGGCATCGTATTTGGTGCCAACTGTTCCGCCTATATCGGCTGCATGTTTGATATGGGACCGGAGGCCCAATTCCAGGTTGGTGCCTTTACGCTGCTGAATGGATTGTGGCTGATTGCCGATCAAAGCGTCGTCATCGGCACCCATTGCCTCATATCCTGGAACGTGGTTATCATGGATAATTTTCGCGCTTCAACGGATATTTTCCAGCGCCGGCGAATGCTGGAGATATTTGCCACCTGTCGTAAACCCGAAGTGTTTGCCCCGCTGGCACCACGTCCGGTAGTAATCGGCAATAATGTATGGGTGGGCTTTGATTGTTGTATACTTCCCGGTGTGCATATCGGCGAAGGTGCTGTTATAGGAGCGCGTTCCGTAGTCAATACGGATGTGCCTCCATACACGATTGCCGTCGGCAATCCAGCCCGGTTGATCCGCACCTTAAACAAGGAGAATCATGTTGTCGCGAACCGCTCGCCCTAAAATAATCGTCTTTGGCATTCTTTTCTGGTATCCTCTGGCGGGGGTCACGTATCAATTTCTGCATTTCCTGCTGGGGCTGCGCAAACTGGGATATGATCCCTATTACGTGGAGGATTCTGCCCGCTGGATCTACAATCCCAACCTGGGCGATTCTTCGCCCGACGCGCGACAAAATATCGACGCCGTTGCCCCGATACTAAAAGCCCACGGCCTTGAGGATCGCTGGGCCTTTCGCGGTCATTATGAAGGCGGTCAATGCTATGGCGGCACTGAAGCTAAGATTGCGGAACTCTATGCTACCGCGGATGTCATGATTAACGTCACGGGAGCGCAAGAGCTGCGGGAAGAACACCTGCGCTGCCCCGTTCGCGTATATCTGGAAACAGATCCGGTGGTCTCGCAGATTCAAATTGCTCAAGGTGACAAAAATACCATCGCCGCGCTTGATCGGCACACGCACCATTTTACCTATGGCGAAAATCTGGGATGCCCGGATTGCCTTCTTCCAGTCGGGCGTTATCAATGGCGGCCCACACGCCAACCGGTGCTGCTGGATTTGTGGCAGCCGCTGCCGGCGCTGCCCGGGGCAGCCTACAACACCATAGCCACCTGGAAAAATGTGGGACGCGACATTGTGTTCAACGGTGAAACCTACTACTGGTCGAAAGATCGGGAATTTCTTAAATTTATTGATCTGCCACAACAACGATCAGACAAATTTGAACTGGCCGCCGGTGTGGATGCGCCCACATACCACCGATTGCAAACGAATCTGTGGAATGTGGTGGATCCGGTGCATATCTCCCGGGACATGCAGCGTTATAATCATTACATTCGTCAATCGCGCGGGGAGTTCAGCGTAGCCAAAGACCAGAACATTCGTCTGAAAAGCGGATGGTTCAGCGACCGCAGCGCATGTTATCTGGCGGCGGGCCGACCGGTGATTAATCAGGAAACAGGCTTCAGCCATCATTTGCCGACCGGCCGGGGACTTTTTGCATTTCAAAACATGGACGATATTCTGGCGGCTGTTGATACTATTAAAAAAGATTATGCTGGCAATTGCCGGGCAGCCCAGGAGATCGCTGTCGAATATTTCGCCGCCGAAAAAGTACTCACAAACGTGCTGGATCAATTAGGATGCTGAACTCCTCTTCTTCGCCTGATTCACCAAAACGGCTGATCTTTAATGCCGATGATTTTGGCTTAAGCCCCGCCACAAATCAGGGCATTGTACAATGCCGGCAACAAGGCATCCTGACCAGCGCCAGCCTGATGGTACGGGCACCGGCAGCGGCAGCAGCGGCGCGATATGCCGCCGATGATCCATCTTTCAGCCTCGGCTTGCATGTGGAACTTGGAGAATGGGAATACCGTGCCAGTAAATGGGTGCAGACCGCCCAGGTGGTGCCACTGGATCATTCAATGACGGTGCGGGATGAAATTTACCGCCAGGTGGACGCCTTTATAAAACTCACCGGTAAAAATCCCACGCATCTGGATTCGCATCAACATGTCCACCGGCACGGCTCTGTGAAACCGGTGATGCGGGAGCTGGCTGACACCATGGGTGTCGTTTTGCGTGGCGATAGTGCCGCGGTGCGATTTTGGGGTGCCTTTTTCGGCTTAAATGAGCATTTGCAGCCCAAGCCCGAAAACCTGTCGGTGGCCAATCTGCTCAAGTTGCTGGATCAACTGCCACCCGGCATTACCGAGATGAGTTGCCATCCCGGCCTGGATACTGCCTTAAAATCCGGCTATGACGCGCAACGTCTGCAGGAGGTTGCCACGCTGTGCGATCCACGCATTCTCCAGGCGATACGCGATAAGGGAATACTTCTGGTTTCATTTGTGTCAGAGCCACACAACAGAGTAGCCGCTGCCGGTGCGCAATCGGCGTGAGAGCTTTGACGATGACCATAATCAACAGTAAGCAGCAGCCAAAACTGCAGTGTTCACTCGACCCCACATCACATTGCGCGTCGCTCCCGCATCGAATTTGCCGTCTGGTTCAATATTTTTGGTGAACTGCTAGAATACACCATGAGCAAAATGGCATGGTGTAAGCTCTTGGAAAGGAATGATTAGTCATGCGATATCGGCGGATCAAAGGCACGAACCTGGAAGTATCGGAACTGGCCTTCGGGAACTTCATTTTCGGCAGCAGCATGTGGGGAAAAACTGCGGCAGAAGAGCCGGAGGGCATTCGGCTGCAAAACCTGGCCTTTGATCTGGGGGTTACCTTTTTTGACACCGGTGATGCCTACGACAATGGCCGGGCCGAAAAAATGATGAACGATACCATCGCCTACGCCGGCCGGGATAAAATTATTCTGTCCACCAAATTCGGTTACGACTTCTATTCTGATGAGGTGGCAACGGGTGCCCATCGTGAGCGAAAGCAGGACTTTTCACCGGTCTTTCTGGCCAAGGCCCTGGAAGAATCACTGCGCCGGCTGAAGACCGACTACCTGGATCTCTGGCAAGCCCATAACCTCAAGCTGCATCAAATGAATGATGAATTGGTGGAAACATTGGAAAAACTAAAACAGTCCGGAAAAATCCGGCATTGGGGCGTAGCACTGGGACCCGCCATCGGCTGGCGGGAAGAAGGGGTTATTGCCATTCAACAATGGCAGGCTGCGGTGGTGCAGACGGTTTTTAACATGCTGGAACAGCATCCTGGCCGGGAATTTTGTGAACTCATGGACCAGGCCACCATAGGAGGCGTCATCAGCCGGGTACCGCACAGCTCCGGCATTTTGCAGGATATCTACACTCTGGACAGCACCTTTGATGACCATCGTAAGTTCCGCGATCGTAACTGGCTGGTTTATGGATTGAAAAAAGTGGAAATGCTCCGGCACATTCAAAAAAAACATGGCTGCACCATGGGCCAACTGGCCATCAAATGGTTGCTTACCTGGCCCAGCGTCGCGAGTATCGAACCGAACATCAGCACCGAAGCGGATCTGCGGGAATTTGCCACAGCCTGTGATGGCAAACTATTAAACCAGATGGAAATGTTGGAAATCCAAAACCTGGTAGAATCGGACTTCAACCTGGGTGCCCAGGCTCATGCCTGCGATCTAAAAAGCAGTGTGTCCAATTCCGGCATCACCATCAGCCGGTATCAACGCGGCGAGTCGGTACCGCAATGCGGCACCCGAGTCGGTGTCGGCAGCTAAAATAAATCGCGTTGGAGGTCCTCCAGGACGAGCGACGTCACGCAGCAGGCGTTCAGCCTGAGCCCCACACCGCCGACACTATGGAAGCGCCCGCCTTCTCAGCCAGAAGCTCTGCCATCGGCGATAACCCAGATAGACGAAAATAAACAGATTGAACATCAGCGTCAGCAGCCGTAGCCAGTCCGTGTGCCCCCAATTTTCCACTATTTCCGGCGGCAACAGCAGTGCGAGTTCCACCAGCACCAGATATTCGGCCCACGCCTGTCCAAGCAACATGCCTCCGCCTTCCAGAAGAAATATTACTGTGTAAGTAATCATAGCCCAAAACAGAACGAACTTGCCAGGCAAGGCACCGCCAGCCGCATGCGGAATAAAACCCAGCCGATTCAACCACGTTAAACTCAGGTGCAGTATCCAGCCATGCGGATCCAATAGCAACTCAAGACCGGTGGCCAATGTAATGGCGGCCAACACCAGCGATAACAAGGCAATAAGCACCACGCCAAGAGTTAACTTAGTCCTGGATGGTGCGTATTTTTTCGACTGCGGCGATTCAATCATAGTCGTGTGGTCTACCTGTTTTGTTCACCAGATTACTCGAGATATTGCCCCGCCGGCCCTTCACCCGTGCAGCTCGCACGAGTGCCATCAGCAGTTTTCAGCCAGCAGCTCAGCCGGATATTCCACGGGGAGATCAGGCATCAAAAACCTGGGGCATTGTTGCTTAGAGCCCAACCATGGCCGCAGCACGGCTTGGGCAGCCAGGTAGCCGCTGCGCACCGCGCCTTCCATCGTCGCGGGCCAGTCGGTACGTGTATAGTCGCCCGCTAAAAACAAATTGGCAATTCCACCTGGTGGCGGACCTTGTGCAGGCCTTAGCGCATCCACACCCGGACGGGGCGAAAAGGTGGCGCGTTTTTCAACAACGATGACGCCTTTTTGCAATCGAGCACCAGCAGCATGCGGAAAAAGCGTTTTGATCTGGGCTTGAAACAATTCCAGACATTGCTGATGCGGTACATGGACCCAATCGCGTGCGGCACTGATTACCCCATGCAGAACCCGGCCTGAATCATCCTTGCGGAATAGCCATTGCAATGGCCCTTCCATCAGGGCCGCGTGTGATAAGGTCATTACCGGTTGATCAAACCAGAGATGAGCGCCCAGAATGGGTACGCTCTCCAGACGGTTGATGCCCGTAAACCGCGAATCGCAGGCCCGCATCGCCTCGGGCACCCAACGCAAAACCGCGTGATAGTTGGCGGCCAACACAATCGCGTCCGCAGTGAGTTTTTGGCCTGTTTGCAGGACAACACCCACGGCACGGCCGGAGTCAAAGATGATCTCTTCCACGCGGGCTCCCAGCCGAACATCCCTGCAAGGCGGCCGGGCGTAAAGTTCCGCCAGCGGACATGCCGGCAGTCCCAGCACGTAACCCGTACGGTTGACGAGCATGGCGTCCTGAAATACCTGAATGGCGTACTTGCTGCCAACCGCTGCGGTTTGCTCATTAAGGGCACTGACCAGCACGGGGTCGTAAAAACGCTGCACGAGCCGTGGCGGTTGATCCATCTGCTGCAGCCACTGGCCAAACGGCTGGCTGTCCAGATCCGCGCGGCCATGGCGACCCAGGCGCAATATAGCCAGCATCGCCTGGACCAAGGCTGCCCGTTCCACAGGCGTAAGGGCGGAAAAAGCCGCCATTGCGGGACCTAAGTGCAAAGGAGCCGGTAAACCCGGGGTGGACCACAGATCAAAGCGTTTCCCGGCCGGATCGAGAAAATGAACGGTGGATGCGTAGCGAATTTTGTTGACCACTCCCAGCCGCGCATAGAGATTGATTAAATTGGTGCAGCACCCCAGCAGCACGTGCTGGCAATTATCGAGAATTTCCCCGCTCCGGGCATCCTCAAATGAACTGGCCCGACCGCCCAGGCTGCGGCGAGCCTCCAGCAGCGTAACGCGAACACCAACTGATTCCAGAGCTACGGCAGAAGCCAGACCCGCCAAGCCCCCGCCAACCACCAGTGCTGATCGCTGCACCAGCGATTGTTCAGATATTTTATCACCGTGCATGAATGTTTAATCACCTCGATAAGCGAAACGGCTTTTCCTGCGGAATCTGCCCACTATAGTTCCATAATTATTTCGTCCTGCGCAGACACGCCCGAATCGCGATGGCGGTCTTGGACAGAGAGCTCAAACGTACCTTGCCATAGAGCGGCCGTGCGGGATTCCGGGCAATTCGAAGCAGGATACCTCGATAAATTTCCGTCATGGCGTAGAGTGTTGGGCGACTATGAACACTCACTGCGGCATCCAACGGCGCGGAGTGCCGATAACAGTCCGCGGCACGCCCAATCTGAAATTGCATCAGCGCCTGAAATGCCGGACTGTTGCGCCCCTCGCTGATATCCGTCGTGGAAACACCAAAACGCAGGAGATCTTCCCCCGGCAGATAACTGCGGCCCAATTGCGCATCTTCCCGTAAATCACGCAGTACATTGGTAAGTTGAAACGCTAAACCCCGCTCTATAGCCAATTCCTCCATCTCCCGGCCTCCGGTGAACCCCCAGATATGCACGCTGGCCAAACCCACCACTCCGGCCACCTGATAACAATAATCACGCAACTGTTGAAAAGTTTCCATACACACGGGGCTAAGATCATGGATTTGTCCATCCACCATGGAATCGAATAGATGGACAGGCAAGGAAAATTGCCGCACCATCGCCGCAAATGCCGGCCAGCCGGGCCAGCCATCCCCGAGCCAGCCATCGCCTTGCAGCGCAGCATGGGTGAGATGGCGGTACGTTTCCAGATTAGCCTGACGAATATCCAGCGGAGCATCGGCAGTCTGGTCGGCAAGATCATCTGCACGCCTCATATAGGCGTATAAAACGAACATGGCAGAACGTTGCGGTTCTGGCAGCAGTTTCAGACCGTAATAAAAATTCCGCGCCTGGGTGCGGGCCACCTGGCGGCAGTAGGCCTGTGAATCCACCAAAAGCTGCGGAGCATCGGTGAGCACCAGGGTCATACAGACCTCCTGGGAAACAAACTCGCCATGAATGAGCCGATGACGGCCGGTGCCAGTAGACGCAATTTGTCCATCTTGGAAAGTGCTGGTCGATGGCTGAGAGTATCATAATCCGCCCGCCGAATGGCGCGCAAAACCGCTGCACCGCCCAGACCGAACAGCGCAATCTGCGGCCTTAGCGACAGCCGTATCAGCGGTAATAATTCCCGTCCCTGGGCAAACATGTCAGCAACGCGGTCACATTCAAACTTCAGAAGCCTGCGAAAATTATCATCCACGCGGCCATCCCTTAATTGTTGTACAGATACGCCAAAATAGCGCATAGAATCGGCCGGCAAATAGACGCGATCGCGTTCGGCAAGATCCCGCTCTATATCCTGCCAGAAATTGATCAGTTGCAGCGCGGTGCAGGTTTTATCCGCCAGCCGCTGCCGCTCTGGATCGCGATAACCACACATATAAAGCACCAGCCGCCCCACCGGATCGGCACTACGCCGACAATAGTCCAGCACCTGATCGAAGCTGTCATAGCGAGTCACTTTTTGATCCTGCTCGAAAGCGTCAATTAAATCCAAAAATGGTTCCGGGGGAATTTCGTGATGGTGAATGGTGCGGGCCAATGCCACAAACAGATTTGTGGTGGGTGAACTATTATAACATTCCTCGGTACGCCGGCGAAAATCAGCCAGAAGCTTCAGCGACAATGTCGGATCATGCACCTCGTCACCGAGGTCATCAGCGATACGGCAAAAGGCATAAATATTGCAGAAATCTTGGCGGAGATAACGCGGCAAGAGTTGGGAAATCACGGAAAAATTTTCATAATGGCCATGAGCCAGCTCCCGGGTGTACTGCTCCGCCGCAACCGGATCACGCACAAGGTTATACGCCGCCACCGCTCCGGCAGGGACTCCGGGCGGCGCAGCTACATTTGTAGCAAGATGGCTATCCATAATGGACACTATGAAGACCCCTTGCGGCGACATTTCCTGCCGTAATCTGGCGATCCACCCGCTTGGTGAAATTCCCGCCTGGCATTATTATATGACAAATGGGGGTTTGGGCATCTGCTCGCCACCCCCTGTAGCCGAGGTGCCCACCCCGAAGGACACTCAAGGCAAAATGAATCAATCCGTTTTCAGGAGTTACACCCCATGAAAATTCTCTTGGCGAACCCACGGGGATTCTGCGCCGGCGTCAATATGGCCATTGAATGTGTGGAACGCGTGCTGCTGCTTAAGGGGGCACCCGTTTATGTGTATCATGAAATTGTTCATAATCGGCATGTGGTGGATCGCTTTACACACCAGGGTGTGGTTTTTGTGAATTCGATTGATGAGGTACCGGAAGGTTCCACGGTCGTATACAGTGCCCATGGCGTTTCACCGGATATACGCAAAAAGTCCGATGAACGGCGACTGATTCAAGTAGACGCCACCTGCCCGCTGGTCACCAAGGTACACAACGAAGCAATTCGCTACGCCCGCCAGAAGTTTACCATTGTGCTGATCGGCCATGCGGACCATGATGAAGTGGTAGGTACGCTGGGCGAAGCGCCGGATTCCATTCGCATTGTGGAAAGCGTGGACGATGTCCGCAATCTGGAAATACCCTCCGATCATCGTATTGCCTATCTGACGCAAACAACCCTGAGTCTTGATGACGCATCGGCCATTATTGCGGCCTTGCGCAACAAATTTCCACGCATTCAAAACCCGCCCAAGGAAGATATATGTTACGCCACCACCAATCGTCAGACGGCGGTGCAGACACTGGCGAGTGAATGTGATCTGGTGCTGGTGGTCGGCAGTCAGAACAGCTCCAATTCCAAGCGCCTGGTGGAAATGGCGGAAAATCGCGGAACACGGGGGCACCTCGTCGATGACTGTTCTCATATTGACCATGCGTGGTTTGATGGCATTGAAACCGTATTGATCACCGCCGGCGCTTCCGCTCCGGAAGATTTGGTGCAGGAAATTATTACCATGCTGCAAAAACGCTATGGGGCCAGTGTGGAATCGCGGCACGTTACCAATGAGGACATGCACTTTGAATTACCGCTGTCGTTGCGTAAACTTGAAGAGTTGCATGTGGGGATGGTGTAAGTCCATCCCCAGCCGCGGCGGCAATCGATGATCATTGCCAGGCGTGCCTGACCGGGAACAATATCATCATGGACCTTTTACGCCGTTTTCCATTTCTAGCTTACATGCTGGCGTTGTTGAGCATGTTCGGTTTTACCTGGGCCACTCAAAACTTTCCTTTGATGGCGTTCGCGTTTCTGGCCACGGCAATAAGCTGGTGGCTGGTGGAATCCAGTGACGGACCGCCGATTCCCCGCTGGATCATTACCCTGGCGGTGCTGGTTGATGCGGTGATTCTGGCATGCGAACTGATTGTTTTTCATCAGCCTAACTTGATCCTGGCGCTGGGCCATTTCATTGTCGGGTTGATTTTATGCAAACTCTACGAAGTAAAAACCAACCGCGATTATGGCCAGATTCTTATCCTGACGCTGCTGCTGGTACTCTCAACAGCCATCTTGACCACCTCGGCGATTTTTGCCATGACGCTGGTGTGCTATCTGGGTTTGGGGCTTTACGTGAGTCTCGTTTTTCACCTGCGCTGTGAAACCCAGCGGGCGTTGCTGCAACATGCCGCTTCGGACCGGGCCATGCTGATGGTTGGCCAGAATCCGGTGATGGCCCGGGACATCCGGCGTATTTTCTGGGGATCCGCCGTCACGCTCTTTGTCTTCGCTGCGTTCGTGTTTGTTTTGTTTCCCCGCAGCGGTGCGCCGGGAATACTGGCCAACTGGCGCATTCATGGCCCGCAAACTCAAACCGGATTTACCAATCATGTTCGTCTGGGCCGAAATGGAACCCTGCATCAGAGCAATGCCATTGTGGCGGAAATCAGCTTATCGGAAAATGGAAAAAATATCGGCCGGGCCGCTTATCAGCCCTACTTTGCCGGCTCAATCCTGAACGTTTACGATGCTCACACCAGGGAATGGATGCGTTCCACGCCGACGGACCAAAGCCCCAGAACCTGTACCGTGCATGCGCACCGGACGCTCGTCTTGATTCCACCCGGGCCGTATACATACTCGATCGATCACCTCATTAAGCAAAAGGTTCACTTAAATCTTATTAACGGCAATGCCAATATTTTCGCGATATGTCCGGCGGTTTCACTTTCCTCCCCGGATATCCGCAATGTGGTGCGCCAACCCAACGGCATGTTACTGAGCATTTCCCCGCACAGACGCCATCTCCAATACACTGTTGAAAGCCCGCTCGCTTATAATCCGCGGATTCTTGCTGCACGCCGCCCTCATTTGTTTCCAACCTACTATTCCTACGAACCTTTTGAACCACAGGCCACCTTTGTAATTCAATCCTCGCCGATTCCGGCAGTGGTGGCGAAGATGGCACGCAAAATCGTCGGCAAACTGCTGGCCCAGCGCCGCAAAGCCGCCGATAAAGCCCCCATCGACCACGAAATCGCCACGAGGTTCTGCAACTATCTCAAAACCCATTATCGCTATTCCTTCGATATGACACCGGTCAATATCAGACTGGACCCGACGGTGGATTTTCTACTCAACAAACAGAAAATCGGCGGTTATTGCGAATATTTCGCCTCGGCCATGATTATGTTCTGTCGCAGCGTGGGAATTCCAGCACGCATGATCACGGGGTATCATGGTGGAGACTATAACCGTATTGCGGGATATTATGTCGTGCGACAAAAATTCGCCCATAGCTGGGTTCAGGCATGGATTCCCGGACTCGGCTGGAAAACCTTTGATCCTTCACCGGCGTCTTCGCTGACCAGCGTGGAGACCGCGCAAAGCTGGTATTCCGGTATTGCGGACTTTTTCCAGTGGATCAGATTACAGTGGCTGCAGGATATCGTGGCCTTTAACGCCGTCATGCGGACACAGATCATTCATTACGTGGTGTTGATGGCGAAAACCACCTTTTTCGCGACACTCCATGAGATTCGCGCAGCACTTCTGACTCTGCGAAACTGGATTTTGCACAAGCGTACGGGCTGGTTTACCAAGATCGTGGCCGCATCCATCGCCCTGCTTTCCTTCATTTTCATCGGATGGTTTGTCTATCGCCATCGTCGACGCAGGACCAGTGTGCTGCCAAAAATTCTTCAGGGCCTTGACGCTAAAACTCATCGCCAACTTCGTCGGGACCTGGCCTTTTTTGACCGGTTGATGAGGATTTTGCAGAAAACCGGCAGCCTTAAAACCAACGCCCAAACGCCGCTCGAATATGTCAACCAGGTCATCCATACACGCCAGGATGTGGCACCAGAAGCAGCCGAACTGGTGCATCTATTCTACGAACTCCGATTCGGCCACACCGCCATGACCACCGGCCTCCAGCAGAGTATCAACGCCCGGCTCATAGTGATTGAAGCCTACTTCCGCCAGAAGCGTGTCAAACCCATCTGAATAAAGAGCAGTTGCGTCAATGACGTGCCCGGCTTATATCTGGAAATCGTTGGGCAGTTCCTGGACAAATTCCCGCGGCGGACGGTTGCGGTATTGAAGTTCCGGATGCTTGACGCTTACCCGGGTGTTAGGCGGCACCGATTGAGTGATAAACACATTGCCATTGATAGTAGCCCCGGTTCCAATCACCGTTTCTCCTCCGAGGATACTGGCATTGGGATAAATCATCACATCGTCTTGAATCGTGGGATGCCGCTTGGAACCTCGCAGTTGTTGTCCGCCGCGCGTGGACAGCGCCCCGAGCGTAACCCCTTGATATATTTTGACATTGCGACCGATGCTGGTGGTTTCACCAATCACCACTCCCGTGCCATGGTCAATAAAAAAATATTCCCCGATCGCGGCCCCCGGATGAATATCAATGCCGGTGACGCTATGGGCGTATTCCGTCATAATGCGAGGAATAAGCGGTACCTGCAGGGAGAAAAGCTCATGGGCGATACGGTAGATGCTGATCGCCAAATACCCTGGATACGAAAAAATAATTTCATCAATACTGCCGGCGGCAGGGTCTCCGTCAAAGGCAGCCTGCGCATCGGTGGAAAGCATGCGGCGAATTTTGGGAATCAATCCCAGAAATTCATCCGTCACCGACGCGGCCGTCTCATCACAGTCTTTACACTCGCTGTTGCCCCCCCGTTGCTCCTGGTGACGGATCGCCCGGCGAATCTGATCAAACAACGCATCGCGCACACCATTGACCATGGAATTCACATGGTAGGATAAATCCGCATCAGACAGACTTTGCTTGCCGAAAAATCCAGGAAACAACAATTCGCGGATCATGCCGATCAAGTGGATGATGACGTCCCGGCTGGGCAGCGAATTGGCACCAATGTACTGCGTGGCCGGGAATTCCCGATATGTCGCAATAATATCCTCCGCCAACCGGGAGAGATCGGATTGTCCATGCACCTGTGCCAAATCAAAGCCTCCAACAGTGGCATTATAGCCGCGGTTTCAGGGAGTTGCCGCCAAAAGTTCAACTGCCTGCCTGACTTCTAAACGCCCTTCATACAACGCCCGCCCCACGATGATCCCGGCCAAAGAAAGCGCTTTCAGCGCTGCAATATCTTCCAGGGTCGTTATTCCGCCACTGTGAATTACCGGCAGATCACCTGCCGCCTCCAACAACTGCCGAGTCGCGGAAATATTCGGACCCATCAGGGCACCATCGCGGGCTATATCCGTATAAATGATGGCCGCCAACGGCCAGTCCCGCACCGCCCGGGCAATGTCCACAGCATGGGGGGCTTGCTGCTGCTGCTGCGTCCAACCGTGGGTGGCCACGCGACCATCGCGGGCATCCAGCCCCAGTATCAACCGTTGCCGGAAATGGGAATGATGCGCCATCATCCCAAACCAATCGAAATCCGCGACAGCTCGCGTACCCAGCACCAGCCGATTGACACCACTTGCCAGCAACTGTTCCATGGTCTCCTGTGTACGTATTCCTCCCCCGACCTCCACCTGCAGATCCGTAGCCTGCACAATTTTTTCAATGATGACTAGATTCACCAGCCGACCATCACGAGCTCCATCCAGATCTACCACGTGCAGCCACCGGCAGCCGGCATCTTGAAAACGCTTGGCGGTATCCACAGGATCTACCGCGTAACTGGTCTGCCTGGCATAGTCGCCTTGCAACAAACGCACCACTTTCCCTTCGCGTAAGTCGATGGCTGGAATAAGTTCAGTGGACATCTGAGCAGAGCCTCTAGCAGGATAATTCAGAAAAATTGCGGAGAATGGTGCGCCCCACCTCCTGGCTTTTTTCCGGATGAAATTGTGTCGCCATGACGTTCCCGCGGCAGATGGCGGCCACCAACGGACCGCCGTAATCAGCCGTGGCCGCAATCAGGCTGCGATCCACCGGTTGTATATGATAGCTGTGCACAAAATATACATAACTGCCGACCGCGACATTCTTGAAAAGCGGCACGCCCGGCATCAAGTTCAGGGAGTTCCAGCCCATGTGCGGCACTTTCAGATTCAACGGCGGTTGATCCACCGTTAAACGCACGCAATCTCCGGCGACAACACCCAATCCGGCATGCCCGCCATCTTCATAACCGACATCCATCAGCAACTGTAATCCCAGGCAAATACCAAGAAACGGACGCCCGGTGCGGATAAAGTCGCGCACCGCTTCACCCAAGCCCGTCTGCTTGAGCGTAACCATGGCATCCGCGAACGCTCCAACACCCGGCAACACCAGGCGATCTGCCCGCAGCACATCTTCCGGCTGAGTCACAATACGGGCCGGACAATTCAGCAAGGCAAAAGCCTTCTGCACGCTCCGCAAATTGCCCATGTCATAGTCTACAATGGCAAGCATTGCGGCCGTTCCACTCAAATGAGATTGTCATTGAATTCACACACTGGCAGCAGCGGTGAATCGCGGTAACATTTTGGCCGGCAGCGGCTTAACGGAGCACCACCACTTCCACACGGCGATTCAAAGCCAAATCGTGGCGGGAACGAGGATGCCTGGATCCAAAGCTGATCGCCCGCATCCGCCGACGTGACACACCGTGGTGTGCCAGAAAAAATTCCACAGACCGTGCCCGAGCCAGGCCCAGCAGGTAGTTATTCTTGAACGGGTGATGAATGGGGCGATCATCCGTGTAGCCTTCCACCAAAATTCTACGGCCGGCGTAACGGTGGCGAAGCATATACGCCACATGCAGCAGCGCATGCTCGGAACGTGGATTCAGCCGGGCACTGGCGGACGCAAACAACACATCGCTGGAAAGAATAAAACGGGCCACTTCTCCACGGCGATGTTCCACCGTCATACCGCGGTAATGATGATGGTGCCGCACAGCCACTGTATGGTGGTACGCTTTATGCCCGACATGATTTGAAAACTTCGGCAGTACCGAATTGTAGCCCGAGGTGGATGGCGTTGGAGGAACTGGTGCTGGAGCGGGTTGCGAAGCCGCAGCTTGCATGGCGGTTTGTTCCTGCTGAAGCTGGGCCTGTGCCGCCGCCGCCTGCGCCTTGGCCGCAGTCAATTGCGTTTGCAATTGCTGATTTTGTTTCATCAGTTGATCGCGCTCGGTGCGCAGCTTGTTATCCGAACATCCGGCGGCCGATCCAGCAAAAATTGCCGCTGCCAACACTACCAAAACCCAGCGAGTTGAACGTAACATATTGAATATCTCCAAATCCGCGATCGCCTCCGCGCCAATCCTGCGCGTCTAAGGTCCGCTAACCTGAGCATTCTATCCCAATACCTTAGTCCTGCAAGCCATGCACCGTGGCAGTTTGGGCTTTGCTGCCGCCCGAAGGCGGATCAATAGCCCAAATCAACCCGGGGTTGGCCACCCGGATTCGCTCGCCCATCGCAGGCCGATCTGTCTGCCCCCGATCACCCCGCACGTTTCTATACTTGATTCCCCTTACTCACCAGTAAACCCTGATGGGCGTAACCGCCCCGGAGCGGTCCTATGGCCTTTGAAAAAGGGCCTCCAACAGAAATGCCGTGCATCACCGGCAACTCTTGCTATTGAATTGATCTCCGCAGGCCCGGCCAGGTTAAGTCGGTCATCACAAAATAGTGGTCACTGGGGTATACACCCACGGGGGTATGATCGCGCAGAATTTGCGCCGGTGTAAACCTCCACGTAGGACTTACCAGAATCAGATCGCTGGGCAGTGCAATCACCGGCTTACCTTTGAACTGCTGCCAAGTACCCCACAACACCCCTTGGGGCCGGGCCTGATAATCGAAGGTATCCCGCAATCGCGTGCCCGGTGGAATGCCCGGGCCAGGATTTCCGCACAAACCTCTGTATACCATGGTATCAGATTTCGGATGGTTCATATCGCCCATCAGCATGGCCGGCGCATGCGGAAATTTTTTCTCCCATCGTGCCATAATCCGATGCAATTTTCGGGCACACAAAGCCGCGTTGTAATTGCCATGGCGCAAGTGCGTATCAATAACAATAATGTCCGGCAATATCCCCAGCCTGTCACGCAGCACCACCAGAGAGTAATACGTGTTTTCCGTCGGATTAACCTGCAGATGATGAGGCCGCACCAGTCCGTGGACCGCGGCCACCAGGGTAAAGCGATCCGCCTTGAACCATATCTGGTTCCATGTTTCCAGCGCGCCAGACAGGCTTGCAAATACGTTGGACTCCAGACTCGCGTGTGCAGGATAATGCAGATAATCCGTCATATAGTGCGACAGATACGCGGTTTGCACCGGACTGCACGCCTGCGTACCGATGATATCCGCATGATATTTAAGCAGCACCTGCACCACCAGTGCGCGCCGCCTGGCCCATGGATATTGCGCTTCCGTCGGTGTATCCAGGGCGATATTCGCCGTCATTACCGAAATTGTTTGGGGATTTTTAGGATGAGCCAGTGGAATTTTCACCACGTGCGCCGGCCCCGTCGCTGCCGCCGGGAAGAACCACGATCGCGATTTCCACACCAGAATGGCCCCACCCACAACGACCATCAGAGCCACAAACAGCCATATTTTTTTTGCCAATGTCGGCCTGCCTGTTTAATTCAAATTTCCAGATAACACCCTCAGCATGGTTATCGGCAAAAGTGCCGGTGAGCGGCCACATTTAACCCGCAGCCACCCGCAACCAATTTCACAAAAGCCGACCGCGCGGCCGCATGGATTTGGCAATCGCCGCATCGCTTATGGTCGGTAGCATCGCCGTGAATAACGTCGCCCAGCGAAGCATTTTCAGAGGCCATAACTCCGGCCGCGGACGCGCCACCAGAGAAGCTATTTTCCCGGCCACGACATCGGCACTTTGCATTTTGCCGCCGCCATGAACCGTGCTGCCGCTCCGCTGTGAGGCCTGCTGAAAAAATTCGGTCTGCGTATAACCTGGATGCACACTTGAAACATACACACCGCTGCCGCGCAACTCCACCCGCATGGCTTCAACCAGCGAAAGCTGCCCCGCCTTGGTCATGCAATAGGGACCCATTCCCGGCAACCCCCGTCGCGCTACCACCGACGACACGGCAATGATATGGCCTTGACGCTGTTTGAGCATCAGCGGTGCGGCCTCGGCCATCACATACCACGTGCCCAGTAAATTCACCCGCCATATCTCCTCCATCTGCGCTTCGGTGGTGTCATGCACCCGTGCAGCAAAACCGAATCCGGCATTGGCAATTGCCACATCCACCCGGCCAAATCGACTTTGCGCCAACGCCAGCAAGGCCTTTACCTGCTCCCTGCGGCCCACATCGCACGCCATCACTTCGGCTTGCCCGCCTAATTCCAGGACCCGCGACGCCACGGCCTGGAGTTTGTCTAAACGCCGGGCCCCGAGGACCAATTTCGCCCCGACCTTGGCCATCGCTTCGGCTGTGGCTGCACCGATCCCGGATGACGCTCCGGTAATTACTACGACTTTTTGCGCACTATTATTTGTCATATACCTTAACTTACCTGCCAACCTGCCGATCATTTACCCTGTGGCCACCCGGTTGAAATTGCAAATATGGCTCAGGTGTGCAATCCATAAGCGCAGGCTCGGGAGACCGCAACAGTCCGTCTCTTGAGAAACAGGTCAGGCCTGCACCAGGACTCATACGAAAATCAACCACCAACTTCCGAATGGTCACTATTGGCTGACTTGAGTTTTTCCACCTGCGTTTCTAGTGCCCGCACGCGTTTTACCAATTCCGGCAGATGCGCCAGTTGGGTATAAGCGCGCTTGCCCTGATGAATTTCCATGGATGGAGTACCAAACACGATTTGCTTTTCGGGTATATCCCCCCCAATACCCGTCTGGGCCGCCGCCGTTACCATGTTGCCAATGTGCAAATGGCCGGCCACGCCTACCTGGCCTGCCAACACCACATGATGCCCCGTGCTGGTGGAACCGGCAATACCTACCTGGCTGACCAGCAGATTGTGCTGACCAATGTGGCAATTATGCCCAATGACCACGCCATTGCCGAGCTTGGTACCCATTCCAATGCGCGTGGTTTCCATCGCGGCTCTTTCCAACACCGAATTGCCGCCGATTTCCACATCGTCTTCCAGCGTTACAGTGCCAATTTGTGGAATCTTATGATGCACCCCCTTATTGGTGGCAAACCCATATCCATCGCTGCCAATGACTACTCCGGCATGTAAAATTACCCGATTGCCCAGCATACATTGCTCGTAAATCGTACAGGAAGGGTACAAGATACAGTTCTCTCCGAGGATAACCTCGTCCATGATCGTCACGCCGCTGTATATGTTACAACCGTCGCCAATAGTCACATTTTCGCCCACATAAGCAAACGGATAAATGTTTACATTTTTGCCAATGCGTGCAGAGGAAGCGACACTCGCTAACGGCGAGATGCCCACTGCGGCATGCCTCCGAAAGCCATGAATCAGCACCACAATCTGCCGAAAGGCAAAATATGGATCGTCGGTTTGAATGAACGTCAACGGAGGCTTGCCATCGCGTCTAATGGACTTCTCATTCACTTGACGCCCCACCACCACGCACCCGGCCTCTGTTGTAGCCAGTTGGCGCATGTATTTCACATTCGAGACAAAAGTAATATCTGCAGGTTCCGCCCCCATCAACCCATGGCATCGCACGATTGGCCGCGCAGTATCGCCCAGCACCGTACCGCCCACATGAGCCGCAAGCTCTCCGACACTGTAACGTTTTTCCGTCGATTCCGTCATCTTGATTCCTGCTGGCAGTAATGTTGCGTCAACACGTGAGGCCGCCTCCGAACCGCCGACTAATACTCCACAAACGGCCAATCGCCGGGAGTCGCCACGTACCCAATTCCCACGTCGTTGCCGATCGTGCCTGCATCCAAACCCAGCCCCTGCAAAATAGCCTGCAAATCATCGGCCACCTGCAGGGGTTTGTTGGCCAAATGGCCCCAGGTAGGCTCCGGCGACGGCTGACGGGCATCTTTGGTTTTGATACCGGTGTGATAATACACCGTGGCATCAGGATCCTTAAGGCCATGCCCCGTAAGCACACACGCCACCCTTTCGTGGCGAGAAATGATCTGCCTGTTTAAAAGCTGTTTTAACCCCGCAATGGTCGCGGCACTGGCAGGTTCGCACGCAAAACCGAACCTGCCTGCCAAAGCCTTCGCCTCAAGAATTTCCTCATCAGTTACCTGCGCTACCACGCCGTTCATCACCGCCAAAGCCCGCAACGATTTTTTCAGATTCACCGGCCGCCCTATTTCAATCGCCGAGGCGATGGTATGCGGATGAATATTATTCTTTTCCATGTGGGCATAGTAATTGGCAATGGCGGCATCTTCTACATGGCCGTTATTCCACTTCAGCCCTTCTCCAACCAGGGTGTACAGGGTATTGGCACCGGTGGCATTGATGATGGCCAACCGCGGAATTCGCTTTAACAGCCCCAGCATTTTCAATTCCAGAAACGCTTTGCCAAAGGCTGAGCAATTGCCCAGGTTTCCACCCGGCACAATAATCCAATCCGGGGCTTCCCAGCTTAAGGCCTCAAGTATGCGATACATGATGGTCTTCTGCCCTTCCAGGCGGAACGGATTGACGCTATTCATTAAATACAGCCCCAGTTGACCGCTGACTTGCCGCACGCGGGCCAGGCACGTATCGAAATCACCTTCAATCTGCAAGGTCCTTGCCCCGTAGTCCAGCGCCTGCGAAAGCTTGCCAAAAGCGATTTTCCCCGAACCTATAAAGACAATCCCCTGAAAACCATTTAACGATGCGTACAAGGCCACGGATGCTGACGTGTTTCCGGTGCTGGCGCACGCCACCCGCTTAGCCCCTACGATACGTGCATGGGTAAACGCGGCAGTCATGCCATTATCTTTGAAGCTCCCTGACGGATTCATGCCTTCATACTGCAACCACAACTGACCGGGCCACATCCCCAACTGATGGCCCAGACAAACCGCATTTTGCAGAAAAGTCTGCCCTTCGCCGATGGTGCAGACCATAGCATCGGCGGCGAAGGGTAAAAGTTCACGAAATCTCCATACGCCTGAGTAATCGAGTGGAAAACGACGATTTTGCCACCGGGCCTGAAAATCGCGCAGCGTTTTCGGTAATTCCGCCTTGGACCAGTCGTAATCAATATCCAACAGTTCGCCGCAGCGCCGGCATGAAGTCAGCGATTCACCCACGTCGAAGGTGCTGCCGCAATCCGGATTCATACATTTTTGACAAGCAATGGTCTTCATAGGGACAGATTCTATACTCTTTCCATCAAAACGGCGATACTGGCACGATCCATTCTATCTGACAGCCCCTATGGCCGCGTGGCCTGTTGTAAATACCACTTCTTTAATCCAACCGGCCGCTCCTGTTTTGTTGTACAAGCAACAACACACTCACCATAATTGGGCCGTAGGCCGCTACCTTTAACGCTCTATCGCCACCAATAGGGCCTGTATCATGCCGACAATATCATGTCGCGCCGCTTCCACCGTCGGCGGCCAGTCCAATTCATGCAGAGCCGCACTGGTAATCGGCCCGATAGATAAACGCCTGACCGCGCGAACCATCGGCCGGATATGGTCCGGCAGCAGCGCGTGTAAATTGCGAGCCGTCGATGCACTGGTAAACGTAATCCACTGGATTTCACCTGCCGCCAGCGCCGTGAGTACCTCGGCGGGCAATGCCGCCGGGGCTCGGGTCTGATAGATCGGCACATCCGTAACTTTGGCCCCCGCCTGCTCCAATTGTTCTTTCAAGACCGGGCGGGCAATATCCGCCCGCAGCAATAACACTTTGCAACCCGCCAGTCCATCGGTCCCGAAATGCTGCCGCAGGCCAATACCGAGTTTTTCGCCAATAAATTCTTCCGGCAGAATGTCTGCCATAATACCAATGCGCTCCAGTGCCGCAGCCGTAGCGGTACCCACCGCCGCCACCTTTGCGGGCAACGCCCGGCTGTCAAGCCCCAAGATACGCAGCCGGTTCCACGCCGCTTCCACCCCATTGGAGCTGGTGAACACCACACAATCCATGGTGGCTATATTCTTTAATGCCGCGTCAACTCCAGCTTTGTCTTGCGATTCCACAATTTCAATTGTTGGCGCTTCCAACACTCTGGCCCCAAGCTGGGTCAATTGCGAGGTTAGCGCCCCCGCCTGCTGCCGAGTACGCGTTACCAACACGGTTATGCCAAACAGCGGCCTGCTCTCAAACCAGTTAAGTGTATCCCGCAGGTTCACCACTTGACCGATAATGGTAATCGCGGGAGGCTTAATGCCTGCCTCCCGGGCCAACTGGGCAATATCCGCAACCACACCCACAACCACCTGCTGCTGTGGCAGCGTAGCCTGGCGAATAACTGCCGCGGGCGTTTGACCCGACAGTCCATGTTCCATCAATGATTCACAGATTTCCGGCAGGTTTTTAACACCCATGTAGAACACCAACGTCCCTCCCAGCGACGCCATCGCCTTATAATTCACCCGCGGCGTGGCTTCTTCCGTCCAGCCTCCCGCCTTTTCCTGCTCGTGCCCTGTGATCAGGGTTACCGTACTGGTGAGTTCCCGATGCGTAACGGGAATACCCGCATACGCCGGGCCGGCCAAGCCAGAAGTAATCCCTGGAATAACCGCAAAAGCAATTCCTGCTGCCGCCAGATATTGCCCCTCTTCCCCGCCCCGCCCGAAAATATAAGGGTCCCCGCCCTTCAGACGCACCACCACCCGCTGGCCAGGTCCGTACTGGGATAAAATTTTCTGCGCCTGCTCGACCAGCAAATCGTTAATGCGATCCTGCGTTAGCGTATGATGAGTCGCCGATTTTCCAACAAAAATCCGTTCACAATCTTCCGGGCATAAATCCAGCAGGGCCGGATTCGCCAGCGCATCATAAATGACCACGGCCGCACGCCGCAACGCAGCAACGCCATTTTGCGTCATCAATCCCGGATCACCAGGCCCCGCCCCCACCAGATACACCACGGGATCCTCAGAAGACCGGCTCGTCCTGAAGTCATATTTATTTTCAGGCAAGGTATAAACTTCCAGTAGGCGCGGGTACCAAAACAGGCCGCCAACGGTTCCACGGTAGCCAAACGACGCTCCGGCATCCTCAAGCCAGCGCCCCGGCGACGGAGTCACCAGCCCAGTGGCCAATCCACCGCCGCAGTGTTTTTATTATAATGGCGTAGATTGAAAGTTTCGAGCACGAGCACCATGGAATCCCCAGGCCACGCACTTAATTTAGTCTATGATATAATCACATTATGTTTGCTAATGAAAACAATCTGCCCGGCATTAGACTGGCTCCCGGAATCTGGACCGACCGATCGGAATTGCGCTTTGCTTTTTGCCGATCGAGCGGCCCGGGCGGACAAAACGTCAATAAAGTTAACACCAAAACTGAACTTCGCGTCAATGCGCGGGCTATTCATGGCTTATCTGACACAGCCCGTAGACGATTAGCCAAGCTGGCTGGACGGCGGTTGACCGCTAATGGTGATATTCTGCTCATCAGCGAACGCCAGCGCACACAGGAGGCCAATCGCACCGCTTGCCTGGCCCGTTTGCGGGGACTGGTACTTTCAGCCCAGGTAGAACCCATCCAGCGACGGAATACCCGACCCACGCGCGGCAGCCAGCAGCGCAGACTTGAATCCAAAAAGATGCACAGCCGCATCAAACGGATACGAAACGCTCAATGGTAACAACATTGCTGGATTACCTTGCTATTTTCGACGAAACTATACAGCAGTCCGCCTGGACGAGGCTGGCGTGTCCGGGCTTATGAGTAATGCCCGCCAGGCCGCGCTTATTTCACAAATTGGAGCAACGGATGAATTCACAATCAATGAGTACGCAGGACTTGGCCGTCAGTCTGGCCGTTATGGCGTCGCAAACCCGATGCCGCGATGTGGTCGTACTGGATATGCGCGGACGCTCGCCGGTAACGGAATTTTTTGTTCTGGCTACCGGTACCTCAGACCGGCAAATGCGGACCGTCGGTGATGAACTTGCGGACCATGGGACGCAGTGCGGCTTTAAGCCATTTCGCCGCAGCGGAGATGAATCCGCGAATTGGATACTACTTGATTTTGTCGGGGTGGTAGCCCACATCTTCAATGAATCCAGCAGAGCCTTTTATGATCTGGAAACCCTCTGGGATGGCTGCCCGCGGATCAACTGGCAAGCCCTGGCTCAGCCGCACGATCAGGCTCTCGCCGACATGAACACCCGGCCGACCGTGGCGACCATGCCCACGGCAAGTGTCAGTGCCGCAGTTACCACTGATGCAGCCATCTCCCCGGCCAACGCCACACAGGCTCCGGAAGCTCACGCCCCCAAGGTCTCCGAAACTGGCGAGATCATGGAGGAAGCGGCCATCGAAGTTATCGCTCAAGTCGAAGAAATTTCCAGCCCCGCCGACCTGTCTGAGCCTCGCAAGCCGCGGACAAAACGGCGGTCCGTCACGGCCAGGCCGAAGAAAAAAACTCCTGTCAAAAATAAATCCCGTCAAGCCGGACCGAAGTCAAAAAAGGCAGTCGGCAAAGCCGGAGCTAAAGCACCCCGGTCAAAGTCGGTCACCCGAAAAACTCGCCGCGTTTCAACAGATAGCAGCAAACCTTTGAAAAGTCGCACCAAAGCAGCCACGGTGAGCCGGCCAGGCACAACATCCTCACCCCGTACGGTAAAGCGCGCTGCCACGAATAAAAAACCGGCCTTGCGGAGGAAATCGCGTTGATTTCCATTGATTCCATTTTGCGACAACGCTTTGCAACGGCCCTGGGTCTGGCTTTTGGATCCGAGTTTGCCAACGACCCCATGATTAAAGAAGGGGACGAAAAGTTTGCCGATTATCAGTGCAATGCCGCTATGGCCTTGGGTAAACAACTGGGATTGCCCCCGCGGGCGGTAGCGGAAAAAATAATCGCCCATCTTGATATTTCCGACGTATGCCAACCGCCGGCGGTTGCCGGCCCCGGTTTTATTAACCTGCGGCTCAAACCGGAATGGGTGGCCCATCGTCTGACCAGGTTTTTTTGTGATGCTGCGGAAAAAGTCCGCGGCGGGGTAGATCTGGTCCCGCAGCCCCAGACAGTGGTGGTGGATTACGCGGGCCCGAACATCGCCAAGGAAATGCATGTCGGCCATTTACGCAGCGCCATTTTGGGCGATGCCATCAGCCGAACGCTCAAATTTCTCGGCCATACTGTGGTTCGCCAGAATCATGTGGGGGATTTTGGCACCCAGTTTGGCATGTTGATTCGCCATGCCCAGGATCTCCAGCTCAAAGCAGATGATTCCGCCCCAACCAAACCGCAGATCGCCGATCTTGATACCTACTACAAAGAGGCTGCATTGCGGGATAAGACCGACCCCGAGTTTTCGCGTCAGGCTCGACAGGCGGTGGTGTCCCTGCAACATCAAGACCCCCAGGCTACTGTGCTTTGGCACTGGATTGTGGATGAAAGCCGGCGGCACGCGCGTGAGCTTTTTGCCTTGTTGGGCGTACAACTCACCGATGCCGATGAACGCGGCGAAAGTTTTTACCACGATCGCCTCTCCTCGGTGGTAGAGCGATTAAGATATGCTTTGAGCTATGGCGGCGACGGCCCAGCCACGGGTATTGCAGAGGTGTTTTCTGCCGATGCTCACCAGCGAGGCCCGGTTGATTTTACCGGTGTGCCTGCGAGAGATGTCGACGAAGCCCGGGGGGCACTGGCTGCCGCGGAAGGCATACAGCGGGCAATGGAGGCGTCCAGCACCACGCCGATAGCCAGAGCATTTGTGGCTGAATCTCAGGGAGCTACGTGTATCTTTCTTCCCGGCTACGTAGACAAAGACAAAGCGCCTCTTCCGTTGATTATTCAAAAAGGCGATGGGGCTTATCTTTATGCCACCACCGATCTGGCGGCACTCTATTTTCGAATCATTGAGAATAAAACTGCGCCGGAGGATCAAACCCCGCTGCAGCAGGACTGGCATGCCGATCGGATTATTTATGTTACCGATGCCCGCCAGACGCAGCATTTTGCCATGGTCTTTGACGCAGTACGAGCCGCCCGATGGGACATCAACCCGCAAAGCCATAAGTCCGTGCGGCTGGATCACGCCACCTTCGGGTCCATTCTGGGTGAAGACGGCAAGCCGTTCAAAACCCGGTCTGGAGAATCCGTGAAGCTGCGCGAACTGCTGACGGAAGCCGTGGACCGGGCATCCGCCGTTATGCTGGAAAAAAATCCGGACCTTTCCGCCCAGGCCCGGTCGGATGGTTCGCTGGCGGTGGGTATTGGAGCCGTAAAATACGCGGATCTTAAGCAGGATCGCACCACCGATTACGCATTTTCCTGGCCGCGCATGTTGGCGCTGGAAGGAAACACAGGACCCTATCTGCAATACAGTTACGCTCGAATCCGCAGCATATTCCGCAAGGCCGATCTGCGGCCCACAGAATTAACCCCGCATGGTGACATCAAGCTGGAAACGCCCCAGGAAATGGTCCTGGCCCGCAAACTGCTGCAATTTCCGGCAGCGGTGGAATCGGTGGAGCGGGAATTGAAACCCCATCACCTATGCAACTATTTGTATTCGTTGTGCAGTGCATTTTCGGCGTTTTACGAAGCCTGTCCGGTGGTAAAAGCTCCAGATGCTGATCTTCGCACCAGCCGCCTGATACTCTGCGAACTCACCGCTACCATCCTGCACCTCGGCTTAAACGATCTGCTGGGCATTGGCGTGCTGGAAGAAATGTAACCCTCACGAGGCTTCTTCTTTCCACAACATCGGGCCTTGGACGCTCATTCCATTGAATAGTATGCCAGAGATCCAGTCAGCCGCCGCTATACCGTGGCCAGTACAGGCAAGTTCAGGCCATGTTGATGGCCCAATTGCAACTCGTGTGCGGCCAAACCAGCGATCATGGCCGCATTATCCGTGCAATATTCCGGTGCCGGCAATAAAACCTGCAGCCCCATTTCCCGGCCCAGGTCCAATAGTTTACTGCGAATTGCTTTATTGGCTGATACACCACCGCCTACCAGCAACGATTTGGCGGACTGACGATCCAACGCCCGGCGGCACTTGGCCGCCAATACGTCTGCGGCCGCGCGTTGAAATGATGCCGCCACATCAGCAAGTTCCTGCGGACTTAGCGATGAAGCATCATGCTGTATACCCTTATTGCCGTTAACGTGATACAGCACCGCGGTTTTGAGTCCACTGAAGGAAAAATCCAGTGAGTCCCGGCCCAGCAAACTTTTGGGAAATTGAATCGCCCCCGGATTGCCGCGCTGGGCTAGTTGTTCTACCAGCGGTCCGCCTGGGTACCCCAGTTGTAAAATCTGCGCGACTTTATCAAACGCTTCACCCACAGCATCATCAATAGTAGCGCCAATCCGTCGAACTTGCGTAAAGCCATCCATCCAATACATGGACGTATGACCACCGGAAATAACCAGGCCCAGCGCGGGCCACATATCCGTCGGCGGCCGCACGTCAATATCCGTGCCCTGCTGTAGCCTTGTGGCGTAAAGATGGGCATGCACATGATTTACACCCACCAGCGGTTTTTCCCACGCAAACGCCAGAGCTTTGGCCGCGGCCACTCCCACCAGCAGACAACCAATCAACCCCGGACAATTGGCCACCCCCACCCCATTGAGTTGTTCCGCTGTAACACCCGCCTCTTCCATGGCCCGGGAGATCACCGCGTTGAGTATTTCCAAATGGGCCCGCGCTGCAATTTCCGGCACCACCCCACCATATTTGGCATGCAGGTCAATTTGCGACCGCACCACGGTGGAGCAAACCCGCACACCATCGGCCACCACCGCCGCGGAGGTTTCGTCGCAAGTCGTCTCCAGGCCCAAGGTCAGGCTCATTGGTGCTCTCCCACGGCGGCTGGCCGCCGCACCGCTACAATATAGACCAAAAAATACCACCGATGGTTACCGTGACGCATGGTGACTGTTTCTCATTTTTTCACAACAGACGCTTGGCCAAAAGACATCAATAATTCCGGCAACTGCTGGACAAAAACTGATCTCGGCAGCACGGTATCGGCACCGGCATCTTTGGCCCTCTGGGAAAGAGCAGTTTGAATATGCGGAAAATACGCCACAATGCGCGGCCGGGGTACCGTATCTGCCGCCAATCGAACGGCCGCCTGCGCATCGGGCCCCTCCATATCCACAATCAGCAGCGTCAAGCCTCCTTGCGCTAGCAGCCCGGCCAAGCCCTCCAATTGACCTACGACTCGCACGGTAACTTGCGCAGCCCCGGCTGTTGCCGTAATCCGAGAGCGAAATATCATGTCCGTTACCAGAGCGGCAATCATCCGCCACCCACTCTTTCTTCCACCACCGGATTGGCCAGCTCGCCGATGCCTTCAATGGCCGCCACCATGTGATCTCCAGCCGCCAGCCACACCGGCGGATTACGGGCCATGCCCACGCCTTCCGGGGTGCCGGTAAGAATAACCGTACCCGCCAAAAGTGTGGTTGAGCCGCTGAGAAATTCAATGATTTTTCCCACTGAAAAAATCATGTCTTCGGTATTGGAACTTTGCATGACCCGGCCATTCACCGTAATTCTCAGCGCCAGGTGGTTGGGGTTGGCAATGGCCTGTGGCGTAACAATTGCCGGTCCCAGTGGGCAGAACGTGTCAAAACTTTTTCCCCGGCACCATTGCGACCCGCCCCATTGCTTCTGCCAGTCGCGGGCCGAAACATCGTTGGCAATGGTGTAACCAAGCACGTAATCCAGGGCCTTGGCCGCGGGAACATTCTTGGCCGGCTTGCCGATGACCACCGCCAGTTCGCACTCAAAATCCACTTGCGTGCTGGCCAGATGACGGGGTATTTGCACCGGGTCATTCGGATTTTGCAAGGCCCCTGGATTTTTGAAAAATACCACCGGAAACTCCGGAATTTTGGCCCCTGTCTCCGCAGCATGTCTGCGATAATTTAACCCAACACAAATAATTGCTCGCGGCACAATGGGAGCGAGCAATTTTTTAATGGCCGTTTTCTGCCGCGTAACGGTATAGTTGCCGCAGATATCGCCTTCTATCCGCAAAGCAGTTCCATCCGCTTCCAGCACGCCCTGTTGCGTATGCCCGACCGAATCCAGAAAGCGAATAATCTTCATATGATTTTCTCCGGCGGTACAACCAGGCCGCACTATATAGTTACCCATCAATAAACCAAACCCGCAGGACAGATCACAGACCATTCCCGGCGGCTAAGCTTTGACGGCCTGCAGTTTCACCCATGCCCGCTTGCGCCAGCTTTCCAAGCCGGCCTCCGCCAGTTGCACACCTTTGGCTCCTTCCAGCAAACTCCACCGAAATGGTTCATCTAGAACCACGTGCCTTAAAAACAACTCCCACTGATATTTGAAGGCATTATCAAAAGTCCGCTGCGCCGGCACGTCCGACCAACTGTTAAAATGATTCAATGGACTGTCTATATCCGGGTTCCACACCGCCCGGGGAGTGCTGTTCATCTGCTGAATGACGCAATGACGCAGTCCGGCAACCGCAGACCCTTGAGTGCCATCTACCTGAAGAGTCAACAGATCATCACGCCGTACGCGCACGGTCCAGGAACTGTTAAACTGGCAAATCACGCCGTTAGCCAATTCAAACGTGGCATACGCAGCGTCATCCGCCGTACACTTATAGGCCTTACCGGCTTCATCAAAGCGCTGCGGCAGATGCGTTGCTCCCAGACAGGACACCGCCGCGACCGGCCCGAATAAATTATCAATGAGATAACGCCAATGACAAAGCATATCCAGAATAATTCCGCCGCCATCTTCCTTGCGGTAGTTCCAGCTCGGCCGTTGAGCGGCAATGGCTCCGCCGTCAAAAACCCAGTAACCGAATTCACCTCTCACCGAAAGAATTTTTCCGAAAAAGCCGGTATCCAGCAATTGCTTGAGTTTTAACATACCTGGCAAAAAAAGTTTATCTTGTACCACACCGTTTTTCACTCCCTTGCGATTCGCAAGGCGAAATAATTCCAACGCCTCCCGCGAATTGGTGGCCACGGGTTTTTCACAATAAATATGCTTGTCGGCGGCAATGGCCTGCTTGGTTGCCATGAACCGGCGATCCGTAGTTTGGGCATCAAAGTAAACACTGTAATCGGAATTTTTCAGGACTGCTGGTAAGTCCGTAGTCCAGGCCTTTAAGCCATGTTGCCCCGCCAGTTGTTCCAGTTTGGCCGCATTTCGGCCCACCAGAACAGGATCCGGCATGATGGTTTCTGAATCATTAACTTTAATGCCGCCCTGCTTGATGATGGCCACGATCGATCTGGCCAGGTGCTGATTGGCCCCCATGCGTCCGGTGACGCCATTCATGATAATACCTACACGATGCGTTTTCATGCTTGTTGTATACTCCTAAAAAACACGCTCTGGAATTCTACCCGCCCACTCCACAAAAGGAAAAGAAGCAAGCGGCGACATTTGGACGAAATTCGCAACTTCTGTTAGCATGTGTAAACGCTCGCGCTGGTAGCTCAATTGGATAGAGCGTTGGCCTCCGAAGCCAAAGGTTGTGGGTTCGACTCCCGCCCGGCGCAATAATCAGAATCAGCTTTATCCGTGCTGCTTGCACAAAAACGATCGTAGGATTGAACCACGAAGGGATCACAAAGGACGGGGCGCGGGCTGAGGCCTGCGAGACGGGAGTCGGGAGACGTGAGATACGTATTTGCCGCGGGGGCAGGGAAGGCGCAGAGAACGGTCAGTTTTAAACACGAGGAAGCGAAGGCACGAATGAGCAAACGGTTGGGGGAAGATTATCAACATTATCAAGGTTATCAAGATTTTCATACATTTTAAGGCTCCGATGGGACGGTGTTTGGGCGCAGTACGGGCGCGGG